>NZ_JCBCUX010000014.1:0-208477 GCF_059862645.1 Pseudomonas sp. MF08831 | reverse complement strand
AGGACGCTACGGCCGCTGCAAACTTCCCCGCCGATATCGTCAGTCCGCCTGACGGGAACGTGAGTCTTCCCCAATGAAAAACATTGATTTCAGCAAGATGGTGACTGTCGAGCAGCGTCAGAAAGAAGACCGCCGGGCAACGCTAGAGGCTGTCCTGGCTTCTCGCCGGGCCGCATACCTCGCCGAGTCTGATCCGCTCCGCCTTGAGGCGGACTACGACGCACTGAGCCAAGGTCTCGAACCAGACTATGCCGCGTGGCTTTCCTCCGTGGCCGCCATCAAGGCGCGTTTCCCGCTTCCGGCGTCTGAATACCGCACTGAAGCCTGATCTTCCGCAGAACACCACAGCCGCCATTGAGCGGTTTTTTTTCGCCTGGAGAAAAGCTATGCCCATCACTGAAACCCGCGGCGTGCGCAACAATAACCCCGGAAACATCGACTACAACCCAGCCAACCAGTGGCAAGGCCAGCTCAAGCCAGATCCGCAGATCGAGAAGCGGTTCGCCCGGTTCGATACGCCCGAGAACGGCATCCGCGCCCTGGGCAAGGTGCTGCTGACCTACCAGCGAAAGCATGGCTTGAAGACGGTAAAGGCGATCATCAGTCGCTGGGCGCCGGCCGTGGAGAACGACACCGCGGCCTACGTGCGTGCCGTCGAGGCAAACACAGGCACCCGCCCTGGCGCCGAGGTGGACCTTTCGCAGCCTGCGGTGATGTCCGGTTTCGTCAAGGCGATCATCCACCACGAAAACGCCGGGTATGCATATCCCGATGCTGTGCTGGCGGAAGGCGTGCGGCGGGCGCTGGCATGACGCCGGTGCAGAAGCTGGCGAGCCTGGCTCTGCTGATTCTGATGCTGATGGCCGGCCCCGCGGGCGTGGCCTGGCAGGTGCAGGACTGGCGCATGGGAGAGAAGCTCGCCGAGCAGGCCGGCCTGCACAAGGATGATTTGGCCGCGATCAGCAATGCCGCAGCGGCCCAGGCCCGCGCTGAACAGGACAAGCGCCGGGCCATCGAGAAAGAACTAGCGGCCCAGGACCAACAACACACTCGAGAACTATCCGATGCTCAACGCAACCAGGCTCTTTTGCGCGACCGCCTTGCCACTGCTGATGTGCGGCTGTCAGTCCTCCTTGCCGACGATCCAGCCAGTGGCTGCAACGTGCCTGCCGCCGCCGGCGCCGTCAGCGTGGTTCATGCAGCCCGTCGAGCCCAACTTAACCCAGCGCATGCGCAACGAATTATCGCCATCACCGGCGATGGGGATAACGGATTGATAGCGCTGCGTGCGTGCCAGGCGTATGTCAGAGCTATCGCACGGTGAGCATGAGTCGATATGGATCAATTCAAATAAGCAGCCCCCATCCACCAGACACGAGCTCTGATTTTCAACTTTGTAAATACAGAAACCTCGTGTTTGAAGGATAGCCTTGGGATCTTTTGCGTCGCAGAGCAAGCGAACGCCCCAATAGGCGATTTACTCCGCATATACCCTACTTGAAATATCTCGTTCCTTGTCTCAAGTTTCGATGAGCTGCGTAGATCTGGGTGTTGGCTGCCGAAGCCCGGCTCACTTGACTCTGAGCGTATCGATCGTAAGCGATTGTCTTCATCTATCCACCCCCAGTCCATCAACTGGATCGGGTGATCACTGAGGCTTATGACGTGCATAAACTCTCGGGGATCGGGGTCGTGATATGTGGAATAAGGGGAAACAGTAAAGCGATCGCGTTTTCCTCGAACCTGAATCACAGCGTTAAACAAGCCAGTAAAGCCCGCTACGAGCGCACCAATTAAAGTTGCCCACCCCTTGAAGTCTTCCATGGAAAGCCTGTTGTTCTGTAGAGAGTTCGCGAGAATAGCGAAATAAAGGTTGGATGTGTTTGTTTGGATGTCGCCGTATTTTTACATCCGCTCAATCAGCTCCGGCCCTTTGTTCCTCACATTACCCACGGCGGTGCCGACACTGAACCACTCGAAGGCCTCGGACGGCTCGCCCTGGTGCAGCACCATCTGCTCGGCGCGCTCCTTGGGCGTATCCGGGTCCAACCATTCCCGAGCCAGGTCCGGCGTCAGTACCACTGGGCGCCGGTCGTGGATATCCACCATTCCGCCTGCGCTGTCGGCGGTGATGATCACGAACCCGTCATGCTCGCCCGGGCCTTCATCGCTGTCGGGTAGTTGGCCAATAGCGGCGCACAGCACGGGCGCGCCATCCCGCCGGCGGATCAGATAGGGCTGCTTCTTCGGGCCGCCTTCGTCCACCCACTCAAACCAGTTATCGATGGGCGTGATTGCCCGGTGCGGCCAGATCGCTCGGAAGAACGGGCCGTGGGCTACCTTCTCGACGCGGGCATTTATCGGCGCCGCACGATCCTTGGCCCAGTGTGGCCGCCAACCCCAGCGCACCAGGTCGGCGTGCAGCAGCTCGCCCCGCTGGTGGAGCAAGGCGACTTGTGTTGTAGGGGCAACGTTGTAGCGCTCGAGTGGCAACTCACCGACTGAGTTCGCCAGGGCATTGGGCATGCTCAGCGCTGTGACAAAGTCGTGGATGCCGCGGTACTGTGAAATTCTCCCGCACATGGTGTTCTCCGCTCGTCGGACCTGCTGAACAGCTGGGCGCTGGTCAATCTCTACACTGTAGACACTGACCTCGAGTATTCGTCATGACGATCAACATTGAACAAGTTAACGCGATGGAGGCGTGGTTCGCCTTGCGCAATGAGCCAGAGTTCATCGCGGCCACACCGGAGGAGCGTTACGAGAGGCGGCTGGCGCTGGCTGACGACATGAAAGAGCGCGGCGTAATCGACAGCGGCGAGTGGCGGGAGCTGACAGAAGAGGCAGTCGCAGCTTATGCCGACGAGTTAGGCTGAGGGTTCTTTCAGGCTTTTGATCTCGGTCAGCAGCCGCTGGTTCTCCACGAGCAACTGGTCGCGCTGCTCGGCAACGATCATCAGGCTGTTTACCTGGCGGCCCAGCAGAGAATTTTCCAGATAGGCATCGGCCAAATCGGCTGCAGCCTTTTTCAGTGCTACCTCGGCCAATGCTTTGCCAGTGGCCAGCAGGTCGCCCATCTGCACCAGCCCGGCAATATTCCGGCGCGCATCACTCAACCGCTTCAAGGTTTCGTTCAGCTCGTCCTCGAGCAGGGCGCACTGATGCTTGTACATTTCCAAGGGTGTAGGGCAGCCAAGCCACGCCGAGGTGTCTTCGTCGATGTTCATGGTGTTGAAACTCAAATACTGTATGTGCGTACAGTAATCGAGGTGTTGCGGATTTGGGAGTGGTGTTCGTCGGCAGGACGCCGGAGAGAGGTTTTTCTGTCTAATACTACCTGGCGCTAAGCCGGTTTCATTGGCCTTAAAGCCTCCAAAATGACGGTAGGGTTTTAGACGGCTACGCTCCGAAAGCCACGCGGAACGTGGCCTAAGCATTGTTCAAGCCCATACTGCTGCATCATCGGCGTGTGGGAAGACAGATCGGACGTGTTTTTACTCATTGGATAGTAGGCAAATTCGTTGAAAGTGATGGGGCAAAGGGCGCGCGTGGTCCAGTGTCGATCAGTTGCGCAGCGCAGGCTTCCAAACGACGCAGGCCGAATGTGGGAGCTGTCGAGCCTTAGCGAGGCTGCGAAGGGATCGCCGCGCTGTACCTGCAGGCCGCAGCCCCTGCATCGCTGAAGTTCGAAAGCTCAACATCGTGCCCAATCGGGGGCGCTTAACTAAACGGCATTGGGCGCTTGGCCCAGCATTTGTTGCGATGGGCGCAAGGTTAACACGTGAAGTCGGCCCTTCGCAGGTCGCAAACGGCCAGGTAAAACACAAAAAAGGGCGGTGCCTTTATATAAAGCGCCGCCCCTTTTTACGGTTGGCCCTTACTGAATGTTGCCGGGCGAATCCAACACCTTCACTGCATCATCAACCACCGCTTTCACCATCTCCTGCAAGTAATGCGACGCCCAGGCGTAACGGTCCGTCTCCCTGGTCATCGCCGCATCTTCTGCGAGCTGCTTGGCGACATGGAGGAGGTCGGAGGCATGGTGCAAGGCTTCGTGCAGGGAAACACCGCTGTTGACACGGAATAGCGGTTGGTCGGAATGAAAGGAGAAGGGGGTGACGCCGAGGGTGGTTAACGCAGACGGATCTGTAGCGGTCATCGGTAAAACTCCCATATCAATTGAGAGCTACCCCGTTCGTTCTCAGGCGAATGGGTGGCAGCTGTGCGCAGGCTGAGAAACCGGAGATACAGGAACCCGGCAGACCCGAAGGTCTCCCACGCACAGCCGCCATTGCACGAATTGTGAGGCGAAAAAAAACGCCTGCAAATCGGGTTTTGGGGGCGCTTGGTGCGCCTGCATCTTGCCGGGTTCTCAGGCCCGATCGCTGAATTGGCAGCGACGGGAAGGAGGGTAGCGTGGTGCTGGGGTGGGTGCAACTGGGAAAAAGGGGAGCCTCTTTGCTTTGCCAGTTGCCAGCGGGCCCATGCGGGGGGATACGCCCCGCCAATGATCACCTGAAGATAAGAGCCCTGGTCAGTGGCTTAAAGGTGAAAGCAGCTTTAGGCCACTACCGATCAATCGACTGATCAAGTGGAAACGGACAAAAGATGCCCGTCGCGAGAGCTCGACTGAACCTGACCTGTGGCCAGTTGAAAAGGTTTGGCAGCGCTACTCAATCAACGCGCTCGAAAAAGCGGAGACGCGATTATCGGATCTAACGCAGTTGCTGCCAAAAGAGCCTGGCAAAAAAGCTGTCCAGCGTGCCCGCAAAAAAAGCCTACGTTTCGTCGATTAGGTATCACCGCCGCAAGGTCACGCAAATGCTGAGAGTTTTTGGTCTGAGCATTGCCCCGTGTAAGGCTATGAAATACGGGGCTCGGTCTTCCAACACTGCTCAGCCTGAAGCCGATCTAACCGCTAACGGTCCGGCTAAGCACTCAGGCGTGCCGTCACTTCATTCAACTGCCCTGACAACCCGTGAAGGTTGCGGCTTGCCGCTTCGGTGCGCTGCATGTTGTCCAGGTTGGTACTGGCAATCGTGGTGATTTCGGTGAGGTTGCGCGAGATGTCTTCCGCCACCGAGGTTTGCTCTTCGGCGGCGGTGGCAATCTGGCGGTTCATGTCGCGAATGGCTTCCACGGCATGGGTGATGCGCTCCAGCATGGCGCCGGCCTCATTTACTTGCGCGACACTTTCTTCACTGCGCGACTGGCCACTTTCAATCGCCTGAGCCGCGTCCACCGCGCCGGTTTGCACTGTTTGGATGATCTGGTTGATTTCGATGATCGACGCCGCCGTGCGCTGGGCCAGGCTTCGCACTTCGTCGGCCACGACCGCAAAACCGCGTCCGGCTTCACCGGCGCGGGCGGCTTCGATCGCCGCGTTCAGCGCCAGCAAATTAGTCTGTTCGGCGATGCCGCGTATCACTTCCAGCACCTTGCCGATGCGGCCACTGTCGGTTTCCAGGCGACGGATCACCGTGGCTGTGTTGGCGATCTCGCCACGCATTTGGGTGATGGTGTGAATGGTGCCCCGCATGACTTTTTCGCCCTGCTGCGCGGATTGGTCGGCATCATCGGCAGCGCGTGCGGCATCGGCTGCGTGACGAGCCACTTCCTGGGCGGTGGCGGACATTTCGTTCATCGCCGTAGCCACCTGATCGGTACGGTTGAACTGCTCGTTGGTACCGCTGGCCATGAGACCGGCGATGGCGTTTAACTCGCCACTTGCGCTGTCCAGATCCTTGGCGCTGCGCTGCAAGCGGTTGAAGGTTTCGGCGAGAAAGTCGCGCAAGGTGTTGGCGGCCATGGCCAGTTTGCCCAGCTCGTCTTCACGGCTACTGACCACGCGTTCGGTCAATTTGCCTTGGCTCAGTTGCGCCACGTAGTCGATCAGCTTGCGGATGGGGTCAACCAAGTTGCGGTTGATGAGCCACAGGCTCAACAGGCCGATCAACAGACCCGAGGCGAGCATTACGATAATCCCCAGCATCACCGTGCGTTTTGCAGCAGCGCTGATCAGCGTCGATTGCTCGGTGCCCTGTTTGCGCAGTTCGCCGACAAGTTCGCTCATCTGGTCGCTGGTAGCACGGTCGACGCCTTTAACTGCGGTGTCGCCTGCGGTGGGGTCTGCACCCGCGGCGATATAGGCATCGCGACCTTTCTGGTAAGCGCTTCCCAGCTGACGGTGTTCGTCACGCAGGCGTTCGATGCGGGCCTTGAGTTGGCCGTCCAGGCCTTTCTGGTTAGCCAGTTCGCCGAGAATCCCCTGTACGTCGCGCTGACGTTCTTCGAATTGCTTCCAGTATTTATCCAGGTCTGCCGGCTGCTTGCCCCGTAGTAATACGTTTTTCCATTCCTGCACCTGCACCTTGAATTGCAGGTTGGCCTCGTCGATCAATTGCGACGTGTGCAGCGGACCTTCGATTAGGTTGGCGTAGTTTTGCACCCCGCTGGACAGGAAATGAAAGCATGCCAAAGCAATCAGCAACATCGCCAACAGGCTGCCGCTCAGCAGCGCGAGAATTTGGGTTCTTAGGGATCTTTGCAGCATCGGATGATACTCATGACAGAAATTAGGCACGCCTGGTTGGGCGTGAAAGACGTCCAAACATCCCTGTCTGCGGTTCCGGTTCGTGGCCGGAGCCGCGCAAATTAACACCTGTGGTATCGGCCTTCCAGAGCGGTGCTTGAGACGAGTCCGACCGCCGGTGCCTCATAATTTCTCGATTGTCGTTCTCCGTATAAATACCTCTTGTTTGAAGATCAGATGAATGACTGCTTTTGGCTGTCGCTTTCTGATTTGCATAAATTATGCAAATTAGCATTTGCCAACCCCTAAAACTCCCGGCACTATCCGCGTTATGCAAAAACGCAACGTTTCTATCGTCTTAAGAGAACTGCTGGACCGCGACCGGATCTCCCCCACGGAGCTTCACCGGCGTACCGGCGTGCCTCAATCCACACTCTCGCGGATCCTCAGCGGCAAGATCGTTGACCCGTCGGACAAGCACATCTCGCGCATCGCCGAGTACTTTCGCGTCAGCACCGACCACCTGCGCGGGCGCGCGGCGGCGGGGGCTTTGCGCGATGACGGGCGCGACCCGATGCATTCGGAACTCAAGGACATAAGCCTGTGGGACGACGACACGCCCGTTAATGATGACGAGGTGTCGATCCCCTTTCTGCGCGAGGTTGAATTGGCTGCTGGATCAGGAAGATTCGTCATCGAGGAAAGCGAGAAGGCCAGCCTGCGGTTCGGCAAGCGCAGCTTGCGGCATAACGGTGTGCAGTTCGACCAGGCCAAGTGTGTGACGGTGCGCGGCAACAGTATGTTGCCGGTGCTGCGCGACGGCGCCACGGTCGGGGTGAACGCAGGCAAGAGTGGCATTGGCGATATCGTCGATGGCGATTTGTATGCCATCAACCACAATGGCCAGTTGCGGGTGAAACAGCTCTACCGCCTGCCTACCGGGATTCGCCTGCGCAGCTTCAATCGCGATGAACACCCGGACGAGGACTACAGTTTCCAGGATATCCAGGATGAGCAGATCAGCATCCTCGGTCATGTGTTCTGGTGGGGCATGTACGCCCGTTAACCTCCTTACGTAAGACAACGCCCGCCATTGCGCGGGCTTTTTTTCGCCTGCAGAAAACCACCAAGCCCTCTGCCCGCAAGGCCGCGAATGCACGCATGCATTTCCACGGCAAAAATAAATGCATTTGTGCATTGACTGTATATGCATACATGCATATTCTTCGTCTCAAGCCAGCCAACAAGGTGGTGGAGGCGGCAAGGATGCTGCCAAGGAAAGTGACAAGGACGGCACGCAACATCGGCAAGGACGCCATCGAAGCGATGGCAGGGATGCCAGGCAACACCGGCAAGGATGCCGACGCTCTTTAGTTTCAACGCTTCAAAAACAGGCAGCGATGAACCGGCCTAATAACGGTTCAGAGGGTTGGCAACTGACCCGGGTGTGCAGCGTAAAGCACCAGAAGCAGTTATCCGGCAGACAGGGATCGTGGTCGGAAAAACATCTTAGGAAAGGTCCGTACCGCGCCAGTAGCGCCGAAAGACCGAATCTGGACCGCATTACTGAAAAGCCCGGGCGACCGGGCTTTTTGGAATGCCTACCTATCGAAGCATTTGTAAATGAAAAACGGACTATCTATTGCTCAGCCAGGAGGCGTGACATGACAAATGAACAGCAAGCGTTAGCGGAAATGCCTATCTGGCTGGTCATCGTATTGGCAGTGATCGGCGGGGTATCCGGCGAAATGTGGCGCGCCGACAAAGAGGGCGCACGGGGTTGGTCGCTGATCCGCCGTCTGGCCCTGCGCTCCGGGGCCTGCATGGTGTGCGGCGTTTCAGCGCTGATGCTGTGCTACGCCGCCGGCATGTCGATCTGGACGGCCGGCGCCATCGGCTGCCTGACCGCGATGGCGGGTGCCGATGTGGCCATCGGCCTTTATGAGCGGTGGGCGGCCAAGCGCATCGGAATCAACGAAAACTCCCGTCAGGACCCGCAGTAACTGTTGCAAGGACGCTACTTAAAATGATGCTCATCGAAAAGCCCTCTCAACTGCCCCTCGCCATTGGCGAGGCGCTGCAAGCGGCCTTCCCGGACCTGAAAATCGGCAATCACCAGGACTTTAACGGCACCGGGGATAACACCGGCGTATTGATCACGGTCGAGGGCAATGGCCCCGGCATTCGCTCCCGAGAAGGGCGCAAGGCTCACGCGTTGACCCTTTCGCTCAAGGCCATGGTTGCGCCCGGGGCATTGCCATTTGATGCCTGCGACCTGGCTAGCCAACTGATGGACCTGGTGCTGGATAACCGCTGGAACCTGCCGCAGGCACAGTGTGATTTGCCGATGAATATCGTCGCCGCGCCGTCTGTGCGCACCACGGCGGAAACGGACTACGACACCTGGACCGTTTCCTTCACCCAAACCCTTTACTTGGGACCTGTATTACTCACCGATCCCACAGGCCAACCGCTGTTCGCTCGCACCTGGGAAGTCTCGAACATCAACGACCCCGATCAATACAAACCCCTGGCGGAGTAGCCCATGTTCGACGCGCTGTTACGCATGCAACTGGGGCCGATCGTAGAGCGCCTGGTGGAAATGGAAACCCAGCTTGAAGACCTTTACCGGCGTGCCGAAAGCTTCTGCCGCATTGGCGTGTGTCAGGAGGTCGACGCCGCCAGCAATACCTGCAAGGTCAGCCACGGTGAGTTGCTCACGCCGGCCATCCGTTTTTTCAACCCTAGCGCCGGTGCACAGACTGAAACGCGCATTCCGTCCGTGGGCGAACAATGCCTGTTGCTCAACTACGGCGGCGGCGAGGGCGGCGGCCAGTCTGTGGCCTTGTTCGGCCTGAACACTAGTCAGTTTCCGCCGGTCTCCAGCGTTGCCAGCTTGACCCGGCGCCGCCATCAGGACGGCACTCAAAGCGACTACGACGACGCCAGCCACACGTTCAACTGGGTCAACGGCCCCACCACCTTTACCGGCTCCCGCGAGCAGGTCGACGTCAAGGTCGGCGCCGCCAGCCTGACCATGAGCGCCCAGGGCATCACCCTGCAAATCGGCGGCACCCGCCTGTTGCTCGATGCCGGCGGCGCACACTTCAGCGGCCCCGTAGTGGACCACCAAGGACGCGTCATCAGCCCCCGATAAGGACACCGCATGATCGGAATCGACAGGAACACCGGGGCAGCCGTTGATGACTGGCTGCAATTCGTGCAGCGCGCCACCCGAGCGCTGACCACCCCCGTGGGCACTCGCCAAAAACGCCCGCTGTACGGCTCGCAGATCCCGCAACTGCTCGGCCAGAACCTCGGCGACGACCTGCTGATTCTCGCCCAAAGCCACGCCGCCCAAGCGTTCTATAACGCGCAGAACGGCATCGGCGATTTCCAACCCCAGGTCATCGTCGCGACCCGCCAAGGCGCCGGCCTGTTGCTGCGCTTTGCCGGTACCTGGAAAAACCGCCAACAATCCTTTGAGGTCGTGACATGAGCATGCTGATCCCCGGCCAGAACCAACTGGCGGAACCGGCCATCATCGCGGTGGATGAGTTCGAACCGTTGCTGGCCGAATTCAAGGCGTTTGTCGTTGACTACGTCGCCACCCGAGCGCCGCAAAGCGCGGCCAAACTCAAGGTCAGCCTCGACAATGAAAGCGAGCTGCTGACCCTGGCGCTGGAAGCGTTTTGTGTGCGGCTGCAAACCCACGAGCGCAAATACAATGCGCGCATCAAACAGATGCTGGCGTGGTGGGCCACCGGTAGCAACCTGGATGCACGCCTGGCCGATATGGGCCTGGAGCGCCAAGTACTCGACCCTGGCGACCCGGCGGCATTTCCGCCTGTGCCGCCAACATTGGAGAGCGATGACGACGCTCGCCTGCGTTACTACCTGGCGCCACATGCCCCGGCGGCAGGTTCGCGAATGCAGTATCGGCGTGAGGTTTTCACTCTAGGCGAACGGCCGTCGGTGAAGGTGCAAAGCGCTACGCCAGGTGTGGTAACCGTCAGCTACACCTTTGACCCGGACGGCTATGCGGCCCAGGTCAAAGACGGCAACGGGCGTCGAACAGCGCCCGGCGAAGTGATGGTCACCGTGCTTTCCCGTGAGGGCGACGGCACGCCTTCTGTCGATTTGCTTGACGGCGTTCGTCGCCATTTCGCACGGCCGGATGTACGGCCGGAGACGGATCTGGTCAGCGTGCAAGGCGCGCAAATCCTGCCGTACAAAATCCGCGTGGTCGCCAAGATCAATGCCGGCCCGGATTCGGGGCTTACACAAGTCGCCGCTCAAAAGCTGCTGCAGGACTACGCGGAGTCTTGTCACCGGCTGGAAGGGCGGGTGGATCCGAGCTGGATTGATTATGCGATTCACAGCGCCGGCGCTGCGCAACTGCTGATCCTTGAGCCCGTTTCTCCGATTCAGGCAACGGCCTTTCAGGCTCCCTATTGCACCGATATCGAGATTGAGGTGCGAATCTTATGAGTGAAGAGCAAATCGATCATAGCCTCCTGCCAACGAATAGCTCGGCACTGGAGAGGGCGCTGGATCTCGGCTTCGCAAAGCTGGTCAACCGTATTACGCCGCCTTTTCCGAGTCTGATGAACCCTAATGAAACGCCTACGGAGTTTCTACCCTACCTGGCTGCGGATCGCGGTGTGGCGGAATGGAGTGCTAACGCTGCGGAGTCTGAAAAGCGTCTTACCGTCGGGTTTTCTTGGCCAACAAAACGCCAGGCAGGCACGCGCCTTGCGCTCGAAAATGCGGTCCGGGGGCTTGAATTATCGCCTCAGATACAGGCGTGGCATGAGAAGTCTCCTACGGGTGCGCCATACAGTTTCACCGTTAGAGCTTTCACTGATCGGCCTTACAGCGAAGAGATAAACACTCGGCTCGACAAGCGCCTCGCGGATGCAAAAAGCGAGCGTGACACGTTGGCGGTGAGTGTCGGGTTATCCGCATCAGGCAATCACTGCATCAGTGCGGTCACTGTGTGTGGGGAACTGACCACGATTTCCCCCTTCAAGTTGGAAGGCCTCTCATCCATTTCGCCGCTTTATATGGCGGCGGGTATTTACACCGTCGAGACCATGACCCTTTACCCGTTGGAGTAAAAATGGCTGATTACTACACACTGTTAACAAACGCCGGGATCGCGCACGAGACCGCTTGCAAGGCAAGCGGGACGCCTATCAAGTTGACGCATATGTCGGTCGGCGATGGCGGCGGTTCTGTTTATAACCCCGACGCGACCGCGGTCGCTTTGCGCCGTGAGGTATGGCGAGGCAGCATCAACGCATTGATGCAGGATCAAAAAAACTTAAGCTGGTTACTGGCTGAGGTGACGATTCCTAATGAGGTGGGTGGCTGGTATGTGCGTGAAGCCGCCATATGGACTGACACCGGTATCCTCTATGCGGTCATTAAGTATCCAGAGTCATTCAAACCGGTAATGGCCGATCAAGGCGCAGGCAAAGAGTTTTATCTGCGTGCTATTTTTCAAACAAGCAACGCGTCGAATGTGGTGCTGTCGATCGATGACTCGATCGTCAAGGCCACGCGTGCCTGGGTGGCCGATTACGTGGCAGGCGAGCTGGCGAAACTGGACACTAAAAAGTCCGTGCGAGCCGCTGCAACTGGGCCAATTGTGTTGAGCGGTGCTCAAATGCTCGACGGCGTTGCCGTTGTTGCGGGCGACAGCGTACTGGTAACGTTCCAGGCGATTGCGGCCAATAATGGTATTTACACTGTTGCCAATGGCACTTGGTTTCGCCGTACTGATGCAGATGTCAGTGGTGAAGTAACACCTAACTTGATAGTCAGTGTTGAGGAGGGCACGAAGTACGCTGACACGCTGTGGCAACTGACCACGAACGCACCGATTATCCTGGGCACTACAGCGCTCGAATTCGAGCAGATTTATGGCCCGAGTGGGGTCATTCCTGGCACGTATCGGAGTGTCTCGGTTGACCGTCGAGGTTTTGTGATCGGTGGCACCAACCCAACCAGTCTCGCGGGTTTCGGTATTGTGGATGCTTTCACAAAAACCGAGAGCGACGTGCGCTTTCAGTCAAAATTGACCTACCTCCCTGTTCAGCAAGGCACGGGTATTGGCCAGCTCCAAAACACGGTAAAGCTGGGGTGGTCAGGTAATAATCTGAAGTTGACCATCGATAATTCCGATCTCGGAAAAATCTGGACGTCTTCTGATTTCTCTCCCGATACCAAGGCTAATTGGGGGTCGACGCTTGCCGCTTATGGAGTGACTAACGCATTTACCAAGGACGAAACCAATTATCTGGTCGGGCAACGTGCTTTGCGCGACGGTGTTACTAACATAGGCATGGCCAGTAATGACCCATCACTTATGTATATGCGCCGTGAAACAGATAACCTGGTGTATTTCATACAGAAGAAATTGGATTACACACCCGTCTCGCAAGGGACCGGCGTAGGCCAAAATAACTCAAGAGTAAACATTGGATGGTCCAGCGCTGGTTTGAAAGTAACGGTTGATACAACAGACCTGGGGAATTTTTGGTATTCCGGAAACTTCTCTCCCGACGCCAAGGCAAATTGGGGGTCGACGCTTGCCGCCTATGGCATTACCAACGCTTATACCAAAGATGAAACAGGATACTTGGTTGCACAACGCGTCATGCGCGATGGTATTACCAACATCGGCATGGCCGGTAATGATCCAGCGCTTATGTACATGCGTCGTGAATCGGATAACGCGTTGTACTTTATCCAGAGAAAACTGGATTACACACCCGTCGCGCAAGGCACCGGGGTGGGACAGACGGGATCAAGGGTTAACATTGGCTGGTCCCCTGTCGGCTTGAAGGCGACGGTGGATACAACGGATCTTGGCAATTTTTGGTATTCCGGAAACTTTTCGCCTGACACCAAGGCAAATTGGGGCTCTACGCTTGCCGCCTATGGCATTACCAACGCGTATACAAAAGACGAAACAATTGCCAAGTGCGAAGAGTATGTTTTGTCCAGGCCAATTCGCGATGCCATCACCACGGTGGGAATGGCGTCCGATAACCCTGAATTCATGTACATGCGCCGTTTGACAGACGGTGTCGTTTATTACATTCAGCCGCGTTTGGGCTACACGCCGATACAACAGGGCGGTGGCGTGGGGCAGGTTAATAACAAAATCAAACTGGGCTTTAACTCGGCAGGGAGTCTGCGTTTAACGGTAGATGCAACAGATTTTGGCGATTTGATCAGTGACGCAAATCATGGTGCAAAAGTGGCTGCCCTTGGCCTAAGTGCAGTCGGACAATATGCATTTGCGCGTCCGCTGGTTGCGCAGCCTGCCTCTAACCAAGGCACGATATTGGCGGGCAGTCAGTTGCTCTATACATCGCTCACTGTAAGTGACGGTGCAGGCAATAATTCAGGCCTGCTCAACGTAGGGCAGTGGCGCTTGCATGGCGCTTTGACTGGCTACAACGCTTCGTTGTGGCAACGTGTTTCTTAACTAAAATATAAGGTGATCAAATGTTTACCGTTCTAAGTGCAAACAATCCACGTTGGACCGACCAGGCGCATAGCGCAATAGTGCTGAACGTGGTTTTTGAACAAACCAAAGAGACCATTGGGGAACAGCCCTTCGCGGCATCTCCTAATGACGCTGAGCCTCACGGTGTTGAGCTTTTCGAGCGTGCGAAGGCTGGCGAGTTTGGAGAGGTTCAAGAGCCTACGCGTGAAATGATCCTCGCGCTGGTGATGTGCATGCGTACGGATAAGGCTGCATCCGCTACCCAGAAAATCAACGAATTGCTGACGGCTGTTGAGGTATTGCAGGACACCATCGCAGCTGGTTTGGCGGGAGAGGAGGCGGACGAATTGCCCGCCAGGCAAGCTGAGGTGGCGGCTTGGCGCCTGTACCGCGTGCATCTTGCACAGATGGAGGGCCAACCTGATTTTCCACAGGCAGTGATCTGGCCGGAACAGCCCGCGAGCCCTTTCATTTACACACCGCCATCCGAGCCTGAAGTGAAGGCATTTCAGGGCGTCGATCCCTCCGAACTTCCGAAGAAATAACCTCGCGCCTTGGCGCGTAATGCTTAACCCGATATCTGAAACATCCCCCGAGAGCCGCGTTGCGGTTTTTTTTATGCCTGGAGATTCAAAAAAATGGCTACGTCTAATCGCCAGAAATACACCGTCCTCATCCCATTCCCCCTCGGAGGTGGCCACTGGTCCACCGCCGGCGAAGAACTGGAACTGCTGGACGTTGAAGCATCCGCCCTGCGCACCGCCGGCCGCCTGGAACTGACCAGCGTCCTCAACTCCACCCCCAAGAAGGCTGACTAACCATGGCTGAGGTTCTTAACTTCGAGCACAACGGCATCACCGTGAATGCCACTGAATCCCCCGAGGCCATGGGTGGCCTTGGCGATAACGTCATCGGCCTGGTCGGCACTGCGCCGAATGCCCACGCGTCGATCCCGAAAAACGCGCCATTCCGCATCAACAGTTTCACCACCCAGGCGTTGCTGGACCCGACCGGCGCCGAGTCGGGCACGCTGTTCCAGGCCGTCTACCAGATCCTCAAAGTGGTGAAGGTGCCGGTCTACGTGGTGATCGTGGAGGAGGGCGCAACCCCGGCCGACACCCTCAACAATGTGATCGGTGGCAACGAGCCGACCACTGGACGCAAACTGGGCCTGGCTGCCCTGAGCAGCGTCCCTGAAGACCTGACCATCATCGGCGCCCCGGGCTTCACCGGCACCAAAGCCGTGGCCGGTGAGTTCGCCTCTTTCGGCAAGCGCATCAAGGCCCGTGTGGTGCTGGATGGCAAGGATGCTTCGGTTGCTGATCAGGTGACCTACAGCGGCGAGCTGGGCGGTGCCGACCTCGGTTTCGACCGTTGCCTGCTGGTGCACAACATGCCGTCGGTGTACTCCAAGGCGGCGAAAAAGAACGTGTTCCTGTCGCCGTCCTCGCTGGCCATCGCTGCACTGGCCAAGGTCAAGCAATGGGAAAGCCCGGGCAACCAGGTGACCTTCGCCGAGGACGTTTCCCGCGTGGTCGAGTACAACATCCTCGACACCTCCACCGAAGGCGACCTGCTCAACCGCTACGGCGTGAGCTACTACGCGCGCACCATCCTCGGCGGCTTCTCGCTGCTGGGTAACCGCTCCATCACCGGCAAGTTCATCAGCTACGTCGGCCTGGAAGATGCCATCAGCCGCAAGCTGGTCAAGGCCGGCCAGAAAGCCATGGCCAAGAACCTCACCAAGTCGTTCATGGACCAGGAGGTCAAGCGCATCAACGACTGGCTGCAAACCCTGGTCGCCGACGAAACCATCCCCGGCGGCAGCGTGTACCTGCACCCGGAATTGAACAGTGTCGAGAAGTACAAGAACGGCACCTGGTTCATCGTCATCGACTACGGCCGCTATGCGCCGAATGAACACATGATTTACCAACTCAATGCCCGCGATGAAATCATCGAGCAGTTCCTGGAGGACGTTCTCTAATGTTTACCAACCGTGTAAGACAGGCCATTGCGGCCACCCTTCAAGGCCTGCCGTTGTCCGCGACGGTGGAGGAGTTCACCCCGCCAAAGATCGAGTTCGACATGGAATCCATGTCCGGCGGGCGCTTCATCGCCGAAGAGATGGCCAAGAGCGGCAAGGTGCTCAATGCCAAGTTGGTTCTGCAAGGTGCCGGGCCGGAAATCATGCTGGCCCTGGGCGTGCGTATGGGCGACGACATCCTGTTGAACGTGCGTGAAGCCGGTCAGGACCAGGACGGCAAGACCTATTTCACCTACCACACCGTCGGCGGAAAACTCAAATCCCTGGAGGAGGCGAAGCTGAAGATGGGCGACAAGGTCACCACCACTTTGGAGCTGTCCTGCCGTACCTACAACCGTCTGGAAAACGGCATTCCGGTGATCGACATCGACGTGCGTACCCAGAAGTTCATGCTCAACGGTGTCGACATTCTCGGCGATGCGCGCCGCGCGGTGCTGATGCCTTAAGGGCTACCGTGACCTGAAGTGAGCACAGTCAATGTGGGAGCCGGGCTTGCCCGCGATGCAGGCGACTCGGTGTGCCTGGCGTATCGAGGTGATGCCATCGCAGGCAAGCCAGCTCCCACATCGACCGCGCTCAGCTTTAGATTCGCGCTGCTTTCAACAACGCTTAAACAAGGAATTGCCCCATGGCCTGGATGCCACCGCTGCACATTCTGCTGTCTCCGATCACCGCCGACACCGGCGCGACGATCCAGCAAATTCAACTCAAGCCGCTGTTCTACGCCGCGCAAAAAAACGCGCTGGCCCGGGCCGGTGATGACGAGGACGACCAGTTTTTTGAACTGGCAAAACTCGCCACCGGCCTGTCGGAAAAAGAACTCGATCAGCTCAAGCGCCCGGACTACGTGAGCATTGCTCAGTACGTGCACGAAATGTCGACGCGCCCAGCGTCGTTCTTCCTCGGCGAACGCGATGAGCCGTCGCAGCATGAACAGGTGCACCTGCTGCTGCCCCTCGATGCCGCCGGCCGCAACCTGACCGCACTGAGCCTGGAAATGCCCGCCCTGCGCGCTACCAAGGCCATGAAGAAACTCGCCACCAACAAAGAACGCGCCGAATTCATCACCGCTCACTGCACCGGCCTGATGATCCCCGACCTGGCCGGGCTGACCGTTCCCGACTGGACGGAACTGCAGGAGCGCATCGACGATTTTTTAAACAAACCGGCGGACTTCTTTCGGAGCGCGACATCGAAGTGATCCTCGATGTGGTGCCACTGATTTACTCGGTCAATGAGGCGGAGATCCTCGACTGGGACGCCGGAAAAGCATTGCGCCGCTACGACATCGCGATCACTCGCCTTGGCGTCAAACAGGAGTAGAGCGGTATGGCAGGCAATAACCATGCAAGCCCGTCAGCCATCGCCACGGAAGGCGAGCTGACGCTGGGCTCACGTGACACCGCAGTGGCGCAGGCCAGTATCAAACCCATTGCGTCAACACTCGCCGGGCCCTCGGGCGCGATGCCGGTAGAGGCCGCGAGTCTGGGGTTGGCCCTGGCGACTGCCAGCCTTGAGATCAATCTCCTGGCGGCGGGGCAGGATCGGCTGGTGAATACCCTCGAGCTGTTCAACGCCTCACTGCTCAAGATGATGGACGCCCGGCAAGTTGAAGCTGGCGAAGGCGCGGGAGCAGCAAAAGCTGCAGCCCCCGCTGAGGCGCGCAAACCCTCGCACGCACTGGATGCCGCGATGACTGACCTGGATCAGTTGTTGATGTTTGTCGGCCGCCAGCGCAAACAACTGCGCGAAACCAACTTGGCCATGGCGTCGGAACCGATGGTAGCGGCGAGCGGTGCAAGCGCCGTGGACCTGGCACAGGTCGAGTATGTGGCCGCCCGGTCCGGCATCGGCAGCGACCGCAAGGATGCCTCGGGCAATATCGACCGCGCGGCTCGTCAGGACGACCTGACCCAGTTCGCCCGCGACGCAGCCATCATGGCGACGGCCTTCAAGGTCGACGTCAAAAATGCCGGCGACATGATGGGCGGCTGGCGCGAGTCGATGAAAATCGACCGCGAGCAAACCCGGGACCTGGCTGACGCGACCAATGTGTTGGGCACCCATGTTTCGCTCAAGGCAGAAGCGGCGGATATCGGCGCTATTGTGCAGCGCGCAGGGGGTACGGCCACCGCCGCGGGCATGAGCCCCGAGCAGGCAGCGGCGCTTTCGGCGGCATTGCTCAGTGCCGGCAACAGCAAGAGTGCAGCGGGTGTCGGGCTGGAAAAAATCAGCAGCACCCTGGCCAAAGGCGACAGCGCTTCTGAAAGCCAGCGCAACGCGTGGGCGACGCTCAAGCTTGATCCCACGTTGCTCGCTGGCGGGATGCAGCAGGATGCGCCCCAGACCCTGCTCACGGTGCTTGAAGCGCTCAAGGCGCAACCGGCTGAGAAACAAGCGGCGTTGGCCACTCAATTGTTCGATGGCAACCAGTCGATTCTGAGCCTGGTGCCCGCCATCGACACGGTAAAGCAGGCGTTTACGCTGGTGGCCGACAAGTCGGTGTACGCGACGTCGACACTTGGCGAACAAGGCTCGGTCCTGCGTTCGGCAGCGGTTCGCGCAGACTCCACACAGGCACGTCGTCAAGCCTTCGAGGCCAGCACCACGCGGCTGGATACCGTCAAGGATGCCGCGCTGGCGCCGATCGTGGACACCTCGTTGACCGCGATGACCGGGCTGGTGACGGGCGTGGGCTGGTTGGCCGAGGCGCTGCCCAAGACCACGGCCGCTGTAACGCTGGCTGGCGCGGCGCTGGGGCCGGTGTTTTCTGGTGTGTTCGATGCGGTGAAGGACAAGGTGTTCGAGAAGGTCGCCGGCAAGGTTCTCGGAGGCGGCGATACCACACCAGGCAAGGTGAGCGCGCCAGCCAGCCAGAACACACCTAAAGGCAACGAAACGCCGCGCGGTGATCACTCCGCAGACAAGCCTTCACGAACTGCGAGAGCCAGTAAGGTCGCACGAAGAGGCTCCCTTGGCGTGGTGCTGGCGGGTGCTGGCATTGACCTTGTCCAGGGCGCGATGTCGGGGAACCTGGGTAAAGCCGTCGGCACCACGGTAGGGTCAGTCGGCGGCGGCGTTGCCGGTGGCGTTGCTGGCGAATTTGCGGGCATGGCCGTTGGCCGCGCGCTCGGCACGCTCGCCGGGGCGGCGATCGGCTCGGTGGTGCCGGGGGCTGGCACAGTGCTGGGCGGGGTCATGGGCGGTGTCGCTGGCGGTGCCATCGGCAAAGTGGTCGGCGGCGCGCTGGGTACGTTTGCCGGCAGTGATATCGGCGCCTGGCTGAGTGAAAAACTGATGGGCTCCGATGACCGTCTGCCATCACCCGGCGAGACCAGCAAAAAACTCAGTAGCGCTCAAGCCGACAACCGCCAAGTCAACTTCGCGCCGCAAATCACCATCAACGCACCCGAGCAGGCCAACCCACAACAACTGGCCGCGATCGTGGTGCAACAGATCGAGGCGCAATTCTCGCCGCTGTCGATGGACAGCCTGCTGGCGACGCGACGTGACTCGGCCCTGACCGATACAGGAGTGGTGTGATGCGACAACAAATGGCGTTGGGCCCGTTTATTTTCGGGCTGTCCCGTGGGTTTGCCTACGACACCCTGGACCGTTTGAGCAGTGGGGGGTGGGGCAGCCTGGATATCGTTTCCGGCAAGCCCAAATCCACCCAAGTTGGCCAGGCGCTCGAAACGCTGTCATTCGGCGGCAAGGCTGCACGCGCGCTGGGCATGGCGCGGATGGACGAATTGCGTGCGCTGCAAGCCCAGCGTGTGCCGTTGCCGCTGGTCGATGGCGTAGGCCTGAACTGGGGGCTGTGGACCATCAAATCGGTGGACGAAAAACAGTCCTGTGTGATCGATGACGGCACGGCCATGGTGGTCAATTGGGTGTTGGTACTGGAGGAATTCGTCAATGCGTAAGGTTCGAAGTATTGCCGGTGACTCGGTCAACCTGTTGCTCTATCGCGAGCTCCGTCGCTGTGATGATGCCGCCGAAGAGGTGCTGTGGCGCTTGAATCCGCAGTTGGCCGAACAGGGCGCGGTATTGCCGGCAGGCGTCAATGTGATTGTGCCTGAGCTGGATACCCAGCCCGTGGCCAGGCAGCCGGTTACGGCCTGGGATTAAGGAGCAACCATGACACTTGGATTTACACCCGTGGTGGAGATTTACGGTGCCAATGCCGCACTCCTCAATGAGCGGCTATTGGAGTGGGAGCATACCGACATGGCCGGCTTTACGTCCGACCAGCTCAAGCTGACACTCGACATCGAGGGCCTTGAAGGGCTGCCCAGCCTGGGCGGGCGTATCGGCCTGCGCATCGGGTATCGGGAGTCGGGCCTGGTGGACAAGGGCCGCTTCAAAATCACCCAGCGCACACCGTCACTGTTCCCGCTGCGTCTGGTGCTGGTGGCGACGGCGGCGCCCTTTGATGAGCCCGAATTCAAGAAGCGACGCACTGCCAGTCACGGGCCGATCAGCCTGGGTGCGTTGTTTCGCCAATTGACCACGCGCTACGGTTTTTCACCGCGCGTGGCGCCTGATCTGGAAGGCGAGCATATCCCGCACATCGACCAGACCAATGAAAGTGACATGGCGTTTCTCACGCGTCTGGCCAATCGCTTCGATGCCGTGGCCAAGCCTGTCGACGAGCTGTATGTGCTGGGCCGCAAAGGGCAGACAAAATCGCTGTCGGGCAAGGTCTTGCCGGTCGTGCCGTTGTCGATCACCCGCGACAATCGTCCGGGTGATCGCGCGTTTATCACCGCCAGCTTTACCCAAACCAGCCGCGCTACTTACCTGGGCGCACAAACGTCCTGGTGGGACGCGGCAGCCGGTAAACAACGGGTGGTGCAGGTGGGCATCGCGCCGTTCAAGGTGGTGACGCAGCGCTACCAGAACGAGGCCGAAGCCAGAACCGCTGCCGAGGGCGAGATGCGCCGAGTGGGCCGCGAAGGGATGCAAGTTAATGTGATCTGCCCCGGAAACCCCTTGTTCGGCGCTGAAGGCCTGTTGCTGCTGGACGAATCGTGGCCCGACTTCATGCGCGGCCGTTGGTCGATCAAGACGGTGACCTCCAGTGGCAAGCGCAGCGAGAGTTATCGATGCACGATTATGGCCAACGGTTTATCCGCGGCCGAGTGAGGACCCATGGCTATAACGCTTTCTCAACTGGTTCAAATCCTGCCCGGAGCCCGCCCTGTTGCGGGCCTTTTTTTGTCCGCATTGAACACTGCAATGTCCAGGTTCCAGATCGGCCAACCCAAGCGCATCGCTGCGTTCCTCGCGCAAGTCGGCCACGAATCCGGTGAGCTGCGCTACGTGCGCGAACTGGGCAGCGACCAATACCTCAGCAAATACGACACCGGCATTTTGGCCGCGCGCCTGGGCAACACCCCCGAAGCGGACGGCGATGGCCAGAAGTATCGGGGCAGGGGACTGATCCAGATCACCGGGCGGCGTAACTACCTGGCGTGCAGCCAGGCATTGTTCGGCGATGATCGCCTGCTCGGACAGCCGCAGCTGCTGGAACAGCCACAGTGGGCATGTGAGTCCGCGGCGTGGTTTTGGCAGAGCAACGGCTTGAATGAGCTGGCCGACAAAGACCAGTTCACCACCATTACCCGCCGCATCAATGGCGGCCTGAACGGGCTGGAGGACCGTTTGCAAGTGTGGGCGCGGGCCAAGTCGGTGTTATGCGTTTCTTAGGCGCGTTACGGCTGATCGGCGTTTGCCTGCTGGTGGTCGTGACCTGGCAAGTGCAGGCGTGGCGTTATGGCTCGCAGCTCGAGCGCCAGGCGGATGTGCAGGCACAGGCGGTTTTGCTTCAACACCTGGCTGAGCAAAAAGAACGGTTGGCGTTGGAGAAGCAGCTCAGCGCCAACGATCAGCAACACGTACAGGAGTTGAACGATGCCCAACATAACCAAGCTGCTCTGCGCGACCGCCTGGCCACTGCTGATGTGCGGTTGTCAGTCCTTCTCGACGCCACCGACCGCAGCCTCAATTGCTCAGTGCCAACCGCCGCCACCGCCAGCGGCGTGGTTCATGCAGCCCCGCGAGCCCAACTTGACCCGGCGCATGCTCAGCGAATTATCGCCATCACCGACGACGGCGATAACGCCCTGATCGCCTTACGTGCCTGCCAAGCGTACGTGCGCGCCGTCGGGCGTTAGCATCTTGATCCAGTCTGTCGCTTGCGTGTGCGATTTGCTCCTGTAGGGTAGGCAAATCCCCGCCTACTTCTGGAGTCGACCGTGAAGGAAATCACTCAACTGGCCGCTGAACTGGGTCGCCGTTTGCAGGTGCTCAACGCCCACGTCACCACTGCCGAGTCGTGCACCGGCGGCGGTATCGCCGAAGCCATCACGCGGATTCCGGGCAGTTCGGCCTGGTTCGAGGCGGGATATGTCACCTATTCCAACCGGCAGAAGACCCGGCAGCTGGGCGTACCGGAGAAGCTGTTCGGCAAAGTCGGCGCTGTCAGCCAGGAAGTGGTGGAGGCGATGGTCCGTGGTGCACAGGAAAAAAGCCTGTCGCGCTTTGCCGTGGCGGTCAGCGGTGTTGCCGGGCCTGACGGCGGTTCGCCGGACAAACCGGTCGGCACCGTTTGGCTGGCTTTTGGCGTTGGCGAAGAGGTGACGGCCGAGCTTGCGCACTTCCCCGGCAACCGCGACGAGGTCCGCCGACAAACGGTAAAGGCCGCGCTTGAGGGCTTGTTGCGACGAGCTGCACTAGAAATAGAAAAACAGGGGTAGGCGATCTTCGATCTTTGTGGAACAATACTGTCTACTTATACAGGTGTTGGCCGTCAGGCCTTATTGATTACGTGAGGACTTTAATGGACGACAACAAGAAGAAAGCCTTGGCTGCGGCCCTGGGTCAGATCGAACGTCAATTCGGCAAGGGTGCCGTAATGCGTATGGGCGATCACGACCGTCAGGCGATCCCGGCTATTTCCACTGGCTCTCTGGGTCTGGATATCGCACTCGGCATTGGCGGCCTGCCAAAAGGCCGTATCGTTGAAATCTACGGCCCTGAATCTTCCGGTAAAACCACCCTGACCCTGTCGGTGATTGCCCAGGCGCAAAAAATGGGCGCCACCTGTGCGTTTGTCGACGCCGAGCACGCCCTGGATCCTGAATACGCCGGCAAACTGGGCGTCAACGTAGACGACCTGTTGGTTTCCCAGCCAGACACCGGTGAGCAAGCCCTGGAAATCACCGACATGCTGGTGCGCTCCAACGCCATCGACGTGATCGTGGTCGACTCCGTGGCAGCCCTGGTACCGAAAGCTGAAATCGAAGGCGAAATGGGCGACATGCACGTGGGCCTGCAAGCCCGCTTGATGTCCCAGGCGCTGCGTAAAATCACCGGTAACATCAAGAACGCCAACTGCCTGGTGATCTTCATCAACCAGATCCGTATGAAGATCGGCGTGATGTTCGGCAGCCCGGAAACCACCACTGGTGGTAACGCGTTGAAGTTCTACGCTTCGGTCCGTCTGGACATCCGTCGTACCGGCGCGGTGAAGGAAGGTGACGAGGTTGTCGGCAGCGAAACCCGCGTTAAAGTCGTGAAGAACAAAGTGGCTCCGCCTTTCCGTCAGGCTGAGTTCCAGATTCTCTACGGCAAGGGTATCTACCTGAACGGTGAGATGATCGACCTGGGCGTGTTGCACGGTTTCGTCGAGAAGTCCGGCGCCTGGTATGCCTACAACGGCAGCAAGATCGGTCAGGGCAAGGCCAACTCGGCCAAGTTCCTGGCAGACAACCCGGATATCGCCGCCACGCTCGAGAAGCAGATTCGCGACAAGTTGCTGACCGCAGCGCCAGACGTGAAAGCTGCTGCCAATCGCGAGCCGGTGGAAGAAGTCGAAGAAGCTGATACTGACATCTGAAGCAAACGATGACTGTTGTACTGGATACACTCGTCGCCGTTCGGCGCACTGCGATGGACCTGCTCGCTCGACGCGAGCATGGTCGAGTCGAGCTGACGCGTAAACTGCGTCAGCGCGGCGCAGAGCCCGAGATGATCGAAACTGCCCTCGACCGCTTAACGGAGGAAGGGCTTCTGTCGGAAGCGCGTTACCTGGAAAGCTTTGTCTCCTACCGCGCACGCTCCGGCTACGGCCCGGCGCGAATTCGCGAAGAGCTGAGCCAGCGCGGTCTGCAACGCGCTGATATCGACCTCGCCCTGCGTGAGTGCGGTATCAGTTGGCAGTCGCAGTTGGAAGATACTTGGCGCCGCAAGTTTGCCGGCCATCTTCCGATTGATGCCAGGGAGCGTGCTAAGCAAGGTCGCTTCCTGAGTTATCGCGGGTTTTCGATGGACATGATCAGCCGCCTGCTAAGCGGCCGAGACATGGAAGACTGAGCTTTCGAGCTGCTGAAATTTAGAATGTAGGCGCTGGCTTGACTGCGACGCGGACACTTTGGTTTCCAGTGGATAGCGGTGACGCCATCGCAGGCAAGCCAGCTCCCACATCGAATCTGCTGTACCTCATTGAACTCGGTAAATTAAAAAGGCCCACTATGAAAATAGTGGGCCTTTTTTTTTGCCTTCAAAAAATCATGCTGGCTCGGGCGTTACCCGCTGCTGCGCTTTCCCCTGAGCCTGTGCCCAGTTTTCCGGCAAGTTGATGTAATCCACCAACTCTCGTAGTCGGCCTTGATCGCGGCCATTGAAGTTGAACACCAAGCGCGTTAAATGGCTGAACCTCGGCTCATCGTGTTCCTCGCCGGTATAGGCAAGCTGCTGGAATTCACCACTCAGCCGCAGGCTGGCAAACTCGCTTTGCAAATGGGCCAGCGCCCGTTCACTGAGCGGATGGTTCATGCGCACCACAAACTCACGCTTCAACCAGCGCGTGGAGTGGAAGTTGGCATAGAACTGGTTAATTTCGTCCACTGCTGCTTCAGCACTGTGTACCAGTCGGACCAGCTTGAGGTCGGTGGGCAGAATATAGCGATTGGCTTCCAGTTGGCTGCGGATAAAGTCCAAAGCCCCTTGCCAAAAGCCGCCGCCTGGAGCATCCAGCAGTACCACTGGCACCAGTGGGCTTTTGCCGGTCTGGATCAGGGTGAGCACTTCAAGCGCTTCATCCAGGGTGCCGAACCCGCCAGGGCACAACACCAGCGCATCGGCTTCCTTGACGAAAAACAGCTTGCGGGTGAAGAAGAAGTGGAAGGACAGCAGGTTCTCGGTGCCATCGATGGTCGGGTTGGCGTGCTGCTCAAACGGCAGGGTAATGTTGAACCCCAGGCTGTGCTCCAGGCCGGCGCCTTCGTGGGCTGCCGCCATGATGCCGCCGCCACCGCCGGTGATCACCATCAGGTCCGATTGCGCCAGCTGGGCGCCGACTTCTCGGGCCAAGGCGTACAAAGGGCTTTCAGCCGGTGTGCGCGCCGAGCCGAACACGGTCACCTTGCGGCGGTCCTTGAACTGTTCGAGCACGCGGAAGGCATTGTCCAGCTCGCGGATCGCCTGCAAGGTGATTTTGGCGTTCCAACGGTTGCGATCGTCCTGGGCCATGCGCAGAACGGTGAGGATCATGTCGCGATAAAGGGGAATGTTCGGGCTGCTGGGCGCGACCAGCTGGAGTTGCGCGTCGACCTGCTGAGTGAGGTCGGTCCCGTATTCTTCAAAATGACGGAGCAGGCGGTCATTCGATTCGTAAGGCATTCAACTTCTCCTTCTTCACAGAACCTGGGCCCTCGGCGAGGTATTCGTCCGCGGCCACGACACTGCATGTGTCGCTGCACGCCAGGGGCGTTGCACGGTGTGCACCGAGCGGCAAAGCGGGCTCTGGATGTTCCTTGTGATTTGGAAACCTTTGCACTGCAAGTCGCAGGAGGGCAACCCTCTTTTGCCCTGAAAATGTTACAGAACGGCTTGGAAAATGCGCGGAGCAGGCTGTCGGGATGACTTGATCATGAGCCGAAAAACCCTTGGCTGGCAACCGGTTATTGGCCGCACATCAAGCAGTTTAGTTGTTGGCAAGCAAAGACAGCGAGGGATGTGCGCGCCACAGGACAGCAGCGCGCGACGGTGGAGCAATCGTTACTTTTTCTTCTTCGCTGCGGCAGGTGCCGGGCAATCGGCCTCGACAAACTTGACCGACGCCACCGGGCGGTTGGTCTTGTTCTCGGAGATGTCATAGCGCATCACAGCGCCTTTGGCCATCAACTCGCGGTAACCCTTGTTCAGGCACACGCTTTGACCCAGCTGGAAATACACGGCCTTGGGGTTGGCGCGCATCTGTTCGGCCCGGTCAGGTTGCACGCTGAGGTGATCGATCAGCTGCATGCCTTCAACGGTGTAGGCCACTTCCAGGGTTTTTTCATCGATTTCCCGGGGCAGGTCCTTGTTGCTTTCGGCCGCGACGCTTTGCAGCTTCCTGTTCATTTGGGCCTCCAGCAGCGAGGCCGCGTGGGCGCCCATGGGCAATACCAGCGCAAGGGCGACGGATGGGGCAACAAGACGCAGCATGGAACGCAGCATGAAAATCTCCTGATTCGGTTACTGGTGCATAGACCAGCCACTGCGCTGTGCGTTCAGTGGCGCGCAATTATAGGTGAGCGCCTGCCACTACAGCCAGGCGTATCGCTCAGAAGTGCCGGCGGCTCTGCTAAACTGCCGCCACTTAAGCCTGTCTCGAGTTCCCCCAGTGTCGATTTTCCCTTCTACGGGTTACGCCCGATGAGCCATGCCGTTTCCCGTTTGCGTACCCAACGGCTGGCGCGGGCCGTGCGCCCGTTCCTCAACCGTGGTTCGCGCGCCGAGCGTTGCCCCGGCTGCCGGGTGATTCCCGAATATTGCCTGTGTGCCTGGCGGCCGCAGGTAGAAGCGCGCTCGGCAATGTGCCTGCTGATGCACGATGTTGAACCGATGAAGCCGAGCAACACCGGCTGGCTGATTGCTGATGTGATTGACGACACCACCGCGTTTGCCTGGTCGCGCACCGAGGTCGATCCCGCGTTGCTGACCTTGCTGGCCGACCCGCAGTGGCAACCCTATATCGTGTTTCCCGGCGAATTCGTCGCGCCAGAGCGGGTGGTCAGTGAGGTGAACGTGGAGGAGGGCAAGCGCCCGTTGTTCATCCTGCTGGACGGCACCTGGAGCGAAGCGCGCAAGATGTTCCGCAAGAGCCCCTACCTGGAACACTTGCCCGTGTTGAGCCTGGCGCCTGAACAGCTGTCGCGCTACAAGCTGCGTCGCTCCAAGCGGGATGATCATTTTTGCACTGCCGAAGTCGCCGCGCTGTGCCTGGAGCTGGCAAGCGATCAAGCGGCCAGTGAAGTGCTGGATGCTTACCTCGACGTATTCAGCACCCATTACCTGGCGGCCAAGTTCCTGTTACCGCTGGACCCGGCGGACAGCGTTCATGCGCGCCTCTCGCCCCACGTCCCGGCAGTATGACCAGACGACGTTTGCATGATGGCACTGCAAACCTGCAACTCGCTAAAATGCCCACGGGCGTAGTGCTTGACCCCCCAGGCTACGCTGGGCATGCTGGGCGCCGATTGGGGCGTAACCGTGAATTTTCAGCGTCGTTGCAGGTGTTTTTGACGCTGAGCCTGCCCCGTGGCGATGGCTGCCTGGCCGTTGCCTTGTGTACTGGCGAACCCTGAACCCGTCAGGGCTGCCATAAAAAACAGGATCATTTAATCAATGGCCACATACGAAATCCTGATAGCCGATGACCACCCGCTGTTTCGCAGTGCGCTGCATCAGGCGGTAACCCTGGGCCTTGGCCCGGACGTGCGGCTGGTTGAAGTGGCCAGCATTGCCGAGCTGGAAGCACGACTCACCGAAAAATCCGACTGGGACCTGGTGCTGCTCGACCTGAACATGCCCGGTGCCTACGGTTTTTCCGGGCTTGTGCTGTTACGCGGGCAATACCCGCAGATCCCGGTGGTGATGGTCTCGGCCCAGGAAGAAGCTGACGTGGTGGTGCGCTCCAAGGAGTTTGGCGCCAGCGGTTTCATTCCCAAGTCCAGTTCAATGGAAGCGATCCAGAAAGCCGTGCGCACCGTGCTTGACGGCGATGTGTCCTGGCCGCCGCAAGCGTTTGAAGAAATCAACGTGTCCGACGAAGCCAAGGCTGCCCGTGATGGTCTCGCCAGCCTGACGCCTCAGCAATTTCGGGTGTTGACCATGGTCTGCGAAGGTCTGCTGAACAAGCAGATTGCTTACGAATTGAGCGTGTCCGAAGCGACCATCAAGGCCCACGTGACGGCGATTTTTCGCAAGCTGGGCGTGCGCACGCGCACCCAGGCGGCGCTGCTCTTGCAACAACTTGAGTCAATTTCGCAGCACTAAGACATTGCCGATTCACGCTTTTTTGACTTTGCGTGATCTAGTTTCCCCACTTCTTTGGTTCAGTTGCCTACATCTATGTCGCCTTTCAAGGGTCAAACCGGTATCAAACGTATCTTCAACGCAGGGGGCTATTCCCTGGATGGCTTGCGTGCGGCCTTCACTGGCGAGGCGGCATTCCGTCAGTTGGTGTTGCTCAACGTGATCCTGATTCCGCTGAGCTTTTTCCTGCACGTCAGCCGGGTCGAGCGAGCCTTGCTTATCGCGGTGTGCCTGCTGGCCCTGATCGTCGAGTTGCTCAACTCCGCGGTGGAAGCGGCCATCGACCGGATTTCCCTCGACCTGCACCCGCTGTCGAAAAACGCCAAGGACATGGGCAGCGCCGCGCAATTCGTGGCGCTGACCATGATCACCCTGGTGTGGGCCGTGATTCTGATCTAAGGCATCAGGCGATGCTCGGCAGCACGATTTCGTCGCTGCGCTGAACCCCGGCGGTGAAGGCGCGGCACAGTTCCAGAAACTCGCGCATTGCCGAGGTCTGGTACTTCTGTTTATGCCAGATGAAGTAAAACTGCCGGGCCAGGTCCAGGTCCGGGGTTTCCACCGGCACCAGGCTGCCGCGGCGGAACGCATCGCGCAGCGCCAGCCGGGAAATGCAGCCAATCCCCAAGCCCGATTCCACCGCACGTTTGATCGCCTCGGTGTGTTCCAGCTCCAGGCGGATATTCAGCGCGCTGCGGTGGTGACGCATGGCCTGGTCAAAGGTCAGGCGCGTGCCGGAGCCTTGTTCGCGCAGGATCCACGCTTCATGGGTCAACTCTTCCATGCTCGCCACGCCGCGTTTGGCCAAGTGATGCTGCGGTGCGCAAAACACCACCAGCTCATCTTCCACCCAGGTTTGCACTTCGATGTCCGGGTGGCTGCAGTCGCCTTCGATTAGACCCAGGTCAATTTCGTAGTGCGCTACCTGATGCACGATATGCGCAGTGTTCTGCACATGCAGCTTCACCTGACTCTCGGGGTGCTGCTGCATGAAGCTGCCGATCAACAGCGTCGCCAGGTAATTGCCGATGGTCAGGGTGGCGCCGACCGCCAGGGAGCCGAAGCCGGACTTGCCGTTGAGCAAGTCCTCGATCTCCTTGGCCTGGTCCAGCAGCGCCACTGCCTGGGGCAACAGCTGGTGGCCGAGGGCGTTGAGGCTCAGGCGTTTGCCGGCGCGGTCGAATAATTGGCAGCTGGATTGACGCTCCAGCTCGGTGATCGAGGTGCTGGCGGCGGATTGAGATAAGGCCAGAAGGCCAGCAGCGCGTGAGACGCTTTCCTGCTGGGCGACGGCGACGAAGACTTGCAGTTGACGGAGAGTAAATCGCATATCGATATAACCGATAACCCTTATCTTAATAATCCAGTTAACAGATATTGTCGCCGCCATTAGAATGCTGTGCAATTGCGCATCCCAACTTTGGCGCAGACCCATTTCCAGGAGTCCCCCGTACATGAGCAACATGAACCACGAGCGTGTCCTCAGTGTTCATCACTGGAACGACACTCTGTTCAGCTTCAAGTGCACCCGCGATCCGGGCCTGCGCTTTGAGAACGGTCAGTTCGTGATGATCGGCCTGCAACAGCCAAATGGCCGCCCGCTCATGCGCGCTTACTCCATTGCCAGCCCGAACTGGGAAGAGCATCTGGAGTTCTTCAGCATCAAGGTGCCCGATGGCCCGCTGACTTCCCAATTGCAGCACTTGAAGGAAGGCGACGAGATCATCATCAGCAAAAAACCGACAGGCACCCTGGTGCTTGACGATTTGAAGTCGGGCAAACACCTGTACCTGCTCAGCACCGGTACTGGCCTTGCGCCGTTTATGAGCGTGATCCAGGACCCGGAAACCTACGAGCGTTTCGAAAAAGTGATCCTGTGCCACGGCGTGCGTTACGTCAACGAAGTCGCCTACCGCGAATTCATCACCGAGCACCTGCCGCAGAATGAATTCTTCGGCGAGGCCCTGCGTGACAAGTTGATCTACTACCCGACCGTGACCCGCGAGCCATTCGAAAACGAAGGCCGCCTGACCGACCTGATGCGCAGCGGCAAGCTGTTCAGCGACATCGGCCTACCACCGATCAACCCTGAAGACGACCGCGCCATGCTGTGCGGCAGCCCAAGCATGTTGGATGAAACCAGCGAAGTGCTGAACAGCTTCGGCCTGAAGGTTTCGCCGCGTATGCGTGAGCCGGGTGATTATCTGATCGAGCGTGCGTTCGTCGAGAAGTAAACAGTCAGGGCAACAAAGAAGATCTAAATGTGGGAGGGGGCTTGCCCCCGATGGCGCCAGGTCAGTCAACAGAGATGTTGAATGTACCAGCGCTATCGGGGGCAAGCCCCCTCCCACATTTTGTTTCCGGTTTATTCAGCTGGAACCACTTCCAGTACACAGATAAGGCCCGCCTCGGGATAGTGCCAGCGCACATCCACATCCCAGAACTGCGCCCCGTACTCGCGCTCCGGCCCAGGCGTCTGATACGCCGGCCGTGGATCCTGCGCCAAACACTGCTCGATCAACGCCACCAAGGGCTCGTCAAGGCGCTCAGCATGGCCTTGTGCCTGGAACAGGGCAGTCTTCAGCCACTGCACGGGAATCAGCGGCGGTGCGCTGCTGGCGATGCTGTTGGTGGCGCCCTCGATAATGTCGGCATACGGCACATACGGCTTGATATCCAACACGGGCGTGCCATCAAGCAGATCAATCCCGGAAATCCACAGCCGGCCGGGCTCGACCTTGTCCAGCTTCACCACCGACTGGCCAATGCCGTTCGGGCGGTGCGTTGCACGGGTGGCGAACACGCCCATGGACGTGTTGCCGCCCAGGCGTGGCGGCCGCACTTTGAGGCGCGGCGTGTCTTCCAGGGCCTGATGAAAAAGAAACAGCAGCCACACATGGCTGACCTGCTCCAGGCCCTGTACCGCGTCGCCGCTGTCGAACGGCGCCACCAGCTCCAGCACGCCACGGGCGGCCGGCGCCAATTGCGGCTGGCGCGGGATGGCGAACTTCTCCTTGAAGCAAGAGCGCACGAAACCGACGGGCGAAACGTGGTAGGTCATTTCTGAAGCCTCAAGTTACAAGCTGCAAGCCGCAAGCGTTAACGTGCAGCTTGAGGCTCGTCGCTGCCCTTAAGCTCTGACGCGCAGCGTCAGGCCCTTGAGGAAGTTACGCAGCAACTGGTCGCCACACGGGCGGTAGTTGGTGTGGCCGAACTTGCGGAACAGCGCGCTCAGCTCTGGCTTGGACACCGGGAACTCGGCAGCCTTGAGGATTGCGTGCATATCGTCCTCCTTCAATTCGAAGGCCACGCGCAGCTTCTTCAGGATGATGTTGTTGGTCACTGGAGTTTCGATCGGCTGCGGCGGACGGCTTTCGTCCTTGCCGCGCTTGAAAATCACCAGGCCGTCAAGGAAGTGCGCCATGACGTCGTCGGGGCAGAACACAAAACCTTCTTCCTCATCTTTTTTGAGGTAGGTCAGCAGGTCTTCCTTGGTCACGTCCATGCCGCCGAGCTTGATGATCTCGACCATCTTGTTGTCGCTGATGTCGAGCATGTAGCGCACGCTGCGCAGTACGTCGTTGTGAATCATGGTGGGCAATCCTGGTATTCAACTGAGGACACCGCCCGGTCAGGCGGCGTCGAGAAAGGGGCAGCGGCTTAGAACTTCTCTTTGCCGGACAGGTAACGCCATTGGCCGACCGGCACTTTGCCGATGGACACGCCGCCAATGCGGATGCGGCGGATGGCGATGACTTTCAAGCCAACGGCTTCGCAGAACAGGGCGATCACACCCGGTTGCGGGTTTTTCATCGCAAAGCGCAAGCGGTTTTCGTTTTGCCAGCTGGCTTTCACGGGGGGCAGCTCTTTGCCCTTGTAAGTCAGGCCGTGGTTCAGGCGATTGAGGCCGTGGGCGACCATGTCGCCTTCAACCTCCACCACGTATTCCTGCTCGATCTTGGCGGCATCGGCGGTCAACTTGCGCAGAATCTTCCAGTCCTGGGTGAACACCAGCAGGCCGCTGGCCTTGGCTTGCAGGTCGGCACTGGCGGTCAGACGCAGGAAGTGGCCCTTGAGCGGGCGTTTGCTGAAGCGATGCTCTTCGGACAGGGTTTCGGCGCTGATCGAGGCCATCGCCGTTTCCGCGTCCACGCCGACCGGCGCGTGCAGCAGAATGGTCACCGGCTCCGGTGCAGTGGCTTTGGCCTCTGGGTCCAGCTCGACCTTCTGGGTGGTGATCTTGAACTGCGGTTCGTCGATCACTTCGCCGTCCACCGAGACCCAGCCGCCTTCGATAAACAGCTCAGCCTCCCGACGGGAGCAACCGACCAGTTCGATAAGGCGTTTGGAGAGGCGTATGGGGTCAGTCATGACAAGGGCCGTAGCAAAAGGGGGCGGCTATTGTACCTGCCTGGCGCGGGTTAATCCCGGCTCCATTTCAGCGCAGGGGCTTTATTGGTCAATACACGGTTCACACTGTGGGAGCGGGCTTGCTCGCGAAGGCGGTGTATCAGCCCAAGGTGTGCTGATGGGGCTGCCGCTTTCGCAGGCAAGCCCGCTCCCACATTTATTCTGTGTTGCGTCAGCCTCTGCGCAGTTGCTGCTGGCGTAAACGCATGTGCAGCAACGGATATGGCCGGCCCAGGCCGTCATGCTCTGCGCGGCCGATCACCTCAAAGCCCTGCTTGAAGTAAAAACCCAGGGCCTGGGGGTTCTGTTCGTTGACGTCCAGTGTGTCGGCGTTCATGTGCTCGATCGCGTAACGCAGCAGTTGTCGGCCAAGGCCCTGTCCACGGTGCTGCGGGTCGATAAACAGCATCTCGACCTTGCCTGACGCCACCCCGGCGAACCCGGTGATGCGTTGGCGCGCGTCCTTGGTGCAGATCAGCATCACCGAGTCGAGGTAGCGCGTCAGCACCAGCTCCTTGAGCAACACGATGTAGCTGTCCGGCAAAAAGTCGTGGGTCGCCCGCACCGAATCTTCCCAGAGCTGCGCCAGGTGCGCGAAGTCGCTGAGTTTGGGTGTATGAATTGCCGAAAGCTGACGCATGCCCGCTGCCTCTTGCCTGTTTCTACGCCAATGGGCAAACGATAGACCTAAAAAAGCCCCGCATCTTGTTCAGAGGCGGGGCTTTTAAGGTTTTTTTTTAGTCGCGCTTGACGGCCCACAGGTCATATTCGTCGGCGTCGGTCACGGTGCACCAGACCTTGTCGCCCGGCTTCAAACCGCTGGCATCGTCGATAAACACGTTACCGTCGATTTCCGGCGCATCGAAGAAGCAACGGCCTACGGCGCCTTGCTCGTCGACTTCGTCGATCAGCACTTCGATCTCCCGGCCGATGCGCAGTTGCAGGCGTGCCGAGCTGATGGCCTGCTGGTGCGCCATGAAGCGCTCCCAACGGTCTTGCTTGACCTCATCCGGCACGATGGCTGCGTCGAGCAAATTGGCCGGAGCGCCTTCCACCGGTGAGTACTGGAAGCAACCGACGCGGTCCAGCTGCGCTTCGGTCAGCCAGTCCAGCAGGTACTGGAAGTCTTCTTCGGTTTCGCCGGGGAAGCCGACGATGAAGGTGGAGCGGATGATCAATTCCGGGCAGATCTCGCGCCAGTTCTTGATGCGCGCCAGGGTCTTGTCTTCAAAGGCCGGGCGTTTCATGGCCTTGAGGATTTTCGGGCTGGCGTGCTGGAACGGGATGTCCAGGTACGGCAGGATCTTGCCCGCAGCCATCAACGGGATCAGCTCGTCCACGTGCGGGTACGGGTAAACGTAGTGCAGGCGCACCCATACGCCGAGGCTGCTCAAGGCTTCGCAGAGTTCGGTCATGCGGGTTTTCACCGGCGCGCCGTTCCAGAAGCCGGTGCGGTATTTCACGTCGACGCCGTAGGCGCTGGTGTCCTGGGAAATCACCAACAGCTCTTTGACGCCGGATTTGACCAGGCGCTGGGCCTCGTCCAGCACATCACCCACCGGGCGGCTGACCAGCTTGCCGCGCATCGACGGGATGATGCAGAAGCTGCAGCTGTGGTTGCAGCCTTCGGAAATCTTCAAATACGCGTAGTGGCGCGGGGTCAGCTTGATGCCTTGCGGCGGCACCAGGTCGATCAGCGGGTTGTGGTCCTGACGCGGCGGCACTACGTCGTGCACGGCGTTGACCACCTGCTCGTACTGCTGCGGCCCGGTCACGGCCAGCACGCTTGGGTGCACGTTGCGGATAGCGCCTTCTTCCACGCCCATGCAGCCGGTGACGATGACCTTGCCGTTTTCCTTGATGGCTTCGCCAATCACTTCCAGCGACTCAGCCTTGGCCGAGTCGATGAAGCCGCAGGTGTTGACCACCACTACGTCAGCGTCCTGGTACGTGGACACGACGTCATAGCCTTCCATGCGCAGTTGCGTAAGGATGCGCTCGGAGTCGACCAGAGCCTTCGGGCAACCCAGGGATACAAAGCCGACCTTGGGGTTGGCTTTTGCGATGGTGGTGGACATGTCTAACCTCGGTATTGAATGGCGCCGCCAGTCGGGCACGACACGGCGGTAGGCGGGCGCTTGGTGCGCCTCTGATCAAAAAGTGCGCAATTCTAGCGACGGGCAACGCACTTGACCAGCTTTATACCGGGAAATGCGACGAGTGCTGCGCTATGCTTCGCGCCGTTGCGCATGGGTAAAACCCTTGGGTCAATAAAACGTCTGTTACGAGAAGTAAAACAGCGCATGCTACGGTCAGCTTAGACGCGTTGTTTATAAAAGACCTTGGGTCAAAAGGCAGGAGTGGTTGATGGGTCAGGCAAATAGTCAGGCGGCAGGTGCCGAGCATTCCAATGCAAAGCCGATTGGCATGCTGGTGGCGGCAGTCGGGGTGGTTTACGGCGATATCGGTACCAGCCCGCTCTATACCCTTAAAGAAGTGTTTACTGGTGGTTACGGAGTTCAAGTCAACCATGACGGGGTCTTCGGCATTCTGGCGCTGATTTTCTGGTCGCTGGTGTGGGTCGTCTCGATCAAGTACGTGCTGTTTATCCTGCGCGCGGACAACCAGGGCGAGGGCGGCATCATGGCCCTGACGGCGCTGGCGCGGCGTGCGGCGTCGCCGTACCCCAAATTGCGTTCGGTGCTGGTGATCCTTGGTCTGATCGGCGCGGCGCTGTTTTACGGCGACAGCATGATCACCCCGGCGATCTCGGTGTTGTCGGCGGTCGAGGGCCTGGAACTGGCCTTTGATGGCCTGGAGCGTTGGGTGGTGCCGCTGTCTTTGGTGGTGCTGGTGGGCCTGTTCCTGATCCAGAAACACGGCACCGACCGCATCGGCAAACTGTTCGGGCCGGTGATGGTGGTGTGGTTCCTGGTACTGGCCGGGCTCGGCATCCATGGCATTGCGCAACATCCGGAAGTTCTTAATGCACTGAACCCGGTGTGGGGCGTGCGCTTCTTTGTCGTCCACCCCGGCATGGGCGTGGCGATTCTCGGCGCGGTGGTGCTGGCGTTGACCGGTGCCGAAGCGCTGTACGCCGACATGGGCCACTTCGGCCGCAAGCCGATTGCGCGCGCATGGTTCGCGCTGGTGCTGCCGGCGCTGGTGCTCAACTACTTCGGCCAGGGCGCCTTGCTGCTGGAAAACCCGGAAGCTGCGCGCAACCCGTTCTACCTGCTCGCGCCGGACTGGGCGTTGATCCCGCTCGTGGCACTGTCGACCCTGGCCACGGTAATTGCCTCCCAGGCGGTGATTTCCGGCGCGTTCTCGCTGACCCGCCAGGCCATCCAGTTGGGTTACATCCCGCGCATGCATATCCAGCACACCTCCAGTGCCGAGCAGGGCCAGATCTATATCGGCGCGGTGAACTGGTCGCTGATGGTCGGCGTGATCCTGCTGGTGCTGGGCTTCGAATCTTCGAACGCCTTGGCCTCGGCGTACGGCGTGGCAGTGACGGGCACCATGCTGATCACCAGCATCCTGGTGTCGGCGGTAATGCTGCTGCTGTGGAAATGGCCGCCCGTGCTGGCGATTCCTGTGTTGATCGGCTTCCTGTTGGTCGATGGGCTGTTCTTCGCCGCCAACGTGCCGAAGATCGTGCAGGGCGGTGCCTTCCCGGTGTTGGCGGGGATTGTGCTGTTTATCCTGATGACCACGTGGAAACGCGGCAAGGAACTGCTGATGGACCACCTCGACGAGGGCGGCCTGCCGTTGCCGATCTTCATCAGCAGTATTCGCGTGCAGCCGCCTCATCGCGTGCAGGGCACCGCGGTGTTCCTCACCGCGCGCCCGGATGCCGTGCCCCACGCGCTGTTGCACAACCTGCTGCACAACCAGGTGTTGCATGAGCAAGTGGTGATGCTGACGGTGGTCTACGAAGACATTCCGCGTGTGCCGGCCTCGCGGCGCTTTGAGGTGGACGCCTACGGGGAAGGGTTCTTCCGGGTGATCCTGCACTTCGGGTTTACCGATGAGCCGGACGTGCCCGAAGCACTCAAGCTGTGCCATCTGGACGACCTGGATTTCAGCCCGATGCGCACCACCTACTTCCTCAGCCGCGAAACGGTGATTGCCTCGCGCATCAAGGGCATGGCCCGTTGGCGAGAAAGCCTGTTTGCCTTCATGTTGAAGAACGCCAACGGCAACCTGCGCTTCTTCAAACTCCCGGTCAACCGGGTGATCGAGCTGGGCACCCAGGTCGAAATGTAAGCCGCTGCTGCACGGGAGCCGGCAATCGGCTCCCGTTTTCCATCTGAACCCTATGCAAGCCACCGTTGTCGACTAGGCTCTAAGCACTGTTTGAATAGTGCCCACAGAACCCAGAAGAGGTGCGCCATGAGTCAGCTGCTCGAACCCTACACCCTCCGCCAATTGACCCTGCTCAACCGGATTGCCGTCTCGCCGATGTGCCAGTACTCATCCGACGATGGCCTGGCCAATGACTGGCACCTGGTGCACCTTGGCAGCCGCGCCGTGGGCGGCGCCGGGCTGATTTTCACCGAAGCCACCGCCGTGACCGCCGATGGCCGCATCACTGCCCAGGACCTGGGCCTGTGGAACGACGCACAGATCGAACCGTTGCAACGCATCACGCGTTTCATTGCTGCCCAAGGCGCAGTGGCAGGCATTCAACTGGCGCACGCTGGGCGCAAGGCCAGCACGCACCGGCCGTGGATCGGCAAGCACGGCAGCGTCAAGCCGGAAGAGGGCGGCTGGGTGCCGGTTGGGCCTTCGCCGATTGCCTTTGATCCCAACCACACCCAGCCCAAACCATTGGATGACGCGCAAATCCAGCAAGTGATCGCCGACTTTGTCGCCGCTGCCAAACGCGCGCTTACGGCGGGTTTCGAGGTGGTGGAAATCCATGCGGCCCACGGTTACCTGCTGCATCAATTCCTGTCGCCCATCAGCAATCAGCGCCAGGACCACTACGGTGGCTCGTTTGAAAACCGCATACGGCTGGTGCTGGAAGTAACCCAGGCTGTGCGTGAGGTCTGGCCACAGGAATTGCCGCTGTTTGTGCGCGTGTCGGCCACCGACTGGGTGGAAGACGGCTGGAACCCGGATGAAACCGTGGAACTGGCGCGCCGCCTCAAAGACCTGGGCGTAGACCTGATCGACGTGTCGTCCGGTGGCACCGCCGCCAACGCCGAGATCCCCACTGGCCCCGGCTACCAGACGCGCTTTGCCGAGCGTGTGCGCAAAGAGTCGGGCATCGCCACCGGCACGGTCGGCATGATTACCGAGCCGGCCCAGGCCGAGCACATTCTGCGCACGTGTCAGGCCGATATCATCTTCCTGGCCCGCGAGCTGTTGCGTGACCCGTACTGGCCGCTGCATGCCGACGATGACTTGGGCGGGCGCCAGGCGACGTGGCCGGCGCAGTACCAACGGGCGACCCATCGTGATCAGCCGATTCATGAGTCTGATCTGCGCGACTGATCAGCGCCTGGTTCACCGAAACCCACCCTGACCCGGTGGGTTTTTTCTTGCGCGCGTTTCTTACAACTTCCAGCGCTGGCGGTTGCTGCGTGCGAAAGGGTTGTAGGTCTTTGTTACCTAAGCGAATTATTTAAGTTAATACTCTAAAAAAATCCCACACGTGACGAGATTGTTTCTACGCTTAAGGTAAGTCTGATTTCTGGCCCAGGGAGTCAGTCGGTGTGTCCGCGAAGGCATTGCGCCTCAGGGAAGGTGGGTGATGGGCGACAGGAGTCTTAGATCGATATCAGGAGAAACAGTCCATGGCCAAGTCCTATGGTGTAGCGGGTGTGGTGGCGTCTTTTCTGACCCGCAGGATGTTCTTGCGTGGCCGCAGGTTGAGTTCGGATGAAGCCGAATTGCTGGCGCAATATCGCGCCCTGACCGAAAACGATCAGGTCGCGATGCGGTATCTGATAGGGGCGATGAAGAGTGTGTCGCGGTTTTAGACAACCCTTTAATCGCGTGGGCGCTGGCTAGCCAGCCCCCACTTTGTGGGTCAGGTGTACTTGCGCTTGTCCGGTGCAGGCGGGAAGTACTGGTACAACCAGGTTTCACTCAAGGTGCGGTCCTGGGTGCGGATAAACAGCCGCAATTCCACCGGCTCGACGCTGTCGCTGGTCGGGTACCAATCGAACAGAATGCGATAGCCCTTGATGTTGTCGAGCACCAGCACGCTGAAGTCTTTCACTTCACCGTGCGAGCAAGTCACCACGGGCTCGATGCCGGTGCCGGCCGGCAGCCGGTCCAGGCCGCCGCCCTTGAAGTCCACGGCAAAGCGGCGCGCCCACACTTCGGGGTAGTGCTCGCCCGGTGCCCAACCTTCGGTGAAGCCGCCCATGCCTGAACGGGTGGCATCGACTTGCGCCAGCGGCGTGCTCACCGGTGGCAATGCGCTCCAGTACAGCTTGTAGCCATAGTTGAGCGAATCGCCGGCGGCCACGGGCTTTTTCGGGGTCCAGAAGGCCACGATGTTGTCCAGGGTTTCGCCGGTGGTGGGGATTTCCAACAGGTCGATGGAGCCTTCGCCCCATGCGGTCGTCGGTTCAACCCACAGGCTTGGGCGCTTGCTGTACCAGTCGACGGTGTCCTGGTAGCTGGCGAACTCATGGTCGGTCTGCACCAGGCCGAAGCCTTTCGGGTCGGTGTCGGCGAACGCGTTGAATTGCAGTGTGGCCGGGTTGTTCAGCGGGCGGCAGATCCACTCGCCATTGCCGCGCCACATCGCCAGGCGGTCAGAATCGTGGATCTGCGGGTGGATGGTGTCGCACATGCGGCGTTCAACGGTGCCGCAGCTGAACATGCTGGTCATCGCCGCGATGCCCAATTGTTCGATGGCGGTGCGCGCATTGATGTTCGCGTCGATGGCCATCACCACCTGATTGGCCTGGCAATCGATGTCGAAGCGGTAGGCACCGGTGGCGCTCGGCGAGTCGAGCAGGGCATAGACCACAAAATGCGTGGCGTCCTTGGCCGGGGTTTCGAACCAGAACTGCGTAAAGTCGGGGAATTCTTCGCGTTTTTTCGCGTAGGTATCAATCGCCAGGCCACGTGCGGAAAGGCCGTACTGGCCGGTGGAATCCACCGCACGGAAGTAACTGGCGCCAAGGAACGACAGCACGTCATGGCGATCCAGCTCCGGCGCCTTGAACAGCTTGAAGCCTGCGAAACCCAAGTCGCCGGTCAGTTGCTTGGTGTCCACCGTGGTTTTTTCATAGTTGAACAACGACGGGCGGAAATGCACCTCGCGGGCTTCACGGGTCTTGGGGTCGACGCTGTGCATGCGCACCGGCGTCTTGAAACCCATGCCGACGTGGAAAAACTGCACGTCGAGCTGGCCGTTCAATTCCTTCCACAGCGAATGGTTGCCGTCGTAGCCGATGGCATTGAAATTCTGCGGCGTCATGTTTGCCAGGGTCGGCGGCAGCACCTGTCTGGTGTCTTTATACGCGGTGCCGGCGAGCTGTTTGGCCTGGGCTTTGAGTGTTTCAAAGTCAAACGCCACGGCCTTGCCATCGGCGGCACGGTTACCGGCCCAGGCCTGCGCGGCCAGCAGGCCACTGGCCGACAAACCGGTGTAAGCCGCAATGGCCATGGACGCTTTAAGCAAATTCCTGCGATGCATAGAGACAACCTGTCGTGAGCAAATCCCGCGCCGTTCCTGGCACGTGCTGGATCAGAAATAACGGTTCGGACATGCCTTCGGCCAAACGCAACGGACTATAAACAGACGCCGGATAGCTTAAGCGGTTCGGTGACGTAGGAAAATTGATTGATGGCGGCGTGATGGCCTTGCATGTGAAACAAGTTATTTCCGGGGCTCGGTCCAACACCTCACTCAAAAATGATGAAGAGCCAATGTGGGAGCGGGCTTGCTCGCAAAAGGTTTGAATCAGTCATTAAATCCCGAGACTGACACAGCGCATTCGCGAGCACGCCCGCTCCCACAATGGAACCTGTATTGGCCTATAGGCCTTATTTCAGGCTACTTCACCCACCGCCCGATACGCCTCATCAATCGCCGCATGCGCATACGCGCTCCACGCCGCATCCGAGTTGGCGATGCTCACATGTCCCACCGGCTTTTTCGCCAGCTTCATCCACGCCTCACTGTCATTGGCGTCATCAAACAAGCTGTTGGAGAACGTCGCATAACCGTGTGACCAGCGGTTGACAGTGATCGCCAGAATGTCGGTCTCGTGGTTGAACCCACCCGGGCCGAGCATGCGTTGCAACTGATCCCGCAATTGCGCTTCCAACTGCTCGAACGTCTGCCCGTACAGCTTGCCTCGCCCGGCGCGCGCCTGGTCGCGGGCGTTCATGCCACTGTTGGGGCTGGTCGGTACGTACACCATGTGCAAGCCAATCGGCTGTGTCGGGTCGCGCGGGTGATCGTAGCCACCCATGCTCACCGGGTAGTCCAGTTTGATGCGGCTGTAAGGCTGGGTCGCCGCATAAATCTCATGCACGCCCAGTTTCTGGAACGACTGCCAATTACGGATCACCACTTTGGTGTACACCAGCGGGTATTTCACGTTTTGGCTCAGCGCATGCGCCTGCGCTGCCGGCAGGTCTTTGAGCAGGTACGGAATCATCATGTTGTAGCAGGCCAGGATGCAGCGTTTACCGCGCACCTGTGCGAGTTGGCCGCCACGGCTGTAGCCGATGTGCACGCCATCGCCGACGTTGCGCACACTCACCGCCGTGCTGTTGAGTCGCAGCCGTACCGCGGCCTTGGGCTGGTCGAGCTTGGCGTAGTCGAACGCCGCCAACACGATATCGTCCATGGTGTGCCCCGGCGCCACGCCCGGGATCAGGCTGCGCACCAGCAGGCGTGCCACCGACGCGTTGCCATCCGGGAAGTGGTAGATGTAGGGTTCTTCCATTTCCGCCGCCGCTTCTTCGCTGATCGGCGCCAGGTTCATCCCGCCGAAGCCTGGGAAACCTACGCTGTAAGCATCGGCCGACGCCACCGCATCAATGCTCAACGCCATGAAGTCATTGGTGCGGCTTTGGAAGTACTTCACCGCGCCTTCCGACAACCCGACGTTCTTGAGCAGAAAATCGCGGTAGCTGGTGGCGGCAAGGTAGGCGGTTTTTTCCTCTGCGGATTTACCCGCCAGGTAATCCTTGGGCGCCGTGTGCAGCTCGATCAATGCCTGACGGTCTGCCGGCGGCAAGGGAAAGTCATTGATGAAGTCACTGATGGCGCGCGCGTTCAATTGGTCCGGGGCGATGTCGTCGGCCACCATCGGCGTCGGGTCGCCGGTCACCAGCTTGTCTTCGCCGAAGTTTTCCTTGTCGAAGAACACCCCGCGCGACAGCCCCAGGCCAGGGTAGAACTGGCGGTCGAAGGCGGTTTCGAAACGCTGGATATTCACCCCGAGCTTTTTCAGCAAGCCATTCACGTGTTGACTGTAGAGGTGTTTCGGCGACTGGAAGGCCTCACTGCCGCCGTAGCCGATGATCATGCGGCCACCGGCCTGGAATTCATTGCGCTTGGCGTGGCCGCCGAAGTCGTCGTGGTTCTCCAGGATCAGGATTTTCGCCTTCGGGTGCTTCTCGCGATAGAACCAGGCGGCCGACAAGCCACTCAGGCCGCCGCCGACCACCACCAGGTCATAGTCCTCGGTGATGGGCAGTTGCTCGGTGGCGAACACCTTCTTTTCCCAGCCCATCTGGTGTGCCACCTCGAACGAGCCGACATGGCTGCCGCGCAAGCCGGTGAGGGCGGGTGGGTAGTAACGGCCATCGGGCGCGGCCTGGAGCAATTGCAGCGGGGTCATGCTGGCGGCAAGGGTAATAGCGACGCCGTTGAGGAAGTCGCGGCGGGTGATGTCCATGGGAAGAACCTGCGAATTTTTATTGTTATAAGAAGATCCCTTGCGGGAACGGGCTTGCTCGCGAATACGGTGTGTCACTCCACACAGGTGTGCCTGATGGACCGCATTCGCGGGCAAGCCCGCTCCCACAGGGCAGGGTGTCAGTGCTTGAACATCACATGCCGGACGGTGGTGTAGTCCTCCAACCCGTACATGGACATGTCCTTGCCATACCCCGACAGTTTCTGACCGCCGTGGGGCATTTCGCTGACGAGCATGAAGTGGGTGTTCACCCAGGTGCAGCCATACTGCAGGCGTGCGGCCAGGCGATGGGCACGGCCTACATCGGCGGTCCATACGGACGACGCCAGCCCGTAGTCCGAATCATTGGCCCAACCCAATACCTGCGCTTCATCGGTGAACCTGGTCACCGACACCACCGGGCCAAATACCTCGCGGCGCACGATTTCATCGTCCTGTTGCGCATCCGCCAACACCGTAGGCTCAAAGAAGAACCCATTGCCTTCCACCGCCTTGCCACCCGTGACCAGGCGGATGTGCGACTGAGCCACGGCGCGTTCAACAAACCCGGCCACGCGGTCGCGGTGTTGTGCGGTGATCAGTGGGCCCAGCTCGGTGGCCGGGTCATCCTGCAAGCCGTACTTGATGCTGGCGACTGCCGCGCCGAGTTTCTCGATAAACGCCTCGTAGATGTCTGCCTGGGCATAGATGCGGCAGGCGGCGGTGCAGTCCTGGCCAGCGTTATAGAAGCCGAAGGTGCGAATGCCTTCGACGGCCGCGTCGATGTCCGCGTCGTTGAAGATGATCACCGGCGCCTTGCCACCCAGCTCCATGTGCATGCGCTTCACGCTGTCGGCGGTGCTGGAAATGATGTTCGCACCGGTGGCGATGGAGCCGGTCAGCGAGACCATGCGCACTTTCGGGTGATTGACCAGCGGGCTGCCCACGGTCGGCCCACGGCCAAACACCAGGTTGAGTACACCGGCTGGGAAGATTTCCGACGCCAGTTCGACCAGGCGCAGCGCTGTCAGCGGGGTTTGTTCCGACGGCTTGAGCACCACGGTATTACCGGCAGCGAGTGCGGGGGCGATTTTCCAGGCGACCATCATCAGCGGGTAGTTCCACGGCGCGATGGACGCGATCACGCCCACCGGGTCGCGGCGGATCATCGAGGTGTGGCCCGGCAGGTATTCACCGCCGGCCGAACCGCTCATGCACCGGCTGGCGCCGGCGAAGAAACGGAACACGTCGGCAACTGCCGGGATCTCGTCGTTCAGCGCGGCGCTGTAGGGTTTGCCGCAGTTGTCCGATTCAAGCTTGGCCAGTTCTTCGCCATGGGCCTCGATCGCGTCCGCGAGTTTGAGCAGCAACAGCGAGCGATCTTTCGGCGCGGTTTGCGACCAGCCTTCGAAGGCTGCATCGGCCGCGCGCACGGCGGCGTCGACCTGGGCTTCGCTGGCTTCCTTGATTTCCACCAGCACGCGGCCGAGTGCCGGGTTGAATACGGCTTGGGCCGGGCCTTCGCCTTCGACCAGATGGCCATTGATCAGTAATTTGGTTTGCATGGTTCAGCTCTCCACCAACTATCGTTATTTCCTTGAATAAACTGGCTCTAAATGTGGGAGGGGGCTTGCCCCCGATAGCAATCTTCCAGTCATACCCTCTACAACTGACCCACTGCCATCGGGGGCAGGCCCCCCACATTTGAACCGTGTTCCTTCAATGGCACCGTTATTTACCGCCACTCCCGGCCACGCTTTCACCGCCGCGTGTCAGGTAATAGGCACCGAGAATCGGGAACATCGTGACCAGCATCACCAGCATCGCCACCACGTTGGTCACCGGCACATCGCGAGGGCGACTCAGCTGGTTGAGCAGCCACAGCGGCAAGGTGCGCTCGTGGCCGGCGGTGAAGGTGGTGACGATGATTTCGTCGAACGACAGCGCAAACGCGAGCATGCCGCCGGCCAGCAGCGCCGAGCCCAGGTTGGGCATGATGATGTAGCGGAAGGTCTGCCAGCCGTCGGCGCCCAGGTCCATCGAGGCTTCGATCAGGCTGTGGGACGTACGGCGCAAGCGCGCGATGACGTTGTTGTAGACGATCACTACGCAGAAGGTCGCGTGGCCGACGATGATGGTGAACATCCCCGGCTCGATCCCCAGCGTCTTGAACGTCGCCAGCAGCGCGATACCGGTGATGATGCCCGGCAACGCAATCGGCAGGATCAGCATCAGCGACACGCCTTGCTTGCCGAAGAACTCACGGCGATACAACGCGGCCGAAGCCAATGTGCCAAGCACCATGGCGATCAGGGTGGCGATAGCGGCGATCTGCAGCGACAGCTTGATCGCTTCCAGCACGTCCGGCCGGGCGAAGGCCACGCTAAACCACTTCAGGGTAAAGCCCTGGGGCGGAAAGCTGAACGCGGCTTCTTCGGTGTTGAAGGCGTAGAGGAAGATGATCAGGATCGGGAAATGCAGGAAAACCAACCCGCCCCAGGCCGCGATTTTTAAACCCAGTGAGGCTTTTTCAGAGTGCATCGAAGGCCCCCAGACGTTTGACGATGGACAGGTAAACCGCGATCAGCACGATCGGCACCAGGGTGAATGCAGCGGCCATGGGCATGTTGCCGATGGCGCCTTGCTGCGCGTAGACCATGCCGCCGACGAAGTAGCCCGGCGGGCCCACCAGTTGCGGCACGATGAAGTCGCCCAGGGTCAGCGAAAACGTGAAGATCGAGCCGGCAGCAATGCCCGGCACCGACAGCGGCAAAATCACCTGCATGAAGGTCTGGCGCGGCTTGGCGCCCAAGTCGGCCGAGGCTTGCAGCAGCGACGGCGGCAAACGCTCCAGCGAAGCCTGGATCGGCAGAATCATGAACGGCAGCCAGATGTAGACGAACACCATGAATCGCCCCAGGTGCGAGGTGCTCAAGGTGCTGCCGCCCACGCCGGGAATGCCCAGCACGAACTGCAACAGGGGTTCCAAGCCCAAATGCTGCACGAACCACTGCGCCACGCCGCCCTTGGCCAGCAGCAAGGTCCAGGCATACGCCTTGACGATGTAGCTGGCCCACATCGGCATCATCACCGCGATGTAGAAAAACGCCTTGGTCTTGCCGGTGGTGTAGCGCGCCATGTAGTAGGCGATGGGGAAGGCCACCACGGCACTGGCGATCGACACCACAATCGCCATGCTCAAGGTGCGCACGATGATGTCGAAGTTCGACGGCTGGAACAGCGCGGCGAAGTTGGCCAGGGTCAGGTCTGGCGTGACCGCCATGGTGAAGTCGTCAAACGTGTAGAAACCTTGCCACAGCAGGGTCAGCAGCGAGCCCAGGTAGATCGCGCCGAACCAGATCAGCGGCGGTATCAACAGCATCGCCAGGTACAGGTTGGGCTTCTTGTACAGCAGGTTCGAAAACCTGCGCATCGGCGGTTGGGAAAGGGCCAGGCTCATGTCACACCTCGCCTGCGGTATCGGTCAGCGGGGTCATGGCTTCCCGCGCCCAGCGCGCGGTGATCGACTGGCCGACCTGATGGCCGCTGCTGATGTCCAGCCATTGGGTGTTGGCCTGGCTGATGTTCAGCGCCTGGCCGTTTTCCAATTTCAACTCATAGCGGGTGGCGCTGCCCTGGTACTGAATGTCGTGCAGCACACCGCTGATTTCGACGTCGCCGGCGCCCAGCGGGCCTTCGGCAAAACGCACGTGTTCCGGGCGAATCGAAAATGGCTGCGCACTGCCGCTGAGGCGCTGGGCCAGTTCACCGCGAATCACGTTGGAGGTGCCGACAAACTCGGCGACGAAAGTGGTCGCCGGTTTCATGTACAGGTTGCGCGGGGTATCGACCTGTTCAATGCGGCCCTTGTTGAACACGGCCACGCGGTCAGACATCGACAGCGCTTCGGTCTGGTCATGGGTGACGAAGATGAAGGTGATGCCGAGCTGGCGCTGCAGCTTTTTCAGCTCGCTTTGCATTTGTTCGCGCAGCTTCAAGTCGAGGGCGCCCAGCGGTTCGTCGAGCAGCAACACGCGGGGGCGGTTGACCAGCGCGCGGGCCAGGGCCACCCGTTGGCGCTGGCCACCGGAGAGCTGCACCGGCTTGCGCTCGCCATAGCCTCCGAGGGCGACCATGCCCAAGGCTTCTTCGGCGCGGTTCAGGCGTTCGGTCTTGCCGATGCCTTTGACCTTGAGGCCGTAGGCCACGTTGTCGCGCACATTCATGTGCGGGAACAGCGCGTAATCCTGGAACACGGTGTTCACGTCGCGCTGATACGGCGGCAAGCCGGTGGCTTCCTCGCCATGAATACGGATCGAGCCCGCGCTCGGCTGCTCGAACCCGGCAATCAGGCGCAGGCACGTGGTCTTGCCGGAGCCGGAAGGGCCGAGCATGGAAAAGAACTCGCCGTCCTGGATATCGATGCAAACCCGGTCAACGGCTTTCACTTCGCCGAACTGACGGGAAACGTGGGTGAATTGGACTGCAAGCGTCATGGTGCGGTGCTCCAAAAAGGCGCGGGTCGTCGCAGCGGCCCGGCCTGGACTTCTGAAAAATCAAACATCTGTGAATGCGGTCAATGTGGGAGGGGACTTGCCCCCGATAGCAGTTGGTCAGTGACCGATAGGTTGGCTGACACATCGCTCTCGGGGGCAAGCCCTCTTCCACAGGGGATCTATGCCGTCTGCAGGGTCTTACCTGCCGCCCATGATCGCGATGTAATCCTGGGTCCAGCGGCTGTACGGCACGAACTTGCCGCCTTCAGCCTGCGGGGTTTTCCAGAAGGCGATCTTGTCGAACTGGTCGAAGCCGTTGGTCTTGCACCCTTCGGCGCCCAGCAGTTCACTTTCCTTACAGGCCGCAGGCACCGCCGGCAGCGAGCCGAACCAGGCAGCAACATCGCCCTGGACTTTGGGCTGCAGCGACCAGTCCATCCACTTGTAGGCGCAGTTCGGGTGCTTGGCCTCGGTATGCAGCATGGTGGTGTCCGCCCAGCCGGTGGCGCCTTCTTTGGGGATGGTCGAGGCAATCGGCTGCTTCTCGTTGACCAGGCCGTTGACCTGATACGGCCAGGCGCTGGAGGCCACCACGCCTTCGTTTTTGAAGTCGCTCATCTGCACGGTGGTGTCGTGCCAGTAGCGGTGGATCAACGGTTGCTGGGCGCGCAGCAATTCGAGCACGGCCTTGTACTGGGTTTCGGTCAGCTCGTACGGGTTCTGGATGCCCAGTTCCGGCTTGGTGCTCTTGAGGTACAGCGCCGCGTCGGCAATGTAGATCGGGCCGTCATAGGCTTGCACGCGGCCCTTGTTCGGCTTGCCGTCCGGCAGGTCCTGCGCCTGGAACACCACATTCCAACTGGTGGGCGCGGTCTTGAACACGTTGGTGTTGTACATCAACACGTTCGGGCCCCACTGGTACGGCGTGCCGTACGTTTGCTGGCCGACCACGTACCACGGGGCATCCTTGAGACGCGGGTCGATGTTTTTCCAGTTCGGGATCAGCGCCGTATTGATCGGCTGCACGCGCTTGCCGCCGATCAAGCGCAGCGACGCGTCGCCGGAAGCGGTGACCAGGTCATAACCGCCCTTGGCCATCAGGCTGACCATTTCGTCGGAGGTGGCGGCGGTTTTCACATTGACCTTGCAGCCGGTTTCCTTCTCGAAACCGGTGACCCAGTCGTAGCCCTTGTCGCTTTCGCCACGTTCGATGTAGCCGGGCCAGGCGACGATATCCAACTGGCCTTCACCGGCGCCCACCGCCTTGAGCGGTTCGGCGGCCTGCAGGCTGGCGCTGGCCAGCAGCGCGGTGGTCAGGGCACTGAGCAGTGCGGTCTTGTGCGCAGACATGGGGGTTCCCTCTTCTTTAATTATGGTCGGGGCAGTTTGTGCAGCAGGTAATGCGTGAGCGTCGTTGTTGTTTTAAAGGTGCTGGCCGTGGCGGGCCATGATGTGGCGCACCACGCTGTAGTCCTGCAGCGAATCGCTGGACAGGTCTTTGCCATACCCCGAGCGCTTCAAGCCGCCGTGGGGCATTTCGCTGACCAGCATGAAATGACTGTTGATCCAGGTGCAGCCGTATTGCAGGCGCGACGCCACTTGCATGGCCTTGTCCAGGTTCTGGGTCCAGACGGAAGAGGCCAGGCCGTATTCGGAGTCGTTGGCCCAATCCACCGCCTGTTCCAGTTCGTCGAAGCGGGTCACGGTAACCACCGGGCCAAACACTTCGCGCTGCACGATTTCATCGTTCTGTTTGCAACCGGCCAGCAGGGTTGGCTGGTAATAGAAGCCGGCGCCGGAGTGCACGGCCGCACCGGTGACGCGCTCGATATGCGGCTGGCCAAGGGCGCGCTCGACAAAACTGGCAACGCGGTCGCGCTGGCGCGTGCTGATCAGCGGGCCGAGTTCGTTGTCGGCATCGCGCTTGCCGGCAAAGCGCAGGCTGCTGACGGCAGCGCCGAGGTCGGCGACCAATTTGTCGTGAATGCCGGCCTGGGCATAGATGCGGCAGGCGGCGGTGCAATCCTGGCCGGCATTGTAGTAACCGTAGGCGCGCACGCCTTCGACCACGGCCTGCAGGTCGGCGTCGTTGCACACGATCACCGGCGCCTTGCCGCCCAGTTCCAAGTGCGTGCGTTTGAGGGTTTTGGAGGCGGCCTGCAGAATCTTCTGCCCGGTGACGATATCGCCGGTCAGCGAAACCATGCGCACTTTGGGATGGCTGACCAAGTGACTGCCAACGCCTTCACCGCCGCCACACAGGATGTTGATCACCCCGCGCGGCAGCAGGTCCTTGAGGACGGGGGCCAGAGCCAGGATCGACAGCGGCGTATGTTCTGACGGTTTGAACACCAGCGTGTTACCGGCGGCCAGTGCCGGGGCGATTTTCCAGGCGGCCATCATCAGCGGGTAGTTCCACGGCGCAATCGAGGCGACGACGCCAATCGGGTCGCGGCGCACCATGCTGGTGTAGCCGGGCAGGTATTCGCCGCTGAGCTGGCCGGTCTGGCAACGCACGGCACCGGCGAAAAAGCGGAATACATCCACGGTGGCGCTCAAATCATCCTGGCGCGCCAGGTGCAACGGCTTGCCGCAGTTCAGCGATTCCAGGCGGGCGAGGTAGTCGGCTTGTTTTTCAATGGCGTCGGCAATCCCCAGCAGGATGTTCGAGCGTTGCTGCGGCGTGGTCCGCGACCAACCGGCAAAGGCGCGATGAGCGGCGAGGATGGCGCTTTCGACCTGCTCGCTGCTGGCTTCGGCGATCTGGGTGAGAACTTCACCGCTGGCCGGGTTGATGATCGGCTCGCCAAGCCCCTGGCCCTGGACCAGTTCGCCGTCGATCAGCAACGCAGTGAGCAGCGGGGTGGGCGCGCCGGACATTTTTCGCGATCTCTTTTCTTGTGTGGCCATGGGCGTTCTCTTACAAGGCGCCTGACCTTCTCTTATGGGATAGGCAGAGACTAGAGGTCAGGCGCGAGGTCAACAAATACTAAATACTGAAAGCAGCATTCGATTAAATAGATGGCTTGCGCGGATGTGGCTGTTCGCGGGCCACCGTCAGGAATGGATCAACCAGCGCCGGCCGCGCGGTGCCGCGGCGCCAGGCCAGGCCCACGTCGAGGGTCTGGCTGAGGTCGGCAATCGGCCGCGCTTCAATAATGTCGCCCTCAAGCGACCAGGGGCGGTACGTCATGTCCGGCTGGATCGACACGCCGAGGCCGGCGGCCACCAGGCTTCGCACGGCCTCAGTGGAGGCGGTGCGCAAGGTCACGCGCGGTTGCAGGCCGGCGCCGGTCCACATCCGTTGGGCGTTGTGGCCCATTTCATCCACGTTCAGCTGAATCAGCGGTTCGCGCGCCACATCGGCGAGGTTGATGCTGTCGTGTTCCAGCAGCGGGTGCTGGGCCGGCAGCCATAAACGGTGGGGCGAATGGGTGAGCACTTCGGTCTGCAGGGCGTGGCGGTCTTCAAGGTTGGAGAGGATCAACACGCCGACATCGATTTCGCCGCTGACCAGCAGGTGCTCGATGTACGGACGTTCATCCTCCATCACGCGGATTTCCACATTCGGGTAAGCGCGTTGAAAGCGCGTGAGCAAGTCGGCGAGGTAATAGCCGGCCACCAGGCTGGTCACGCCGATGATCAACTGGCCGGCCACTTGGTCGGTGCTCTGTTGCAGGCTGCGCTTGGCGTTGTCGACGGTGGCGAGGATCAGGTGCGCCTGGCGCAGAAACTGATGGCCCTGATGGGTCAGGGTCATGCCCTTGGCGTGGCGGTTGAACAGGTTGACGCCGATTTCCTGTTCCAGTTGCTGGATCGCCAGGGTCAGGGTCGACTGGGAAATAAACGCCGTTTGCGCGGCGGCGGAGATCGAGCCGGTCTCGGCCACGGCGATGAAGTGCCGGATTTGACGCAAGGTCATCATGCTGGAATTACCAGTGGGGTATTTTTATAGATTTGCCCGAGTGTATATCGTTTTAATCGAAGGGCAGTGGCGTTACATCTGGAAGCACTCTAGATCGCGGCTTTTTGGCACTTAGTTTTACGCTGGCGACCTATTACTCCTACAAACCCAAGTGCCTGGAGGCTGCGAATGAATACCCGTGGATTGCTCGATCAGTTGCTCAAATCTGGCCAGGACATGTTGCAGAAGAAAGCCGGCGGCCAGCCCAAGTCCGACGACAAGGGCGCCCTCGGCGGGCTGCTCGGCAGTGGTGGCCTGGGCAGCCTGCTCGGTGGCGCAGGTGGCGGGGCCCTGGCGGCGGGGGCCATGGGCTTGCTGCTGGGTAACAAGAAAGCGCGCAATTTCGGCGGCAAGGCCCTGACCTATGGCGGCTTGGCGGCCTTGGGCGTGATTGCCTATAAGGCCTACGGTAATTGGCAGGCGCAACAGGCCAATGCGCCCCAGGGTGAGCCGCAGACCATCGACCGCCTGCCACCGGCCCAAGTCGAGCAGCACAGCCAGGGCATTCTTAAAGCGCTGGTTGCGGCGGCCAAGGCCGACGGGCATGTGGATGAGCGTGAGCGCGCACTGATCGAAGGCGAGTTCACCAAGCTGGACGACGACCGTGAGCTGCAAAGCTGGCTGCACGCGGAGTTGAACAAACCCCTGGACCCGGCCGATGTGGCGCGCGCGGCAAGCACCCCGGAAATGGCCGCCGAGATGTACATCGCCAGTGTGATGCTGGTAGACGAAGAGAATTTTATGGAAAAGGCCTATCTGGATGAATTGGCGCGCCAGCTGAAACTGGAACCCGGCTTGAAGGCCGAGCTGGAAAAACAGGTGCGGCTCACCCCATAAACCCAGGCTGTTCACACATCAAAAAAGGTGGGAGGGGGCTTGCCCCCGATGGCGGTCCATCAGTTGCAGATATTTCAACTGAGCGACTGTCATCGGGGGCAAGCCCCCTCCCACATTTATTCGCATTCTGTGCACGCTCCATCAAAACCCATTGATAAATGAGGGCAAAGGCTCAGCTATACTCCCCTCCATTTGAATGGCCCTTCGAGGAATTACTGTGAAGAACTGGACCTTGCGCCAACGGATTTTGGCGAGCTTTGCGGTCATTATCGCGATCATGCTGTTGATGGTCGTGGTCTCTTATTCACGGTTGCTGAAGATCGAGGTCAGCGAGACGGCTGTCCGCGATGACGCGGTGCCGGGGGTTTATCTCAGCTCGGTGATCCGCAGTGCCTGGGTCGACAGCTACCTGCAAACCCAGGAATTGCTCGGTCTGCGTGACGACAAGGGCCTGACCGATGCCGACAGGGCTGACTTCAAGTCATTTGAAGGGCGCATCCAGGCGCAGATGGCCAACTACCAGCAAACCATCCACGGTCGCGATGACCAGGCCGAGTTCGACAAATTCGAAGCCTTGCACCAGGCCTATAACAAGAGCCTGGCCACAGTACTCGATGCCCTGCAGCGCAATGACCTGGTTGCTGCACGCAAGGAATTCAACGCCAACCTGACGCCCGCCTGGACGGCAGGGCGCATGAAGCTCAACGACATCATCACCGAAAACAAAAACGTCGCCGACCGTGCGACCACCGCCATCGATGAGGCGGTATCCGCCGCCAAGGTCAGCATGTTCGTGTCGCTGGCCCTGGCCATCCTCGCCGCCGGCCTGTGCGGTTTGCTGCTGATGCGCGCGATCATGGCGCCGATGCAGCGCATCGTCTCGATCCTCGGCACCATGCGCGATGGCGATTTGAGCAAACGCCTGAACCTGGAGCGCAAAGACGAATTCGGCGCCGTCGAAACCGGCTTCAACGACATGATGACCGAGCTGACGGCCCTGGTGTCCCAGGCCCAGCGCTCATCGGTGCAGGTGACCACCTCGGTCACCGAGATTGCCGCCACCTCCAAGCAGCAACAGGCCACCGCCACCGAAACCGCGGCAACGACCACCGAGATCGGCGCAACGTCGCGGGAGATCGCCGCCACGTCCAAAGACCTGGTGCGTACCATGACCGAAGTGTCCACCGCCGCCGACCAGGCCTCGGTCGCCGCCGGTTCCGGCCAGCAGGGCCTGGCGCGCATGGAAGAAACCATGCACTCGGTGATGGGCGCCGCCGACCTGGTCAATGCCAAATTGGCGATCCTCAATGAGAAAGCCGGCAACATCAACCAAGTGGTGGTGACCATCGTCAAGGTCGCCGACCAGACCAACCTGTTGTCGCTCAACGCCGCCATCGAGGCCGAGAAGGCCGGTGAATATGGCCGCGGTTTCGCCGTGGTCGCCACCGAAGTGCGGCGCCTGGCCGACCAGACCGCCGTAGCCACCTACGACATCGAGCAGATGGTGCGCGAGATTCAGTCGGCGGTATCGGCCGGTGTGATGGGCATGGACAAGTTCTCCGAGGAAGTGCGCCGCGGCATGTTCGAAGTGCAGCAAGTGGGCGAGCAACTGTCGCAGATCATTCATCAGGTGCAGGCGCTGGCGCCACGCGTGTTGATGGTCAACGAGGGCATGCAGGCCCAGGCCACCGGTGCCGAGCAGATCAACCACGCGCTGGTGCAATTGGGCGATGCCAGCAGCCAGACCGTCGAATCCCTGCGCCAGGCCAGCTTTGCCATCGATGAATTGAGCCAGGTTGCGGTCGGTCTGCGCAGCGGCGTGTCGCGTTTCAAAGTCTGATGAGCGACCTCGCGGCTAAACGCGGCGCCGTCCCGGCAGCGAAAAAGGCGTTGTTTCTGGTGTTTCACATCGGCGGCGAACGTTATGCCCTCAAAGCCACGGAAGTGGCCGAGGTGCTGCCGCGCCTGCCGCTCAAACCCATCGCGCATGCGCCGGTCTGGGTGGCGGGGATTTTTGCCCACCGTGGCGCGCTGGTGCCGGTGATCGACCTGTGTGCGCTGACCTTCGGCGCGCCGGCCCAAGCCCGCACCAGTACGCGGTTGGTGCTGATCAACTACCAGCCGCAACCGTGGATTGAAGCGCGCTGGCTGGGGCTGATCCTGGAACAGGCCACCGACACCCTGCGCTGCGACCTCGGGGAGTTCAAGCCCTATGGCCTGGACAATCGCGAGGCGCCCTACCTGGGGCTGGTGCGTGAGGACGCCTTGGGCTTGATGCAATGGATTGGTGTCAACGAATTGCTCACCGAGCCCGTGCGCACCTTGTTGTTTTCTGCCGAGCTGAGTCTATGAGCAACGACCCGCGCTTCTTTGCCTTCTTGAAGGAACGCATCGGCCTGGACGTCGCGTCAGTGGGCGAGGCAATCATCGAGCGCGCGGTGCGCCAGCGCAGTCAGGCTGTGCTGGTGCAGACGCCAGAGGCTTACTGGAGGCATCTGCAGAGCTCGCATGATGAGCAGCAAGCGCTGATCGAAGCCGTGATCGTGCCCGAGACCTGGTTTTTCCGTTACCCCGAGTCGTTTGCCACCCTGGCGCGGCTGGCCAAGGCACGTCTGGCCGAGATCAAGCAGATGCGCGCGCTGCGTATTCTGAGCTTGCCGTGTTCCACCGGCGAGGAGCCGTATTCGATTGCCATGGCCCTGCTCGATGCGGGCCTGGCGCCGCATCAGTTCAAGGTGTTGGGCCTGGATGTCAGCCCGCTGTCGGTGGAGCGCGCCAAGCGTGGCGTGTATGGCAAGAATTCGTTTCGCGGCAGCGATATCGACTTTCGCGAGCGCCATTTCACCGAAGAGGCCGACGGCTTCCACATCGCCGACCGGGTGCGCGAACAAGTGCGCCTGCAAGTCGGCAACCTGCTCGATCCGGGCCTGCTGGCCAATGAGCCGAGCTATGACTTCGTGTTTTGCCGCAACTTGCTGATCTACTTTGACCAGCCGACCCAAAAGCAAGTCTTTGATGTGCTCAAGGGCCTGACTCACCTGGACGGCGTGCTGTTTATCGGCCCGGCCGAAGGCAGCCTGTTGGGCCGCCATGGCATGCGCTCGATTGGCGTACCGCAATCTTTTGCCTTCAGTCGGCACGTCGAGCCGGTCAAGCCTGAGCCGGTGTTTGTGCCCGTGCCTGCGCCGGTTCCACAACGCAGTGCCGCACCGATTCCGGTCAAGCCACGGCCGTTCAGCACGGTCAGCGCGCAGGTGCTGCCGATCAAGGCGCCGCACACGGATGCCGGCGACTTGCTCAGCCGTATCGCCACGCTGGCCAATGAAGGCAAAAGCGCCGAAGCCCGCGCCGCCTGCGAGCAGTATTTGAGTAACCATCCGCCGGCCGCCCAGGTATTTTATTGGCTGGGGTTGCTCAGCGATGTGGCCGGCAGCGCCCTGGAAGCCCAGGGCTATTATCGAAAAGCGTTGTACCTGGAGCCGCAGCACCCGCAGGCCTTGATGCACCTGGCGGCGTTGCTCGAGTCTCAGGGCGACAGTGCGGGGGCGCGCCGTTTGCAGGCGCGGGCCGCGCGTAGCGAGCGAGCTGACAGTGAGTCCAAACGATGAGTAGCACCGACGCGCTCAACACCGCGGGCCTGGACCTGACCCTGGCCGACACCCAAGCCATTGACGACTGCTGGAACCGCATCGGCATCCATGGTGACAAGTCCTGCCCGCTGCTGGCGGAGCATATTCACTGCCGCAACTGCTCGGTGTATTCCGCCGCCGCCACCCGTTTGCTCGACCGTTATGCCTTGCAGCAGGGCGATGAGCGCGCCTATGCCGTGGCCGAACTCGACGAAGACATCGTTACCCGTTCCCTGTTGATGTTCCGTCTGGGCGAGGAATGGCTGGGCATCGCCACCCGGTGCCTGGTCGAAGTGGCGCCGCTGCAACCGATTCATTCGCTGCCGCACCAGCGTTCCCGGGCGCTGCTCGGCGTGGCCAATGTGCGTGGCGCCTTGGTGGCGTGCCTGTCGTTGGTGGAGCTGCTGGGGTTGGATGCGACCAGCAACGGGGCCAGCGGCGGGCGCATCATGCCGCGCATGTTGATCATCGCCGCGCAGGACGGCCCGGTCGTGGTGCCGGTCGATGAAGTCGACGGCATCCACTCCATTGATGAGCGCACCTTGAAGGCTGCATCGGCCTCTGGCACCCAGGCCAGTGCGCGCTTCACCCAGGGCGTGTTGCAGTGGAAAGGCCGCAGCCTGCGTTGGCTGGACGAGGCGCAATTGTTGTCCGCCGTGACCCGGAGCCTCACATGACCCCCGACCAGATGCGCGATGCCTCGCTGCTGGAGCTGTTCAGCCTGGAAGCCGATGCGCAAACCCAGGTGCTGAGCGCCGGTCTGCTGGCGCTTGAGCGCAACCCGACCCAAGCCGACCAGCTGGAGGCGTGCATGCGCGCCGCGCATTCGCTCAAGGGCGCGGCGCGGATTGTCGGCGTGGACGCTGGGGTCAGCGTGGCCCACGTCATGGAGGATTGCCTGGTCAGCGCCCAGGAAAGCCGCCTGTACTTGCAACCCGAGCATATCGACGCGCTGCTGCAAGGCACCGACCTGCTGATGCGCATCGCCACGCCCGGCAACGACGTTGGCCCGGCGGACATCGAGGCTTATGTGGCGTTGATGGAGCGCTTGCTCGATCCGTCGCAGCCGACCGCCAGCATCGCGCCACCGCCGCCTGTGCAATCTGCACCGGCGCCGATTGTCGAAGAGCTGCCGCCGGAACCCGAGCCTGCACCGCCCGTGACCAGCGAGCTGCCACGCCAGAACAAACGCATGACCGAAGGCGGCGAGCGCGTGTTGCGGGTCACCGCCGAGCGCTTGAACAGCCTGCTCGACCTGTCGAGTAAATCCCTGGTGGAAACCCAGCGGCTCAAGCCTTACCTGGCGAGCATGCAGCGCCTCAAACGCATTCAAAGCAACAGCGCCCGCGCCCTGGACACGTTGGACGGCCAGCTCAAGGCCCTGGATTTGAACCTCGAAGCCCAGGAAGCGCTGGCCGACACCCGGCGCCTGTTGAGCGAAGCCCAAGCCTTGCTGGCGGAAAAAACCGCCGAGCTGGACGAGTTCGGCTGGCAGGCCGGGCAGCGTGCCCAGGTGCTTTACGACACCGCACTGGCCTGCCGCATGCGCCCGTTTGCCGATGTACTGGCCGGGCAGGTGCGTATGGTCCGCGACCTGGGCCGCAGCCTTGGCAAGCAAGTGCGCCTGGAAATCGAAGGCGAAAAAACCCAGGTTGACCGCGACGTGCTGGAAAAGCTCGAAGCACCGCTCACGCACCTGCTACGCAATGCCGTCGATCACGGTATCGAAATGCCCGAGCAGCGCATGCTGGCCGGTAAACCGGCCGAAGGCCTGATCCGCCTGCGCGCCTCGCACCAGGCAGGCTTGCTGGTGCTGGAGTTGAGCGACGACGGCAACGGCGTCGACCTTGAGCGCCTGCGCGGCACCATCGTCGACCGGCACCTGTCGCCGCTGGAAACCGCTCAGCGCCTGAGTGAAGAAGAACTGCTGACGTTTCTGTTCCTGCCCGGGTTCAGCCTGCGTGACAAGGTCACCGAAGTGTCCGGGCGCGGCGTCGGCCTGGATGCGGTGCAGCATATGGTGCGCCAACTGCGCGGCGCGGTGGTGCTGGAGCAGACGGCGGGGCGCGGCAGCCGCTTCCACCTTGAGGTGCCGCTGACCCTGTCGGTGGTGCGCAGCCTGGTGGTGGAAGTCGGCGAGGAAGCCTATGCGTTCCCGCTGGCGCACATCGAACGCATGTGCGACCTGGCCCCCGATGACATCGTGCAGCTGGAAGGCCGCCAGCATTTCTGGCACGAGGGCCGCCACGTCGGCCTGGTCGCCGCCAGCCAGTTGCTGCAGCGCCCGCCGGGGCAGAGCAACCAGGAGACGCTCAAAGTCGTGGTGATCCGCGAGCGCGATGCGGTGTATGGCATCGCGGTGGAGCGCTTTATCGGCGAGCGCACGCTGGTGGTGTTGCCGCTGGATGATCGCCTCGGCAAGGTTCAGGATATTTCAGCCGGTGCCTTGCTGGACGACGGCTCGGTGGTGTTGATCGTTGACGTTGAAGACATGCTGCGTTCGGTGGACAAGTTGCTCAATACCGGCCGGCTGGAACGCATCGCCCGGCGTAGCCAGCAGGCTACCGAGGCGCCGCGTAAACGCGTGCTGGTGGTGGACGACTCGCTCACCGTGCGTGAACTGCAACGCAAATTGTTACTTAATCGCGGTTATGAAGTGGCTGTCGCGGTCGATGGCATGGATGGCTGGAACGCGTTGCGTTCCGAAGACTTCGACCTGCTCATCACTGACATTGATATGCCTCGCATGGACGGTATTGAATTGGTCACACTCTTGCGCCGTGACAGTCGCCTGCAATCGTTGCCGGTGATGGTGGTGTCGTACAAGGATCGCGAAGAAGACCGGCGTCGTGGACTGGATGCCGGCGCCGACTATTATCTAGCTAAAGCCAGTTTCCATGACGATGCCTTGCTGGACGCCGTGATGGAACTGATCGGAGGCGCCCGGGCATGAGGATTGCGATCGTCAATGACATGCCCATGGCAGTAGAGGCCTTGCGCCGCGCCTTGAGTTTCGAACCCGCGCACCAGGTAGTGTGGGTCGCCAGCAACGGGCTGGAAGCCGTGCAGCACTGCGCCGAGGTGATCCCGGACCTGATCCTGATGGACCTGATCATGCCGGTGATGGATGGCGTGGAGGCCACTCGGCGGATCATGGCCGAGACCCCGTGCCCGATCGTGATCGTCACCGTGGACCGCCAGGCCAATGTCAGCCGCGTGTTCGAAGCCATGGGCCATGGCGCCCTGGACGTGGTGGATACGCCGGCGCTGGGCGTTGGCAACGCCAAGGATGCGGCGGCGCCGTTGCTGCGCAAAATCCTCAACATTGGCTGGCTGGTCGGCCAGCGCGGCAGCCGGGTGCGCACCGAAACGGCGCCCCAGCGCGGCACCGGCAAACGTCAAAGCCTGGTGGCGATTGGTTCGTCGGCAGGCGGGCCGGCTGCCCTGGAAATCCTGCTCAAGGGTTTGCCACGCGACTTTTCTGCGGCCATCGTGCTGGTGCAGCATGTGGACCAGGTGTTTGCCGCCGGCATGGCCGAGTGGCTGAGCAGCGCGTCCGGCCTGCCGGTGCGCCTGGCGCGTGAGGGCGAGCCGCCACAAAGCGGTGTGGTCCTGCTGGCCGGCACCAACCACCACATTCGCCTGTTGAAAAACGGCACGCTAGCCTATACCGCAGAGCCGGTTAACGAGATTTACCGGCCTTCCATCGACGTGTTTTTTGAAAGCGTCGCCAGCCATTGGAACGGCGACGCCGTCGGCGTATTGCTGACCGGCATGGGGCGCGACGGCGCCCAGGGGCTCAAATTGCTGCGTGAACAAGGATATTTGACCATCGCCCAGGATCAACAGAGTTCGGCGGTGTATGGCATGCCCAAAGCGGCGGCGGCCATTGATGCCGCTGTTGAAATTCGCCCACTGGACAGAATTGCGCCCCGATTGCTGGAGGTCTTTGCAAAATGATCGAACCCTCCGCGGTGCCGGCTTGCAGGAAAGTAATTCAGGTGACTGCACATGAATGATCTACAGATCGACGACATCAAGACCGACGAAAATGCCGCCATGGTGTTGCTGGTCGACGACCAGGCCATGATCGGCGAAGCGGTGCGGCGTGGCCTGGCCCATGAGGAAAACATCGACTTCCACTTTTGCGCCGACCCGCATCAGGCGATTGCCCAGGCGATTCGCATCAGGCCCACGGTGATCCTGCAGGATCTGGTCATGCCCGGCCTCGACGGCCTGACGCTGGTGCGTGAATACCGCAACCACCCGGCCACCGCGAATATCCCGATCATCGTGCTGTCGACCAAGGACGATCCGCTGATCAAGAGCGCGGCCTTCTCGGCCGGGGCCAACGACTATTTGGTCAAGCTGCCGGACAACATCGAACTGGTGGCGCGCATTCGCTATCACTCGCGCTCGTACATGACGCTGCTGCAGCGGGATGCGGCGTATCGGGCACTGCGGGTCAGCCAGCAGCAGTTGCTGGACACCAACCTGGTGCTGCAACGGTTGATGAACTCCGACGGCCTTACCGGGCTGTCCAATCGCCGGCACTTCGATGAGTACCTTGAGCTGGAATGGCGTCGCGCCATGCGTGACCAGACTCAGTTGTCGTTGTTGATGATCGATGTGGATTTCTTCAAGACCTACAACGACAGCTTTGGCCATGTCGAAGGTGACGAAGCGTTGCGCAAAGTCGCTGCGACGATCCGCGAAGCCAGCAGTCGTCCTTCCGATCTGCCGGCACGTTATGGCGGTGAAGAGTTTGCGCTGGTGTTGCCGAACACCTCGCCGGGCGGCGCACGTCTGGTGGCAGAAAAGCTGCGCATGGCCGTGGCGGCGCTGAAAATTCCGCACATTGCTCCGGCTGAAGGCGCGAGCCTGACCATCAGCATCGGCCTGTCGACCCTGACGCCGGTGCAGGGCACGGATTGCCGGCAGCTGATCATGGCGGCCGATAAAGGCCTGTATACGGCCAAGCATAATGGGCGCAATCAGGTGGGTATCGAGTGACCTGAGGTCGTGCCCCATTCAATGTGAGAGGGGGCTTGCCCCCGATAGCGGCGGGTCAGTCACAACATCATTGAGTGACAGACTGCCATCAGGGCAAGCTCCCTTCCATATTTGGAACTTCATGGGGCTTGGATTGTGTATAAATCCGGCCTTTTCGCCAAGCGGGCTGCCGTTTCCGCTGGTTTGTCGTTATACTCGTCGGCTTTCAAAAGTTCGCCAACGAGTGCTGCCCGCCATGGAAATCAACCCGATCCTTAACACCATCAAGGACCTGTCCGAGCGCTCCGAAACTATTCGGGGGTATCTTTGACTACGATCAAAAGCATGAGCGTCTGACCGAAGTCAATCGCGAGCTTGAAGATCCGGCTGTCTGGAACAAACCTGAATACGCCCAGGAACTGGGCCGCGAGCGCGCTGCGCTGGCACAGATCGTCGACACGCTTGACGAACTGAACACCGGTCTGGGCGATTGCCGCGACCTGCTGGACATGGCCGTCGAAGAAAACGACGAAGGCGCAGTGGGCGATGTCGTCGCCGAGCTGGCCCGTCTCGAGGAAAACCTCGCCAAGCTTGAATTCCGCCGCATGTTCAGCCACGAAATGGACCCGAACAACGCCTACCTGGACATCCAGGCCGGTTCCGGCGGCACCGAAGCCCAGGACTGGGCCAACATCCTGTTGCGTATGTACCTGCGCTGGGCTGACAAACGCGGTTTCGACGCGACCATCATGGAGCTGTCGGCCGGTGAAGTCGCGGGTATCAAAGGTGCGACCGTGCACATCAAGGGTGAATACGCCTTTGGCTGGCTGCGCACCGAAATCGGCGTGCACCGCCTGGTGCGCAAGAGCCCGTTCGACTCCGGCAACCGTCGTCACACCTCGTTCTCTGCGGTGTTTGTCTCGCCAGAGATCGACGACAAGGTCGAAATCGAGATCAACCCGGCCGACCTGCGCATCGACACCTATCGCTCCTCCGGTGCCGGTGGTCAGCACGTTAACACCACCGACTCGGCCGTACGTATTACCCACGTACCGACCAATACCGTGGTCAGCTGCCAGAACGAACGTTCCCAGCACGCGAACAAGGACACCGCCATGAAAATGCTGCGGGCCAAGTTGTACGAGCAGGAAATGCAGAAGCGCAACGCCGCTTCCCAGGCGCTGGAAGACACCAAGTCGGATATCGGCTGGGGTCACCAGATCCGTTCGTATGTGCTCGATGCTTCGCGGATCAAGGATCTGCGCACTAACATCGAACGCAGTGACTGCGACAAGGTGCTCGACGGCGACATTGACGAATACCTGGAAGCCAGCCTGAAATCGGGCCTGTAAAAAGACTGTAGGAGCCGGCGGGACGCCCAGTCCTTGCCCGGCGATCCCCAGCCGAAGGTTGGGGAAAACGTACCTGTGATGGAATTTCAAAAGACATGAGCGACCAACAACTCGACCCGCAAGCCCTGCAACAGGAAGAAAACTCCCTGATCGCCCTGCGCAAGGAAAAGCTTGCTGCCGAGCGCGCCAAGGGCAATGCCTTCCCGAACGACTTCCGCCGCGACAACTACTGCGATGCCTTGCAGAAGCAATACGCGGACAAGACCAAGGAAGAGCTGGCAGAGGCTGCAATCCCGGTCAAGGTGGCAGGTCGCATCATGCTCAACCGTGGCTCGTTCATGGTGATCCAGGACATGACCGGGCGCATCCAGGTCTACGTCAACCGTAAAACCCTGCCGGAAGAAACCCTGGCCTCGGTGAAAACCTGGGACATGGGCGACATCATTGCCGCCGAAGGCACCCTGGCCCGTTCCGGCAAGGGCGACCTGTACGTTGAAATGACCAGCGTACGCCTGCTGACCAAATCCCTGCGCCCGCTGCCGGACAAGCACCACGGCCTGACCGACACCGAACAGCGCTACCGCCAGCGCTACGTTGACCTTATCGTCAACGAAGACGTGCGCCAGACTTTCCGCGTGCGTTCGCAGGTGATTGCGCACATCCGCAGCTTCCTGATGAAGCGCGACTTCCTGGAAGTGGAAACGCCGATGTTGCAAACCATCCCCGGTGGTGCCGCAGCCAAGCCGTTCGAAACCCACCACAACGCGCTGGACATGGAAATGTTCCTGCGCATTGCGCCTGAGCTGTACCTCAAGCGGCTTGTTGTTGGCGGCTTCGAAAAAGTCTTCGAGATCAACCGCAACTTCCGTAACGAAGGCGTCTCGACCCGTCACAACCCTGAATTCACCATGTTGGAGTTCTACCAGGCGTACGCCGACTACGAAGACAACATGGACCTGACCGAAGAGTTGTTCCGCGAGTTGGCGCAGCTGGTTCTGGGCAGCACCGACGTGCCGTACGGCGACAAGGTGTTCCACTTCGGTGAGCCATTCGTGCGCCTGTCGGTGTTCGATTCGATCCTCAAGTACAACCCTGAGTTGACCGCTGACGACCTGACCGACATCGACAAGGCCCGCGCCATCGCCAAGAAAGCCGGCGCCAAGGTGCTGGGTTTTGAAGGCCTGGGCAAACTGCAGGTGATGATTTTCGAAGAACTGGTGGAGCACAAGCTGGAACAGCCGCACTTCATTACCCAGTACCCGTTCGAAGTGTCGCCGCTGGCCCGTCGCAACGACGACAACCCGAACGTCACCGACCGTTTCGAGCTGTTCATTGGCGGGCGCGAAATCGCCAACGCCTACTCCGAGCTTAACGACGCGGAAGACCAGGCCGAGCGTTTCATGGCCCAGGTGGCCGACAAGGACGCCGGCGACGACGAGGCGATGCACTACGACGCCGACTTCGTCCGCGCCCTGGAATACGGCATGCCGCCAACCGCCGGTGAAGGTATCGGCATCGACCGGTTGGTGATGTTGTTGACCAACTCGCCGTCGATCCGCGATGTGATCTTGTTCCCGCACATGCGGCCACAAGCGTAACCGTAGCGAAATCCGAAGCCGCCTTTTATAAGGCGGCTTTTTTGTGTGGCACATTCAGCCGTCAAGAGAACGGCGCCAGGTGATCGTTCCCATGCTCTGCGTGGGAATGCAGCCCGTGACGCAGCGCGTCACCTTTTAAAGGAAGATCTGTCGTGAACCGCGTAATGGCTCAAGAAGGTGCCGCCGGCATTGCTGCTGCCGTGGCTGAAAGCGTTCAGTATCAGGGCCGCAAGGCCAGCCGGCGGGGCAGCGAGCAGCGCAGGCAGGATATTCTCGATGCGGCCATGCGCATCGTTGTGCGCGATGGTGTACGAGGCGTGCGCCATCGCGCCGTAGCGGCAGAGGCCGGTGTGCCGTTGTCGGCCACCACCTACTATTTCAAGGACATCGATGACCTGCTCACCGATACCTTCGCCCAATACGTGGAACGCAGCGCCGCTTTCATGGGCAAGCTGTGGGTGCGCAACGAAGGCCTGCTGCGCGAGATGGTCGCCTATGGCGATGGCAGCCCGCAGTCGCGCTCGCAATTGGCCGATGACATTGCGCGGCTCACCGCCGACTACGTGATGCGCCAACTGACCAACCGCCGCGAACACCTGATGGCCGAGCAGGCCTTTCGCCAGGAAGCCTTGCTCAACCCGCGGCTGGCGCAACTGGTGCGGTCTCATCAGCAGATTCTGTTGCAGGGAACCGGGCAGTTTTTCCAGGTATTGGGTTCCCGCGAGCCGCAACAGGATGCCAAAGTGTTGACGGCGATAATCGGTCGGATGGAATATCAGGGCCTGCTTGGCGGGCCAGAGCCTCTCACCGCTGACGAGATGCTTGAAATCCTCAAGCGTTACATGCATTTGGTGTTGGCCTCGGTCTAGCACACCCTGTGCGCTATCCGCTTTATGTGGGCGCCGGCTTGCCTGCGATAGCATCGCCTTGGATTACCGGATGCACCGAGGCGCCTGTATCGCAGGCAAGCCAGCGCCCACACTTGATGGAGTACGCAATGAAAGCCTGGCATGTCGCGCTAATCGCTTTGTCATTCCTGTTGCTCAGCGGTTGCCTGGTGACCTTCAAGGACCCGCTGCCAGCCCGTGAAGCCGCGCCGGCTGCCTTGCTCGGCCATTGGTCGAGCAAAAATGCCTGGGGCGAGCCGCTTAACCTGCAGATCACTCGGGTTGGTGAGCACCGCTACAAAGCCGTGAGCTACCCTAAAGCCAAGCCGGCCCAGCGCGATGAGTACCTGTTTACCGTGGCGCGCCATGGCAACCGCTGGTATTTGTCGGCGCCGTTGCCGGGCAAACTGGGTGGGCATTTCATCCTCGCCGGCTTCGACTTTGAAAGTGAGGGCGACAAAAAGCCTGAGTTGGTGGTCTACAACCTCGACCTTGAGCAGATCCACCAAGCCATCGGCCAAAACGTGTTGCACGGCAGCACCGTCGACACGGTCGAAGGCGCCGGCGTGCTGGTGGACAGCTCCATGGACCAGGTGTTTGCCTACCTGGATGACCCGGCCAATGCCGATGTGTTCGTTGAAGCCGTACGCTACCAGCGCGCGGGCAAATAACGTTTAAAGAGGAAGCACCGGGTGGACGATTACCAGCAGACGATACGCACCTTGTCTGATCGCATTGTGCTGGCGCAAACACCGATTCGCGTCCTCGACGCCGTGAAGTGGGACGAGAACATTCGCCAGGGTTTCCTCAAGGCCAAGGGCAAGGCGATGCCGGCCGTGGACCGCGATTACTACCTGAACCGGCCACTGTCGTTCGATTCCAGCGCAGTCAAGCTGGAGTTCCAGAACATCGAGCGCGACATCACCCGTCGCCTCGGCCAATTCAGCCCGGTGGGGCAGATCATGCGGCGCATGTGCCGTGAATACCGCATGGTGGTGCGCATGCTCGAGGCGCGCGGCACCGAGGATTTCGGCCTGATCTCCCAGGAGCTGTATGGCGCCGCGTCCGATGCGTTCCACGCTGGCGACCCGACCCTGGCGGACCTGGGCTTGATGCTGTCTGACTACCTGAACAACATCGACGGCCGTGGCGACCTCAAGGACGAAGCCAAGACCCTTACCGCCAAGGATGCAGTGGCGTTGCTGCAAACCCGCCTGAACAAGGTGTTTGGCGAAGCGGAGGAAACCATCCGCGTGTTTGAGTCCGACGGGATTGTCGCGGACGCGGCGGCTGGCGCCGACTACATCAAGATCCGCGCCGATGCGATGTTCAACGACCGCGACGTGCGCGCCCTGGAAGTGCATGAAGGCCTGGTGCACGTCGGCACCACGCTCAACGGCCAGAACCAGCCGATCTGCACCTTCCTGTCCAAGGGGCCGCCGTCGTCCACGGTGACCCAGGAAGGCCTGGCGATTCTGATGGAGATCATTACCTTCGCCTCATACCCGAGCCGCTTGCGCAAGTTGACCAACCGCACCCGTGCCATCCATATGGTGGAGGAGGGCGCCGACTTCCTGCAGGTGTTCGAATTCTTCCGTGAGCAAGGCTTTGAGATGGCCGAAAGCTACGGCAATGCCAGCCGGGTTTTCCGCGGCTCGACGCCGACCGGTCTGCCGTTTACCAAGGATTTGTCCTACCTCAAGGGCTTTATCATGGTCTACAACTACATCCAGCTGGCCGTGCGCAAAGGCAAGCTGGAACAAGTGCCGCTGCTGTTCTGCGGCAAGACCACGCTGGAAGACATGCGCACCCTGCGCCAGTTGGTCGATGAAGGCCTGGTGGTGCCGCCCAAGTACCTGCCCGAGCAGTTTCGCGACATGAACGCGCTGGCGGCGTGGATGTGCTTCTCCAACTTCCTCAATCACTTGAGCCTGGACCGGATCGAGGCCGATTACTCGAATATCCTGTAGGCGATAGTCCTGAAAAAACGGATCAAAAGGTGGGAGCAGGCAAGCCAGTTCCCACCTTTGATCCCTATTGATCTCAAGATTGATTTCCAACCCACTTGCGAGGCTTCAACGGATGAGAATCCTCGGCATTCTTTGCCTGCTACTCACATTGAACGGCTGCAGCTCACTGCTGTTCTACCCCGAACCCGGCCTGCCGTTCACGCCGGAAAAAGCCCATCTGCAGTACCGCGATGTCACCCTGACCACTGCCGACGGGGTAAAACTTCACGCCTGGTGGCTGCCAGCCAAATCCGGCGTGCCAGTCAAAGGCACGGTGCTGCACTTGCACGGCAATGGCGGCAACCTGGCGTGGCACCTGGGGGGCAGTTGGTGGCTGCCGGAGCAGGGCTATCAAGTGCTGCTGCTGGACTATCGCGGGTATGGTCTGTCGGAAGGCAAGCCGTCGTTGCCGGCGATCTACCAGGACATTGATGCGGCGTTCAACTGGATCGACAAGGCGCCTGAAACCCAGGGGCGGCCGTTGATTGTGTTGGGCCAAAGCCTGGGTGGCGCACTCGCCGTGCATTACCTGGCGGCGCACCCGGAGCGCCAGCCGCAGCTCAAGGCGCTGGTATTGGACGGTGTGCCCGCCAGTTATCGTGACGTAGGACAATTCGCCCTGAGTACGTCCTGGATAACATGGCCGTTTCAAGTGCCCCTGTCGTGGCTGGTGCCCGACGCTGACAGTGCGATCAACGCCATGCCGCAACTGACCGGCGTACCCAAGCTGCTGTTCCATAGCCTGGATGATCCGATCGTGCCGATGGCCAATGGCATTCGCCTGTATCAGGCCGCGCCGCCGCCCAGGGTGTTGCAGTTGACGCGTGGCGGCCATGTGCAGACATTTGCCGACAAGACCTGGCAAACCGTGATGCTGCGTTATCTGGACGACCCGCAGCACTTCAACGGCCTGCGCCGCCTGGGGGAAATCCCCAATTACCCGAACCCTAACGTTGATAGGTCAGAGAGCCCGCAATGAGCGAAGAACGCAACATGATCCCGCTGATCCTCACCGGCGTCGGCACCATCATCGGCACTGTCGGTTGCCTGTGGTACTACGGCTACCTGCACTTCGCCAAGCCGGAAGATGCGTTGCTGCTCAGCGACTTCACTTTGCTCAAGACGGTGCCGGGCGAGGATTACAAAATCTCCCTCACGCCAGCTGCGCAAGTGGCGCAGTGCGTCGACGGTGTGTTGGTGATGTTTGATACCGAACAAAAAGGCTTGAGCGGCGTGCTGGTGAACAACAAGAAGCAGGCCGTGCGCTGCATGGGCCAGGAGACGCCGCAACTGCAGGAGTGACCTGCGCTTCATCCCCGCCACATGATCACGGAAATATCTGGAACCGTATCGCGTAAGAAGCCACTGAATGACGTGTCAGTGTTGCTGATAGTTAATTTGCGTATATCGAATCCGGGAGAGTGATCATGGTTGGTGGAATTGGCGCGATCAGTAAGATGTTGGAAATGGCCCAGGGCGCAGCAAAGCTGGGGCAGGGCGGTGAAGACGGCGCCCAAGGCGGGCAGGACGCCCAGAAGCAAGAGAAACAAGACCCGATGAAGATGCTCATGGACATGCTGTCGAAGGCCGCGGGTGGGGCTCAGGGCAGTGGCGCCGAGGACCAGAAAGGTCCGCAGGAGCTGGAGAAACTGATGGCGGGTCGACAAGGCATGGAGGCCATGATGCCCGCCGATGACAGCAGCCGTAAAATCGAAGTCTGAGGCATAAAAAAACCCACCGAAAGGTGGGTTTTTTTTTACTGCTTCAATCGATCAATTAGCGACGGACGAACGTGGCTTGACCGGTTGGTTATCGTTGGAGATGGTCACTTCAACGCGACGGTTCATGGCACGGCCCGATGCGCTGCCGTTGTCGGCAACCGGGTATTCCTTGCCGTAACCCTGGGTCACGATGCGCGAGATATCCACGCCTTGCTGAGCCAGTGCGCGCTGCACGGAAGCGGCACGACGCTCGGACAGGCTCTGGTTGTACGAGTCGGAGCCGGTGCTGTCGGTGTAGCCTTCGACGATCACTTTACGGTCCGGGTTGTCGCGCAGGAACTGCGCCAGCTTGGTGATGTTGACCAGGCCGCTGGACTTGAGGTCGGACTTGTTGGTGGCGAACAGCACGTCACCGAACGTCACCAGGGTGCCGCGATCAGTTTGCTTGGCGTTCAAGCTGTCTTGCAGTTGCTTGATCTGGGCATCACGGGCTTGCAGCAGGGCGCGAGCACGTTCGTCACCAGCGTTTTTCAACTTGGCTTCGGATTCACGCAGCACGATGGTGTCTTTGGCCACTTCAACGCGCTGGTTGGTCAGGTAGGCCAGTTGGTCGACCTTCTTCTCGTCTTCCTTGTCGCGGTAGGCCTTGTCAGCCTTGTCCAGCCAGTCGCTGGCGTCCTTGGTTTCCAGCGCCGCAAGCTTGGTGGCTTGTGGGTTGGTCTGCAGGGCCGAGAAATTGGTCCGTGCGTTTTCCAGGTTCGCGTTCGGCGGGGTGGAGCAGGCCGCCAGGGCAACGCTCATCGCCAGCAGGGCAGGGATCATCAATTGTTTACGCATAGTCGTGTCGTCCTTTCAATTCGATTTCGGGTGCAATGCAATCAGGGCGTTGGCTTATTGCTGTTGGATAACAGCTGGGCGCATGCCTTCCTGACGCAGCTCCTGAACAGCCTTCTGGGAGTCCTTCACAGCCTGTTGGGCTTTGGCGGCCTGGGCTTTGCGCTCTGCAACGCGAGCGTCCCACTCGGCTTGTTCGGCCAGCTGACGAGCCTTGTCGTAGTTCTTGTCATGCATGGCGATTTCGGCTTCTTTGAGCTTGTCCTGAGCCGACTTCATTTCCACGGCTGCGTACTCGGTGCCGCCGGCGCTCACAGCGCTGTTGACCGCAGATTGGGTCACGGCATATTGCTCAGTCGGTGGGTTGCCGGCGCAGCCTGCCAGAAGGAAGCTGGTGCCGATTGCCAGCGCGGCCAATTTAAGCCCGCGCAGGTGGTTAAACGAGGTTTTGGCAGTGCTGGTCTTCATCGTCTTCAACTCCATTGGGTAACTCCTGAAAAACATCAAAATCCATGGCACTGGTCAGCGGTTCGGGTCTCGGCGGTTAAGCTCGAAACACGCTTTCAAACGGCCGTTCCAAGTGATGGCTTACTGGCTGTGACCGGAGGCTTTTTTCAAAAGTTCAGAGAAGATGGCGAATTGCCTAAAAAAATATCTGACTGAATGGTCAGCGTTTAAAAGTTGGAACTTTTACAACGCGCAGAGGTACTCCGAGCCCGTGAAAGGCCCGGAATAATTGGGTTAAATAAGGTTTGGCGGGCGTGTATCAGTGCTTTTTTTCTTCAGCACTGTCTGACAAATCATGCAGATAGCGCCGGGACAACGTGAGAAAGCGTGGCGTCGGGCCAACGTCTTCGTACAGAGGGTCACCCTCTTCGTCGGTGGCAATCACGTGCTGGCCCTTGACGTAGGGAAAGCTCGCTTCCAGCTCTTCAAGGGCGGCGCCGATCAGCTCGCCGAGCAGTTCTTCGGTGTGGCGCTTGGGGTACATCTCGGCAATGGCGGCCAGCCGTGCAGCAGACTCCACATCCAGATGAATCGCGTATTCGGTCTTGGTCAAGCGACCCGTGGCGTTCTCTTCCCAATGCTGGGCCAGTTCTCGAATCTTCATGGCAACCTCAATGAGCCCGCAGTAGCAGGCGGTGATGAGTGTCCGGCCGCCAGCGCGGATAACGCGGCGGCTCACTGTTGAGACTAGCTGCAACTCACAAGGTTTAAAGTGTCTTGTCAGAAACCGACGCGGGCGGCACTCTGGAACACCTGCGCGTCCCGGATTTCTGGCTGGAGATTGGCTGATGAGTGATATCGATGCACGCTTGCGTGAGGATGTTCACCTGCTGGGTGAGCTGTTGGGCAACACCATTCGAGAGCAGTACGGCGACGACTTTCTCGACAAGATCGAGCAGATCCGCAAAGGCGCCAAGGCTGACCGCCGTGGAGCCGTCGCCGAGCAAGCCGCCGGCGAGGAACTGAGCGCCAGCTTGAACCAATTGCAGGAAAACGAACTGCTGCCCGTGGCGCGGGCCTTCAACCAGTTCCTCAACCTGGCCAACATTGCCGAGCAATACCAACTGATCCACCGGCGCGATGAGTCGCAACCGGCACCGTTCGAATCCCGTGTGTTGCCCGAGTTGCTGGCCCGCCTGCAAAGCGAAGGTCACAGCAACGAGTCGCTGGCCCGCCAGTTGGCGCGGCTGGAGATTGAACTGGTCCTCACTGCCCACCCGACCGAAGTGGCGCGGCGCACCCTTATTCAGAAATACGATGCGATTGCCGCGCAACTGGCGCTGCAGGACCACCGCGACCTCACCAGTGCCGAGCGCGAACAGATCCGTGAACGCCTGCAACGACTGATCGCCGAAGCCTGGCACACCGAAGAAATCCGTCGCGTACGGCCCACCCCGGTGGACGAAGCAAAATGGGGCTTTGCGGTGATCGAGCATTCGCTGTGGCACGCCATCCCCAACTACTTGCGCAAAGCCGACCATGCCCTGCACGCCGCCACCGGCCTGCACCTGCCGCTGGAGGCAGCGCCGATTCGCTTTGCTTCGTGGATGGGCGGCGACCGTGACGGCAACCCGAATGTCACCGCGCCGGTGACCCGTGAGGTGCTGTTGCTGGCGCGCTGGATGGCGGCGGACCTGTACCTGCGCGACATTGATCACCTGGCGTCCGAGCTGTCGATGCAACAGGCCAGCCCGGCGTTGCAGGCCAAGGTGGGCGACAGCGTCGAGCCCTACCGCGCCTTGCTCAAGCAACTGCGCGAACGTCTGCGCGCCACGCGCCAATGGGCGCACACCTCGCTGACCGCCAACACCCCGGCGCCGGCCGAAGTGTTGCAGAACAACCGTGACCTGCTGGACCCGCTGGAGTTGTGTTATCAGTCGCTGCACGAGTGCGGCATGGGCGTGATCGCCGATGGCCCGTTGCTCGACTGCCTGCGCCGTGCGGTGACCTTTGGCCTGTTTTTGGTACGCCTGGACGTGCGCCAGGATTCCAGCCGGCATTCGTCGGCCATGACCGAAATCACCGATTACCTGGGCCTGGGTCGTTATGAAGACTGGGACGAAGAGGCGCGCATCAGTTTCCTGACCCAGGAGCTGACCAATCGCCGACCGCTGCTGCCGGGCTACTTCAAACCGTCGGCGGACACGGCCGAGGTGTTGAACACCTGCAAGGAAATCGCCGCCGCGCCGGCTGCGTCGCTGGGCTCGTATGTCATCTCGATGGCAGGCGCCGCCTCCGATGTGCTGGCGGTGCAGCTGCTGCTTAAAGAGTCGGGCGTGCAGCGGCCGATGCGAGTGGTGCCGCTGTTCGAAACCCTGGCCGACCTGGATAACGCCGGGCCGGTGATGGAAACCCTGCTGCAATTGCCGGGCTATCGCGCGCGGTTGCAAGGCCCGCAGGAAGTCATGATTGGCTACTCGGACTCCGCCAAGGATGCCGGCACCACCGCCGCCGCCTGGGCACAGTACCGGGCACAGGAACGTTTGGTGGATATCTGCCGCGAACAACAGGTGGAGTTGCTGTTGTTCCACGGTCGCGGCGGCACCGTCGGCCGTGGCGGCGGCCCGGCGCATGCGGCGATCCTGTCGCAGCCGCCAGGCTCGGTAGCGGGGCGTTTCCGTACCACCGAGCAAGGCGAAATGATCCGCTTCAAGTTCGGCTTGCCGGACATCGCTGAGCAGAACCTCAACCTCTACCTGGCCGCCGTATTGGAAGCCACGCTGTTGCCACCGCCACCACCGGAGCCTGCCTGGCGCCATTTGATGGATGAATTGGCGGCAGACGGTGTCAGCGCCTACCGCGCCGTAGTGCGGGAAAATCCGCAGTTCGTCGAGTACTTTCGCCAGTCCACGCCAGAGCAGGAGCTCGGCCGCTTGCCGCTCGGCAGTCGCCCGGCCAAGCGCCGCGCGGGCGGGATCGAAAGCCTGCGGGCCATTCCATGGATATTCGGCTGGACCCAAACCCGCCTGATGCTGCCTGCGTGGCTCGGTTGGGAAGCAGCACTGAGCAAGGCCCTGGAGCGTGGTGAAGGCGAGTTGCTGGGGCAGATGCGCGAGCAATGGCCGTTCTTCCGCACGCGCATCGACATGCTGGAGATGGTGCTGGCCAAGGCCGATGCCGATATTGCCCGCCTGTATGACGAGCGTCTGGTGCAACCGGACCTGCTGCCATTGGGTGCGCACTTACGCGACCTATTGTCGCAGGCGTGCAGCGTGGTGCTTGGCCTGACTGGCCAGTCGCAACTGCTGGCCCACAGCCCGGACACACTTGAGTTCATCCGTCTGCGCAACACCTACCTCGACCCGTTGCACTTGTTGCAGGCCGAGTTGCTGGCGCGCTCACGTGAGCAGGAGGCCGCACAGGACAGCCCTCTGGAACAGGCGCTGCTGGTGTCTGTGGCCGGTATTGCCGCCGGTTTGCGCAACACCGGTTAAGGTTTTCTGCGTGTTCTCAACGGCTTGCAGATAAACCATGACGACCGCCCCGAAAAGGGCGGTCGGCGTTTGCGGGGCAAGGTTGCACTTAGGCACACCCGACCTGTGACGCATGCCGGGCGTGGGTTCCTGCGACTTTCGGCGGCTTGTATGGATAGAGCCCGCTGTGTATCTTGATCAGCCTTTGGCCGTTTCATCGGCCTAGACCCATATTTTTACGAGATTGGCCCCACGCGGCGAATCCGAGCGTCATCTCTATAAAAAATTGAGGAGCACATCGATGCGCGTCATTCTGCTGGGAGCTCCCGGGGCCGGTAAAGGTACTCAGGCAAAGTTCATCACTGAAAAATTCGGCATTCCACAAATCTCCACCGGCGACATGCTGCGCGCGGCCGTCAAGGCCGGCACCGAGCTGGGCCTGATCGCAAAAAGCGTGATGGACAGCGGCGGCCTGGTTTCCGATGACCTGATTATCAACCTGGTCAAGGAACGCATCAGCCAGGAAGACTGCAAGAACGGCTTCCTGTTCGACGGTTTCCCACGCACCATTCCTCAGGCCGAAGCCTTGGTGAAAGCCGGCGTAGAGCTGGATGCCGTGGTTGAAATCGCAGTTGAAGACGAAGAAATCGTCCAGCGTATCGCTGGCCGCCGTGTTCACGAGGCCTCGGGCCGCGTTTACCACATCGTCTACAACCCGCCTAAAGTGGCTGGCAAGGACGATGTCACCGGCGACGACCTGGTGCAGCGTAAAGACGACACTGAAGAAACCGTGCGTCATCGCCTGTCGGTCTACCATTCGCAGACCAAGCCGCTGGTGGATTTCTACCAGAAGTTGTCTGCCGCCCACGGCAAGCCGAAGTACAGCCATATCCCTGGCGTCGGCTCCGTAGAAGCCATCACCGCCAAGGTGCTGCAAGCGTTGAGCTGATCCATCGATCGGCTTCACTGACAACGGCCCGCTTGCGGGCCGTTGTTGTTTATACTGGCGCACTTTTTTTCGACTTGGACACCTACACCCATGAGCACCCTGCTGGCCCTGGACACCGCGACTGAAGCTTGCTCCGTTGCCTTGCTGCACGATGGCAAGGTAACGAGCCACTACGAGGTGATCCCGCGCCTGCATGCGCAGAAGCTGTTGCCGATGATCAAGCAGCTGCTTGAGGACGCGGGCACCACGCTCTCTGCCGTCGATGCCATTGCCTTTGGCCGTGGCCCGGGTGCGTTCACCGGTGTGCGGATTGCCATCGGCGTGGTCCAGGGCCTGGCCTTTGCGTTGGAGCGTCCGGTATTGCCGGTCTCCAACCTGGCAGTATTGGCCCAGCGCGCCTTGCGTGAACACGGCGCGTCGCAAGTCGCCGCGGCCATCGACGCGCGCATGGACGAAGTCTATTGGGGCTGCTACCGCGAGCACGCTGGTGAAATGCGCCTGGTGGGCGTGGAAGCAGTGCAATCGCCGCAGTCCTCTGTGTTGCCGGCCGATGCCAGCGGTGACTGGTTCGGTGCCGGCACTGGCTGGGGTTATGGCGAGCGCATTGGCGTGAAACTGGCGGGCCAGGATGCTGGGATGTTGCCCCATGCCCACGACTTGCTGACGCTGGCACGCTTCGCTTTCGAGCGTGGCGAAGCGATTCCGGCTGATCAGGCGGCGCCGGTCTACCTGCGCGATAAGGTCGCGCAGACCAAGGCTGAACGCGGGATTATTTGACGTCAAAAATGATGGAGATGTGGGGCAAATTTCGCCAATCGTCAGAATTTGCCCGCGTTTTTAAACCTTTTACAAATTATGTGTTCTAGTTATCACCAGAGCATTTGCGCACCACGGAAAGTGCCGCTAAATTGCCATCATTGATACCGAGTCTGCATGTATGCGTATAGACGGCTTCTCCTCACAGTCCTACCCCCTCAAACGTAAGCCGCGCAAGGCGAACGTGACGGTAGACGATTCCGTCGAGGATTCGCCGGACTTCATCGAGGTCCACTCCGAGTCGCATGCCAGTTCTCATTCCAGCGCCCAAGGTTCAGCCGGCGCGCGTATCAGTGGTCTTCCCGCGCGTCAGCAAGACATGGTCTTCCCTCGCTCCATGAGCAAAAGCGTTGCTACCGCCCTGGCCAGCTACCTGACCACTGCCGGCTTTGTCGAATGGGATATGGAAGTGCTGGGTCTCGACATCCATATCTGATGCGTCTGCCTTACTTTATCGGTTGCCCGTCCTGGAGTGAAAACGCCTGGCGCGAGTACCTGTACCCAGCCGACGCACGCGCCAGCGACTACCTTTCGCTGTATACCCAAGTCTTCAACGCCGTTGAAGGCAACACCACGTTTTATGCCCGACCCTCGGCCGCCACCGTGCAGCGCTGGGCTGAAATCATGCCCGCGGATTTTCGCTTCACCGCCAAATTCCCCGGCGACATCAGCCACAGTGGCGACCTGCTTGAACAGTTGCCGGCAGCGCAAAGTTTTGTCGGCTTGATGAGCCCATTGGGTGAGCGTGTTGCGCCGCTGTGGTTGCAACTGCCGGCGAGCTTTTCGCCACAACGCCTCGGTGAACTGGCCGGTTTTATTGATGGACTGGAACGCCCGTTGGCGGTGGAAGTGCGCCATCAGGCGTTCTTCGCCAAGGGCGATGACGAGCGCAGCCTCAACCGTCTGCTGCGTGACCGTGGCGTCGAGCGGATCTGCCTCGACCCGCGTGCTTTGTTCAGTTGCACCTCTACCTCAGCCGCCGTGCTGCACGCCCAGTCGAAGAAACCCAAGGTGCCGCCGCGCCCGGCCGCGCTGACGCTGTTTCCCCAAGTGCGTTTCATTGGCCATCCGGAGCTGGGAGCCAACGACCCGTTCCTGGTGCCGTGGGTGGAAAAAGTCGCCACTTGGATCGAGGAAGGGCGCACGCCGTATGTGTTTCTGCACACCTCGGATAACCGCCTCGCCGCGCAACTGGCGCTGCGTTTTCATCAACAGCTGATGGTGCGTTTGCCGGGCCTGCCGCCGCTGCCGACCTTGCATCGAGAACCCGCAGCGGAGCAACTGGGGTTACTCTAAGGCTCCTTTTTCCGCCAGGAGTCAGACATGGATGCCCAAACCCTTCGCGCCGAAACCTTCAAAGCCTTGCACGAGCGTGACCGCGCGTTCGTGATGCCCAACCCGTGGGATGCCGGCTCGGCCATCATGCTCGCCAGCCTGGGTTTTGAAGCCCTGGCCACCACCAGCGCGGGTTACGCATTCAGCCTGGGGCGGCCGGATGCGGAAGGTGCGTTGTCGCTGGAGGACACGCTGGGCAATGCGTCAGCCATCGTTCGGGCGACTGCACTGCCGGTGGCGGCCGATCTGGAAAACGGTTTCAGCGATACCCCCGAAGGCTGCGCCCAGACCATCCTGCGCGCGGCCGCCACGGGCATCGTCGGTGGCTCCATCGAAGACGCCACAGGCATTGCCGTCGACCCGATCTATCCTTTTGATTTGTCTGTTGAGCGCGTCGAAGCGGCGGTTGCGGCTGCCCGTAGCCTGCCATTTGCGTTCACCCTGACGGCCCGCGCCGAAAACCTCCTGCATGGTCGCCTGGATTTGCCTGACACCATTCGCCGCCTGCAGGCCTATGCCGAGGCGGGTGCCGACGTGCTCTATGCGCCGGCGCTGCGCAGTGCCGAGGACGTGTTGGCGGTGGTCAGGGCGGTCGCGCCCAAACCGGTGAATGTGTTGATGTCCGGTGGCTTGAACCTCAGCGTTGCGCAGTTGAGCGAGATGGGCGTGCGCCGCATCAGTGTCGGCTCGGCCATGGCGCTGGCGGCGTATGGCGAGTTCTATCGCGCCGCGCAGGAGGTCTACCAGTTGGGCACCTTTACCTTCACCGAGCGCAAGATGCCATTCAGCCAGGCCAACCAATTCTTCAAGGCCTGAGCCGTGCGTTTTCTCAACGTGAGCGGTGCGCTGCTGTTGCTGGCGGGTGTGTTTGCAGTGGGCGTGTGGCGTGGCTGGGTGCCGTTGCCTGCCGAGTGGAACCCCTGGGCGCCGCTGGACGTGCGTGCCAAGCCGAACCTGCTCACGCGCTTCAAGCTCGGCCGCCTGCAGGATGATCCAGCGCTGTGCGATCAGGTGCTGAAAACCTCGGGCTTGCGCGTCAGCCATCAGGCTGACAGCCCGGCTGATGCCGCGTGCCCGTTGCGCAATGTCTTGCGCGTACAAGGCGCTGACGTGGCCCTGAGCAGCAGCTTTCTGGCCAGTTGCCCACTGGCGGTGGCCTTTGCCCTGTTCGAACGCCACAGCCTGCAACCTGCGGCGCAGGCGGTGTTTGGCCAGGCGGTGACGCGGGTCGATCACTTGGGCAGCTTCGCCTGTCGCAACCTGTATAACCGTGCAGAGGGGCGGCTCAGTCAGCACGCCTCGGCCAATGCCCTGGATATCGCCGGCTTTCGCCTGGCAGATGGGCGCAGCATCAATGTGCTCAAGGATTGGCCGGGGACGGGCGACAGCGCGCGGTTTTTGCGCCAGGTGCGCGATGGCGCCTGCGATGATTTCAATGTGGTGTTGAGCCCGGACTACAACGCTGCTCATCGCAACCATTTCCATCTGGACATGGGGCGGTGGGGAGTGTGTCGCTGAGCGTCAGGCGGCCAGGCGCAGGTTGTTGAGGATCAATGGGCGTGCCCAGTGGGAGTCAAAGTCGAGCGCTTTCTGTTGCGCCACCAGCTCTTCCATTGGATAAGGCGCGGCGGGCGGCGGCAGCAAGTCCAGTTCGAACTCGGCGATGGGCAGGTGCAGCGGCTGGGGTTCCGGCGCCGGGCCAGGCTCAGGCAGCGGCTGGCCGGCACTCAGCACGAGCGGGCGTACCCAGCCACTTTCGAAGTTCTGCTGGCGCTGTTGGGCAACGATTTCTTGCGCCGGGAACGGCGTAGCGGGTGGCGGCAATAACTCGGTTTCGAATTCGGCGATCGGCAGGAACAGCGGTTCTGGCGGGGCGATCTCGGTGTCTTTCACCTCGCATTCACGCTGGGTGAGGATCTGCGACAGCAGGTCGGCGCCTTCGCTGGGTTCTACCGCCGGGTCTCTGGGAGCCGATGCCTTGGCGGCGCGCGCGTCCGGCGTGTCGCCGAGCTGCTCGGCCAGCGCCCGGGCGAAGAAGTCCTGCCACACATGACTCACCCCGGCCAGCGCTTGAGTATTGCGCAGGCCGTAGTGGTTGTGGGTCGGCAGTACACCGATGGTTAGGGGAAGAATGTCTGACATTTTTCTCGGTCGACGCTCAGCTCTGGCAAAATACCTGACTGTTGTTTTTATCGGCCGCTGTTTGCCGATCCTTAATATTTTTGAGCGTAGCGATTGATGAGCGAACAACCAGCGGCCAGCCGCATTCGGGTCGAGGCTTTGGCCGAAGGTTTTCAGGCGCGTGCCGAGCAGTGGGCGTCGCAGCTCGGCCTGCCTGTGCAGCTGGAGGAGGCGGATTTTGCCCTGCAAGTGGGCGAGCACGGCTTGCAACTGCAACAGCTCGGGCCTGATGCGCCGGGGCCGGTGCGCGTGGATTTTGTCGAAGGTGGCGCGGCGCACCGGCGTCTCTACGGCGGTGGCAGCGGGCAGATGATCGCCAAGGCTGTGGGCATCGCTCAAGGCGTGCGCCCACGCGTGCTGGATGCCACGGCGGGGCTGGGCAAGGACGCGTTCGTGCTGGCCAGCCTGGGTTGCGAGATGAGCCTGATCGAGCGCCAGCCGCTGATCGGCGCCTTGCTCGAAGACGGCCTGGCCCGTGGCGCGGATGACTTTGAAGTGGCGCCGATTGTGGCGCGCATGAAGTTGCTCAAGGGCAACTCCATCGACGTGATGCGCAATTGGGAAGGTGAGCCGCCGCAGGTGATCTACCTGGACCCGATGTTCCCTCACCGTGAGAAAACCGCGCTGGTGAAGAAGGAAATGCGCCTGTTCCGGCCGTTGGTGGGCGATGATCCGGATGCGCCGGCTTTACTCGCCGCGGCGTTGGCATTGGCCAGTCACCGCGTGGTGGTCAAGCGTCCCCGCAAGGCGCCGTGCATTGAAGGGCCAAAGCCTAGCCATGCGCTGGATGGCAAGTCGAGCCGGTATGACATTTATCCCAAGAAAGCGCTCAAGCCCTAAATTTTCATTGGTTTGCCGGGCCTCTTCGCGAGCCAGCCCGCTCCCACATTTGGCATGCATTCCAAGGTGGGAGCGGGCTTGCTCGCGAAGAGGTCTTTCAAGGCGCTACAAGGCTCAGGGCCGATAAGCCCGCATAAACAACCCCACCACCTCCTGCACATGCGCCTCGGCGGCTTCTTCGCTCAGTTGCCCGCCGCAGCCATACAGCAAGCAGAAATTCGCCGTGCCCTTGAGCAGGCAAAAGAAGTGCTCGGCCGCCGTAAACGGTTTGTCGATGCTCAGGGTGCCGCTCTGGTGGATGCGGCTGAGCAGGCGCTCCATGCCCTGCAGCATGCGCATCGGCCCGGCTTCAAAGAAGATCTGTGAGAGTTTCACGTCCTGATTGCCGGTGGTCATCATCAGGCGATGCAGGTTTACCGACTCCTCGCTGTTGATCAGCCGATGAAAGCCCCGTGCGATGTTCAGCAGCACGGTGTCCACCGGCATGCCGGCGGGCAGCTCGAAATACATCACCGGCAACTGCTCTTCGCATTTGGCCACGACGGCGGCGGTGAACAGCGTCTCTTTGTCGGTGAAGTGGCTGTAGACCGTCAGTTTCGACACGCCGGCCTCCATTGCCACGGCATCCATGCTGGTGCTGGCGTAGCCATTGCTCAAAAACAGATTTTTCGCCGCGTCGAGGATTGCCTGGCGTTTTGCCATGTCCTTGGGACGCCCGGGGCTATTGGTGTTTACGGGATTGTCGGACATTTTCACCTTTAATACTGGACTGGTGAGTTTGGTATTAATAACATACCGGCCAGTATAATTATTCCAAGCTCCATTTGCGAAAGGTCCTTCAGCATGCGCAGCACTTTCCTGCCCCTTGCGTTGCCTGTCAGCCTGATCTTCCTGTTGGCCGCCTGCGGCCATGAAGAAGCGGCCCAAACCACCCCCCGTCCAGCCATGGTGGTGCAACCGCAGCCCTCGGCGCAGGCGATGGACAGCTTTCCAGGCGAGGTACGTGCCCGTTATGAGCCGGACCTGGCCTTTCGCATTGGCGGCAAAGTCAGTAAGCGCCTGGTGGAGGAGGGCGAGCGGGTCAAGGCCAACCAACCGCTGGCCGAACTCGATCCGCAGGACGTACGCCTGCAACTGGAAGCCACGCGCGCCCAAGTGGCCGCCGCCGAAGCCAACCTGAGCCTGGTGCGCGCCGAGCGAGATCGCTACAAGACCCTGATGGACCGTCAGATGGTCAGCCGTTCTCAGTACGACAATTCCGAAAACCTCTACCGATCCGGTGAAGCACGCCTCAAGCAGATCAAGGCCGAGTTCGACGTGTCCAGCAATCAGGCCGGTTACGCCGTGCTGCGCGCCCCCCAGGACGGTGTGGTCGCCAAGCGCGCGGTGGAAGTTGGCCAAGTGGTGTCTGCCGGCCAAACCGTCTTCACGCTGGCCACCGATGGCGAGCGCGAAGTGCTGATCAGCCTGCCGGAGCAAGGTTTCGGCCGGTTCAAGATCGGCCAGCCGGTGTCGGTTGAATTGTGGAGCCAGCCCGACCAACGTTTTGCCGGGCGTATCCGTGAACTGTCGCCCGCTGCCGATCCAAAATCGCGCACCTTTGCCGCCCGCGTTGCCTTCACTGGCGGCAAAGTCCCGGCCGAACTGGGCCAGAGTGCCCGCGTATTCATACAGGCTGACGGCGTAATTGCGCTGGCGGTGCCGCTGTCAGCGCTGAGTGCAGAGAATGGCGCGTCCTACGTCTGGTTGGTGCAACCAGACAACACGGTCAAGCGCACGCCGGTGCGGATCGGCGCCTTTGGTGAAAAAACCGTGCCGGTACTGGAAGGCCTGGCCCCCACCGACTGGGTGATTGCGGCCGGCGTGCATGTGCTCCATGAGGGCCAGCAGGTGCGCCCGGTGGATCGCTCCAACCGCGTGGTGAATCTGGCGGCCAACAAGGAGTAGTCCCCGATGGGTTTCAATCTTTCCGAATGGGCGTTGCGTAATCGCCAGATCGTACTGTTCCTGATGATCCTGCTGGCGGTCGTCGGTACGCTGTCCTACACCAAGCTGGGGCAAAGCGAGGACCCGCCGTTTACCTTCAAGGCCATGGTGATCAAGACCAACTGGCCTGGAGCCACGGCCCAGGAAGTCTCGCGCCAAGTCACCGAGCGTATCGAGAAAAAGCTCATGGAGACCGGCGACTATGAGCGCATCGTTTCTTTCTCGCGCCCCGGTGAATCCCAAGTCACTTTTATAGCGCGCGACGCGATGCACTCGGCGCAGATTCCGGACTTGTGGTACCAGGTGCGCAAAAAGATCAGCGACATTCGCCAGACCTTGCCGCCGGATATTCAGGGGCCGTTTTTCAACGATGAATTCGGCACCACCTTCGGCAATATCTACGCGTTGACCGGTGACGGTTTCGACTACGCCGTGCTCAAGGACTACGCCGACCGCATCCAGATTCAACTGCAACGTGTGCCGGATGTGGGCAAGGTCGAACTGCTCGGCCTGCAGGACGAAAAAATCTGGATTGAATTATCCAACCTCAAGCTCGCCACCCTCGGCCTGCCACTGGCCGCCGTGCAGCAGGCGTTGCAGGAGCAGAACGCCGTCTCTACCGCCGGCTTCTTCGAAACCCCGACCGAGCGTGTGCAGTTGCGTGTGTCCGGCAACTTCAAGACGGTGGAGGAGATCCGCAATTTCCCGATTCGCGTCGGTGACCGCACCTTTCGCATTGGCGATGTGGCCGATATCCACCGGGGTTTCAATGACCCACCGGCACCGCGCATGCGCTACATGGGCGCGGACGCCATCGGGCTGGCCGTGGCCATGCGTGACGGCGGCGACATCCTGGTATTGGGCAAGGCCCTCGAAGGTGAATTCGCACGCCTGCAGAAGAACCTTCCGGCAGGCATGGAGCTGCGCAAGGTGTCGGACCAACCGGCCGCGGTGAAAACCAGCGTCGGCGAATTCGTCCAGGTACTCGCCGAAGCACTGGCGATCGTGTTGCTGGTGAGCTTCTTCTCCCTCGGTGTGCGCACCGGCATGGTGGTGGCCCTGGCGATTCCGCTGGTGTTGGCGATGACCTTTGCCACCATGTATTACCTGGGCATCGGCTTGCACAAGATTTCCCTCGGCGCATTGGTCCTGGCCCTGGGCCTGCTGGTCGACGACGCGATCATCGCCGTGGAAATGATGGCGATCAAAATGGAGCAGGGCTACGACCGGCTCAAGGCCGCGAGCTTCGCCTGGACCAGCACTGCGTTCCCGATGCTCACCGGTACGTTGATCACCGCTGCAGGGTTTCTGCCGATTGCCACCGCGCAATCGAGCACCGGTGAATACACCCGCTCGATTTTCCAGGTCGTGACCATCGCACTGCTGGCCTCATGGGTGGCCGCCGTGGTGTTTGTGCCGTACCTGGGGGAAAAACTCCTGCCGGACCTGGCGAAAATTCATGCTGCCAAGCACGGCACCGATGGGCCCGATCCCTACGGCACGCCGTTCTATCAGCGTGTACGACGTTTGGTTGAATGGTGTGTGCGTCGGCGTAAAACCGTGATCGTGCTGACGTTGCTGTTGTTTATCGGCTCGGTCGCGCTGTTCCGCTTTGTGCCGCAACAGTTCTTCCCGGCCTCTGGCCGCCTGGAGTTGATGGTCGATCTCAAGCTGGCTGAAGGAGCTTCCCTGAGCAACACCGCCGAGCAGGTCAAACGCCTGGAGGCGCTGCTCAAGGAACACGCTGGCATCGACAACTATGTGGCCTATGTCGGCACCGGTTCGCCGCGCTTCTACCTGCCGCTGGACCAGCAATTGCCGGCCGCCAGCTTTGCGCAATTTGTGGTGCTGGCCAAGACCATCGAAGAGCGTGAAAGCCTGCGCACCTGGCTGATCGAAACCCTCGACGAGCAATTCCCCGAACTGCGTTCGCGGGTCACACGCCTGGAGAACGGTCCGCCGGTGGGTTACCCGGTGCAGTTTCGCGTGACTGGCGAACACATCGAAGAGGTCCGTGCCCTGGCCCGCAAAGTGGCGGCCAAGGTTCGTGAAAATACCCACGTGGTCAACGTGCACCTGGACTGGGAAGAGCCGAGCAAAATCGTCTACCTCAATATCGATCAGGACCGGGCCCGCGCCCTTGGTGTAAGCACCGCCAACGTGTCGAAATTCCTGCAGAGTTCGCTGACCGGTGCAAGCGTCAGCCAGTACCGCGAGGACAACGAGCTGATCGAAATCCTCCTGCGCGGCACCGTGCACGAGCGCACCGAGTTGGCGTTGTTGCCAAGCCTGGCCGTGCCGACCGACAACGGCAAAAGCGTTGCGCTGTCGCAGATAGCCACCCTCGAATATGGCTTCGAAGAGGGCATTATCTGGCACCGTAACCGCCTGCCGACGGTGACTGTGCGCGCCGACATCTATGGCAAGGAACAACCGGCGACCCTGGTCCAGCAGATCCTGCCGACCCTTGAAGGTGTGCGCGCCGAACTGCCGGAAGGTTACTTGCTGGAGGTTGGCGGCACCGTTGAAGACTCCGCGCGTGGCCAGAATTCGGTCAAGGCCGGGGTACCGCTGTTTATCGTGGTGGTCCTGACCTTGCTGATGCTGCAACTGCGCAGCTTCTCACGCACTGCGATGGTGTTTCTGACGGCACCGCTGGGCCTTATCGGCGTGACCTTGTTTCTGCTGGTGTTCCGCCAGCCATTCGGGTTTGTCGCCATGCTCGGGACCATCGCCTTGTCCGGCATGATCATGCGCAACTCGGTGATCCTGGTTGATCAGATCGAGCAAGACATCAAGGCTGGCCTGACACCCTGGCAAGCGATCATTGAAGCGACCGTGCGACGCTTCCGCCCGATTGTGCTGACGGCGCTCGCGGCGGTGTTGGCGATGATTCCACTGTCACGCAGCGTGTTCTTCGGGCCAATGGCCGTGGCGATCATGGGCGGGTTGATTGTGGCGACGGCGTTGACCCTGTTGTTCCTGCCGGCCCTGTATGCTGCGTGGTTCCGAGTGAGGAAGGACGTCGCGTAATCATGCTGGCCACTGTTTCAGCCTTAATGTTGTTGCTGCTTGCCCCTGGCCCGACCAACACCCTGTTGTTTCGTGCCGGAGTGTTGTTCGGGTACCGGGCGTCGTGGACGCTGGCGCTGGTCGAGTGCCTGGCGTACCTGTTGCAGGTCTCGGTGTGGGGCGTGGCGTGGCTGTATCTGGCGGCGCATTCGCCGTGGGCGTTGAAAACCACGCAACTGGCGGCGGGCTGCTACCTGCTGTATGTCTCATTCAAGCTGTGGCAACGCAAACACAGCGCCATCGATTCGATCCGTGACCGCTTCTCTGGCCTGTATTTTTTCTGGCTCACTGTGATGAATCCCAAAGGCCTGTTGATCGTTTCGTTCATCGCCCCGATCAGCGCATTTGCATCGTTGCAAGGCTATGCCGGGTTCATGGCCACGCTGGCATTGGTGGTGGTGCCGGTGGGGTCTGCCTGGATCGTGCTGGGCAGCCGCTTTGAAGGGGTTCAGAAGACGTGGCTCACGCCACTGAAGATCAACCGCGCGGCATCCGTGGCGATTTGTTGTTTTGCCACGCTCATGCTTGGGCGGTTGGCGCAGGCGGTTATCCAGGGCTGAAACAACGGCGCCAAGGCCCGTGAACAGCGGCCTTGGCGCAGGTGTCGAAGGTTTACTGCGAGCGGTTACAGCGCGCCGAATACCTTCTTCGCCAGGCTGGTGGCAGCCGCGGCGGGGTTCTTGCGGATGGTTTCTTCCTGCTGCGCGATCATCTTGAACAGGCCGTCCAGCGCCTGTTCGGTCACGTAGCTTTCGACGTTGGCACTTTTGGCATCAACCGCGCCGAATGCTGCGGCCTTGCCGGCCAGGGCGTTGTATTGCTGGGCGACGCCGACCTTGTCGGTGGCGGCCTTGACGATCGGCAGGAACTTGGCACGAATCTCTTCGCGGCTGCTTTTGTTCAGGTATTGAGTGGCCGAGTCCTGGCCACCGGTGAGGATGCCCTTGGCGTCGGTCACGCTCATGTTCTTCACCGCATTGACCAGAATCGGCTGAGCCTGGGTCACGGCGGTTTCTGCCGCTTTGTTCATGCTGGTTTCGAGCTGCGTGACCTGATCACCCATGCCGAACATTTTCAGCTTGTCGGCGACTTTGCCGAGTTTGCCGGGCAGGCCGATTTTCACTTGCGGGTTGTTGCTGAAGCCACCGGGTGCGCCCAGTTGTTTCACGGCGATCTGTGCGCCTTGGGTCAGTGCATCCTTGAGGCCGCCGCTGGCGTCGCCCTGGGACAGGCTGCCAAGTGACACCGCCATGGCGTTGGCGCCAAGCAGCAGGCCGGCGCACAGGGCAGTGAGGCGAAGAGAATTACGGAGCATGGGCGCTTCCTTTTTTAAGCTGGGAATAATCAGTGTGCGACCGCATCAACCCGCAGACGCAGGGGTTGTGGGTCTTGGCCGTTGAGTTGCACGGCGTGCCGCTCGGTGGTGATAAACAGTAGCTTGCCATCGAGCTCGATGCGAGCGCTGACCGAGTACGTGTGCCCCGGCTTGATCTGGGCCGGGTCGTAGCTCAGGTGAAACGGCAGCGGCACCTGGCCTTTGACCGGGCCTTTCTGCTCGGCGAGGGTCACGGCCGGAGCGTCCATCAAGGACACGTCCTGCAGGCTGACGCTCAAGGTGGCGGCGGGCGGCAGCGCGATGCGTTGCAGGTAGAACACTTCGCCGTCGAGGCTGGCCTTGGGGGTCATGGATTGGCAGGCTCCGAGCAGGGCGGTCAGGCCCAGGAGGATGATCTTTTTCATGGTACAGCTCCTTTTCAACGGCGCCGGAAACCGCCCGACGCCTCGTTCACTCTAGCGGCTTTCTTCAGCGTTTACCGGCTCGGGTTCGGTCGGCGTTTCGGCTGCGCCATCGACGCGATGCAACGCCACTTGGCGGATCGACAAACGAATATCGGCGGGCAGCACGCGTTTGGCTGCACCTTCGGCCAACTCACCGAGCAGGTCGTGATAACTCAACTTGCCGGCCTCATCGCGACGCAGCACATCTTGCTCGAGCAACGTCTGGATAAAATGTCGGAAAAGGCTCTTGTCGAAGAACTCCGGGGCATTGAGGCCATGCAGGATCGACAGGCGCTGAGCCATGATCGTGCACAGGTCTTCCAGCTCTTCGGCGCTGATGGTGTTCTGGCCGCTGTTGAGCAGCAGCGAGATCGCCATGTAGAAGCGTTGCAGGGTCTGGGCGATGCTCTTGGACAGCAGCGTCAGCAGCACAAAATGCCGCGAGCTCGGTGCCGGGCGCAGGTACACCTCATTCTCGAAGCGCAGCAGGCCTTGTTCGACAAACGCCTCCAGCCAGTGGTCGACCACCGCGTCCAGCTCATCCAACGACCAGCGGATAAACAGCTCCGATTGCAGGTACGGGTACAGCGCACGGGTGTAGCGCAGGATTTGTTCGCGGCTCATGCGCGAGCTGCTCTGGAAGAAACTCGCCAGCAACGCCGGCAGGGCGAAGATGTGCAGCACGTTGTTGCGGTAGTAGGTCATCAGGACGGCATTTTGCTCGTCCAGGTACAAAATCTTACCCAGGGCGTCGCTCTGCTCCGACAGCAGGTCCATGTCCTTGACGTGCTTGATCAGCGCCAGGCCATCACCTTCCGGCAAGGTGGTGTGCGGTGAGTAGGGCACGCGGCGCAGCAGCGCCAGGTACAGGTCCAACTGGCGCGCCATGGCCTGTTCATCCAGGGCCAGGCGGGTGGTGGAAAGCAACGCCAAGGCCACCAGGTTCACCGGGTTGACCGCGGCGGCTTCGTTCAAATGGCGGGCCACCTGCTCGCCAAGGCGGTTGGTGGTTTCGTTGAGCCACGCCGGTTTGTAGTTCGGGCCCAGTTCCTGGGCGCGCCAGTCGGGTTGCTCGGCGTCGAGGAACTCGGCCAGTTTGATCGGCTCGCCAAAGTTGACCGCGACTTGGCCAAAGCGCTGCTTGAGCGCGCCGACCACCTTGAAAATATCGAAGATCGACTCTTTTTTCTTGCTCGCGCCGCGCAGCTCGCCGAGGTAGGTGCGGCCTTCCAGCACGCGTTCATAGCCGATGTACACCGGCACGAAGACGATCGGCATGCGTGAGGAGCGCAAAAAGCTGCGCAGGGTAATCGCCAGCATCCCGGTCTTCGGTTGCAGCATGCGCCCGGTGCGCGAGCGTCCGCCTTCGACGAAGTACTCCACCGGAAAGCCCTTGGTGAACAAGGTGTGCAGGTATTCGTTGAACACCGAGGTGTACAGCGGGTTGCCCTTGAAGGTGCGGCGCATGAAAAACGCACCGCCACGGCGCAGCAGGCTGCCGATCACCGGCATGTTCAGGTTGATACCGGCGGCGATGTGCGGCGGGGTCAGGCCGTTTTTGAACAGCAGGTAGGACAGCAGCAAGTAGTCGATATGGCTGCGGTGACACGGTACGTAGATCACCTCGTAACCCTGGGCAACCTTTTGCACACCTTCGATGTTGTTGACCTTGATGCCGTCGTAGATCTTGTTCCAGAACCAACTGAGCACCACTTCCAGGAAGCGAATCGCGGTGTAGGTGTAGTCCGAAGCGATCTCGTTGCCGTAGCGCAAGGCTTGGGCCTTGGCTTTTTCCGGGGAGATTTTCTCGCGTTCGGCCTCTTCGCTGATGGCTTGGCGCACCAACGGCATGTTCACCAGGCCTTTGACCAGGTTGCGCCGGTGCGACAGGTCGGGGCCGATCACGGCGGTCTTCAGGTTACGGAAGTGCACCCGCAGGATGCGCTGGGCCATGCGCACGGTGCGTTCGTGACCTTTATTGTGCTCGATCAATTCACGCAGATTAATAGGCGCGGAGAATTGCACGCGGGTCTTGCGACCCAGGATCAGGATGCTCAGCAAACGGCGCAGGCGCCCGGTGACGGCCCAGCTGTCGGCAAACAGCAGTTTCCACGGGCTGGACTCGCTCTCGGGCGATTGGCCCCAGAACACGCTGACCGGAATGATTTGTGCATTCTCTTCGGCGTGTTCGGTCAGGGTGTTGACCAGCCGGGTCAGGGTCGGCGGTGCGCCGCGCTTGTCCTGACGGCCGAGCCAATCCGGTTCGGGCGTGAGGTAGAAGAACGCGGCGGGTTCGATCTGCGGGCCTACCGAGACCGGCAGCACCGGGCGCGGCAAGCCGGCCTTGGTGCACTCGGTATCGACCACGGCCAATTCGGTGAGGGAGGGCGATTGCAGGACGTAAAACACCGGCCGGCTGCGGTCGAGGTTAAGGGTTAGGGACGACTGGTTGATCGTCTCCGAGCGAACCCAGAGGTACAACAGTCGGCGCAAGGTGCCAAACACCAGACGGCGGAACGGAGAGCGGGTCATAGGCGTGCTGCTTCAAGTGGAAAAAACCGAGCAGGCGCTCGGGCGGGTAGTGTGCCGTATTCGCCGAAAATCGGCAAAAAAGCAGCGATGTAAACTTGAGTTGAACGTTTTTGAGCCTGTCTTATACTCGGCAGTTCAATGCGACTGACTCAACAATAAAAAGCATGTGGGAGCAAAACTGATGGCAACGCGCGAAACCGGCAATGTGAAGTGGTTCAACGATGCGAAGGGCTACGGCTTTATTCAACGCGAGGACGGCAAGGATGTGTTTGTGCACTACCGCGCCATTCGCGGTGACGGCCACCGCTCACTGGCCGAGGGCCAGCAGGTGGAATACGCCGTGGTGACCGGCGAGAAGGGGTTGCAGGCGGAGGATGTGGTGGGGTTGTAACCTGAGTTTTTGCCACACAGCTGAACCCCTGTGGGAGCGGGCTTGCTCGCGAAGGCGGTGTGTCAGTCAAAATAAAGGCGACTGACCCACTGCTTTCGCGAGCAAGCCCGCTCCCACATTTTGATTGGGTTCACACTTCAGGTTCAGGCCGTTTTCCAGGTGATCTGCTCTTCACCGTCTGCGCTGATACGAATCCAGGTGTCGGCACTTTCCTCACCTTCTTCCTCAACCCACGTGCCCGGTGCGCAACGCACTTCGACGTTCAGCGCAGCAAACGCAGCGCGGGCGCAGGCGATGTCGTCTTCCCACGGGGTCTGGTCACTTTCCAGGTACAGACTGTTCCATTTGCCTACCGCTTTTGGCAGCCAGGTGACCGGCACATTGCCGGCCTTGCACTTGTAGGTCTGGCCCTTCTGAACCCAGTCGGTGCACGGGCCCAGCGCGGCGCCCAGCCAGGCGGCGATGGCTTTGTGGTCGACGTCGGCGTCCTTCAGGTAAATCTCGATATCAGGTTGGCGCATGGATGTTCCTCGTTGCGGGATTCGAAAATCCATTCGCGGATGCTTAAAAGTCGGTTATTGAAGCACGAAATAATCGTAGCGCATCGACACCGTGACCTGCAGCGGCTCGGCGGCCTCGATCACCTCGGCGCGGCGCTCGGCACTCGCGCGCCAGCCGTGCGGTGTCATCGCCAGCAGGTTGGCACGGTCGTTGGGCTCGACCAGGCTCAAGGTGAATTCCAGGGTTTCGCTGTGCGCCAGGCTCATGCCATCCGGCACCAGGGCCAGATGTTTGTCGTCGGTGTACTCGCGCACTTCGTCGTACAGGCGTTCGCGCAGTTCCATCAGGTGGCCGGCCGTCGGGCCGACTTTCATCAGACCGCCGCCAGGGCTGAGCAGACGCTTGGCCTCTTGCCAATCCAATGGGCTGAAAACGCTGGCGAGGAATTGGCAACTGCCTGAGGCCAGCGGCACGCGAGCCATGCTGGCAATCAACCAGGTCAGCGCCGGGTTGCGCTTGCACGCACGTTTGACCGCTTCCTTGGAAATGTCCAGCGCGTAGCCGTCAGCATGGGGCAGGGCCTCGGCGATTTGCGCGGTGTAGTAACCCTCGCCACAACCGATGTCCACCCAACGCTGCGGCGCACGTTCAGCGGCCAGTTCAGCCAGGCGCTTGGCCACCGGCGCGTAATGCCCGGCGTTGAGGAAGTCGCGGCGTGCCTCGACCATGGCGAGGTTATCGCCCGGGTCGCGGCTGTTTTTGTGCTGCACCGGCAACAGGTTCAGGTAACCCTGGCGCGCGCGGTCGAAACGGTGCCCGGCCGGGCACGCCACGCCATTGTCCACCGCGTGGAGCGGTGCGCTGCAAATGGGGCAGGCGAGCATCAGGCGAGCAACTTGATCAGGGTCTGGTAATAGATTTCGGTCAGCACATCGAGGTCGCTGGCCAGAATGCGCTCGTTGACCTGATGGATTGTCGCGTTGACCGGGCCCAGTTCCACGACCTGAGTGCCGAGGGTGGCAATGAAGCGTCCATCGGACGTACCGCCGCTGGTGGAGGCTTTGGTTTCGCGACCGGTGATCGCCTTGATGCTGGCCGACACCGCATCCAGCAACGCGCCGGGCTCGGTGAGGAACGGCAGGCCCGACAGCGCCCACTCCACGTGCCAGTCCAGGCCATGCTTGTCGAGAATCGCCGCAACGCGCTGTTGCAGGCCTTCGACGGTGGACTCGGTGGAGAAGCGGAAGTTGAACACCGCCGTCAGGTCACCGGGGATCACGTTGGTGGCGCCGGTGCCGGAGTTGAGGTTGGAAATCTGGAAGCTGGTCGGCGGGAAGAAGGCGTTGCCGTCGTCCCAGTGCTCGGCGGCCAATTCAGCCAAGGCCGGTGCGGCGAGGTGGATCGGGTTCTTCGCCAGGTGCGGGTACGCCACGTGGCCTTGCACGCCGCGCACGGTCAGGGTGGCGCCGAGGGAGCCACGACGGCCGTTCTTGACCACATCGCCCACCAGCGTGGTGCTCGACGGTTCGCCGACGATGCACCAGTCCAGGCGTTCCTTGCGTGCAGCCAGGCGTTCGATCACGGCTTTGGTGCCGTGGTGCGCCGGGCCTTCTTCATCGCTGGTGATCAGGAAGGCGACCGAGCCTCTGTGGTCCGGGTAGTCGCTGACAAAACGCTCGGAGGCCACCAGCATCGCGGCCAGGCTGCCTTTCATGTCTGCCGCGCCACGGCCGCAGAGCATGCCGTTTTCGTCGATCAGCGCGTCGAACGGGTCGTTCTGCCAGGCGCCCACCGGGCCGGTCGGCACCACGTCGGTGTGGCCGGCAAAGCACAGCACCGGGCCGTCGTGCTTGCCGTGGGTGGCCCAGAAGTTGTCCACATCTTCGATACGCATCGGCTCCAGCGCAAAGCCGGCGTCGCCCAGGCGCTGCATCATCAGCTTCTGGCAATCGGCGTCGATCGGCGTCACGGAGGGGCGACGGATCAGGTCGATAGCGAGTTGAAGGGTCGGCGAAAGGTCGGCATGGGCCGTCATGGGGGAACTCCGAAAGCGTGTTATGGGCGCAGGACGAATGTGGAATACACAACCTGAATCGGCGCAAATCTAATGTGGGAGCTGGCTTGCCTGCGATAGCTTCGCCGCGGTGTACCTGACAGACCGCGGCGTGTGCATAGCAGGCAAGCCAGCTCCCACAGAAAGCAGGGCGTGGCCAAGTCTCACAAAACGGCCGTTATCTTATAGCAAAACGGCGGCCAAGGGCCGCCGTTTAGTGCATTGCGCAAGTTTTTACTCAGCCGTTGCCGGCTCAACCTTCGGCGCAGGTTTTGGCAGCGACGAGAGGAACGCCATGATCAGCGCCGCCACATACGGCAGCGACTGTACCAGCAGCATCACCACCCAGAAGCGTATGTCATTGCTCGGCAGGCCCTGCACCAGGTAGATCCCCAGCGCCGCGCCCCACAACAGCAGCATGATGAACATTTCTTCGCGAGCTTCGGAAATCGCTACCCAGAAGCCGTGGTTATCCGCGTTTTTCGGGGTACGAAAGAACGGAATACTGGTGGTGAAGAAGCCGTACAACACCGCCTTGGCGATGGTGTGCGACAACGCCAGGCCGGCCAGCGCCGCGCAGAACGCATCTTTCAAGTTCACACCCACCGCACGGCGGTAGAGGAAAATGATCTTGCCCACTTTGAACACGAACAGCGCCAACGGCGGAATCGCGAAAATCAGCAGCGGCGGATCAACCCGCGTTGGCACGATGATCATCGCCGCCGACCACAACAAGGCGCCAACGGTGAAGAAGATGTTCATGCCGTCCGCTACCCACGGCAACCAGCCTGCAAGGAAGTGGTAGCGCTGGCCACGGGTCAGCTCGGTGCCCTTGCCGCGCAGCAGGCTGGCGGTGTGGCGCTTGATGATCTGGATCGCGCCATAGGCCCAGCGGAAACGCTGCTTCTTGAAGTCGATAAAGGTATCGGGCATCAAGCCTTTGCCGTAGCTGTCGTGGTAATACGCCGCCGACAGGCCTTTCTCGAATACGCGCAGGCCCAGTTCGGCGTCTTCGCAGATGCACCAGTCAGCCCAGCCGAGTTCTTCGAGCACCGAGCGACGGGTCATGGTCATGGTGCCGTGCTGGATGATCGCGTCGCGGTCGTTACGGGTGACCATGCCGATATGGAAGAAGCCTTTGTATTCCGCGTAGCAGAGCTTCTTGAAGGTGCTTTCGTTCTGGTCGCGGTAATCCTGCGGCGACTGCACCACGGCGATTTTCGGGTCGGCGAAGTGCGGCACCATGTGCTTGAGCCAGTTCGGCGACACGCAGTAGTCCGAGTCGATCACCGCGATCACTTCGGCGTCCTTGGCGGTGTGCGGGATCAGGTAGTTCAGCGCGCCGCCCTTGAAACCGGCCAGGGGCGAGACGTGGAAGAACTTGAAGCGCGGCCCGAGGGTTTCGCAGTAGTCGCGCACCGGTTCCCATACAGCCGGGTCCTTGGTGTTGTTGTCGATGATCAGGACTTCATAGTCCGGGTAATCGAGGGCGGCGAGGGCGTCGAGGGTCTGTTTGACCATCTCCGGCGGCTCGTTGTAGCACGGCACATGAATCGACACTTTCGGGCGGTAGTCCGAATCGCCTTCCACCGGCAGGAATTCACGCCGGCGCTTGTGCGTCCACACCGCTTCCGCCAGTTCGTGGGCTTCGGTCAGCAACACGATAAACACACCGAGGGCGCCCAGTGCCAACAAGATCCCCACGGTCACGCTGAACCAGGTGCTGTATTGCTGGCTGTAGTCGTAGCCGATCCACACCAGGACCGAGCCGCACAGGAACGCGATAAAGGTCAGGAACGTACGGCCACGCTGGCGCAGGGCCGAGCCGTCGATCATCAGCAAGGTCAGCGACAGCAGTGCAAGCACCACCGAGCCGATGGCCAGCACGCGCCATTGCGGGATCGCGACCACCGGGCCTTCAAAGTTGAATTTCTGCTGGCGCGCGGCGTTGTACACGCCCCAATAGGCGCCGGCCGAGCCTTCGTCGCTGACTTTCCACGGCTGATCGAACGCCTCGATCACGAAGTAGTTGTAGCCCTGGCGGTTGAGCTTGTTGACCAGCGTACGCAGGTAAATCGCCTGGTCGGCGGGCGAGGTTTCATTGCCCCCGCGCATGCGGCCGTTACTCGGCCAGCCAACCTCCGACAGCAGCAGCGGCTTTTTCGGGAACAGTTTCTTCAGATCCCGGGCGCGGTCGAGTACGTATTGGCCGGCCTTGTCCATCGGAATAAATTCCCAGAACGGCAGGATGTGCGCGGCGATAAGGTCGACGTGCTTGGCCAGTTGCGGGTTCTTTTCCCAAATGTGCCATTGCTCGGACGTCGTTACCGGCACTTTCACGGCGGCGCGCACGCGGTCGAGCAGCGCAATCAGCGCCTCCGGGGTGATTTCTTCACGGAACAACGCTTCGTTACCGACCACCACGCGCACGACGCTGCGTGAGCTGTTGGCCAGTTCGATGGCCCGCTGGATCTCGCGTTCGTTACGCGCAAGGTCCGGGCTGATCCAGATGCCCAGCGTCACGCGCAGGCCGAACTCTTCTGCCAGCTTGGGGATGTCGCCCAGGGTGCCGTCGACCGAGTAGGTACGGATGTTGTCCGTCAGCTTGCTCATGATCTCGAGGTCACGACGCATTTCTTCGTCGCTTGGGTACTGGTCTTTCTGCGGGAACTGGCCTTGCTGGAACGGCGAGTAGGAGAACCCGGAGATCTGTTCAGGCCAGTTGGGTGTGGTGACCGGGCGGTTGATCAGCGCCCAGAAACCGGTGAACAGCGCGGCAATTGCCAGCACCACCACCAGGTTGAGTCCAAATTTACGCGATGACATGGCTATTTCGGGTTCCAAAGGGTGTGGAACGAAAAGAGGTGTCGGCTTACGCCGAACGGCGCGCATCCTACACTGGCCTTTCCCCGAGCGTACAGAAGACAGAGAAAAGCCGGACGTTAGTCCGCGAATGTTCACCTAAGTTCTTTACTTGTAGCTGGAAGCTTCGAACTTGTCGCTACGTAGTCCATAATGCGCGCCGGTTTTTGGGGTAATGGTCATGAGCACAGAAGATCCGCGGTTTGCAGGCGTCGCCCGCTTGTATGGCATTGAAGGCCTGGAACGCTTGAAAGCGGCCCATGTGGCGATCGTCGGCGTCGGCGGCGTAGGCTCGTGGGCGGCGGAAGCCATGGCCCGTTGCGGGGTGGGCGAGATTTCGCTGTTTGACCTGGACGACGTCTGCGTCAGCAACAGCAACCGCCAGTTGCACGCGCTGGACAGCACCGTGGGCAAGCCCAAGGTCGAAGTCATGGCCGAGCGCCTGCGCGCTATCAACCCCGATTGCACCGTGCATGCGGTGGCGGACTTCGTGACCCGCGACACCATGGCCGAGTACATCACGCCGACTATCGATTGCGTGATCGACTGCATCGACGCCGTCAACGCCAAGGCTGCGCTGATTGCCTGGTGCAAGCGCCGCAAGATCCAGATCATCACCACCGGCGGCGCCGGCGGGCAGATCGACCCGACGCTGATCCAGGTGTGCGACCTGAACCGCACCTTTAATGACCCACTGGCCTCGAAGGTGCGCTCCACGTTGCGCCGCGATTACGGTTTCTCCCGCACCGTGACCCGCCATTACAGCGTGCCGTGCGTGTTTTCTACCGAGCAGCTGCGCTATCCCAAGCCGGACGGCAGCATTTGTCTGCAAAAAAGTTTTGTTGGGGATGGGGTGAAGCTGGACTGCGCCGGCGGGTTTGGCGCGGTGATGATGGTGACGGCGACCTTTGGCATGGTCGCGGCCACCAAGGCGGTGGACAAAATTGTGGCGGGGGTGCGCAGGCCTTCGGAGCGGGTTAAAGCCAGCTAAATCCTACAGCCGAACATAGACCGAAATATGGGAGCGGGCTTGCTCGCGAAGGCAGAGTGTCAGTCAATCCATCAATGACTGAACCACCGCCTTCGCGAGCAAGCCCGCTCCCACATTCAGTTTTGTGTAAGGCTCAGGTCTCGCATGCGTAGCAGAACTGCGTTGAGGCCGTTACTGCGCGACGGCGACAACTGCCGTGACAGGCCAAGCTGGGCAAACCAGTCGGCCAGGTCAACGGCCTGCAACTGCGCCGCAGATAAGCCATTGACCCGCGCCAGCAGCAACGCCACCAACCCACGAATCATGCGCGCATCGCTGCTGGCGGCGAACTGCCAATGGCCATTCTCAATGCGCCCCACCAACCACACTAGGCTTTCGCAGCCCTGCACCAGGTTGGCGTCGACTTTGTCCTCATCCGCCAAGGCTGGCAGGCGCTCGCCCCATTGCATCAGCATCCGCGCGCGCTGCTCCCAACTGCCGACCGCCTGAAAGGCGTGCAGGGCTGCGGCGGCTTCGGCCGGCAAGCTCATCGCAACATATCCAGCGCCTGGTCGAGCGCTTCAAAGAAGCGCTCCAGGTCATCGGAGTCGTTGTACAGCGCCAGGGACACGCGGATCGCCCCCGACAAGTGCATTGCCTTGAGCAACGGCATCGCGCAATGGTGGCCGGCGCGCACGGCAATGCCCTGTTCGGTCAGCAGGTGGGCGAGGTCGGCGTTGTGTATGCCTTCCACCACAAAGCTGGCCAAAGCTACGTGAGGCGATCCCAACACGCGGATGCCATTGCGTGCCTGGAGGCCGCGCAGCAGGTAGTCGTGCAGCGCCGCTTCATGGGCGACCACGGCGTGCGGGTCCAGCGAGCTCAGGTAATCCAGGCTGGCACCCAGGCCGATCACGCTGGCGATCGGTGGCGTACCGGCTTCAAAACCCAGCGGGGCAGGGCGGAAACTGGCGCTGTGGTAGTCCGCCTGTTGCACCATCTCGCCGCCGAACTGCCAGTGGCGCAAGTGATGCAGGGCTTCGTGGCGGCCAAACAGCACGCCGACGCCGTCCGGGCCATACAGTTTGTGGCTGGAAAACACGTAGAAGTCGCACCCCAGCGCCTGCACGTCATGGCGGCCATGCACGATGCCCTGGGCACCATCGACCACGGTCAGCGCGCCGTGTGCCCGCCCCATCGCCAGCAAGGCGTCCAAGGGCTGCCAGGTGCCAAGCACATTGGAAAGCTGGCTCACCGCCAGCACGCGCGTGCGCGGGCCGATCAATTCGGCGGCAGCGTGCAGGTCAATCACGCCGTCGTCACCCAGTGGCAACACCACCAGCGTGAGCGCGCGACGTTTGGCCAGTTGCTGCCAGGGCAGCAGGTTGGCGTGGTGTTCGAGGGCGCTGATAACAATTTCATCGCCCGCATTGAATAAGTGCTCAAGGCCATAGGCCAGGAGGTTCAGCGCAGAGGTTGCGCCGTGGGTAAAGATGATTTGCCCGCTGTCACCTGCGTTAAGCCACTGCGCGACCTTGCTGCGACTGTCTTCAAACGCCTGGGTCGCATGGGCGCCCGGCAAATGTTGGGCTCGGTGCACATTGGCTGCGCCATTGGCGTAGTAATGGCTGATGGCATCCAACAGGGCCTGGGGTTTTTGCGTGGTGGCGGCGTTGTCCAGGTAGGTCTGGTCTTGCCGTTGCAGGGTGGCGATGGCCGGAAAGTCGGCGCGCCAGGGAGAGGGCACAAGCATGGTGTTCAAGACTCGTATAAGCGGGCCGACCCGGAGGCGCGACCCGCTAGTGGCATCGAGTGGCTGCTTAGTTGTGAGCGTGCAGCGCTTCGTTCAGTTCGATGGCCGATTTGTGGGTTTTGCACTCCACGGCACCGGTCTCGGAGTTACGGCGGAACAGCAGGTCCGGTTGGCCGGCCAGCTCGCGCGCCTTGACCACTTTGACCAGCTGGTTCTGCTCGTCCAGCAGCGCGACTTTGGTGCCGGCGGTGACGTACAGGCCCGACTCCACGGTATTGCGGTCGCCCAACGGGATACCGATACCGGCGTTGGCGCCGATCAGGCAGCCTTCGCCAACCTTGATCACGATGTTGCCGCCGCCCGACAGGGTGCCCATTGTGGAGCAACCGCCGCCCAGGTCCGAGCCCTTGCCGACGAACACGCCAGCGGAGACGCGGCCTTCGATCATGCCCGGGCCTTCGGTGCCGGCGTTGAAGTTGACGAAACCTTCGTGCATCACGGTAGTGCCTTCGCCCACATAGGCGCCCAGGCGGATACGCGCGGCGTCAGCGATACGCACGCCGGCCGGGACCACGTAGTCGGTCATTTTCGGGAACTTGTCCACCGAGAACACTTCCAGCAGGTCGCCACGCAGGCGTGCTTCCAGTTGGCGTTCGGCCAGTTCGCTGATGTCGATGGCGCCCTGGCTGGTCCATGCCACGTTCGGCAGTTGCGGGAACACGCCGGCCAGGCTCAGGCCGTGCGGCTTGACCAGGCGGTGCGACAGCAGGTGCAGCTTGAGGTAAGCCTCAGGCGTGGAGGTCAGTGCAGCGTCTTCGGCCAGCAGGGTCGCGACCAGCGGAGTGTGGCTTTCAGCCAGACGGCTCAGCAGGGCGGCTTGAGCAGCGTCGACGCCTTTGAGCGCGTCAGCCAGTTGCAACGCCTGGGAGACGGTGAAGGTGATGGCCTGGTTGCCTTCGGTGTAGCCCAGGATCGGCGCAATGGCTGCGACGATCTCGGCCGATGGATTGAGCAACGGTTGTGCGTAAAACACTTCCAGCCAAGCACCTTGGCGGTTCTGAGTGCCGACGCCGAAGCCCAGGCTGAACAGGGAATTGGACATGCTGTTACCTCTACAAAAATGGAAGGCTGGCCTACTTGAGGGCCGCCGAATAACTATCTGGCTTGAAGCCAATCAGGGTTCTGTCACCGAGATCGAGCACCGGGCGCTTGATCATCGAGGGTTGTGCGAGCATCAATTCAATGGCTTTCGACTGATCGAGATCGGCTTTGCGTTCGTCTTCGAGTTTGCGAAAGGTGGTGCCCGCACGGTTCAAAACCACCTGCCAACCGTGCTCGTTGCACCATTGGGTCAAGTGTTCGCGGTCGATACCGGCCGTTTTGTAGTCGTGAAACTCATAGCTCACAGCGTGCTCATCGAGCCAGGTGCGCGCTTTTTTCATGGTGTCGCAGGCTTTGATGCCGAAAAGGTGCAACGTTTTGCTTGAAGCGGTCAAGGAATTGCCCCCCTTTGGACCAAGTAGAAACGAAAGGTCACGGATTATGCCATGACCAGCAGGTTTGGGTGCCGCTCGTCATGCTTGCTGATGGCGCCGTGCGACTTTTGTGCAGAAGCCACGGCGCGCCATGGCCGCGTAACATGGCTGGTTAACATAGCCGAGTAATATGGCACTTCAACGGCCAGTTGTTGCCTGATGGGTGTCGTTGCAAGTCGATTGTCCGGGAAACCCGCTTTATGCAAACCGCCTACACCGTTCTTATCCTGCTGATGCTGGTCAGCGTTTCGCGCCTGGTCGGGCGCATCATTCCTCTGCCGTTGCCCCTGGTGCAGATCGCCGCCGGCGCCTTGCTGGCCTGGCCCACCCTCGGGCTGCATGTGGCGCTGGACCCTGAGTTGTTTCTGTTTCTGTTCCTGCCACCGCTGTTGTTCTCCGATGGATGGCGCATGCCCAAGCGCGAGTTCTGGCGATTGCGTGGCCCGATTCTGACGTTGGCGGTGGGGCTGGTGCTGTTCACCGTGGTGGGCGCCGGGTATTTCATTCATTGGATATTGCCTACGATCCCATTGCCGGTGGCCTTCGCCCTGGCGGCGGTTTTATCGCCGACGGATGCCGTGGCGGTGTCGGCCATTGCCCAGAATCGTCTGCCCAAGCCGTTGATGCACATGCTTCAGGGCGAAGCGTTGATGAATGATGCCTCGGGTCTGGTGACCTTCAAGTTCGCCCTGGCGGCGGCGCTGACCGGCGTGTTTTCCCTGGCGGATGCCAGCCTGACTTTTGTGCTGGTCGCCGTGGGAGGCTTGGCGGTTGGCGTGGCGCTGAGCTGGCTGGTGGGCCGTTTGCGCGCCTGGATGATCGCGCGCGGTTGGGATGACCCGGCTACGCATGTGGTGTTCATGTTGCTGTTGCCGTTTGCGGCCTATGTATTGGCGGAGCGCCTGGGCGCATCGGGCATTCTCTCGGCGGTGGCGGCGGGCATGATGCAAAGCTGGCTCGACCTGTTGCCGCGCCAGACCAGCACGCGCTTGCTTAACCGCAGTGTCTGGTCGCTGCTGGAGTTTGCCTTCAATGGCCTGATCTTCCTGCTGTTGGGCCTGCAACTGCCGGACATCATCAAGGCGGTGGTCAGCCATGAGACAACGTTGTGGCCCACCCTGCTGTATCGCTGCCTGGACGTGATTGCGATCTTTGTGGTGCTGGTGGTGTTGCGCTTTATCTGGGTGCAGAGCATCTGGCGCCTGTCGGGTTTACTGCGACGCCTGCGGGGCAAAAGCGAACTGACCATGGTGCCGACCGCGCGCTCCTGCTGGCTATTGACGGTCGGCGGCGTACGCGGTGCGGTGACCCTGGCCGGTGTGATGTCGGTGCCCCTGCTACTGGCGCCGGGCGCGGCCTTCCCCGAGCGCGACTTGCTGATTTTCATCGCTGCCGGGGTGATTCTGCTATCGCTGATCGCCGCTTGCATCGCGCTGCCGTTGCTGTTGCGCGGCATCGAGCAAAGTCCCGATGAAAAGCGTCATAACGAAGTGCGCGAGGCGTGGAAAAAGACCGCCGTGGCGGCGATCCATGCCCTTGAAGCGGAAGAACCCGCCGAAACCGAAACCTCGGACGCCGCTCAGGCCGCGCTGGCGGCTGAGCTCAAGGCGCGGCTGATGTCGGAATATCGCCATCAGTTGGAAGTGTTCAATGACTCCGCCGACGCGCAGGCGCTGGCGCTGCAGATGGACCAGCTGGAGCGTAAATTACGCCTCAAGGCCCTGCGAGCGCAGCGGTTGGAGTTGTACAGCTTGAGCCGTCATCACCAGATTGGTGATGACGTTTTGCGCGAAGTGCTGGCGGATCTGGACATGAGCGAGGCGAACCTGGGTCATGTGAAATGACCCAGGAGCGTCAGCGGCGGCGCTGAATGAAGTCGCGAATGCGCTCCGCCGCTTCAACACACTCCGCCAACGGTGCAACCAGCGCCATGCGCACGCGCCCGGCGCCTGGGTTGACGCCGTCCACGTCCCGGGACAGGTACGAACCTGGCACCACGGTCACGTGTTCTTCCACGAACAAGTCACGGCAGAACGCAGCGTCGTCGCCATTCACGTTCGGCCACAGGTAAAACCCGCCGTCCGGGCTTTGTACGTCCAGCACCGGCTTGAGAATGGCCAGCACGGCGTCAAACTTCTCGCGGTACAGGTCACGGTTGGCCAGCACGTGGGCTTCATCCTGCCAGGCCGCGATGCTCGCCCGTTGGGTTTGCACCGGCATCGCGCAGCCATGGTAGGTGCGGTACAGCAGGAAGGCCTTGAGGATGTCGGCATCGCCGGCCACAAAGCCCGAGCGCAGGCCCGGCAGGTTGGAGCGCTTGGACAGGCTGTGAAAGACCACGCAGCGTTTGAAGTCCTGACGGCCGAGCTCGACGCAGGCGCTGAGCAGGCCGGGCGGCGGGGTTTGTTCGTCGAAGTACAACTCGCTGTAGCACTCGTCGGCGGCGATGACGAAGTCGTACTCGTCGGCCAGGGCGATAAGCTTTTTCAGGGTGTCGACCGGAATCAGCGCTCCGGTGGGGTTGCCCGGCGAGCACAGGAACAGGATCTGGCAGCGTTTCCAGATGTCCGGCGACACGGCGTCAAAGTCCGGGTTGAAACCGTTGGCGTCCAGGCACGGCAAGTAATGCGGCTTAGCGCCGGCCAGGAACGCGGCGCCTTCGTAGATCTGGTAGAACGGGTTCGGGCTTACTACCAATGCGTCGTCAGCGCGGTTGACCACGGTCTGGGTGAAGGCAAACAGCGCTTCACGGGTGCCGTTGACCGGCAGGATATTGCGCGCCGGGTCCAGCCAACCCTTGGGCACGTTGAAACGGCGTTCGCACCAGGCGCCGATGGCCTCGCGCAATGCCGGGATGCCCAGCGTCGTGGGGTACACGGCCATTTGGTCGAGGTTGTCAGCCAGCGCCTTGGCAACGAATTCCGGCGATGTGTGCTTGGGCTCACCGATGGACAGCGCAATCGGGCGTTTGTCCGGGTTCGGCGTGACGCTGCCGAGCAGGGCGCGCAGTTTCTCGAACGGGTAGGGCTGCAGCTGGTTCAGGGCGTTGTTCATCGCAAGTCTCATTCAATTCGGTTGTAAGCGTGCGTTCTGCCGGGCAAAGCCATTCAAATGTGGGAGCGGGCTTGCTCGCGAATGCGGTGCATCAGTCAATCCATGTGTACCTGACCCACTGAATTCGCGAGCAAGCCCGTTCCCACACCAGTGCGCCCACACAGTGATAACAGGTGTTCAAATAGTCAGGCGCGTCAGCTCGACACCGGGCTCCTGGGTCACGCTCAGTTGCTGCACGATCGCAGCCTGCAAGCGTCGGCACAGTTCAGGGTCGGACAGCGGCTGGTTGTCGGCGTCGGTAATGAAGAACACGTCCTCCACGCGCTCGCCGAGGGTCGCAATCTTGGCGTTCTGCAACGACAGGTCGAACTCCAGGAAAATCCCGCCGATGCGCGCCAGCAAGCCGGGGCGATCCGGCGCGCTGAGTTCCAGCACGGTCACCGGGCGCTGGGCGTCGTTGGAAATGGTCACCTGAGGCGCAAAGGCAAAGTGCTTGAGCTGACGCGGTACCCGACGCTGGATGATCGTCGGGTAATCGTCCGGGTTACGCAGTGCTTCGGTCAGGCCTTCGCGGATCTTTTTCACGCGCACCGGGTTATCGCCGATGGAGTCGCCGTCGGTGTCGAGCACGATGTAGGTGTCGAGGGTGAACTGGCTGCTCGAGGTGATGACCCGCGCGTCATGGATGTTCAGGTTCAACTGGTCCATGGCCGCCACGGTCACGGCGAAGAAGTCGTGCTGGTCGGGCGCATAGATGAAGATCTGCGTGCCGCCTTCGAATTCGCGCTGGGTGGTTTCTTTGATCAGTACCAGCGGGCCACCATCGGCGGGCTGCTGCAGGATCGCGTCACTGTGCCAGGCCACGTCGCCGGCGGTGTGGCGCAAGAAGTAATCGTCACCCAGTTGCGACCACAGCTGTTCGACGTCGTCCGGGTCATTGCCGCCGCGCACCAGGATATCCAGGGCCGCGCTTTGGGTGCGGCGGATCTGCTCTTCGCGGTCTACCGGGTTTTCCAGGCCGCGGCGCAGCGCGCGTTTGGTCTCGGTGTAGAGCTGGCGCAGCAGGCTGGCACGCCAGGAGTTCCACAATGTCGGGTTGGTGGCATTGATGTCGGAGACGGTCAGCACGTAGAGATAGTCGAGACGGGTTTCATCACCGACGATGCCGGCGAAGTCGTGGATTACCTGCGGGTCGGACAAATCCTTGCGCTGGGCGGTGGTCGACATCACCAGGTGGTTCTGTACCAGCCAGACGATCAGGCGGCTGTCCCACAGCGGCAGTTGATGGCGCTGGCAGAACGCCTCGGCATCGACTGCGCCGATCTCCGAGTGGTCGCCATGCCGGCCCTTGCCGATGTCGTGGTACAGGCCGGCCAGGTAGATCAGTTCCGGCTTGGGCAGCTTAGCCATGAGCTTGCTGGCCAGCGGGAATTTCTCTGACACCTGGGTGTACTGCAACTTACGCAGGTGTTTGATCAGGTTCAGGGTATGGGCGTCTACGGTGTAGATGTGGAACAGGTCGTGCTGCATCTGCCCGACGATAAAGCCGAACTCCGGCAGGTAACGCCCGAGGATGCCGTACCGGTTCATGCGCCGCAGGTTGCGGTGGATGCCGATTTTGCACTTGAACAGCTCGATAAACAGGCTGGTGTTGCGGATGTCATTGCGAAAGTCATCATCGATCAGATGACGGTTTTCCCGCAGTAAGCGGATGGTGTCGGCGCGCACGCCTTTGATTTCCGGCTGCTGGGCCATCAGCACGAAGATTTCCAGCATGGCGAACGGGGTGCGGCGGAACACGTTGTCGTTGCGCGCCTCGATGTAGCCGTCGTGCAGTTGGAAGCGCGAGTTGATCGGCTGCGGCGGTGCTTCGTCTTCGGGCGCCAGGATCACTTCTTCGAAGTGCTGGATGATCAGGTCGCTGAGCTGGGCGATGCTCATGACCACCCGGTAGTACTGCTGCATGAAGCTTTCGATGCTGGTCTTCGCGTCCTCGCCCTCGAACCCCAGGAGGGTGGCGATGGAGCGCTGGTGGTCGAACAGCAGGCGGTCTTCGGAGCGGCCGGCGAGCATGTGCAGGGCGTAGCGCACTTTCCACAGGAACTCCTGGGACGAGGCCAGCAGGGCGTTTTCGCTCTCGACCAGAAAGCCTTCGCCGGCCAGGGCGCGCAGGTTCAGGGTGCCGTATTGGCGACGCGCGACCCACAAAATGGTCTGGATATCGCGCAGTCCGCCCGGTGAGCCTTTGACGTTGGGTTCCAGGTTGTATTCGGTGTCGTTGTACTTGTGGTGCCGGGCCTTCTGCTCGGCGCGCTTGGCCAGGAAGAATTCCTTGCTCGGCCACATATGCGCGGTGCTGGTGACTTCCAGCATGCGCTTGCGCAGGCGCTCGGGGCCGGCAATGGTGCGGCTTTCCATCAAGTTGGTAATGACGGTGAGGTCGGCGCGCGCCTCTTCGGCGCATTCGTCTACAGAACGAACGCTCTGGCCGACTTCCAGGCCGATGTCCCACAACAGTGTCAGAAAGCGCTCGATGGAATCGCGAAAGATCTCATGATCGGCGCTGTCCAGCAGGATCAGCAGGTCGATGTCGGAGTAGGGATGCAGCTCACCGCGACCGTAGCCGCCGACGGCCACCAGGGCGATATCGGCGTCTTCACTCCAGTTGAACTGTTCCCAGGCCTTTTGCAGGATGTTGTCGACGAACCAGGCGCGGTCCTCGATCAGTCGACGAATGTCCCGGCCACTGCGAAAGCGCGCATCCAGCACTTCGCGGGCCTGGCGAATAGCCTTCTTGAAGGCGAAGATGGGGCTTGCCTTCAAGGCCAGTTCAGCCTGGAACTGGCCACGGTCGAAGAGTTCGGGATCCACCTGGGGCATCGATCGGCTTTCCTTTCTATCTATCAGTCAGTCACAACACCGTTGGGGGAAAACCAAAGCAACCTTTACGCCGAAACGCGTGGAATCGTGTCGTCTGCGCGCAAGGTGAAGATCTCGTAGCCGGTTTCGGTGACCAGCAGGGTATGTTCCCACTGTGCCGAGAGCTTGCGGTCCTTGGTGATGGCGGTCCAGCCGTCGCCCAGCACCTTGGTGTCGGCCTTGCCCTGGTTGATCATCGGCTCGATGGTGAAGGTCATGCCCGCCTTGAGTTCCATGCCGGTGCCGGCGCGACCGTAATGCAGGATCTGCGGTTCTTCGTGGAATACTTTGCCGATGCCATGGCCACAGAATTCGCGGACCACCGAGAAGCCGTTCTTTTCAGCGTGCTTCTGGATCACTTCACCGATATCGCCCAGGCGGCAGCCGGGTTTAACGATTTCGATGGCCTTGTACATGCATTCCTGGGTGACCTGCGACAGGCGCTCGGCCCAGACCGGCACGGTGCCGACGTGGAACATGCGGCTGGTGTCGCCGTGGTAGCCGTCTTTGATCACGGTCACGTCGATGTTCAGGGTGTCGCCGTCTTTCAACGGCTTGTCGCCTGGAATGCCATGGCAGACCACGTGGTTGATCGAGGTGCAGATGGACTTGGGGAAGCCCTTGTAGTTCAGCGGCGCAGGGATGGCTTTTTGCACGTTGACAATATAGTCGTGGCAGATACGGTCCAGGGCTTCGGTGGTTACGCCTGGCTTGACGTGCTCGGCAATCATTTCCAGCACGTCGGCAGCCAGTTTGCCGGCAACGCGCATGCCTGCGATGTCTTCGGCGGTTTTCAAGGTAACGGTCATACAGGCTCTCTCTAGCGCGACGCGCTGAAATCAATACGGTTTACGGGCGTGCGACAAAAGGTTGCAGAATTCGCACAAGCCCCAAAAAACGCGATTCTACCAGACGCGGGCGGCAAACCATGAGCGTCTGACGATCGCTTCTCTCTATAAGGTAGGGGCATGTTGGCTCTATTCAAAGGCTTACGCAAAAGCCGATCACGGCAAATGTGATTGCGGGTTTCGTTTTTGTCCTTCGTGTGGTATAAAATGCGCCGCTTTCCGGGGATACCCCGCAAAGCTTAAATCCACACACGTGTCGACACGATGACCTGGGTGCCGGAGGCGAATGCCGCTGGTTGGTCATTGGGATACGTGGAGGCCAAACCCGACTTATTAAGGAACTATCATGTCCCAAGTCAACATGCGCGATATGCTGAAGGCCGGTGTGCACTTCGGTCACCAGACCCGTTACTGGAACCCGAAAATGGGTAAATACATTTTCGGCGCGCGTAACAAGATCCACATTATCAACCTTGAAAAAACCCTGCCAATGTTCAACGAAGCGCTGACTTTCGTAGAGCGTCTGGCCCAGGGCAAAAACAAGATTCTGTTCGTCGGCACCAAGCGTTCCGCTGGCAAGATCGTTGCTGAAGAAGCAGCACGTTGCGGTTCGCCGTACGTCGATCACCGCTGGTTGGGCGGCATGCTGACCAACTTCAAAACCATCCGTGCTTCCATCAAGCGTCTGCGTGACCTTGAAGTGCAAGCCGAAGACGGTACTTTCGCCAAGCTGACCAAGAAAGAGGCGCTGATGCGCACTCGCGACCTGGAAAAGCTCGATCGTTCCCTGGGTGGTATCAAGGACATGGGCGGTCTGCCTGACGCACTGTTCGTTATCGACGTTGATCACGAGCGCATTGCGATCACCGAAGCCAACAAGCTGGGCATCCCTGTTATCGGCGTAGTCGATACCAACAGCAGCCCGGAAGGCGTTGACTACATCATCCCAGGCAACGATGACGCAATCCGCGCTATCCAGCTGTACATGGGTTCGATGGCTGACGCTGTAATCCGTGGTCGCAACCACGTTGCTGGTGGTACCGAGCAGTTCGTTGAAGAAGCTCCGGTAGCTGCCGCTGAGTAACTGACGCCCTGGCGTTGACTCAGTAAGCAAAAAGGGGGCTTGGCCCCCTTTTTGCCACCTCGAAAACCATTTGTCGGCAGCGCAGCTACATCTTCTGTAACGTGCAGCGGCCTACAAGGGTGATTCGGGAAGAATTGATCGCCCGTTTGATCGGGTGGAATGGTTGAAAACCTATCCAAGAGGATTTTGAAATGGCAGAGATTACTGCAGCGTTGGTTAAAGAACTGCGTGAGCGCACCGGCGAAGGCATGATGGATTGCAAAAAGGCCTTGACCAAGGCCGGCGGCGACATCGAAAAAGCCATTGATGACATGCGTGCTTCCGGCGCCATCAAGGCTGCCAAGAAAGCAGGCAACGTAGCTGCTGAAGGCGCTATCGCTCTGAAAGAAGACGGTAAGTCCGCTGTTCTGCTGGAAGTGAACTCGCAGACCGACTTCCTGGCTCTGCAAGACGACTTCAAGGCATTTGTTGCTGCTAGCGTTGAAAAAGCGTTCGCCGACAAACTGACCACTGTTGAGCCGTTGATCGAAGCTCAAGAAGCTGCTCGTCTGGTACTGGTCGGCAAGGTTGGCGAAAACGTCAACATCCGTCGTCTGGCGCGCATCGAAGGTGATGTGGTTGGCGGTTACCTGCACGGTAACAAAATCGGCGTTGTGGTTGCCCTTAAAGGCGGCGACGTTGAGCTGGCCAAAGACATCGCTATGCACGTAGCGGCCAGCAACCCAGAGTTCCTGCTGCCATCGGAAGTGTCTGCTGACGCAATCGAGCGCGAAAAAGCTGTGTTCCTGAGCCTGAACGCTGACAAGATCGCCGGCAAGCCAGAAAACATCGTTGAAAACATGATCAAAGGCCGTATCAGCAAGTTCCTGGCTGAAGCGAGCCTGGTTGAGCAGGCGTTCGTCAAGAACCCTGAAATCAAGGTTGGCGAACTGGCCAAGAAAGCCGGTGCTGAAATCGTTTCCTTCACTTACTACAAAGTAGGCGAAGGCATCGAGAAGCCGGTCGACAACTTCGCTGAAGAAGTTGCTGCCCAGCTGGCTGCCGCCAAGCAATAAGACGGTTTTCAACTGTCGCCCGAAAGAGGCTGCCCGCTCACGCGCGCAGCCTCTTTTCAAATGGGAAGGCCAATTTTTATTTGGTTTCCTCTCGGAACTGGCTTACAAAGCCGTGTTCCGATGGCGCTGAGACAGCGCCCAGCTAGAGTGAACGCAAGCCGTAAACGGCTCGCCAAGAATTTTTAAAAAATACGCCGCAGGAGAGATTCGCAATGGCTCAGCAGGGCAGTGGTTATCAGGCTCGCTATAAACGCATTCTACTCAAGCTTAGCGGCGAGGCCCTGATGGGCTCGGAAGAGTTCGGGATCGATCCCAAGGTGCTCGACCGCATGGCGCTGGAAGTCGGCCAATTGGTCGGTATCGGTGTTCAGGTCGGCCTGGTGATTGGCGGTGGTAACCTGTTCCGTGGTGCGGCGCTGAGTGCGGCCGGCATGGACCGGGTAACTGGCGACCACATGGGCATGCTGGCCACTGTGATGAACGCCCTGGCAATGCGTGACGCCCTGGAGCGTGCCAATATCTCGGCGATCGTGATGTCGGCTATTTCCATGGTTGGCGTGACCGATCACTATGATCGTCGCAAAGCCATGCGTCACCTGAACGCCAAAGAAGTAGTGATCTTTGCTGCCGGTACCGGCAACCCGTTCTTCACCACGGATTCGGCTGCCTGCCTGCGCGCCATCGAAATCGATGCCGACGTCGTGCTCAAGGCCACCAAGGTGGACGGTGTCTACACCGCAGACCCATTCAAGGACCCGCATGCCGAGAAGTTCGATCATCTGACCTACGATGAAGTACTGGATCGCAAGCTGGGCGTGATGGACCTGACGGCTATTTGCCTGTGCCGTGACCACAAGATGCCACTGCGCGTATTTAACATGAACAAGCCCGGCGCCCTGCTGAACATCGTACACGGCGGCGCGGAAGGGACTCTGATCGAGGAAGGCCAACAATGATCAACGAAATTAAGAAAGACGCTCAAGAGCGTATGCACAAATCCCTGGAGTCTCTGGCCCATGCTTTTGGCCAGATTCGTACCGGTAAGGCACACCCAAGCATCCTGGGCAGCGTGATGGTGCCGTACTACGGCACTGACACCTCCATTACCCAGGTCGCCAACATCACTGTAAAAGACTCGCGCACCCTGCAAGTCGTGGCCTTCGAGCGCAACATGCTCGCAGCCGTCGACAAAGCCATCCAGAGCGCCGGCCTGAACCTCAACCCGACCAACCTGGGCGAGTTGTTGCTGATCTCCATGCCTGCCCTGAATGAAGAGACCCGCAAGGGCTTCACCAAGCAGGCGCGCAGCGCTGCTGAAGATGCACGTGTTGCCGTGCGCAACATTCGTCGTGATGCGTTGGGCGACCTCAAGAAACTGGTCAAGGACAAAGAAATCAGCGAGGACGAAGAGCGTCGCGCCGTTGCTGAAATCGACAAACTGACCAAAGACGCCGAGGCCCAGATCACCAAGGCCACGGAAGAGAAAGAAAAGGACCTGATGGCCGTATAAGGGGTCAGGACGCCTTCATGGAAAAGACCAAGCAGACTGTGCCCTCCGTGGTGCCGCGCCATGTCGCGATCATCATGGATGGGAATAATCGCTGGGCGAAAAAACGCTTTATGCCGGGTGTCGCCGGGCATAAGGCGGGTGTCGATGCGGTGCGCGCTGTTATTGAAGTGTGTGCCGAGGCCAAGGTCGAGGTGTTGACTCTGTTTGCCTTCTCCAGCGAGAACTGGCAACGGCCCGCCGAAGAAGTCAGCGCCTTGATGGACCTGTTCTTCAAGGCGTTGCGTCGTGAGGCCAAGCGCCTCAACGACAACAACATCAGCCTGCGCATCATTGGTGATCGCTCGCGGTTCCATCCGGAACTGCAAGCGGCCATGCGCGAAGCCGAGGCTATCACCGCCGGCTCCAACCGTTTTGTGCTGCAGATTGCAGCCAACTACGGTGGCCAGTGGGATATCGCCCAGGCTGCACAGCGGCTTGCCCGCGAAGTGCAGGCCGGGCATCTGCGGCCCGACGACATTACGCCCGAATTGTTGCAAACCTGCCTGGTAACCGGTGATCTGCCGTTGCCGGACTTGTGCATCCGTACCGGTGGTGAGCACCGCATCAGCAATTTCCTGCTGTGGCAGCTGGCCTACACCGAGCTGTACTTCTCCGACCTGTTCTGGCCGGACTTCAAACACGATGCCATGCGCAATGCGCTGGCCGATTTCGCTTCCCGTCAGCGTCGCTTCGGTAAAACGAGCGAGCAGATCGAAGCTGGAGCCCGGGTTTAAATGCTTAAACAACGAATCATCACAGCACTGATCCTGCTGCCGATTGCCTTGTGTGGTTTTTTTCTGCTCGACGGTTCCGGCTTTGCGCTGTTTATCGGCCTGGTCGTTACCCTGGGTGCTTGGGAGTGGGCACGCCTGGCCGGTTTCAACGAGCAGTTGCCTCGCGTGGTTTACGCCGCTGTGGTGGCGCTGTTGCTGTTTCTCATGCATACGCTTTCGAGCATTGTCGTGCCTTGGGTGTTGGGGGCAGCGGTGCTGTGGTGGGCGCTCGCGACCTTCCTGGTGCTGACCTACCCGCGCACCAGCGGCCAATGGTCCAGCGTGGCCAGCAAGTTGGTGATTGGTCTTCTGATTTTGCTGCCGGCCTGGCAAGGGCTGGTTGAAATCAAGAATTCGCCGATGGGCAACTGGCTGATCATGGCGGTGATGGTCCTGGTGTGGGGTGCTGACATTGGTGCCTACTTCTCCGGCCGGGCGTTCGGCAAGCGCAAGTTGGCGCCCGCCGTCAGCCCGGGCAAGAGCTGGGAAGGTGTTTACGGTGGCTTGGCATTGACGTTGGTGATCACGCTGGTTGTCGGCGTGGTGCGCGACTGGTCGGTCAAGGAAATTCTTCTGGCTTTGCTGGGCACTGCCGTTGTGGTGTTCATCTCCGTGGTGGGTGACCTCACCGAAAGCATGTTCAAGCGCCAGGCCGGAATCAAGGACAGCAGCAACCTGCTGCCGGGTCATGGCGGCGTGCTGGATCGAATCGACAGCCTTACCGCTGCCATTCCCATCTTCGCCGTGCTGTTGTGGATGGCGGCTTCGTGAGCCGCCTGCAACAGGTGACCGTGCTGGGCGCGACCGGCTCGGTCGGGCTCAGTACGCTGGATGTGATCGCTCGCCATCCAGATCGTTATCAGGTATTTGCGCTAACCGGCTTCTCTCGCTTGAATGAGTTGCTGGCCTTGTGCGTGCGTCATACGCCTAGATTCGCCGTTGTGCCAGAGGTGTCGGTAGCGCGCGGCTTGCAGGACCAATTGAGGTCTGCAGGCCTTGCGACCCACGTATTGGTGGGCGAGGAGGGCTTGTGCCAGGTCTCGGCTGATGCCGAAGTCGACACTGTGGTGGCCGCCATTGTTGGCGCGGCAGGGTTGCGCCCGACACTGGCCGCGGTCGATGCCGGCAAAAAGATCCTGCTGGCCAATAAAGAGGCGCTGGTGATGTCCGGCACGCTCTTTATGCAGGCTGTGCGCAAGAGTGGCGCCGTGCTGCTGCCTCTGGACAGCGAACACAATGCGATCTTCCAGTGCATGCCCGGTGATTTTGCCCGAGGCCTGAGCCAGGTTGGCGTGCGGCGGATTCTCCTGACGGCTTCCGGTGGCCCTTTCCGACAAACTCCGCTGGCTGATCTTGAGCATGTCTCGCCTGATCAGGCGTGTGCACACCCAAACTGGTCGATGGGGCGAAAAATCTCCGTGGATTCGGCGAGCATGATGAACAAAGGCCTTGAGTTGATCGAGGCGTGCTGGTTGTTCGATGCGCGGCCTGATCAGGTCGAGGTGGTGATTCACCCGCAGAGTGTGATTCATTCTTTGGTCGACTATGTCGATGGTTCGGTTCTGGCCCAGTTGGGCAACCCCGATATGCGTACGCCAATTGCCAATGCACTGGCCTGGCCGGAGCGGATTGATTCCGGCGTTGCGCCGTTGGACCTGTTTGCCATTGCCCGCCTGGACTTCGAAGCGCCCGACGAGCAGCGCTTCCCGTGCCTGCGTCTGGCCCGGCAAGCGGCAGAGGCGGGCAACAGTGCGCCGGCCGTGCTCAATGCGGCCAACGAGGTGGCGGTGGCGGCGTTTCTTGAGGGGCGTATTCGCTTTCCGCAGATCGCGAGTATCATCGAGGACGTTTTGAGTCTTGAGCCCGTTGTGGCAGTGGATGATTTGGGTGCAGTGTTCGAGGCCGATACAAAGGCCCGGGCCCTGGCCCAGCAGTGGTTGAACCGCAACGCGCGTTAGTCTGTGGGCAGGTTTGAGTCTTCAGGCACTGGATTGGAATGCGGAGAAATTAGATGAGTGCGCTCTACATGATTGTCGGCACCCTGGTTGCTCTGGGTGTGCTGGTAACCTTTCACGAATTCGGCCACTTTTGGGTCGCGCGTCGTTGCGGCGTCAAGGTGCTGCGCTTTTCCGTCGGTTTCGGCATGCCGCTGTTGCGTTGGCACGACCGTCGGGGCACTGAATTCGTGATTGCGGCCATTCCGCTGGGCGGCTACGTCAAGATGCTCGACGAGCGTGAAGGCGAGGTACCTGTCGATCAGTTGGACCAATCCTTCAACCGTAAGACCGTTCGTCAGCGTATCGCCATTGTCGCAGCCGGCCCGATCGCCAATTTCCTCTTGGCAATCGTGTTCTTCTGGGTCCTGGCCATGATGGGCAGCCAGCAGGTGCGCCCGGTCATCGGCGCAGTTGAAGCAGACAGCATGGCGGCCAAGGCCGGGCTGATCGCTGGGCAGGAAATTGTTTCCATTGATGGCGAGCCCACCACCGGCTGGGGCGCTGTCAATTTGCAGTTGGTTCGCCGCATGGGCGAGAGCGGCACTATTAATGTGGTGGTGCGCGAGCAGGATTCCACCGCCGAGACGCCGCGTGAATTGTCCCTGGACCATTGGCTCAAAGGCGCAGAAGAGCCTGATCCGATCAAGTCTCTGGGCATTCGTCCGTGGCGTCCGGCCCTGCCGCCGGTGCTCGCCGAGCTGGACCCGAAAGGCCCGGCGCAGGCCGCAGGTCTGAAAACCGGCGATCGCCTGTTGGCGCTGGATGGTCAGGCGCTGGGCGACTGGCAGCAAGTGGTGGATCTGGTGCGTGTACGGCCTGATACCAAAATTGTGCTGAAAGTTGAGCGCGATGGTGCTCAAATCGACGTCCCTGTGACCCTGGCTGTTCGCGGGGAAGCCAAGGCGGCCGGGGGTTACCTCGGTGCGGGGGTAAAAGGTGTCGAGTGGCCGCCATCGATGGTGCGCGAGGTGAGCTTCGGGCCTTTGGCGGCAATTGGCGAGGGTGCAAAACGCACTTGGACCATGAGTGTGCTGACGCTCGAATCGCTCAAGAAAATGTTGTTCGGCGAGCTCTCGGTAAAAAACTTGAGTGGACCGATAACCATTGCTAAAGTGGCGGGCGCTTCTGCCCAGTCGGGTGTCGCGGATTTCCTGAATTTCCTGGCTTATCTGAGTATTAGCCTTGGAGTTCTGAATTTGCTGCCCATTCCAGTATTGGATGGGGGGCATCTGTTGTTTTATCTGGTCGAGTGGGTGCGTGGTCGCCCCTTGTCGGATCGGGTGCAGGGTTGGGGGATACAGATCGGTATCAGTTTGGTGGTCGGAGTGATGTTGTTAGCTCTGGTCAACGATCTGGGACGACTGTAACGCTTCGCTGAATTGCGAATCTGCCGCATTTTGCGGCAGTTTGTTTATTGCCAGTTGGAATAAGAAAGGACTTCATGAAACGTCTGCTGCTAACTGCGGTTCTCACCGTATTGATGATCGCCGAAGTTCACGCCGAGTCCTTCACTATCTCCGATATTCGCGTCAACGGCCTCCAGCGGGTTTCCGCGGGAAGCGTCTTTGGTGCCTTGCCGTTGAACGTCGGGGAACAGGCGGATGATCGTCGCCTGGTGGAGTCCACTCGTGCGCTGTTCAAAACCGGGTTCTTTCAAGATATCCAACTGGGTCGCGAAGGCAACGTCCTGGTCATCACTGTCGTCGAGCGACCTTCTGTCGCCAGTATCGAGATCGAAGGTAACAAAGCGATCTCCACTGAAGACTTGATGAAGGGTCTCAAGCAATCCGGCCTTGCCGAGGGCGAGATCTTCCAGCGCGCCACCCTTGAAGGTGTGCGTAACGAATTGCAACGTCAGTACGTTGCCCAGGGCCGCTATTCCGCGACCGTGGAAACAGAAGTGATCCCGCAGCCTCGTAACCGTGTTGGCCTCAAGGTCAAGATCAACGAAGGCACGGTGGCGGCAATTCAGCACATCAACGTGGTGGGTAACACCAAGTTTGCTGATGACGACCTGATCGACCTGTTCGAACTCAAGACCACCAACTGGTTGTCGTTCTTCAAGAACGATGACAAGTACGCCCGTGAAAAACTGTCGGGTGACCTGGAACGTCTGCGCTCCTACTACCTGGACCGTGGCTATATCAACATGGATATCGCTTCGACCCAGGTGTCCATCACCCCGGACAAGAAGCACGTCTACATTACTGTCAACGTCAACGAAGGCGAGAAGTACACCGTTCGTGACGTGAAACTCAGCGGCGACCTGAAAGTACCTGAAGACCAGGTCAAGGCGCTGTTGCTGGTACAGAAAAACCAAGTGTTCTCGCGCAAGCTGATGACCACCACGTCCGAGCTGATTACCCGTCGTCTGGGTAACGAAGGCTATACCTTCGCCAACGTCAACGGCGTACCGACTCCGCACGATGATGACCACACTGTGGACATCACCTTCGTCGTTGACCCGGGCAAGCGCGCCTACGTGAACCGCATCAACTTCCGTGGCAACACCAAGTCTGCGGACGAAGTGCTGCGTCGTGAGATGCGTCAAATGGAAGGTGGCTGGGCGTCGACTTACCTGATCGACCAGTCCAAGACTCGTCTTGAGCGCCTGGGCTTCTTCAAAGAAGTCAACGTCGAAACCCCGGCCGTACCGGGCGTTGATGACCAGGTTGATGTGAACTACGCCGTTGAAGAACAAGCGTCGGGTTCGATCACCGCCAGCGTTGGTTTCGCACAGAGCGCCGGTCTGATCCTCGGCGGCTCGATCACTCAGAACAACTTCCTCGGTACCGGTAACAAGGTTTCCATCGGCCTGACCCGAAGCGAATACCAGAGCCGCTATAACTTCGGTTATGTCGACCCCTACTGGACTGCTGACGGTGTGAGCCTGGGCTACAACGCCTTCTACCGCACCACCGACTACAAAGACCTCGACGTTGACGTTGCAAGCTATGCGATCGACAGCCTCGGCGCCGGTGTCAACATCGGTTACCCGATCAGCGAGACGTCGCGTCTGACCTTCGGCCTGACCGCGCAACAAGACAAGATCAAGACCGGTGTGTACACCGTGGACGAAATCTTCGACTTCGTGCGTAAAGAGGGTGACCAGTTCCTGAACTTCAAGGCTTCGGCCGGTTGGTCGGAATCGACCCTGAACAAAGGCGTGCTGGCGACCCGTGGTCACTCCCAGAGCCTCACAGCAGAAGTGACTACGCCGGGCAGCGACCTGTCGTTCTTCAAGCTCGACTACCGTGGTCAGTTGTTCCAGCCGTTGAGCGATAACTACACCATGCGTCTGCACACTGAGCTGGGTTATGGCGACGGTTATGGTTCGACCAATGGCTTGCCGTTCTACGAGAACTACTATGCTGGTGGTTTCAACTCGGTGCGTGGCTTCAAGGACAGCACCCTGGGCCCTCGCGGTACGCCGAGCCGTGGCTTCGACAAAACCGGTAACCAGGGTACCCTGCTTGACTCGGACAACGATCCCCTGCCATTCGGTGGTAACGTTCTGATTCAAGGTGGTGCGGAGATTCTGTTCCCGCTGCCATTCGTCAAGGACCAGCGATCCCTGCGTACTTCGGTCTTCTGGGATGTGGGTAACGTGTTCGACTCCAAGTGCGAACAAGTTCAAAACCCTAAACCTGGTTCTGTGTCGAACACCCAGTGCAACGACGTGAGCCTCAGCAACCTGGCGAGCTCCGTGGGTGTGGGTGTGACATGGGTGACCGCGCTTGGCCCATTGAGCTTTGCTCTGGCCATGCCGATCAAGAAACCGGATAACGCTGAAACCCAGATTTTCCAATTCTCCCTCGGCCAGACGTTCTAAGCGTCTGACCCAAGATAACGACAACGGATTCTGTAGGAGTACATCGTGCGCAAGTTGACTCAATTGGTTCTGCTGGCCACCGTGCTGGTGACCACCCCGGCCTTCGCCGAAATGAAAATCGCCGTCCTGAACTATCAGATGGCTCTGCTGGAATCCGACGCGGCCAAGCGTTACGCAGTGGATGCCGAGAAAAAATTCGGTCCGCAACTGACCAAGCTGAAAACTCTGGAAAGCAGTGCCAAAGGCATCCAGGATCGTCTGGTAGCCGGTGGCGACAAGATGCAGCAAGGCGAGCGCGAGCGTCTGGAGCTTGAATTCAAGCAAAAGGCCCGTGACTACCAGTTCCAGTCCAAGGAGCTGAACGAAGCCAAAGCCGTTGCCGACCGTGAAATGCTCAAGCAGCTCAAGCCGAAACTCGACAGCGCTGTGGAAGAAGTCATCAAGAAAGGTGCCTTTGACCTGGTGTTCGAACGCGGCGCCGTGATCGACGTCAAGCCTCAATACGACATCACCCGCCAGGTGATCGAGCGCATGAACCAGCTGAAGTAAGCCATGACCGCGACTATCAAACTCGGCGAGTTGGCCGAGTTCCTGGGGGCCACCTTGCGCGGCTCCCCGGAGAAAGAAATCACTGGGCTAGCCACCTTGCAGGGGGCTGGCCCAGCTCAGTTGAGCTTCCTCGCAAGTCCCCAATACCGTAAATACCTGGTCGATAGTCAAGCCGCAGCCGTGTTGCTGAAGGCCGCTGATGCCGAAGGGTTTGCCGGGGATGCGCTGGTGGTGGCCGATCCTTACCTGGCTTATGCCCGGGCCTCGCACCTGTTCGATCCAAAGCCAAAGGCTGCTGGCGGTATTCATCCGTCTGCGGTCATTGCTGATGATGCCTGGGTTGACCCTGCGGCAAGCATTGGCGCGTTTGCCGTGATCGAGAGCGGCGCGCGCATTGCCGCCGGCGTCACAGTGGGTGCGCATTGCTTTATCGGCGCGCGCTGCGAGATCGGTGCCGATGGCTGGCTGGCTCCGCGTGTCACCCTGTACCACGACGTGCGTATCGGTGAACGTGTGGTCATTCAGTCGGGCGCCGTGATCGGGGGTGAAGGCTTCGGCTTTGCCCAATCCAAAGGCATCTGGCACAAGATTGCCCAGGTGGGCGGTGTGCTGATCGGCGACGACGTGGAAATCGGCGTCAATACCGCAGTGGACCGTGGCGCCTTGGCGGATACCGTCATCGGTAACGGTGTGAAGCTCGACAACCAGATCCAGATTGCCCACAACGTACAGATTGGCGATCACACCGCCATGGCCGCGTGCGTGGGGATTTCCGGCAGCACCAAGATCGGCAAGCATTGCATGCTCGCTGGTGGCGTCGGGTTGGTGGGGCACATCGAGATTTGCGACAACGTCTTCATTACCGGCATGACCATGGTAACGCACTCGATTACCGAGCCCGGTGCCTATTCTTCCGGTACCGCTATGCAGCCCGCGGCTGAATGGCGCAAGAGTGCAGCACGTTTGCGGCAGCTCGACGACATGGCTCGACGCCTCAAACAGCTGGAAAAGCGTGTTGGGGACGTGACCCCTGGCGGTAATGCTTCATCAGAAGGCTGATACCATTTCCATATCAAGTGTGCACAGCCGCTAGACTGCCTCCTTGATTTGCTAGCGGGGCGTGCGTTTTGTCCGCCCGCCCCCAATCTTTATTACAGGCTTCCCCCCGAAATGATGGACATCAACGAGATTCGCGAATACCTGCCTCACCGTTACCCGTTCCTGCTGGTGGACCGTGTAGTGGACCTCAACATCGAGGAAAAGCGCATTCGTGCCTACAAGAATGTCAGCATCAACGAACCGTTCTTCAATGGCCACTTCCCCGCGCATCCAATCATGCCGGGCGTATTGATCATCGAAGCGATGGCCCAGGCTGCCGGTATCCTTGGTTTCAAAATGCTCGACCTCAAGCCTGCCGATGGCACGCTGTATTATTTCGTGGGCTCCGACAAGCTGCGTTTTCGCAACCCGGTCACACCGGGTGACCAGTTGATCCTGGAAGCCAAGTTCATCAGCTGCAAGCGCCAGATCTGGAAGTTCGAATGCCAGGCTTCGGTGGACGGCAAGCCGGTGTGCTCTGCTGAGATCATCTGCGCGGAACGCAAACTATGAGTTTGATTGACCCTCGCGCAATCATCGATCCGTCGGCCGTTCTGGCCGCAGACGTTGAGGTCGGCCCATGGTCGATCGTCGGCGCAGGTGTTGAAATCGGCGAGGGGACTGTCATCGGGCCACACGTGATCCTTAAAGGTCCGACCCGCATTGGCAAACACAATCGTATCTACCAGTTTTCCTCGGTAGGCGAAGACACCCCGGACATGAAGTACAAGGGTGAGGAAACACGCCTGGTAATCGGTGATCACAACATCATCCGTGAAGGCGTGACGATTCACCGCGGTACTGTGCAGGATCGTGCCGAGACCACTCTGGGGGATCACAACCTGATCATGGCCTATGCCCACATCGGCCACGACAGCGTCATCGGCAACCATTGCATTCTGGTCAACAACACTGCGTTGGCGGGCCATGTGCATGTTGATGACTGGGCGATTCTGTCTGGCTTTACCCTGGTGCATCAGTATTGCCATATTGGCGCCCACAGCTTTTCCGGCATGGGCACTGCGATCGGCAAGGACGTTCCGGCCTTCGTCACGGTATTCGGCAACCCGGCTGAAGCGCGCAGCATGAACTTCGAAGGCATGCGCCGTCGCGGGTTCAGTGAAGATGCGATTCACGCCCTGCGCCGCGCCTATAAGGTGGTTTACCGTCAGGGTCTGACAGTTGACCAAGCCTTGACCGAACTGACCGAGCCGGCAGCGTTGTACCCGGAAGTCGCGGTGTTCCGTGACTCTATCCAGGCATCGACTCGCGGCATTACCCGCTGATCATGGCTAATCTGCGTATCGCGTTGGTGGCCGGAGAAGCTTCCGGCGATATTCTCGGCGCAGGCTTGATGCGGGCCCTCAAGGCCCAGCATCCCGCGGTGGAATTTATCGGTGTGGGCGGCCCGCTCATGCAGGCCGAAGGGCTGACGTCCTACTTTCCCATGGAGCGTCTTTCCGTCATGGGTCTGGTGGAAGTGCTGGGCCGTCTGCGCGAGCTGCTGGCTCGCCGCAAGCTGCTGATTCAGACCTTGATTGAAGAAAAGCCTGACGTCTTTATCGGAATCGATGCGCCGGACTTCACCCTCAATATCGAGCTCAAGTTGCGTCAGGCCGGGATTAAGACCGTGCACTACGTCAGCCCTTCGGTATGGGCGTGGCGGCAGAAGCGCGTGCTCAAGATCCGTGAAGGCTGCGATTTGATGCTGACACTGCTGCCGTTCGAAGCCAGGTTCTACGAAGAGAAGGGCGTGCCGGTGCGGTTTGTCGGGCACACCCTGGCCGATACCATTCCGTTGCAAGCTGATCGCGCGGCTGCGCGTGCCGAGCTGGGTCTGCCCGACGGCCCGCTGGTAGCGTTGATGCCGGGCAGTCGCGGCGGTGAAGTCGGTCGCCTGGGGGCGCTGTTTTTTGACGCCGCCGAACGTCTGCAGGTGTTGAAGCCCGGCATTCGTTTTGTGTTGCCATGTGCCAGCCCGCAACGTCGTGCACAAATTGAAACGCTGCTGGAAGGGCGCACGCTGCCGGTGACCTTGCTGGACGGTCAGTCGCACCTGGCCCTGGCGGCATGTGATGCGGTACTGATCGCCTCAGGCACAGCCACCCTGGAAGCGTTGTTGTACAAGCGTCCGATGGTCGTGGCCTATCGCCTCGCGCCGCTGACGTTCTGGATTCTCAAGCGCATGGTCAAAAGTCCTTACATCTCCTTGCCGAACCTGTTGGCCCAGCGTCTGCTGGTCCCGGAGTTGTTGCAGGACGATGCAACGCCCCAGGCTCTGGCGCAAACGCTACTACCCTTGATCGACGGCGGCGAAGAACAGACCCGCGGTTTCGACGACATCCACCGGACCTTGCGCCGTGATGCGTCGAACCAGGCTGCAGACGCCGTGCTGACCTTGATTGGCCACAAACAGGAAGCCCTATGACGACGCAAATGGGCCTGGACTTCAGCCTGGTCGCGCAAGTGCACGAGCTGGTCGCCGGGGTTGACGAAGTAGGGCGCGGCCCGCTGTGTGGCGCCGTCGTCACGGCGGCGGTGATTCTCGATCCGAACCGCCCGATCCTGGGCCTCAACGATTCGAAAAAACTCACCGAAGCGCGTCGCGAAAAGCTTTACGACGAGATCTGTGAAAAAGCTCTGAGCTGGCATATTGCCCGGGCTGAAGTCGAAGAAATCGACGAGCTGAACATCCTTCACGCGACCATGCTGGCCATGCAGCGCGCAGTGGAAGGCCTGCATATCACGCCCAAGATGGCGATGATCGACGGTAACCGTTGCCCGAAACTGGCGATGCCTGCCGAAGCGGTGGTCAAGGGTGACAGCAAGGTTCCGGCCATCGCTGCCGCCTCGATCCTGGCCAAAGTCAGCCGTGACCGTGAGATGGCCGCGTTTGAGTTGATCTACCCCGGCTACGGCATGGGTGGCCATAAAGGCTATCCGACGCCCGTTCATCTGGAAGCCCTCGCTCGCCTCGGCCCCACGCCGATCCATCGCCGCTCGTTCGCCCCGGTCCGCCAGGCTTACGAGCTGCGCGAGAGCCTCATCGAGGTTTAGTCGCGAGGCTGATGTTTTGCTCAAGGCCCGGTACAATCCGGGCCTTGTTGTCTCCACGTATTAGAACAGGATCACTATGCCGGCTTCATTCGTTCACCTGCGCCTGCACACTGAATACTCCCTGGTCGACGGCCTGGTACGGATCAAACCGCTGGTCAAAACCCTGGTGGGCATGAACATGCCTGCGGTAGCGGTGACCGATCAGAACAACATGTGTTCTCTGGTCAAGTTCTACAAAAACGCCATGGGCGCCGGTATCAAGCCGATTTGCGGCGCCGACCTGTGGCTGTCCAACAAAGACCCGGATAACCCCCTGAGCCGCATCAGCCTGTTGGCGATGAACGGCGTCGGTTATCGCAACCTCACCGAATTGATTTCCCGTGGCTTTATCGACGGCCAGCGCAACGGTTCGATCATCATCGAGCGCGAGTGGGTGGCCGAGGCGAGCGAGGGCGTGATCATGCTGTCGGCTGCCAAAGAGGGTGAGATCGGCATCGCGCTGCTCGGCGGCAACCCGCAGGAAGCCGAAGTACTGGCGCGCGAGTGGATGCAGGTCTTCCCCGACCGTTTCTACCTGGAAGTCCAGCGCACCAATCGCCCCAATGATGAAGAGCATCTGCACGCCGCCGTGGCCCTGGCCGACAAGCTGGGCGCGCCGCTGGTCGCGACCAACGATGTGCGCTTTATCAAGAAGGAAGATTTCGAAGCCCACGAAACCCGCGTGTGCATCGGCGAAGGCCGGGCTCTGGACGACCCGCGTCGTTCCAAGAACTACAGCGAAGAGCAGTACCTCAAAAGCGCCGAGGAGATGGCCGAGCTGTTCAGCGACCTACCCGAGGCCCTGGAAAACTCCGTCGAAATCGCCAAGCGCTGCAATATCGAAGTGAAGCTGGGCAAGCACTTCCTGCCCAACTTCCCGATTCCTGATGGCATGACCATCGATGAGTATTTCCGCAAAGTGTCCTTCGATGGCCTCGAAGAGCGCCTCAGCGTGCTGCTGCCCAAGGACACCACCGAGGACTACGAGGCCAAGCGCCAGGTCTACGTTGACCGGCTGAATTTCGAGCTGGATATCATCATCCAGATGGGGTTCCCCGGTTACTTCCTGATCGTGATGGACTTTATCCAGTGGGCCAAGAACAACGGCGTACCGGTAGGTCCTGGCCGTGGATCAGGTGCCGGTTCGCTGGTGGCTTACGTTCAGAAGATTACCGACCTTGACCCGCTGGAATATGACCTGCTGTTCGAGCGGTTCCTGAACCCGGAACGGGTCTCCATGCCCGACTTCGACGTCGACTTCTGCATGGATGGCCGCGACCGCGTGATCGAGTACGTGGCCGAGAAATACGGCCGCAATGCGGTAAGCCAGATCATCACCTTCGGTTCCATGGCGGCCAAGGCTGTAATCCGTGACGTGGCGCGGGTGCAGGGCAAGTCCTACGGCCTGGCGGACCGCCTATCGAAGATGATCCCGTTCGAAGTCGGCATGACCCTGGAAAAGGCCTACGAGCAGGAAGAAATCCTGCGCGACTTCATCAAGGTCGATGAAGAGGCCGCCGAAATCTGGGACATGGCGCGCAAGCTCGAAGGTGTGGTGCGTAACGTCGGTAAACACGCCGGTGGTGTGGTGATCGCGCCGACCAAGTTGACCGACTTTTCGCCGATCTATTGCGATGAAGAAGGCGACGGCCTGGTAACCCAGTTCGACAAGGACGACGTTGAAGCCGCCGGCCTGGTGAAGTTCGACTTCCTGGGTCTGCGCACCCTGACGATCATCGACTGGGCGCTGAAGACGATCAACCGTGACCGCGCCAAGGTCAACGAAGCGCCGCTGGATATCGCCTTTATCCCGCTGGACGACAAACCGACTTATACCTTGCTGCAAAAAGCCGAAACCACGGCGGTGTTCCAGCTTGAGTCGCGCGGCATGAAAGAGCTGATCAAAAAGCTCAAGCCCGACTGCCTGGAAGACTTGATCGCACTGGTGGCACTGTTCCGTCCCGGCCCGCTGCAGTCGGGCATGGTGGATGACTTCATCAACCGTAAGCACGGCCGCGCCGAGCTGGCGTACCCGCATTCGGATTATCAGTACGAAGGCCTCAAGCCGGTACTGGCGCCAACCTACGGCATCATCCTGTATCAAGAACAGGTGATGCAGATTGCCCAGGTGATGGCCGGCTACACCCTCGGCGGCGCGGACATGCTGCGTCGCGCCATGGGTAAGAAAAAGCCCGAAGAAATGGCCAAGCAGCGCGGCGGTTTCATTGAGGGGTGTGCCACCAACAATATCGACGCCGACCTCGCCGGTAACATCTTCGACCTGGTAGAAAAGTTCGCCGGTTATGGCTTCAACAAGTCTCACTCCGCCGCCTACGGCCTGGTGTCGTACCAGACTGCCTGGCTGAAAGCCCATTACCCGGCGCCGTTCATGGCCGCGGTACTTTCGGCGGATATGCACAACACCGACAAGGTCGTGACCTTGATCGAGGAAGTGCGCACCATGAAGCTGCGCCTCGACGCGCCGGACGTGAACGCCTCCGAGTTCAAGTTCACGGTGAACGACGAAGGCCGCATCATCTATGGCCTGGGCGCGATCAAAGGCGTGGGCGAAGGCCCGGTCGAAGCCATCACTGAAGCGCGCCAGGACGGGCCGTTCAAGGACTTGTTCGACTTCTGCGCGCGGGTTGACCTCAAGCGCATCAACAAACGCACCCTCGACGGCTTGATCCGCAGCGGCGCGCTCGATCGCCTTGGTCCGTATTTCCATGATGAGCCTAAGGCTTATCAGGCCAATATCGACCGCAACCGTGCGGTGCTGCTGACCGCCATGGAAGAAGCGATCAAGGCGGCCGAACAGACCGCCCGCACCCACGACAGCGGCCACGCCGACCTGTTTGGCGGCTTGTTCGTCGAAGAGGACGCGGACGTTTACGCCAACCACCGCAAGGCCAAGGAGTTGACCCTCAAGGAACGACTCAAGGGCGAAAAAGACACCCTGGGCCTGTACCTCACCGGTCACCCGATTGACGAATACGAAGGCGAAATCCGCCGTTTCGCTCGTCAGCGCATCATCGACCTGAAACCGGCGCGCGACACTCAGACGGTCGCCGGCATGATCATCGCTCTGCGAGTGATGAAAAATAAGAAGGGCGACAAGATGGGCTTTATCACCCTCGACGACCGCTCGGGCCGGATCGAAGCGTCGCTGTTTGCCGACGCTTTCCACTCCGCGCAGTCGTTGCTGCAGACCGATGCCATGGTGGTCGTTGAAGGTGAGGTCAGCAACGACGACTTCTCCGGCGGCCTGCGCCTGCGGATCAAGCGGGTGATGAGTATGGAAGATGCGCGCACCAACCTCGCCGAAAGCCTGCGCTTGAAGGTCAAGACCGAAGCCCTTAAAGGCGATCAGCTACGCTGGTTGGGTGACCTGCTCAAGCGCCACCGTGGCGCATGTCCGGTGACCATGGAATACACCGGCAATGACGCCAAGGCGATGTTGCAGTTTGGTGAGACGTGGCGAATTGATCCCGCCGATGGCTTGATTCAAGCTTTGCGTGACCAGTTCGGGCGAGACAACGTCTTCCTCCAATACCGTTGACGGTCAGATATGTCTGATCTCGACTGAACATTTAATCTCGACCTAAACGCGCCTCTCCCTTAAGGTAGGGCGCGAATAGACAACCGGCTGGCCAGGCACTCCTTGGCCGTCGACCCAAGACGGACGCTTATGAACCCGAATTTTCTTGATTTCGAACAGCCGATCGCTGACCTGCAAGCCAAGATTGAAGAATTGCGCCTGGTCGGCAATGACAATTCGCTGAATATCGGCGATGAGATCGCTCGCCTGCAAGACAAGAGCAGCACGCTCACCGAGGACATCTTCGGCAAGCTGACCAGCTGGCAGATCGCGCGCCTGGCACGCCACCCGCGCCGTCCGTACACCCTGGATTACATTCAGCACATCTTCACCGAGTTCGACGAGCTGCACGGCGACCGCCACTTCTCCGACGACGCGGCCATCGTGGGCGGTATCGCTCGCCTGGACGACCAGCCGGTCATGGTGATCGGTCACCAGAAAGGCCGTGAAGTGCGTGAAAAAGTCCGCCGCAACTTCGGCATGCCGCGCCCCGAAGGCTACCGCAAGGCTTGCCGCCTGATGGAAATGGCCGAGCGCTTCAAGATGCCGATCCTGACCTTCATCGACACGCCGGGCGCTTACCCGGGCATCGACGCCGAAGAGCGTAACCAGAGCGAAGCAATCGCCTGGAACCTGCGTGTCATGGCGCGCCTGAAAACCCCGATTATCGCCACCGTGATTGGTGAGGGTGGTTCCGGCGGGGCGCTGGCCATTGGCGTGTGCGACCAGCTGAACATGCTGCAATATTCGACCTACGCGGTAATTTCGCCGGAAGGTTGCGCTTCGATTCTGTGGAAAACCGCCGAAAAGGCACCGGACGCTGCTGAAGCCATGGGTATCACCGCTGATCGCCTGAAAGGCCTGGGCATCGTGGACAAAGTGATCGCCGAGCCATTGGGCGGCGCCCACCGTGACCCGGCTGCCGCTGCTGCCACCTTGCGCGCTGAGCTGGGTTCGCAATTGGCGATGCTCAAGAAGTTCGATAATGAGGCGTTGCTGGCCCGTCGTTACGAGCGCCTGATGAGCTACGGCCTCTGATCAAACGCTGATCTTGCAGACAATGCAGTACCACTGTGGGAGCGGGTTTGTGTGGGAGCTGGCTTGCCTGCGATAGCATCAACTCGGTGTATCAGATAACCCGAGTTGCCTGCATCGTGGGCGAGCCCGGCTCCCACACAAGCCCGCTCCCACATTTGCTTTGTGTATGCTGGGTTATCGCATTCCAGATTGATGGCGGTACTGTGTTATGAAGCCGGCTCTACCCGCCAATTTCCTGCAAAATCTGGCGCCCTGGCGCAATGCCCCGGCCTGGCACATCGCATTCTCGGGTGGTCTGGACTCCACCGTCCTGCTGCACCTGTTGGCCACTCTGGCAACCACCGAAACCCTCCCGCCGCTCAGTGCTGTCCACGTCTACCATGGCTTGCAAGCTGCGGCTGACGCCTGGCCGAGTCATTGCCAGGCGGTGTGTGACGCCTTGGGCGTGCCCTTGCGGGTAATGCGCGTGCAAGTGCAACCGGGCGCCAGCCTTGAGCGTGCGGCGCGTGACGCGCGTTATCAGGCGTTTACCGAGGCCACTGGCGCGGGGGAGGTGTTGCTCACCGGGCAGCATCGCGACGATCAGGCTGAAACCCTGTTGTTTCGGCTGATGCGCGGTGCAGGGGTGCGCGGGCTGGCGGCTATGCCTGTGCATCGCCCACTGGCAAGGGGGCACGTGGTGCGGCCGTTGCTGGAGGCCTCGCGTGCTGAATTGGAAGCCTACGCACACGAGCACCAGTTGACGTGGATCGAAGACCCTTCGAACGCCGACCCACGTTTCTCGCGCAATTACTTGCGCCATCGTGTGCTTCCCGTGTTGACGCAGCGATGGCCTCAAGCCGTTTCCAGCCTGGCACGCACCGCCGAACACCTGAGTGAAGCCCAGGGCCTGCTCGACGAGTTGGCGAGGATGGACTTGCAAGCTGCCGATCAGCCTTCGCCATTTCCCTGGTTGCCTCTGCCCTCGTTGGTTCTGGCTCCACTGCGCGAACTTTCTGACGCCCGCCAACGTAATGCCTTGCGCCACTGGCTGGCGCCTCTGACCCGTTTACCCGACAGCGACCACTGGGCCAGCTGGCAGGCCCTGCGCGACGCCAAGGCTGACGCACAACCGCTGTGGCGCCTTGCCGACGGCCAGTTGCATCGTTGCGGCGAGCGCATCTGGTGGCTGCCCGCAGCGTGGTTGGAGTTTTCCGACGCCGTGGTCAGTTGGCCGCATCCGCAAAACCCACTCGCGTTACCCGGCAATGGCCAGCTGAACTTTATCGGTGAGGCTCCCCAAGGTCCGCTTGAGGTGCGTTACCGTCAGGGCGGCGAAATCATCGAAGTGCCCGCTCGAGGCCGGCGCGACTTGAAGCGCTTGCTTAATGAATGCGGGCTGCCGGGCTTTGTCCGTGGCAGATTGCCGCTGGTCTATCAGGGTGAGCAATTGCTGGCTGTCCCAAGCCTTGCAGGCCTGTGGGCCAGGCTGCCGGGTGATGGACAATTGGATTGGATGCCACAGACTTGCGATCAAGGTTTGAGCTGATAGAGCCTTTCCGGTAGACTACGCTCCCTTCTTGATACAACTTCTGTGGATTCGACTGAATCGCAGCAGTTGCCGATTACCAAGCAGTCTTTGCTGGGCGATTCCAAAAAATGTGTAGCGATCAACGTACCGGTGTTTCATTGCTGGTCTGTCACAACGCGGCGGTTTTTTTGAAAGGTGCACTGTGATTAATGCAGGTGATCGGGGGCTTCGGCCTTCCTTCGCTTTCCCCGGCGGCTCGGACCGCTTTAACGCAGACTTCTAGGGTTTTTCATGACGCGCTACATATTCGTCACGGGCGGTGTTGTTTCTTCATTGGGGAAAGGCATTGCCTCCGCTTCATTGGCGGCCATCCTGGAGGCGCGGGGACTTAAGGTCACCATGCTCAAGCTGGACCCGTACATCAACGTTGACCCGGGCACCATGAGCCCGTTCCAGCACGGTGAAGTGTTCGTCACACACGACGGCGCCGAGACCGACCTGGATTTGGGCCACTACGAGCGGTTCATCCGCACGACCATGACCCAGAACAACAACTTCACCACTGGCCGTGTCTACGAGCACGTGCTGCGCAAGGAGCGCCGTGGTGACTACCTGGGTGCAACCATCCAGGTGATCCCGCACATCACCGACGAAATCAAGCGCCGCATCATCAAGGGTGCAGGCGATGCCGACGTGGCGATGGTCGAGATCGGTGGCACCGTGGGTGACATCGAATCCCAGCCGTTCCTCGAAGCCATCCGCCAGCTGCGTTTCGAAGTCGGCGCCAAGCGCGCGATGCTGATGCACCTGACGCTGGTGCCGTACATCGCCACCGCCGGCGAAACCAAAACCAAGCCTACCCAGCACTCGGTCAAGGAACTGCGTTCCATCGGCCTGCAGCCAGACGTGCTGGTATGCCGCTCCGATCACCCGATCGACATTTCCTCGCGCCGCAAGATTGCGCAGTTCACCAACGTTGAAGAGCGTGCGGTGATTGCCCTGGAAGACGCCGACACCATCTACAAGATCCCGGGCATCCTGCACTCCCAAGGCCTGGATGATTTTGTGGTCGAGCGTTTCGGCCTGCAGTGCAACGGCGCGGACCTGTCCGAGTGGGAAGCTGTGGTGGATGCCAAGCTCAATCCTGAGCATGAAGTCACCATCGCCATGGTCGGCAAGTACATGGAGCTGCTGGACGCGTACAAGTCGCTGATCGAAGCGATGAGCCACGCCGGTATCAGCAACCGTACCAAGGTCAACCTGCGCTACATCGATTCCGAAGACATCGAGAACCAGGGCACTGCCTTGCTCGAAGGTGTTGATGCGATTCTCGTACCGGGCGGTTTCGGCCTGCGTGGCGTGGAAGGCAAAATCACTGCGGTTCAGTACGCTCGTGAAAACAAAGTGCCGTACCTGGGTATCTGCCTGGGCATGCAAGTGGCCGTTATCGAGTTCGCCCGTAACGTGCTGGGCTGGAAAGACGCCAACTCCACCGAGTTCGATCACACCAGCGGCCACCCGGTCGTGGGCCTGATCACCGAATGGGAAGATGCCACCGGCGCCGTTGAAACCCGTACCGAAAGCTCCGACCTGGGCGGCACCATGCGCCTTGGCGCGCAAGACTGCCTGCTGGAGCCGGGCTCGCTGGTTCACGATTGCTATGGCAAGGACGTGATCGTCGAGCGTCACCGTCACCGCTACGAAGTGAACAACAACCTGCTGCCGCAGATCAAAGAAGCCGGCCTGAAAATCTCCGGTCGCTCTGGCGATGGCAAGTTGGTTGAAGTGGTCGAGGCGCCGGATCATCCGTGGTTCGTGGCCTGCCAGTTCCACCCTGAGTTCACCTCGACCCCGCGCGACGGTCACCCGTTGTTCAGCGGTTTCGTTAAAGCAGCACTGACGCAACATCAGAAGAAGGCGTAAACCTGATGGCCCAGAAGATCATTCGCGTAGGCGATATCGAGATTGCCAACGACAAGCCCATGGTGCTGTTCGGCGGCATGAACGTGCTGGAAAGCCGCGACATGGCGATGCAGGTCTGTGAAGAGTACGTGAAGGTGACCGAGAAACTCGGTATCCCTTACGTGTTCAAGGCCAGCTTCGACAAGGCCAACCGTTCGTCCGTGACCTCCTATCGCGGCCCGGGCCTTGAAGAAGGCATGCGGATCTTCCAGGACATCAAGCAAGCCTTCGGCGTGCCGATCATCACCGACGTCCACGAGCCGGAACAAGCGGCCGTGGTCGCCGAGGTGTGCGACATCATCCAGTTGCCGGCCTTCCTGTCGCGCCAGACCGACCTCGTGGTCGCCATGGCCAAGACCGGCGCTGTGATCAATATCAAGAAAGCCCAGTTCCTCGCGCCCCAGGAAATGAAACACATCCTGAACAAGTGCGTGGAAGCGGGTAACGACCAGTTGATTCTCTGCGAGCGTGGTTCGAGCTTCGGCTACAACAACCTCGTGGTGGACATGCTCGGTTTCGGCATCATGAAACAGTTCGAATACCCGGTGTTCTTCGACGTGACCCACGCGCTGCAAATGCCTGGTGGTCGCGCCGATTCCGCCGGTGGGCGCCGTGCCCAGGTGCTAGACCTGGCCAAGGCGGGCATCAGCCAGTCGCTGGCGGGCCTGTTCCTGGAAGCCCATCCGGACCCGGACAACGCCAAATGCGACGGCCCATGCGCCCTGCGCCTGGATAAGCTGGAGCCATTCCTGGCCCAGCTCAAGCAGTTGGACGAACTGGTCAAGAGTTTTCCGACGGTAGAGACCGCGTAAGCGCCATTTCTCCGGTAGACTTTCCCTCGCTTTACGCTCAGGCCTGCGGGCCTGAGCCTTGTCGCCTGCAAGCCTGCCCCGTTGTTCCACCCTTGCGGTCGGTCAAAAGATTTCCTTCAGCTGCGTCGTTTTCGTCAACTTTGGAGTGTTTACAACAATGGCAAAAATCGTCGACATCAAAGGTCGTGAAGTTCTCGACTCCCGTGGCAACCCTACCGTCGAAGCCGACGTGCTCCTCGATAACGGCATCATCGGCAGCGCCTGCGCGCCGTCCGGTGCTTCCACAGGTTCCCGCGAAGCACTGGAACTGCGTGATGGCGACAAGAGCCGTTACCTGGGCAAGGGTGTACTCAAGGCTGTAGCCAACATCAACGGCCCGATCCGTGACCTGTTGCTGGGCAAGGACCCGCTGGACCAGAAAGCCCTGGACCACGCGATGATCAAGCTCGACGGCACCGAAAACAAAGGCAGCCTGGGCGCCAACGCCATCCTCGCCGTGTCCCTGGCCGCTGCCAAGGCTGCCGCACAGGACCAGGACTTGCCGCTGTACGCACACATCGCCAACCTGAACGGCACCCCGGGTGTTTACTCGATGCCGGTGCCGATGATGAACATCATCAACGGTGGCGAGCACGCTGATAACAACGTCGACATCCAGGAATTCATGGTGCAGCCGGTTGGCGCCAAGACCTTCTCCGAAGGCCTGCGCATGGGTACCGAGATTTTCCACCACCTCAAAGCTGTCCTGAAGGCCCGTGGCCTGAGCACTGCCGTGGGTGACGAAGGTGGTTTCGCGCCGAACCTGGCGTCCAACGAAGATGCACTCAAAGTGATCTCCGAAGCCGTGGCCAATGCGGGCTACAAGCTGGGCACCGACGTGACCCTGGCCCTGGACTGCGCGGCCAGCGAGTTCTACGAGGACGGTAAATACAACCTGTCCGGCGAAGGCCACGTGTTCACCTCCGAAGGTTTTGCCGACTACCTCAAAGGCCTGACCGAACGCTACCCGATCATCTCCATCGAAGACGGCCTGGACGAGTCCGACTGGGCTGGCTGGAAAGTCCTCACCGACAAGATCGGCGAAAAAATCCAACTGGTCGGCGACGACCTGTTCGTGACCAACACCAAGATCCTGAAAGAAGGCATCGACAAGAAGATTGCCAACTCGATCCTGATCAAGTTCAACCAGATCGGTACCCTGACCGAAACCCTGGAAGCCATCCAGATGGCCAAGGCTGCGGGCTACACCGCCGTGATCTCCCACCGCTCCGGCGAAACCGAAGACTCGACCATTGCCGACCTGGCCGTGGGCACTTCGGCTGGGCAGATCAAGACCGGTTCCCTGTGCCGTTCCGACCGCGTTTCCAAGTACAACCAATTGCTGCGTATCGAAGAGCAATTGGCAGGTAAAGCCAAGTACAACGGTCGCAGCGAGTTTCGCGGCTGATTGTTAAATGGTAAAAGGTCTGCGGATTACGTCGGAAAAATCACGACAGCGTGAATTTCGACGCTAATCTCATGGCTAACAAGCACAAGCCTGGTTCATCCAGGCTTCGTGCTATCAGTTGCTTCAAAAGTTTTGCATGGCTGTCTTTTTTTACTGGATACCCGGATTTCGATGCGCAGTCCCAATTGGTTGTTCCTCGTCTTGCTCTTGTTGCTGGCTGGCCTGCAGTACCGCCTATGGGTGGGTAATGGCAGCTTTGCGCAGGTGAAAGAGTTGACCCAGCAAATTGCCGACCAGCACGCCGAGAACGAACGTCTGCTGGAGCGCAATCGTGTCCTCGATGCTGAAGTGCTTGAGCTGAAAAAAGGTACGGAGACCGTTGAAGAACGGGCTCGTCATGAGCTGGGCATGGTGAAAGAGGGCGAAACCCTCTATCAGCTGGCCCAATGAGTAGCGTTTTACCGGCCTTCTGGGCCGTGATTCCTGCCGCGGGCGTTGGTGCCCGTATGGCTGCGGACCGCCCCAAGCAATACTTGCAATTGGGCGGGCGCACAATTCTCGAACACAGCCTCGGCTGTTTTCTCGACCATCCGGGCCTCAAGGGGCTGGTAGTCAGTTTGGCTGTCGATGATCCTTATTGGCCGAACCTGCCTTGCGCCAATGACCCACGCATCGTGCGTGCGGACGGCGGTGACGAGCGCTCGGGTTCGGTACTCAATGCGTTGCTGCAACTCAATGCGCTGGGTGCCAGCGATGATGATTGGGTGCTGGTGCATGACGCCGCGCGGCCTAACCTCAGCCGTGATGACCTCGATAATCTGTTGTTGGAACTGTCGGATGATCCTGTCGGCGGGCTGCTGGCCGTGCCCGCTCGCGACACGCTCAAGCGCGTCGACAAGCACGCACGTGTGGTTGAAACCGTCGACCGCAGCCTGATCTGGCAAGCCTACACGCCGCAGATGTTTCGCCTCGGTGCATTGCATCGAGCGTTGGCTGATAGCTTGGTGGCTGACGCCGTCATCACCGACGAAGCCTCGGCGATGGAATGGTCCGGCCAGGCGCCGCGCCTGATTGAAGGGCGTTCGGACAATATCAAGGTGACCCGGCCCGAAGACCTGGAGTGGTTGCGGCTGCGGTGGGCGAACCGCAGGTAGTCAGTTAAACCGCGTCGACTTCATCGCAGGCAAGCCAGCCCTCACGGTTGAAATGCGATTCCCAGTGGGAGCCGGGCTAGCCCGCGATGAGACCCAGGCAGGCGCACCAAATTACTCGCTGTACTCCGGCCGCTCGGCCAACCCCTCCTTCAAGAAATCCACCAGCTTTCTGACCTTCGGCGATAAATGCCGCTGTTGTGGATACAACGCCCACACCGCCGTGTTCGGTGGCTGATGCGCCTCCAGTAACGACACCAGCGCGCCAGTGTGCAGATGCTCCAGCACGTAATAGTCCGGCAACTGGCATAGCCCAACCCCTTGCAACGCCGCATCCAGCACCGCCTGCCCACTGTTGCAGCGCCAGTTTCCCTGCACCCGTTGGGAAAATTCGCGCCCATCCTGGGCCAGTTGCCAGATATCCGAGCTGCCGATCAGGCAGTTATGCCGACTTAATTCCGACAGACTGTGTGGCCGACCATACCGCGCCAAGTAGGAAGGTGATGCGCACAGGTACATGCGCCGCGGGGCCAGGCGACTGGCGACCATCCGCGAGTCTTGCAGGCGGCCCAGGCGGATCGCCAGGTCGAGGCCTTCATGCACCAGATCCAGCTGGCGATTGCTCAACTCGATATCCACGCGCAATTGCGGGTAGAGCCCCATGAATCGTGTGACCAGCGGCACGATAAAACGCTCGCCGTAAGCCACCGCGCACGTCATGCGCAACATGCCCTTGGGTTCGCTGGCGAGGTCGCCGACGGCGCGCAATGCTTCTTCGCGACCGTCCTGCAAGCGTTGGCAGTGTTGCAGGAAGGTCTGGCCGGCTTCGGTCAGCGTGACCTTGCGCGTGCTGCGATAGAGCAACCGGGTTTGCAGCCGTTCTTCCAGGCGCGCCACCTGCCGGCTGATGTGCGATGACGACACGCCAAGTCGCTCGGCCGCCGCTGTGAATTGGCTGCACTCAGCCACCGCAACAAACTCGTCGATGCCTTCCCAGCGGTTTTCCAGCATGTTGATTATCCCTGTACAGCAATAAAGTTTTGCTTTCGCTCGGATTATTAATCACTGGGCCATGTTTTACACTCAGCGCTTCAGTTTTTAATTTCCTGGAGAAACCCGGATGATCAAGTCCCGCGCCGCTGTAGCCTTCGAAGCGAAAAAGCCCCTAGAGATCGTCGAAGTCGATGTCGCCATGCCCAAGGCCGGCGAGGTGCTGCTGCGGGTGGTCGCGTCCGGCGTGTGCCATACCGACGCATACACGTTGTCGGGCGCCGACCCGGAAGGGATCTTTCCGTCGATCCTCGGCCATGAAGGTGGCGCGGTGGTTGAAGCAATCGGCGAGGGCGTGACTTCGGTGGCCGTCGGCGACCACGTGATCCCGCTGTACACGCCGGAATGCGGCAAGTGCAAATTCTGCCTGTCGGGCAAGACCAACCTGTGCCAGGCCATTCGGTCCACGCAGGGCAAAGGCCTGATGCCGGATGGCACCACACGTTTCTCCTACAAGGGCCAGCCGATTTTCCACTACATGGGTACCTCGACGTTCTCCGAGTACACCGTGCTGCCGGAAATTTCCGTGGCAAAAATCCCTAAAGAAGCGCCGTTGGAAAAGGTCTGCCTGCTCGGCTGCGGCGTTACCACCGGCATCGGCGCGGTGATCAATACTGCCAAGGTCAAGCCGGGCGATACCGTGGCTATCTTCGGCCTCGGCGGCATTGGCCTGTCGGCCATCATCGGCGCGGTGAAAGCCAAGGCCGGTCGCATCATTGCCATCGACATCAACCCGGCCAAGTTTGAAATCGCCAAGCAATTGGGCGCCACCGACTGCATCAACCCGAAAGACTACGACCGCCCCATCCAGGACGTGATCGTCGACTTGACCGACGGCGGCGTAGACTTTTCCTTCGAGTGCATCGGCAACGTGCAACTGATGCGCGCGGCCCTGGAGTGCTGCCACAAGGGTTGGGGCGAGTCGGTGATCATTGGTGTAGCCGGTGCTGGCCAGGAAATCGCCACCCGCCCATTCCAGCTGGTGACCGGCCGCGTCTGGCGCGGTTCGGCGTTTGGCGGCGTGCGTGGGCGTTCCGAATTGCCAAGCTACGTGGAAATGGCCCAGTCCGGCGAAATCCCGCTGGACACCTTTATCACCCACACCATGGGCCTGGAAGACATCAACAAAGCGTTTGACCTGATGCATGAAGGCAAGAGCATTCGTACCGTCATTCACTTTTAAAGCAGCTGCAAGTTGCACGCTCTAGGCTGCAAAAAGGTGTATGTCTGCCTGCAGCCTAAAGTTTGCCGCTCGCCGCTGGGAGCATTCCCATGACCCTGGAAAACATCTCCTGCCAAAAGAGTTTTGGCGGCTGGCATAAACGCTACAAACACAGCTCCCACGTGCTCGGGTGCGACATGACCTTTGCCGTCTACCTGCCGCCACAGGCGGAGCAGGGCGGCAAACTGCCGGTGGTGTACTGGCTGTCCGGCTTGACCTGCACCGACGAAAACTTCATGCAAAAGGCTGGTGCTCAGCGTGTGGCCGCCGAGCTGGGGTTGATCATCGTTGCTCCGGACACCAGCCCGCGTGGGCCCGGTGTGCCGGGCGACCCTGACAACGCCTGGGATTTTGGCCTGGGGGCCGGCTTCTACCTGAATGCCACGCAGGAACCTTGGGCCAAGCACTATCGGATGCATGACTACGTGGTGCAGGAATTGCCTGCGTTGGTTGAAGCGCATTTCCCTGCATCGGCAAAGCGCGGCATCAGCGGCCACTCCATGGGCGGCCACGGTGCGTTGGTGTGTGCCTTGCGCAACCCTGGGCGCTACCAATCAGTGTCGGCATTTTCGCCGATCAATAACCCGATGGATTGCCCATGGGGCCAGAAGGCCTTCTCGCGTTATTTGGGTGATGAACGCTCTAAATGGCGTGAATGGGACGCCTGCGCGCTGATCAGCGAGGCCACGCAAAAGCTGCCATTGCTGGTGGATCAGGGCGACCGCGACGATTTCCTCGCCGTGCAGCTCAAGCCCGAAGCCCTGCAGCAAGCGGCCAAGGCGGCCAACCATCCGCTCGAACTGCGCCTGCAACCCGGCTACGACCACAGCTACTTCTTTATCGCCAGCTTCATCGAAGATCATTTGCGACATCATGGGCGTGCTTTGCTCGGTTAATGTGAGGCAAAAGTAGGTAGAATCACGCCCTGAATTAAATCGGGGCGTTTTTTTATGCGTATTGGCCACGGCTACGATGTGCACCGTTTCGCTGAAGGCGATTTCATCACCTTGGGCGGCGTGCGCATTGCACACCACCATGGGTTGCTCGCTCATTCCGACGGCGACGTTGTATTGCACGCCTTGAGCGATGCCCTGCTCGGCGCAGCGGCGTTGGGCGATATCGGCAAGCACTTTCCAGACACCGACCCAACCTTCAAGGGTGCGGACAGCCGCGTCTTGCTGCGCCATGTGGTCGGCCTGATCCACGCCAAGGGCTGGAAGGTCGGGAATGTCGACAACACCATCGTCGCCCAGGCGCCGAAAATGGCCCCGCATATCGAATCGATGCGCGCACTGATTGCCGCGGATCTGCAAATTGAATTGGATCAAGTCAACGTGAAAGCCACCACCACCGAAAAACTCGGGTTTACCGGACGTGAAGAGGGCATCGCGGTGCACTCCGTTGCCTTGTTGCTGCGCGCATGAATGACTTGCAACTGTTGGGCCCGCGGGCGTACGGCGAGGCTTTGGGCAGCGCCGTATTAAAAGCGACGGCTGAAGATTTCCAGGTAGACGAAGTGCTGGATATTCCGCTGACCGGCGACGGCGAGCACCTGTGGCTGTGGGTCGAAAAACGCGGTTTGAATACCGAAGAAGCCGCGCGGCGCATTGCCAAGGCCGCCGGCGTGCCGCTGCGCACCGTCAGCTATGCCGGGCTCAAGGATCGCCAGGCGTTGACGCGCCAGTGGTTCAGCGTGCAACTGCCGGGCAAGGCCGACCCGGACATGAGCGGTGCGCAGAACGACACCCTCAAAATCCTCAAGATCGTCCGTCATAAACGCAAGCTGCAGCGGGGTGCGCATTCGGCCAACGGCTTTACCCTGCGCCTGACCCAATTGGCTGGCGACACCGCCGCCATCGACGCGCGTTTGCAGCAGATTGCCCAGCACGGCATCCCCAATTACTTCGGCGCCCAGCGCTTCGGCCACAACGGCGGCAACGTGGCGGACGCGCGTGAATGGGCGGCCCGCAAGGCTCTGCCGGAGCAGCGCAATGTGCGCTCGCGGCTGCTGTCTACCGCGCGTAGTTTTCTCTTCAATAAAGTCCTGGCAGCACGTGTGGCAGACGGGTCCTGGCAGCGCGCCCAGGTCGGCGATTTGCTGGCGTTTACTGACAGCCGCAGTTTTTTCCCGGCGGGGGAGGCTGAATGCAGCGACCCGCGCCTGGCGATTCTGGACCTGCACCCGACAGGGCCGCAGTGGGGCGAAGGCAATTCGCCGGCGTCGGGGGCGACCTTCGCGCTGGAACAGGCAATCGCCGACGGTGAAGCCGACCTGCGCGATTGGCTGGTCAATGCCGGCATGAGCCAGGAGCGTCGCATTCTGCGACTGCCCATTGGCGGGTTGACGTGGCATTATCCCTCGCTGGACATTCTGCAACTGGAATTCGTCCTGCCGGCCGGATGCTTCGCCACTGTCTTGGTGCGCGAGCTTGTTGATCTGGTGCCGGTGGGGCAGACGGACAGCCCATGCGTATTCTGATATCAAACGATGACGGTGCCACCGCACCCGGCCTTGCCGCGCTTTATGCTGCGCTGGAAGACTACGCCGAGTGTGTGGTGGTTGCCCCGGACCAGGACAAGAGCGGCGCCAGCAGTTCGCTGACGCTCGACCGTCCGTTGCACCCGCAGGTTCTGGCCAATGGCTTTATCAGCGTGAACGGTACCCCCACCGATTGCGTGCACCTGGCGATCAACAGCTTGTTGGAGCACGAGCCGGACCTGGTGGTGTCGGGCATCAACCTGGGCGCCAACCTGGGCGATGACGTGCTGTATTCGGGTACGGTGGCGGCGGCGCTTGAAGGGCGTTTCCTGGGCCGCACCTCGTTCGCCTTTTCCTTTGCCTCGCGGCAGTTGGACAACCTGGCGACGGCGGCGTATTTCGCCCGCAAGCTGGTGGAGGCCCACGGATCACTGGACCTGCCGCCGCGCACAGTACTCAACGTCAACATCCCTAATTTGCCCCTCGACCATATTCGCGGCATCCAACTGACGCGCCTGGGCCATCGCGCCCGTGCGGCGGCGCCTCTGAAAGTGGTCGATCCACGCGGCAAGGAAGGTTATTGGATTGCGGCGGCCGGCGACGCTGAGGACGGTGGCCCGGGCACAGACTTTCATGCGGTGATGCAAGGTTATGTATCGATTACCCCGTTGCAGCTTGATCGCACCTTCAGTGATGCCTTCAGTAGTCTCGATGGCTGGCTTGAGGGGCTGCGTTGATGGCGCGTGAACAAGACGACCTGCTGCGCCGTGGCATCGGGATGACCTCGCAGCGTACGCGCGAGCGTTTGATCCAGCGCCTGTACGAAGAAGGGCTGTCGAACGCCCAGGTGCTGGAAGTCATTCGGCGCACACCACGCCACCTGTTTGTCGACGAAGCCCTGGCGCATCGGGCCTATGAAGACACCGCGTTGCCCATCGGCCACAACCAGACAATTTCGCAGCCTTATATGGTCGCGCGCATGAGTGAGCTGTTGCTGGCGGCGGGGCCGTTGGACAAAGTGCTGGAGATCGGCACCGGTTCGGGTTACCAGACCGCCGTGCTGTCGCAATTGGTGGAGCGGGTGTTCTCGGTGGAGCGCATCAAGGTCCTGCAGGACCGTGCCAAGGAGCGCCTGGTGGAGCTCAATCTGCGTAACGTGGTGTTTCGCTGGGGCGATGGCTGGGAAGGCTGGCCGGCGCTGGCGCCGTATAACGGCATCATCGTTACCGCCGTTGCTACCGATGTACCGCAGGCCTTGCTGGATCAACTGGCACCTGGCGGGCGATTGGTTATCCCGGTGGGTTCCGGCGAAGTGCAACAATTGATGCTCATTATCCGGGAAGACGAAGGCTTTTCCCGGCATGTACTGGGCGCCGTGCGCTTTGTACCGTTGCTCAATGGCCCGCTGGCCTGATCATTTATTCGCAAACAGTGAATTCTGTGGGTGGGGATGTGTCTTACAGCGGGGCTCATAGAGTCAACATGATGGGAAACCGGGTTTAAACATGATGAATTTTTCGTTTCAGTCGTGTGCCGGTAAAAATCCAATGCCCAGTTATACTTGCGTCATATTTCAAGCCTGATACAGGCGTTCATGTTCAGCCACCACAAAGGGAGCGGCGGGTGAGTCTCACAGGTCCTGCGCAGCGTATGAGTAAAACAAGCTTTCAGCGACTGGTGCTTGGCCTTGTCTTGAGTTCCTTATTGGCGGCCTGCTCGAGCACGCCATCCAGCGGTGCGCGGGTGGTTGACCGCAATAATGCAGTGCCGCAAAAACCGACGGTCACCACCGGTCAGTATGTAGTGCGAAAGGGGGACACGATGTTCTCGATCGCCTTCCGTTACGGTTGGGATTACAAGGCGCTCGCAGCTCGTAACAATATTCCTGTGCCATACACGATACATCCAGGTCAGACCATTCGTTTCGATGGACGCACCGGTTCAACGCCTACGACAGTTGTGACAAATTCCGGATCTTCGCCCTCGTCTTCGAGCAAAACCACGATCATCACCCGGCCTGCAGGCACCGCCGCGCCTACGGTTGCGAGCAAACCAGCGCCTGCGCCTCTGCCGCCAGCAGGGCCTGCTCCGACCGGTTGGGGATGGCCTTCAAACGGGGTGTTGATTGGAAAATTCTCTTCAAACGGTAGTTTGAATAAAGGCATTGATATCGCCGGGGATTTGGGACAGCCTGTTTTAGCTGCGTCTGATGGGACAGTGGTGTACGCCGGGAGTGGTTTGCGGGGCTACGGCGAACTGGTCATCATCAAACACAGCGATACCTACGTCAGTGCTTACGGTCACAACCGCAGGCTGTTGGTTCGGGAGGGGCAGCAAGTCAAAGTCGGACAGACAATTGCCGAAATGGGGTCAACTGGTACAGACCGGGTGAAACTGCACTTTGAGATTCGCCGCCAAGGGAAACCTGTAGATCCGCTGCAATTCCTACCCCGTCGTTGATGTGTTGCACAGCCTGTTCCCTCACGTAGAAGGAACAGGCTCCAGCGTTGCCAAGGATAGAGGCGTCGCTTGAGCTTGAGGTCGAACTCACCAAAGGACTATAACAATGGCTCTCAGTAAAGAAGCGCCGGAGTTTGACATCGACGATGAGGTTCTCCTTGAAATGGAGATACTCACCGAAAAGGAATCGATGTCGAATGATGAAGGGTCTGCTACACCTTCAGTTCGCACCAAATCCAAGAACTCCACCGCGTTAAAGCAACACAAGTACATTGACTACACGCGGGCGCTCGACGCAACGCAGCTGTACCTCAATGAAATCGGCTTTTCCCCTCTGCTCACTCCCGAAGAAGAAGTCCATTTTGCGCGCTTGTCGCAAAAAGGCGATCCGGCTGGGCGCAAACGCATGATTGAAAGTAACTTGCGCCTGGTGGTGAAAATTGCCCGACGCTACGTCAATCGTGGGCTGTCGCTGCTGGACCTGATCGAGGAGGGCAACCTGGGCTTGATCCGGGCGGTGGAGAAGTTCGACCCTGAGCGGGGCTTCCGCTTTTCGACCTATGCCACCTGGTGGATTCGTCAGACCATCGAACGGGCGATCATGAATCAAACCCGTACGATCCGGTTGCCGATCCATGTGGTCAAGGAGCTCAACGTCTACCTGCGGGCGGCGCGTGAGCTGACACAAAAACTCGATCATGAACCTTCGCCTGAAGAAATCGCCAACCTGCTGGAAAAGCCGGTAGGCGAGGTTAAGCGCATGCTCGGCCTGAACGAGCGCGTGTCTTCGGTCGATGTCTCGCTGGGTCCGGATTCGGATAAAACCCTGCTGGACACCCTGACGGATGATCGTCCGACGGATCCTTGCGAACTGTTGCAGGACGATGATCTTTCCCAAAGCATTGACCAGTGGCTGTCTGAGCTCACGGACAAGCAGCGTGAAGTGGTGATTCGCCGCTTCGGCCTGCGCGGCCATGAGAGCAGTACCCTGGAGGACGTAGGCCTGGAGATCGGTTTGACCCGTGAGCGGGTGCGGCAGATCCAGGTAGAGGGCCTCAAGCGCTTGCGTGAGATCCTTGAGAAGAATGGCTTGTCGAGTGAGTCGTTGTTCCAGTAACAACGCTGTATGAACTGTGGGAGCAGGCTTGTGTGGGAGCTGGCTTGCCAGCGATAGCATCGTCTCGGTGTAACTGATACACCGAGGCGTCAGCATCGCAGGCAAGCCGGCTCCCACATAAGTAGGCTCCCACATTTTTTTGTGTCCGGGATTCCGGTGGCGTTGCGCCAAATCCCAGGCATAAAAAAACCCCGCTTTTGAGGGCGGGGTTTTTTCGACTAAGTCAGTACAAGTTAGATAACTTGAACTTCTTCAGCTTGCATGCCTTTCTGACCGCGGGTAGCGATGAAAGAAACCTGTTGGCCTTCTTTCAGGCTTTTGAAGCCGTCGGATTGGATAGCTTTGAAGTGAACGAACAGGTCGTCACCGGATTGTGGAGTGATGAAGCCGAAGCCTTTTTCATCGTTGAACCACTTAACGGTACCAGTTTGGCGATTAGACATGGTGTATCTCCTTGGACAAAGTTAACTGCGACTCAGGAAAAGCCCTGGCCGAGACTGAGTGCAAAGAGCAGGAAAAATTCTTGGAGATGGTTGGATCGAAATTCAACATATCGTGTAGAGATTCTCAGTGACACAAGCAGCACAGTGGCGCCACCTTAACCCTTTTTCCGGAACGTGCCAATGGTATTTCCGAAGGTTTCTCTATTTTCGTGACTGGCGGTGGTATTTACAGTCACAAGGGACCGCACTATGAGCCCCGGCCCCATTGGCTGCGGCTTGCAGCAGCCGGTGCATTCATCAAGAAAAGCCCCGCGCCCTTTGAACCCCGAAGCCGGCCCCGGTAAGATGCCCAACAGAATTTTTCCACCTCGCTATTCAGGACACCCGCCATGAGCATCAAATCGGACAAGTGGATTCGCCGCATGGCGCAAGAGCACGGCATGATCGAACCGTTCGTTGAACGCCAGATCCGTGGCGCAGGCGACGCTCCGGTGATTTCGTACGGTGTTTCCAGCTATGGCTACGACGTGCGTTGCGCCGACGAATTCAAGGTGTTCACCAATATCAACTCGGCGATCGTCGACCCGAAGAATTTCGACGAAAAGAGCTTCGTCGACGTCAAGAGCGACGTGTGCATCATCCCGCCCAACTCCTTCGCCCTGGCGCGCACCGTGGAGTTTTTCCGCATCCCGCGTGACGTGCTGACCATTTGCTTGGGTAAAAGCACCTACGCGCGCTGCGGCATTATCGTCAACGTGACGCCGCTTGAGCCCGAGTGGGAAGGTCACGTGACCCTGGAGTTCTCCAACACCACCACGTTGCCGGCGAAGATCTACGCCAATGAAGGCGTGGCACAGATGCTGTTCCTGCAGTCCGATGAGGCCTGTGAAGTGTCCTACAAGGACCGCGCCGGCAAGTATCAGGGCCAGCGTGGCGTCACACTCCCACGCGCTTGATCGAAAGGTCTTACACGTTAAGGGAATTAGTCTGCGGGAAGTGACTCTATTGGGTGTACTGCCTCGGTGCGTGCAAAACGCGCCGAGCCACGCTTGAGGAGTACTTTATGAAGATCGACCCGCGAATCAGCGCCGAACTCGCCCGGCTTGAACCCAACCAGATTGGTGTTCTGGCCTGGTCCCTGATGGCCGACCCTGCGTATGCGGGCGGCATCCCTGGTCAACCTGATCAAGATTGGCCGCAACCGCCCACCGAGCCTGGTGAACCGACGCTGCCGGATGAGCCGCCACCCGCGCCTGTCGCCTGATCGTTCAGGGCAATAGACATGGCCGGTTGTTCAGCACACCGGCCATACGTCCTCATCGCCGATCACAAAGATCTGCTGATCGTCGCGCTGCTCCACTGAATAACCCCCGGTAAAGGCGCCGAACGCCGGCAACAGGCTGATCCGCGACCCGAACTGAAAGCACGGCAGGCGCAAGCTCTGGCGGCCCCTGCCGCGCAGTCGATAGACCGGGTGCACGTGCCCCGCCAGCACATGGTGGCTGGCATGCGCGTCTGGTTCGTGTTGCAGGGCGAACGGCCCCATCAGCAAAGGTTCCGGCACCACCTCGATGCGCAAGTCGGCTGGTGGGTCGCCTGCGCGTTTGTCGTGATTGCCACGAATCAGCGTCAGCCCAAGGTCGCAATTGTGCTCACGCCACGCTCTCAAGGCGCTCAGGGTGCCGCTGGCGTGAGAGCCGGGGCCGTGCAGGAAGTCACCGAGAAAGATCACCTGCTCGCACGGCAAGGCCGATAACAGCCGGTCCAGGCGTTGCAGGTTTTCAGTCGTGGTGCCTTGGGGCACGGGTTGCCCAAGGCTGCGGTAGGCGGAGGCCTTGCCAAAATGCACGTCGGCAATCAGCAAACACCCACGCGAGGGCCAGTACACGGCCTTTTCCGCCAGCAACCACAGCTCTTCTCCCTCAAGCATCACCGAACAATGCATCAGCGTTTCCCATTATCCGCGACTTTTTCCAGGTCTTTGACCATCCGTGCAATGCGCTCCGAGAGTTTCTCCGAACTCATGCTCTCGCGCATCCGCTCAACCAGCAGTGGGAAGGCCAGCGGTGTAGGCCGTTCGATCAGGTGCAGGTCCAGTTTCAGCGCGGCCAGATGGCGCAATGTCTGTTCCAGCCGACGAATATCCAACTCGTCACGCAGGACTTCTTCCCCGGCCTGGGTCAGCAGCAGGTTCTGCGGGTCATATTGCTTGAACACTTCAAAAAACAACCCGCTGGAGGCCTGAACCTGCCGCGTGCTTTTTGGCGCACCGGGGTAACCCGCGAACACCAGCCCGGCGATGCGCGCGATCTCGCGAAAACGTCTAAGGGCCAATTCCCCGGCATTCAGGCTGGCTATGACGTCGGTCAGCAAATTTTGCGGACTCAATAACGCTTCGTTCAGCAGTAATGGCCAATCCACCGGAGTGGCACTCAACAGCTCCAGCCCGTAATCATTCACCGCAATCGAAAAGGTCACCGGCTGCTGTTGGCTGACCCGCCACGCCAGCAGGCTGGCCAGGCCCAGATGCACTTGGCGTCCGGCGAAGGGGTAAAGAAACACGTGCCATCCTTCCCGCGACTTCAGGGCTTCGGCCAGCAAATGCGTGCGAGTCGGCAGGCCCGACCAGCGCAACTGGGTTTGCAGCAAGGGTTGCACCGCCTGCATTTCCGGGCCGTCGAAATGCCCGTGCGCCGCCGCATCAAACCGCTCGACCACCGCCTGCGCCAGTTCGTTGGAAAGCGGCATGCGCCCGCCATTCCAACGCGGCACGGCGGCTCTTTTCGCGGTGCTGCGACGCACGTAAGCAGTCATGTTTTCCACGCGCACCAGCTCCAGCAAACGCCCCGCAAACAGGAAACCATCACCGGGTTTGAGCCGTGCGATAAAGCCTTCCTCGACACTGCCCAGGTTCTTGCCGCCGCCGCCCTTGCTCCAGAATTTCAGCTGGATACTCGCGTCACTGACGATGGTGCCTACGCTCATGCGATGGCGCCGCGCCAGGCGTGCATCCGGCACGCGCCACACGCCGTGCTCGTCGGGCTCCACGCGGCGGTAATCCGGGTAAGCCGTCAGCGACAATCCGCCATGGCGCACAAACCCCAGCGCCCAGGCCCAGTCGGCTTGCGTGAGGTCACGGTAAGCCCAGGCACCGCGCACTTCCGCCAGCAGCGCGTCCGGCGTGAAGCCTCCGCCCAGCGCCATGCTCACCAAATGCTGTACGAGCACGTCCAGCGGTTTGTAAGGCGATTCACGGGCTTCGATGCGCCGTTGGGCGATCGCGTCTTGGGCGGCCGCCGCTTCCACCAGCTCCAGGCTGTGGGTCGGCACCAGCGTCACCCTGGACGGCCGCCCTGGCGCGTGGCCGGAGCGTCCGGCGCGCTGCATCAGGCGCGCCACGCCTTTGGCCGAGCCGATTTGCAGCACGCGCTCCACCGGCAGGAAATCCACCCCCAGGTCCAGGCTGGAGGTGCACACCACCGCCTTGAGCTGGCCGTCTTTCAAGGCTCGCTCCACCCAGTCGCGCGTTTCGCGCGAGAGTGAGCCATGGTGCAGCGCGATCACTCCCGCCCAATCCGGGCGCGCCTCGAGCAACGCCTGGTACCAGATCTCCGACTGCGCCCGTGTGTTGGTAAACACCAGGCAACTGCTGCTGGAATCAACTTCGGCGACGACTTGCGGCAACATCTTCAAACCAATATGCCCGGCCCAGGGAAAGCGCTCAGTGGTGGGCGGCAACAAGGTATCGACCTGCAGCGTTTTGGCCGTTTGCCCCTGCACATTGATCCCGCCACCTTGTGGGACCAAAACCTCCAGTGCGTGAGCCTGATTACCCAACGTCGCCGAAATTCCCCACACCATCAGTTCCGGATGCCACCGCCGCAAGCGCGCCAGCGCCAGTTGCAGCTGCACACCACGCTTGTTGCCGATCAGTTCATGCCATTCATCCACGATGACCATGCGCAGGTGCGCCAGGCTCGATTCACTGTCGGCACGCGCCAGCATCAACGTAAGACTTTCCGGCGTGGTAACCAGCGCGGTGGGCTGGCGGCGGGTTTGGCGGGCGCGTTCGCTGCTGCTGGTATCGCCGGTGCGCAGGCCGATGCTCCACGGAATCTGCAAGACCTCCAGTGGCGCTTCAAGGGCGCGTGCAGTGTCGGCGGCCAATGCGCGCATGGGTGTAATCCACAGCACGGTCAGCGGCTCAGCCGGCGGTTTGCGTTTGCCGGTGGCGGGCGGGCGAGTGATGGCGAAGCGATTGAGGGCGGCAAACCACAGTGCATAGGTTTTACCCGCGCCGGTGCTGGCATGCAGCAAGCCTGACTGACCCTGCTTGACCGCCGCCCATACCTCTTTCTGAAAGGCGAACGGTTTCCAGCCCTTGGCGGCAAACCAGTGTTTTGCGAAGTCGAGGGGTTTTGCCATGGGTGGGCTGACGCTCTGGAGGCTCTCATTCAGAGACCCTCCAGGCGCCGCAAAGGTTTACTTCAAATTGCCGCTCAAGAACTGCTGCAGGCGCTCGCTCTTCGGATTGCCCAGCACATCCGCAGGCGCACCTTGCTCTTCCACCAGGCCCTTGTGCAGGAACAGCACCTGGCTCGACACCTTGCGCGCAAAGCTCATCTCGTGGGTGACCATGATCATGGTGCGGCCTTCCTCGGCCAGCCCCTGGATCACCTTCAATACTTCACCGACCAGCTCCGGGTCGAGGGCCGAGGTCGGCTCGTCGAACAGCATCACCTCCGGCTCCATGGCCAGGGCGCGGGCGATGGCCACGCGTTGCTGTTGGCCACCCGACAGGAACGCCGGGTATTGATCGGCCACGCGCGCCGGCAAGCCCACCTTGTCCAGGTAGCGACGGGCGCGGTCTTCGGCGTCCTTCTTGCTGCAACCCAGCACCCGGCGCGGGGCCATGGTGATGTTTTCCAGCACGCTCATGTGGCTCCACAGGTTGAAATGCTGGAACACCATCGCCAGCCGCGTGCGCAGGCGTTGCAGCTCGGCGTCGTCGGCCACGCGCATGCCGTGGCGGTCGCTGACCATGCGGATTTGCTGGCCGTCGAGGGTCATCGCGCCGTCGTTGGGGGTTTCCAGAAAGTTGATGCAGCGCAAAAAGGTGCTTTTGCCCGAACCGCTGGCGCCGATCAAACTGATCACATCACCGGTCTTGGCCTTGAGCGAGACACCTTTGAGCACTTCATTGTCGCCATAGCTTTTATGCAGGCCTTCAACGGTCAATTTGTACATGGGGCGTGCATCCTCAAGGCGAAAGTAGGTAGCCGCTGCGGTAGGCTTCATGGCCTGCGACATGGCTGATCACCATGCCGGCAGTGGCCATGCGCCGCAGCGAACGGGCGTAAAGCAGGCCGGCGTTTTTACAGTGCACGGGCGTTACGCGGTCAGTAAGGGGGTCGATGATTTCGGCGATCAATTGCCCGGCTTCCAGGTATTCACCTGGCAGGGCGCAAAATACCAGCAAACCGCCAACGGGCGTGGTCACAGGCTCGACGCCCGCCAGTGGGGTGGCCGGGTAGGGCAAGGCAGGCAATGGCGCGGCGGTGCCTTCAATCGCGCCGAAGTGGATCAGATAATCGATGATCGCCTGGCAGTCGAGGCGGGCCAGGCCATGGTTGACGTCGCCCTGGCCGCGCAGCTCGACGGTCACCGAAAAGCTGCCCATGGGAATCGGGAAGCGCTCGCCGAAGCGTTGCTGCAACTGCCACCACACCAGGGTGAAACACTCATCGAAGGACTGCCCGCCGGAATCGGTGGCAAGCAAATTGGCTTCCGAGCCGATGTAGCGTGCCAGCGGCTCCACCTGCGGCCAGGCCTCGGGCGTGGTGTACAGGTGCGCCACGGCTTCGAAGTCGCAATGCAGGTCGAGCACCATGTCGGCCTCGCAGGCCAGGCGTTGCAGCACCAGGCGTTGGGATTGCAACTGGGTGTCGGCCGCTTGCCGGGCGAGGGCAGTGGACAGCGCGGCACGGATCAATCGGGCGTTGTGCTGCGCGTCATCTCCCAGCAAATACTCGACCTGGTTACCGACCTCTTCACTGAGGTCGACAAACCGGCGGTTGAAATTCTGTCCGCTTTCCAGCTCGTAGCGGCCCAGCGGAATATCCATCAACACTTGCTCCAGGCCCACCGGGTTGGCAATCGGCACCAACACGATTTCGCTGCGCAGCCTGCCGGCCGCCGCCAACTCGGCCAGGCGGGCCTTGAGGTGCCAGGCCACCAGCATGCCCGGCAGTTCGTCGGCATGCAGCGATGACTGGATGTAGACCTTGCCTTCAGCCTGTTCCGGGCCGAAGTGGAAACTGTGAATCTGCCGCGCCGTGCCTGGCACCGGCGCGATCAGATCATGTACCTGATGACGCATGACAACTCCTTAATGGCTCGGCCCGAGAAAGGCCAGCCAGCGGCGCTCCGCCAGACGAAACAGCCCGACCAGCGCAAAGGTCACGGTCAGGTAGATCAACGCAGCGATGCCGAATGATTGAAAGGTCATGTACGTGGCCGAGTTGGCGTCCCGGGCCACCTTGAGAATGTCCGGCACCGTCGCGGTGAACGCCACGGTGGTCGAGTGCAGCATCAGGATCACTTCATTGCTGTAGTACGGCAGCGAGCGGCGTAGGGCCGACGGCATGATGACGTAGGCATACAGCTTCCAGCCTGTCAGGCCATAGGCCTTGGCTGCTTCGACTTCGCCGTGGGCCATGCTGCGGATTGCCCCGGCGAAAATCTCGGTGGTGTAGGCGCAGGTGTTCAGGGCGAAGGCGAGGATGGTGCAGTTCATCGCATCCCGAAAGAACGCATCCAGCACCGGTTGCGCCCGTACGGCCGCAATGCTGTAGATCCCGGTGTAGCAGATCAGCAGCTGGATATAGAGCGGCGTGCCACGAAACAGGTACGTGTAAAACTGCACCGGCCAGCGGATGTAGCGTTTGCGCGACACGCGGGCGATGGACAGCGGGATCGACACCACAAAGCCAATCACCAGCGCCGCGCTGAGCAGCCACAGGGTCATTGCCAGCCCGGTGATGTGCTGGCCGTCGCTATAAAGGAAGGGCCGCCAGTATTGCTGTAGAAGTTCGATCATCGCACGGCCTCCCGGGACCCAGCGGAGTAGCGGCGCTCAAGCCAGCGCAGGACGACATTGGACGCGCTGGTGATCAGCAGGTAGATCAACGCGGCGATGACCAGGAAGTAAAACAGTTGGTAGGTGCTCTTGCCGGCGTCTTGAGCCGCCTTGACCAGGTCCGCCAGGCCGATGATCGACACCAGCGCCGTGGCCTTGAGCATCACCATCCAGTTGTTGCCGATGCCTGGCAGGGCAAAGCGCATCATCTGCGGGAAGGTCACGAAGCGAAACCGCTGCCCGCGCGTGAGCCCGTACGCGGTCGCCGCTTCCAGCTGGCCCCGCGGCACGGCGAGGATCGCACCGCGAAAGGTCTCGGTGAAGTAGGCACCGTAGATGAAGCCCAGGGTGATAACCCCGGCGCTGAATGGGTCGATCTCGATGTAGTCCCATTCCATGAAGTCGGTAAAACCGGTCAGCCAGATTTGCAGGCTGTAGAAAATCAGCAACATCAGCACCAGGTCGGGCACGCCGCGAATCAAGGTGGTGTAGAGCTGGGCGGGGACGCGGATCAGGCTGACGCTGGACAGTTTCGCGCTGGCGCCGAGCAAGCCGAGCAGGACGCTGACGGCCAGGGAGGCGACCGACAGTTTCACCGTCATCCACGTACCTTGCAGCAACAGCGGGCCGAACCCCTTCAAACTGAAGGCACTCAGCCCCAGGGTTTGTAAAAGATCTTCAAACATGAATTCAGGACCTATGGCGATAAAAAAGCGCCCACCTGAAACAGGTGGGCGCCAGGGTGTTATTTACCGCTGTACAGGTTCAGATCGCCGAAGTGTTTCTTCTGGATGGTGGCGTAGGTGCCATCATCGTGTAACGCTTTGATACCTTTATCGAGCAAGGCCTTGAGGTCTTTGTTACCTTTTTTGATACCGACCGCCGTTTTGGATGGCAGCAATGGGTCGTCGATGGCCTTGCTGACTTCGTAGTCAGCGCCTGCCGGCGACTTCAAAAAGCCCAGTTCGGCTTGCAGCATGTCTTGCACCGAGGCGTCGAGACGACCGGACGTCAGGTCGGCATACACCTGGTCCTGGTTGGCGTAGGCCTTGGTGGTCACACCGGCTTTGTCCAGCACCGCCTTGGCGTAGGCTTCCTGGATGGTGCCTTGCTCGTAGCCCACGGTTTTGCCCTTGAGGGACTCAGGCGTGGAGAAGTTCGCGCCCTTTTTGAACACCAGGGACGTCGGGCCGGAGAACAGCTCGTTAGAGAAGTCGATCGCCTTTTCACGGGCTTCGGTCACGGTCATCGAGGAAATCACGCCGTCGAACTTGTTGGCGTTCAGGCCTGGAATCATGCCGTCGAAGTCACTTTCAACCCACTTGCACTTGACCTTCAGCTCGGCGCAGATCGCATTGCCCAGGTCGATATCGAAGCCTACCAGGCTGCCGTCAGCGGCCTTGGATTCGAACGGCGCGTAGGAAGGATCGACACCAAAACGCAATTCCTTGTATTCCTTGGCTGTGGCAACACCAGCAGCCATGCACAGAGCCAGTGCAGAAAGGGTCAGCAATGCTTTTTTCATTATGTAATCCCTGGAAACCAAGATAAGCGCTTGTGGCGCGTTTAGGACTGTTACTGAACGGTGTCAGACGGATCACAAGTAGCAATTTCTGCACCATAGTTCCGAATGACTGTTTTAAAAGGTGGGATAAGGGAGTTGAGAGTGTAGGAGATGCCCGAAAATGGGCATTGATTTTTCAGTGCACCATTTTGGATCTTGACGCGAATTAAAACGTTGGTGCGGGCTTGCTCGCGAATGCGGCGGGTCAGTCAATTCCTCTGTCACTGGCCTACCGTATTCGCGAGCAAGCCCGCTCCCACAGGAGGACCTAGTTCAGGTCAGCAGGTCCTGCAGCGTGGCCAGGTTGTCCGCCTCGTCCACCGCCTTATCCTGGCGCCACCGCAACATTCTGGGAAACCGCACCGCAATCCCGCTCTTGTGGCGCTTGGACAGGGCAATGCCCTCAAAGCCCAGCTCAAACACCATGCTCGGCGTCACGCTGCTGACCGGCCCGAATTTCTCCACCGTGGTTTTGCGCACAATCGCGTCGACCTTGCGCATTTCCTCGTCGGTCAGGCCGGAATAGGCTTTGGCAAACGGTACCAGCGTGCGTTCGGTGCCGGGCGGGCCATCCCACACTGCAAAGGTGTAGTCGCTATACAGGCTGGCGCGACGACCATGGCCGCGTTGGGCGTAGATCAACACCGCGTCGACGCTGAACGGGTCGACTTTCCATTTCCACCACACGCCCATGTCCTTGGTGCGGCCCACGCCGTACAGGCCGTCCTTGGCCTTGAGCATCATGCCTTCCACGCCCAACTGGCGCGACGCCTCGCGTTGGTGCGCGAGGTCTGCCCAAGAGGTCCCCGTCAGCGAAGGCGATGGCAGCAGCACAGGCTGGTTGCACTGAGCAATCACCTGCTCGAGTTGGGTGCGGCGTTCGGCCTGGGTGTGATTGCGCCAATCGTCGCCCTCAAACTCCAGCAGGTCGTAGGCGAGGACGGCGACCGGAGCATCCTCAAGCACCTTTTTGCTCAGGGTCTTGCGGCCGATCCGCTGTTGCAGCAGGGCGAAAGGTTGCACCGCGTCCTTCCACACCACGATTTCGCCGTCGATCACCGTGCCATCCGGCAAGCCGCTGACCAGGCTGTGCAGTTCGGGAAAACGCTCGGTGACCAGCTCCTCGCCCCGCGACCAGACCCACAGCCGGCCTTCGCGCTTGACCAACTGCGCGCGAATGCCGTCCCACTTCCATTCCACCTGCCAGTCGGCGGGGGAGCCGAGCAGGGCGTCGAATTGCTCCACCGGCTGCGACAACCCATGGGCCAGAAAAAACGGATAGGGCTGCCCGCCGCGTTGCGCGTGTTCGTCGGACGATTCGGCAGCGATCAGCTTGAGGTAGCCTTCAGGCGTAGGGCGATTGGACAGGTCGGTGTAGCCCACCAGGCGTTGCGCCACGCGCTTGCTGTCGAGGTCGGCCATCGCGGCGAGGGCGCGGGTGACCAGCAGTTTGGACACGCCGACGCGAAAACTGCCGGTGATCAACTTGATGCAGACCATCAGGCTCGGCTGATCCAGTTGGGCCCACAGCGCGGGCAGGCGTTCGGCGAGTTCCAGAGGCGGCAAACCACGCAGGGGCAGCAGCTTTTCTTCGAGCCACACCGCCAGGCCATCTTGCGAGGTGTAGGTGGATTCGGGTAACAGCAGGGAAATGGTCTCGGCCAAATCGCCGACCGATTGGTAGCTCTCTTCGAACAGCCATGGCTCGATGCCCGAGGCTTGGGTGGCCATGTCGCGCAGTAAACGGGTGGGCACCAGTTGCCGAGGTCGCCCGCCGGACAGGAAGTACACCGCCCACGCTGCATCGTCGGGCGGGGCTTGGCGAAAGTACGCCTGCAACGCGGCGAGCTTGGCATTGCTGGACGTGGTGGCGTCGAGGTTGGCGTACAACTCTGCGAAGGCTTTCATGCGCTGGCCTCCTCTTCGTCATCGCCGTATTCGGTGGTAAAGCCCTGGGCATCCAGGCCTTTTTCCCGCAGGTGACGCACCAGAACGCCGACAGAACCGTGGGTGACCATCACCCGCTCGGCGCCGGTTTGCTCGATGGCCCACAGCAGCCCCGGCCAATCGGCGTGGTCCGAGAGCACAAAGCCGCGGTCTACCCCGCGGCGCCGCCGCGTACCGCGCAGGCGCATCCAGCCGCTGGCGAACGCGTCGCTGTAGTCGCCGAAACGCTTGATCCAACTGCTTGCGCCTGCGGACGGCGGGGCGATGATCAGCGCTTGGCGCAGCAACGGGTCGGTCTTTTTGAAGTCGCCGGCATAAAGGGTTTCGGGGATGTAGATGCCGGCTTCGCGGTACACCCGGTTCAAGGGCTCGACCGCGCCATGGCTGAGGATCGGGCCAATGCTGGCGTCGATGCCATGCAGGATGCGCTGGGCCTTGCCGAACGAATAACAGAACAACACGCTGGCCTTGCCGGCGGCGATGTTGGCCTGCCACCAGTCATTGATCCCGGCGAAGATCTGCGCCTGGGGCTGCCAACGGTAGATCGGCAGGCCGAACGTGGATTCGGTAATAAAGGTGTGGCAACGCACCGGTTCGAAGGGCGCGCAGGTGCCGTCGGGCTCGACTTTGTAGTCGCCGGAGGCGACCCAGACTTCGCCCTGGTATTCCAGCCGCACCTGGGCGGAACCCAGCACGTGCCCGGCAGGGTGAAAACTCAGGGTCACACCGTGGTGCACGAGTTGTTCGCCATAGGCCAGGGTTTGCAGATTGATGTCCTGGCCCAGGCGCGAGCGCAAGATGCCTTCACCGGGCGCGGCGGCCAGGTAGTGCTGGTTGCCGGTGCGGGCGTGGTCGCCGTGGGCGTGGGTGATGACCGAGCGCTCCACCGGCCGCCATGGGTCGATATAAAAATCTCCGGCGGGGCAGTAGAGGCCTTCGGGCCGGGCGATGACAAGGTCCATGGGCGTGCCGGGGGCGATGGGCTTATCAGGTATGAGGGGACGGTGGGGCGAGAAGTTCTATCGGAATGCATAAGGTCAATGTGGGAGCGGGCTTGCTCGCGAAGGCGGTGGTTCAGCCAACTATTGAGTGACTGATCGACCGCCTTCGCGAGCAAGCCCGCTCCCACATTTTTGATCCGGTTTCTTCAGTGAGAAACCGGGTTATTTGCCAGGCGTCAGGGTCAACCGGGTTTTGCCGTACACCTTGTCAAAGTTCTGCGGCTGCATCGGGAAGCTCAGGTATTGCGCCTTGAGCGACGGGTCGATGCCGTTCGCATAATTCGGGCTGGCCGGGTTGCCGGACTGGCCAATGCCGCCCTGGCCCATCATCGGTTCAATCTGACCGAAGTCGACAATCATGCGCAGCGCCGGCACCTGGGTGGTGGTGAAGTCCTGGCCCCAGCGGTAGGGCGCCGGGTTCAGGGTGTTGTGGTCGCCGCCGCTGGCGAACGGGCCGCGAATCACCTGGCCGTTGGTGTTTTTCCACGTGGTGGTGTGCAGCTTGCCCCATTGCCAGGCCTTGTGGTCGCCGCCCAATTGGCTGTCGCCGGCCGTGATCGCGGCGGCCAGGCTGTGGGCCAGGATCGCCGGTTTGTCTTCTTTTTGCGCCGTACGCACGTCGTCCCAGAACGGGCTGTCTTCGCGGCCCAGCAGGTGGTCGGCGCTGGCGGAGTAGGACAGGTTGGCGTTGCTGATAAAGGCTTTCCAGCTGGCGCTGTTTTCCGGGCCGAGTTCGTCGAGGAAGATCTGCTTGGTGCTTTCCTGCAGGAACAGCTCGTAGATCGCCGCGTCGGCAGACGTTGGCGCCAGTCGGCCATCAAACGCCATCAGGCGATTCAGCGCCTCGCGTGCCTTGGCCGCGTCAGCCGCCGGTAATGCATCAATCGCCTGTTTCAGCGGTTGGGCCATGCCCGGCGCCTGGAACATGGTCTTGAGTTTGGCGGCAAAGAGGGTGGTCTGGTCGTACTGCATGGCGATCATGCTGCGGCTGTCATGCTTGCCGGCGTTGGCCAGCTGCGCCAGGCGTTCGCTGCGCTCCGGTGCATCCCAGGAGTTGGACAGCTGCATGCCATAGCCGCGTGGCGCGGTGCGCTGGTTGGCGGTGCCGATCCAGCCTTGGGCCGGGTCCTGATCGTAGGGGTGCAGCATCGCGTCGGCGTAGCCGTCCCAGTCAAAGCGCGCGTCCCAGCCCGGCGACGGCAGCAAGCCCTGGCCTTCGCGACGGTTGGGGAAGCGGCCGGTGACTTGCCAGCCGATGTTGCTGGCGTCGGCGAAGATCATGTTCAGGGCGATGGCGCGGATTTCCCGGGTCGCGTCCGACGCCTTGCCGGCGTTTTGCGCACGGGACAGGTCGAAAAACGCGTCCAGGCTCTTGTCGTCCTTGAAGTCGGCGGTTTGCAGGGCCAGGCCGAAACCGCTGGTCAGCGCCTGGCTGCTGTTGAGCAGGGCGCCGTGGCGAGTTTCGTAGACCACTTCACGCAGTGGCCGCTGGCCTTTGGCGAAGTAGGTTTCGTTGCGCACGGTGGCCGGCAGCCATTTGCCGTTGTTCTCGTAGTACAACGCGTTGCCTTGGCGTTTGACCTTTTCCAGGAACAGGTCCTGGGTGTCGCCCTTGACCGCGCTCATGCTCCACGCGACTTTGCCGTTGAAGCCGGACAACAGGGTCGGCAGACCGGCAATCGAGGCGCCGACTGCCTGGTATTTGGGCGCACGGATCTGCACGTAATTCCACGGCGACGGCGCTTGCGGCTGGGCGGCAAGGTCGCTGGCCAGCAGGCTTTTGCCGCTGCGGCTGCGTTGTGGGCCGATGGCCCAGTTGCTGGAGGTGGCGACCGCCAGGGCGTTGAGGCTGCTCAACTGCTGGCCGACACTTTCCAGGCCCGCAAGGCCGGTGATCTGGCCCAGGTTCACGCCCTTGAGCTTGTCGGCCTCGTCCGCCGGGATTGGCTCATCCGGCGCACTTGGCGTGAGCCAGGCGAGCTTGTCGACGCCGACTTTCTGCGCCAGCACCAACGAGGAGAGCTCTTCTTGCAGGTTGCTCGATTCGCTGAAATTCAACAGGCAGAACAACAGCGCCGAATCCTCCGGTTTCCAGTACTCGGGTTTGTAGCCGGTCTGGGCGAGGTCCGGCGGCAGCTTGTCGCGGTAGCGGAACAGGTAGGCGTTGACGCCCCGCGCATACACTTCAAAGAAGCGCTTGAGGCGCGGCGACGAAGCGTTGTACAGCTCGCCGGCGCTTTTTTTCAGGTTGACCGCGCGCATGAAGCGGTCGACATCCAGCACTTCTGGCCCGGACATTTCCGCCAGACGGCCCTGGGCCAGCAGGCGCAAGGTGACCATCTGGGTGATGCGGTCGCTGGCGTGCACGTAACCGAGGCTGAACAGCGCGTCATGGAAGGTGTTGCTTTCGATCAGCGGCATGCCTTGGGCATTGCGGCGTACCGACACATTCTGTGCCAGGCCTTTGATCGGCTGCACGCCGGCAACGGGTGGCAGGGTGTCCTGGGTGCTCTGGAGCTGGCAACCGGCCAGGCTTAATGCACTGGCCACTGCCGCGGCAACGCCGAACCGGGGAAGAAAATGTGAGAGGGCTGGCGAGGCCATGGCAAAGCTCCTGCGGGGGGTAGCGTCATTAAAGGCGCTACGTTAGTGAGCGCGGCGAAACGACGCAAGCAGGAGTTTGAGTCTTGCGCAAATCAACTGTGGGAGCGGGCTTGCTCGCGAATGCGGTGTGTCAGTCAACGAAGGTCTGACTGAACCACCGCATTCGCGAGCAAGCCCGCTCCCACATGTTGACCGAGTAAGACTTCAGATCAGGCTTTGGGTGGGTTCACTTTTTGCACCAGCTCATATGCCCGAACCGTCGCTGGCCGTTCCTTGATGCTGTTGAACCATCGCTGCACATGGGGGAAATCTTCCAGGCGCTGGCTCTGCCACTTGTGGGAAACAATCCACGGGTAGATCGCCATATCGGCAATGCTGTAGTCATCGCCTGCCACGAACGGGCGATCCGCCAGGCGCCGGTCCAGCACGCCATACAGGCGCGCGGTTTCATCGACGTAGCGCTTGATCGCGTAAGGGATTTTTTCCGGTGCGAACTGGCTGAAATGATGGTTTTGCCCGGCCATTGGCCCCAGCCCGCCCATTTGCCAGAACAGCCACTGCAATGCCTCCTGGCGACCGCGCAGGTCTTTGGGCAGGAACTGGCCGGTTTTTTCCGCGAGGTACAGCAAGATGGCGCCGGATTCAAACAGTGAAATCGGCGCGCCGCCGTCGCTCGGGCGTTGGTCGACGATGGCCGGAATACGGTTGTTGGGAGCAATCTTCAGAAAGTCTGGTTTGAACTGGTCGCCCTGGCCGATGTTGATCGGGTGCACCTTGTAGGGCAAACCGGCTTCTTCCAGGAACAGTGAAACTTTGTGACCGTTGGGGGTAGTCCAGTAATACAGGTCGATCATGAAGCTCTCCAAATGAGCGAATGCCTGCAGGTATAGGTGATGATCGAAGGGCAATAATTCAATCAAACATTTGCGTCTAACCTTAGAAGCGTTTTACACAGCCCCATCGACCAGCACCTGCAACGACTGCTGCGAGCACCGTTCAATGCGCACCCGCACGCCGTAAACGTCGGCAAACAGTGCCGGGTCAAGCACCTCGTCCGCCACGCCACTGGCGTACAAGCGGCCCTGGCGCAGCACGGCAATGTGGTCGGCAAACCGCGCGGCGAGGTTGATGTCATGCAGCACTACCACGGCGATCAGGTTGTGTTCGCGTACCAGCCCTCGCACGCAGTCCATGACCTTCAACTGGTAATTGAGGTCGAGGGCGCTGGTGGGTTCGTCGAGCAACATCACCTGTGGGCGGCGTGCGATGAGTTGGGCGAGGCTGACCAATTGGCGTTGGCCACCGGACAAGGTGCTTAGCAGTTGATCGGCCAGGTGTGCGATACCGATGCGCTGCAATGCCTCAAACGCTTCACGCAGACAGGCCTCGCTGGACAAGGGAATGCCTTCAACATGGGCCACGCGCAGTGCGGCGATCACGCTTTCCATCACGCTGAGGCTCAGGCCCGGCGGCAGGTTTTGCGGCATGTACGTGACGCGGCGTGCACGCTCGGCCACGGACATGGCCGACAGGTCCAGTTCACCCAGCCTTACCACGCCTCGCATCTTTTCCAGTCCCGCCACGGCGCGCAGCAAGGTCGACTTACCGGCGCCATTGGGGCCGATCAGCGCGGTCAGGCTGCCGTGGGGCAGGGTAGGCAAGCTCAGGTCATGCACGATGTGCCGCCGGCCATAACTGACGTTGGCGTTGTGCACCGATAAGCCCAGGTTCATAGCTGCCTCCCGCGCTTGAACACCAGCACCACGAAAATCGGCACGCCCACCAGCGCAGTGACGATGCCGACCGGCACGATCACACCCGGCATGATCAGCTTGCTGGCAATCGACGACAGCGCCAGCAATAACGCGCCGGTCAAGGCGCTGGCGGGCAGCAGGAAGCGTTGGTCTTCACCCACCAGAATCCGCGCGATATGCGGACCGACCAGGCCGATAAAACCGATGGTGCCTACAAACGCCACGGCGGTGGCTGACAACAGGCTGATACGCAGCAATGAGAAAAACCGCAGGCGCTTCACGTCCACGCCAAAGCTTTGCGCGCGGTCCTCGCCCATGCGCAGCAGGGTCAGGCGCGGTGCGGCGACGAAAGAAAACGGCATCACCACCGCCACGACCAGCGCGAGGATGCCGAGCTTGTCCCAGTTGGCCCGGGTCACGCTGCCCAAGGTCCAGAACACCAGTTGCTGCAAGACATCTTCAGTGGCGACCAGTTGCAGCAGGGCCACGACCGCATTGCAACTGAACACCAGCGCGATGCCGAACAACACCAGGCTTTCCACGCCCGCGCCGCGTAGGCGTGACATGGCTTGCAGCAAAAATACCGAGGCCGCCGCGAAGATAAAGGCCGAGATGGAAATTGCCGTGTTGGCCGACACCCACAACGTGGTCACCGGAAATACGATGACCAGTGATGCGCCCAACGCCGCCGCCGACGACACGCCCAAGGTAAATGGACTGGCCAGCGGGTTGTTCAAAATCGCCTGCATCTCAGCGCCGGCCAGCGACAGCGCGCAACCGACCAGCACCGCCATCAGTGCATAGGGCAGGCGCACGTTCCAGATGATCACCTGGTCGGTGGCGCTCAGGTGCGAGGGGTGCAGGATGCCATCGAGCAACGCCAGCAGGCCCATGCCCGAGGGGCCACTGGCCAGGTCCACCAGCATCGCGCAGACCAGCGCCGTGCCCAACAGCGCGAGCAGCCAGGCGCGGCGTGCCAGCAAGCGGCGGTAGCCGTGAGTGGCAGTGGCGAGGTCAAGGGTTTGAGTGGTCATTGGGCTCACACACATTTAACAAACGATGAAAATCCAAATGTGGGCGCTGGCTTACCTGCAATAGCGGTGTATCAGTCGACTGATTCAGTGACTGACACTTTGCTATCGCAGGCAAGCCAGCTCCCACACTGACTGCATTCCAACAGGGCGATAGGTGTTACTTGGTTTTTGCGTCAACCCAATAAGCACCCTGCAACGGCATGCCCAGGAACTGTTGGTTGATTTGCTCCATAGTCGTCTGCGGATCGAGCGTGGCGAACAGCTGCGGGTGCACCCACTTGGCCAGCGCTTCGATCGCCAGCAGGTTGTACGGCGAGTTGTAGAAGTCATGCCACAGGCCGTGGGCATTGCCCTCGCGGATGGCCCGAAGATGGGCGAATTCTGGCCGCGCCAACACCCGGTCAAACGCCTCACGTGCTTCGTCAGTGCTCACGCCTGCGCCCAGGATCAAGCCCGGCTTGTGGTTGCCGGTGGCCACGTACACGTCCGGATCTGCTTTCAGTGCGTACTCGACGCTGATATCGCCCAGCGCACCCGGCACCACGTCGGCGGCGATATTGCGCCCGCCGACCAGCTTGATCACTTCACCCATGCCGCTTTTGCCGGTGGTGTGCCCTGGCGCCTGCCAGGCACCGGCCAGCAATTCGAGGAACACGCTGGGGCGTGGGCCAGCGGGCAAGGTGGCGACGGCATCGGTGATGACCTTGATGTGCTGGTCATAGAACGCCAGGAAGGCGTTGGCCTGGCTTTCACGACCCAAGGCCTGGCCCAGCGCGTTCATGCTGGTGTGAGTGCCTTGGACCGGGTTGATGCGAAAGTCGACGAACACCACCGGGATGCCGGCTTTGGCCAGCACGTCTGCCACCGCGCTGTGTTCGGTCGGGCCGTGGCCCGAAATGCTGAACACCGCCAGGTCGGGTTTGAGCGAGAGAATTTCCTCGGCGCTGACGCTTTGCTCCGACGCCTGCCCGATCAACGGGATGTCTTTCACCGAGGGAAACTTCGCCACATAAGCGTTGTAGGTGTGCGGGTCCAGCAGCTTCAAGTCGTTCTGCCAACCAACGATGCGCTGGAACGGCGCGTCCTTGTCGAGCAGGGCAAAGGCCGAAATCAAGCGGCCTTCTCCGAGCACCACACGTTTAACGTCGTCCTTTACCTCGACCTTGCGGCCCAGCACGTCGGTAACTTCATGGGCGGCGGCGGTTTCGGCATGGCCGAGTACCAGCGCGGCGAACAGCACGCCGAGCTTGAGCACGTTGCGGGGTTTGAACATGGACAGGACTCCTGGTGAGGGAAAATCAGAATTCATAATCGACACTGGCGGTGAGGGTGCGGCCTGCGCCTGGGATGCCGTAGAGCTGGAAGCCATCGAGGGACGCGCCGACCTGGCTGTAATAAAACGTGTTGAACACGTTGTTCAGGTTGAGGTTGACCGTGGTGTCCTTGTTGACCTTGTATTGCGCGGCCACGTTACTCAGCCAGTAACCGGGGGCTTTTTCGTGGTCTCGGGTGTAGATCGCATCGACGCCGGAAGGGCCATTGGCGTAGCTGCTGTTGTTGTTCAAACCGCCGACATACTTGTTGTCGCTGTAGCGACGACGGCCCACGTATTGCTCGCCGTAGCTGAGGCTCAGGGCGTCGGTGACGGCGTAGGTGGTCCACAGGTTGGCGGTCAGGTCGGGGACGTTCTTGGCTTCCGCGCCCTTGTTGATGCCTTTGGTCTGCGTGCTTTTGAGCGCCGAAAAGCCGGTGTAGGCGGTCCAGCGCGGGGTGATGTTGCCTTGCAGGCCGAGTTCGACGCCGTCCACGCGTTTGGCGGGCAGGGCGCGCACCGGGGCGGATTCGCCGTCCTGGTATTCCCAGGCGTTGTCCAGTTCGGTGCGGAAGATCGCCGCCGTAACATTGAGCCGGTCGTGGGCAATGTCCCACTTGGTGCCCATCTCGTAGGTTTTCGACTTGGCCGGGCTGTAGTTGCTGGTGGTGGACGCGCCGTAGATCTGGTTGTTGGTGGACGCGCCCAGCGCCGACGGTTGCGCCGCCTCGCTGTAGGACACGTAGATGCTGGCGTTTGGCAACGGCTTGTACACCGCGCCGACGCGCCCGCTGACCGCACCGTCGGTGCTGCTGATGGTGGCCTGGCCGCGCTGGCTGGTTTGCGCGCGCCAGTTGTCGTAGCGCAACGAGCCGAGCACTTGCCAGTGTTCGTTGAGGGTGACGGTGTCGCCCAGGTAAATGCCGGCGTTGTCGATCACCGAGCGCGGGTCGCCTTCGCCCTTGGTCACGTAGGTGCTGGCGAAGCTGTGGCTGGGGTCGTTCAGGTTGAAGAACATGTCGCCGGCCGGCACTTCAGCGTTACGTTTCAGGCCGCCGTAGGTCTCGTGGTAGAACTCCAGGCCGCTGACCACCGCGTGTTGCAGGCTGGCAGTGTTGAACGTGAAGCTGAAGTCGGTCTGGTTATCCAGGATGGTGTAGCGCTTGGACAGCCCGAAATCGCTGCCACGCAGAATGCCGTAGCCGGTGTTGCTGTTGTTCACGTAGTCGGTGTAGGCATTTACCGTGCTGCCCGGCACTTGGCTGAGCGGGCCTACACCCGTGTAGCCCAACGTCGCACAGCGCGTGCCGGTACAGGTTTTTTTGCCATTGGCGTCGGCGGCGAAAAAACGCGCCGGGGACAGCACCGCGAAGTTGTCGCTGCGCTCCCAACGCGTCTGGTTGCGCAGGTTGGCTTCGTTCCAGTCAAAGTCATGTTCGAAGCGTGCGGTCAGCGCGGTGGTTTCGTTTTGCTGCGTATACAGGCTCGAATCGCCGTACCCGTTGGAACGTTTCACACCCGGCATGCGATGGCCGTCGGTGCCACGCTGGATCGGCACGCCGCCGTCCGGGGTGTTGGTGTCTTTTTGATAGAAGGTGTCGACGAAGAACCGCGTGTCGGTGCCCAGGCCGAAGCCGAAGGAGGTGGCAATGCCCCAGCGGTCGTAGTCCACGTCGTCGCGGTCGGCCACCTGGTTGTAGTGCTTCATCAGGTTGATGCGTACGGCGCTGGTGTCGGTCAACTGCTTGTTGATGTCGGCAGTGAGGCGCCGGTAGCTGTCGGTGCCTATCCCTGCGGAGACTTTGCTGGCATCGCCCAGGTGCGCTTCTTTACTCACCAGGTTGACGCTGCCGCCCACCGCCGAAACCCCGGACTCAATGGAGCCGGTGCCCTTGAACACTTCGGCCTGTTGCAGGTTGAAAGTGTCGGTGCGCGTGGACATGCCGGCGTCGCGCACGCCGTCGACAGTCAGGCTTTGCTCGGACGAAAAGCCGCGAATCGAAAACAGATCGCCCCAGCCCAGGTTGCCCTCACCGGACATGAAGGTGATGCCCGGCACGTTGCGCAACACTTCCTGCAGGGTTTGCGCGTTCTGCTCTTTAAGCACTTGCTGCGGCACGATGGTCACGCTTTGTGGCGCGTTGAGCAGCGGCTGGCTGATTTTCGCCGAGGTCACCCGGTCGACTTTGAAGGCGGACGTGGTTTCTTCGCCGTCGACCTTGATTTGCGGCAGGCTCACCACCGAATCGTCAGGCGCGGCGGTGGGCGCATCGGCCCAGGCCGTCGGCGCGACGCTGCCGGCAGCAAGAAAGCCGAACATCGGTGCCAGGGTGGTGTGCAGCGTGTGACGGTGCGGGGTGGGCAGTGACATGGGCAGTGATCCGAGTCTAAATTACAATTACTCTCATTTAGGTTCGGTAGTCTAAAGAGCGATTCCGCCTGCCATACCCCGGCTTTGTATCGCTGATGCGTGATTATGGTTTCCCACAACATTCCATTACATTTGCGCGTACCACTGGCTGAGCTTTCGGCTATCTCCTGCGTTTTGAGTTTTCGGATTGACTGCCCATGGCAAAGCTTGACCACCTGTTGATCGTTGATGACGACCCGCAAATCCGCCAACTGCTCTGCGACTACTTGAGTGACGCGGGCTTTCAGGTGTCTACCGCCGCCGACGGCAAGGAAATGCGCCGTCGCCTGGCGCTGAATGTGATCGACCTGATCGTGCTCGACCTGATGCTGCCCGGCGAAGACGGCCTGAGCCTGTGCCGCGAGCTACGGGTCAGCTCCAACACGCCGGTGGTGATGCTCACGGCCAAGGGCTCGTTGATCGACCGCATCGTCGGCCTGGAAATCGGCGCCGACGACTACCTGCCCAAACCCTTCGACCCGCGTGAATTGCTGGTGCGCATCAAGGTGGTGTTACGCCGGGTACAGAGTTTTCCGGACCGTGCGCGCCTGGATGAGGCGCCCAGCATTCGGTTCGCCGGCTGGCAACTCGACACACGGGCGCGGCAGCTGCTCAGCCCCGAAGGCGTGGTGGTCAGCCTCGGCAATTCGGATTACCGCGTGTTGCGCCTGTTGTTGCAGCACCCCAATCGCCCGTTGAGCCGCGACTTTCTGCTCAACCATGTGTTCGACAAGGACAGCACGCCGTTCGACCGCTCCATTGACGTGTGCGTCAGTCGCCTGCGCTCGCAGCTGCCGGCGGGGCTGATCAAGACCGTGCGCAACGAGGGTTACATGCTCACCGCCGATGACGTGGTGCTGGGCTCGTGAGACTGCTGCCGCGTTCGCTGTTCGGGCGCCTGGTGCTGATTCTGGTCAGCGGCATGCTCGCGGCCCAGGCGCTGACCAGCAGCATCTGGTACGACCGGCGTCATGGTCAGGTGCTGGAAATCCCCGCACGGCTGATCGCCACGCGTTTGGCGGACGTGGTGCGCCTGATGCACAGCGACCCGCAGCAGGCCCACCAGTTGATCCAGCTGCTTGATACGCCGCACTTTCGGCTGGCCTTGAGCGACCAGGCCAGCAGCACGCCAAGCACGCTCACCGACAGCGACCGGCCCACCGAGCGCCTGATCAAGCAGGTGTTGGCGCAGAAAACCGGCTACGCGCAAACCCTGAGCCTTTTACGCCTGTCGCTGGTCGATGGCGAAGGGCAGACCGCCGGGCTTTCAACCTTGCTCAGCTCAAAGCCTGTGGTCGGGCAGTTTCTGATCGACCTGCGCCTGCCCGATGGGCGCTGGTTGCGCGTGGACGCCAGTGAAGAGCAGGGCTGGACCAGTACCTCACCGCTGGACCTGTTGTTCGATTACGTGATGCGCATCTATTTGCTGCGAGTGCTGGTGCTGGTGGTCATCGCTCTGGTGGCGGTGCGCCTGGCCATCCGCCCGCTGAATGCCCTGGCCAAGGCCGCAGAGGCGCTGGGTCGGGACATCCAGCGCCCACCGTTACCGGTGGATGGCCCGACTGAAGTGCGCCGCGCCGCCCAGGCGTTTAATGCGATGCAGCAACGGCTGATCGCCAATATCGCCGAGCGCACGCGCTTTCTTGCGGCAATTTCCCACGACCTGCGCTCGCCGATCACACGCCTGCGCCTGCGCACCGAAATGCTCGAAGACACGCGCACCCAGGAGCGTTTTCGCAGCGACCTGGAAGAAATGGAACACATGGTGGCCAGCACCCTGGACTTTGTCAGCAGCGGTGAGATCAACGAGACGCGACAGAACATCGACATCAATGCCTTGCTGCAAAGCCTGCAGGCGGACCTGGAAGACGTGGGCGAAAGCGTAACCATCGTGGGCCGCGCCAAGCAACCGTTGCCGGGGTATGCGCGCAGTCTCAAACGCTGTGTGCAGAACTTGCTGGAAAACGCGGTGCGTTATGGCAGCGAGGTGGTGGTGCGGGTCGAGGATCAGGCGGACAGCTTGCAGATTGTCATCAGTGACCGCGGACCGGGGATTCCCCAGGAACAGCTGGAGCAGGTGATGGAGCCGTTTTACCGAGTGGAAGGTTCACGCAATGCCGAAACCGGCGGGTATGGGTTGGGGTTGAGTATTGCGCATACGATTGCGCGGGCGCATGAGGGGCGGTTGAGTTTGAGTAACCGGGAAGGCGGGGGCCTGGAGGTGGTGCTGCTGTTGTGGCGAGCGGGCTTGCCCCGCGCTGGGGTGCGGAGCAGCCCCAAAACATGACATTGCGCTTTGTTGAGGAAACGCGTTGATCTTATTGGGGCTGCTGCGCAGCCCAACGCGGGGCAAGCCCGCTCGCCACGGCAAGCCCGCTCGCCACGGCAAGCCCGCTTGCCACGGCGAGCCGGCTCCTGCGGGGTCAGGGCATCAGGCCCCGTGGCACTTCTTGAATTTCTTCTCGCTGCCGCATGGGCAAGGATCGTTGCGGCCGACGTCTTTCAGGGCGTTGCGCACCGGCTCCTGGTGAGCGTGGCCGCAGTTCGGGCCGTGGACATGGCCGTGGTCGCGATCATGGTGATCGTGATCGTGGTTGCAGTCAGGACCATGGACATGGGGTTGCTGAGTCATCGATGTCGCTCCGGAATAAAATCGCCGGGGATTATCTCGCCATTGTGGTTCACCTGCACGTCATTACCGATGAATAATCCGGTTTTCAGCTCGCCTTCCAGGCGATAGGGCACGGGTTTGCTCGGGTTTTTAAGCATCTGTACCACATCGCGTATCTGCGGCCAGAGGTTGGTCCGCACCTTCACCCGGAAAAAAGCATGGCCGCGCGGTGGTACGGTCAGCCATTCGTTGGACTCGCCTTCGGTGAGCACGAAATCGCCCAGGCTGACTTTGTAGATCAGGCCGCGCACCGTGAGGTCGGCGTCGTCGCGGTTATCCACGCGAAAGTACAGCTTGAAGCGCTGCTCGAGCAATTTGGCGCGCACCACTTCAACCTTCACCAGGGAGACATGAGGCGGGGGCGAGCTGTCCTCGAACCAGGACGCGCACCCGGTGAGGCTCAGGGTCAACGCCAGCATCAAGCTGTACATCCGAAGCATGGCGTTTTCCCTGTCAGTTGATTAGAGGTAGCTGGAGCAGCACTTCTTGAATTTCTGCCCACTGCCGCACAAACATACATCATTGCGCCCGGCCTTCACCTCCACTGTCGGGTCGATGAAGTACCAGCGCCCCTCATTCTGTACGAAAGAGGACTGTTCACGGTGGCTGTGTTCTCCGGTGCTGTCGTGCCAGCGAGCAGTGAACGTCACGAACGCATGCTCCGGCTGGCCGCCAAACACCTCGGAGCTTTCCACTTCCAGGCCCAGCCAGGTGCTCTGAGCACTCCAGGCGCCGATGGCGGCGCGGTCCAGTCCGGCTTGTTGCGCGGGCAAAGTAGTGGCTACCAGGTAGTCCACCAACCCCAGCACGTAGGCGCTATAGCGCGAACGCATCAATGCGCTGGCACAGGGCGCCGGGTGACCGGCGTGATAATGGCCGCAGCACGCATCCAGCAGATTGCCGCTGCCGCACGGGCAAATGGATGTACTCATGGTTACCACCAATACTTTCCGAAGTTTTCCGGGTTGGCCCAGAAGCGGGCGTTGAGCCAGTCCGGCACCTGTTTATAGTCAAGCAGATCATAGGTAAACAGCGTCAAAACCTGATCATCACGCTGGAAACGCTCGCCGGCCTGCAGCGCCAGGGAGAAGAAATCGGTTTCTTTCCAGCCGCAGGCGTTCAGGTCTGCCAGCACCGCAATGCGACTGGCATTGAGGTTGCGAATGCCGCCGAGCAGCGTCAGGCCTTGCGGTTTTGACAGGTGCTCCAGGCAATCGACCACCAACGCCAGGTCAAAACGCTGCGCCGCAAGTTCTGCCGGTAACGGCCCGGGCGCCGCGATCGCCACTTGGGTGTCCGGGTGTTCGGCCTGAAAGGCATCCAGCGCCGGGAACTGGCTGGCACCCAACAACAACAGGCGTTTGGGCTGGTGCAAATCCAGCAAGGCGGCCAGGGCTTGCTGTGGCGTACGGGAAGAAATACCAGCGATCATCAGAGATCCTCACATCAGGACCCTAGAGACTAGCGCGGCTGAGCGTGCGGGCCTAGAGCGGGCGGCGTGCAAAAGTCCTGCACATAGGGCGATCTCCAATAAATACGGGGGTGCGGCGCAGTGGCGCAGATGAAAAGAGCGGTCTTTACTCCACCCGTCGGCCCCCGCCGATCCCCTCAGGAGAAATCAGATGAGCATCATGCGGACAGCTCTACCCTTGGTTCTGCTAACCGGAGTATTGACAGGTTGCGCAGGTTTGCAAAAAACCGATTGGCCCACCTGTGCAGCCGTCGGTGGTGTGACCGGCGCAGCGATTGGCGCCACTGAAAGTTCGGCGTACGCAGGTTATGGCGCGCTGCTGATCGGCGGCATGGCTGGCGCCTATTGCTGGGTGCACGGTGATGGCGACGAAGATGGCGATGGCGTGCCGGACAGCCGCGACAAGTGCCCGGGCACGCCTAAGGGCGTGCAGGTTGATGTCAATGGCTGCCCACCTGTAGCGGTGGCGGCCGTGGTGGAAGAGGTGGTCGTGGTCAAGGAAGAAACCATCGTGATCCGCGATGTGCACTTTGAGTTCGACTCGGCCAGGCTGACGGCGGCGGACAAAACCAAGCTCGACATCATCGCCACGCGCCTCAAACGCGAAGCCCCGAGCGCCCAGCTACGGGTCAGCGGGCATACCGACAGCGTCGGCAAAGACGCCTACAACCAGAAACTCTCGGAAAAACGCGCGCACTCGGTAACCGATTACCTGGTGAGTGCGGGCGTGCCGCGCAGCAACTTTGTATCGGTGGTGGGCGCGGGCGAAAGTCAGCCGGTGGCCGATAACAAAACCGCTGACGGTCGAGCCTTGAACCGTCGTGTGGAAATCAAAATCAACCGCTGACGGCCCTTGCCCCTGTGGGAACCCCAGGGGCATTGCTGGCGATCCTCGCCGAAACCGCAGGCAAACCGTGCCTTTATCAAGTTTTTTCATCCTTCACTGGCAAATCGCCTGCAGAAGTCGGTACTGTGCGCCCAAAGAATAATAGGCAGGGGCGTGCAGGATGAAGGTGTTTTGGGGGCTGGGAAAGTTTCTGACGTTGCTGTTCTGGGTTGTGGTGGTGGTCAATTTATTCCGGCCGCTCGCCAATCCGTTTCACCTGTTGGTCAGTCTGGCCGGCAGTCTGTTGTTGCTGACTCATCTATTGGAATTGCTGTTGTTCAACAGCAGCCTGAAACACCGTGCCCACCCCTGGCGTGACCGCCTGCAGATTCTGCTGGTGGGGATGTTCCATGTGCGGGGCCTGTCGGCGCCTGCCGTTATTGATGAAACAAACAAGGAGGCCAATCATGCGTAAGGTTTTTCTGTTGGCCCTGTTGGTCAGCCCCATCGCCCTGGCGCAGAGCGTCAGCGTTGAAACCAACTCGCTGATGCGCCTGCCCAGCAGCACCAACGTTTTGCAGCTCGAACGCCTGGATGTGGCGGATTACGGCACGTTGTTGATTCCGGCGACCATCAGCCAAGTGACGGTGGATGAGCTGCATTTGGGCCGTGAAGCCCGTATCGCTATCGCCCCCGGCAATACCGCGCTGCAGTTGCAGGTGCGTAACGCGCAACTGGAACATGGCAGCCAGATCACCTCGCGCGGTGCTCCCGGCACCCACGAACGAGCCGCCAAGTCGGGGCGTGACTTGGTCCTGCGCATCAACGCGCTGACCGCCGATGAACTGTCGGTGGACGCCCGTGGCGGCGCCGGCGCCCAAGGGTATGCCGGCCTGGATGGCGCCAATGGCGTGGACCCGGGCTGCACCTGGGGTTCAGCCGGTCGCGGCGCCAATGGCGACAATGGCGGCGATGGCCTGCCAGGCGCAGCGGGCGCGACCGTACGCGTGGAGCTGCCGCAGAGCTTCCCGGCCGAGCAGATCAAGGTCTGGGTGGATGGCGGTGCGGGCGGTTTGGCCGGCACGGCCGGTAAGCCGGGCAAAGGCGGGCAATCCAAGGGCTGCCTGGTGTACCGCGCCGATGGTGGCCAGAAGGGCCGGCCAGGGCTGGAAGGGCAACCGGGGCCGGCTGGGCCTGCGGGCGCTGTGACTATTCAGCGGCTTTGAGTCGATTGTTCTGACGCCTTCTCAAGCAAGCCCGCTCTCACATTGACATGCATTCCACATGTGGGAGCGGGCTTGCTCGCGAAGGGGCCATTAAGGCCAGCCTCAGAACATCGGCCGAGCCGAAGCAATCGCCACCACCACCAACCCGATAATCAGGTTAATCCCCACCAGCTTGCGAATCTGCCCCAGCGCAGCCGCACCTGCAGGCCAATCCTCAGCCGCCACCGCCGTGCGCAATTCCGGGAACTTCAATGCCTGGATACGGATGAACAGCGCGGTCATCACTAGATACAAGCCCATCATCACCTGCACATAGCGCGGTGCGGTCTCAAACCCACTGAAGCGCAGTTGCAACAGACCGATGCCGCTGATCGGCAAAACCAGCACCGCCACCCAGACCCACACGAAAAAACGTTGAAACACATTCGCCCACAGCTTGAGCCGGGCAGGGCCCTCAAGTGCCGCCATGGCAGCGGGGCGCAGGATCATCCAGGCGAAAAACATACCGCCGACCCACACCAGGGCGGCCAATACATGCAGGGTGTAAGCGAGGCTAAACGCGGTCATTGTGGTACTCCGTTCTGCGCGGGATTAATTAGCGGGGTATGATAGCGGCCGATCCGAACCACTGAAAATTTATCCAGCGTTTTTTGCGCCCGACTATCCATGATCAGCACTGAACTCAAAACCACGATCCAGGGCGCCTATTCGCGTTTTCTCGAAGCCAAGAGCTTGAAACCGCGTTACGGCCAACGCCTGATGATCGCCGAAGTGGCCAAAGTCCTCGGGGATATCGACACCGACGACGAAGGTCGGCGCAGTGGCGACCCCGCGGTCGTGGCCGTCGAGGCCGGCACCGGTACCGGCAAGACCGTGGCCTATAGCCTGGCCGCAATCCCTACCGCCAAGGCCGCCGGCAAGCGCCTGGTGATTGCCACCGCCACCGTCGCCCTGCAAGAGCAGATCGTCTACAAAGACCTGCCCGACTTGATGCGCAACAGCGGCCTGAATTTCACCTTCGCCCTGGCCAAGGGCCGTGGCCGTTACATGTGCCTGTCCAAGCTCGACGTATTGCTGCAGGAAGGTCACGCCCAGACCGCCACGGCTTCGCTGTTCGAAGAGGAAGGCTTCAAGATCGAGGTTGATGAAGTCAGCCAGAAGCTGTTTACCAGCATGATCGAGAAACTTGCCGGCAACAAATGGGACGGCGACCGTGACAGCTGGCCCACCGCCCTGGAAGACGCCGACTGGGCGCGCCTGACCACCGACCACAGCCAGTGCACCAACCGGCATTGCCCCAACTTCGGCCAGTGCGCCTTCTATAAGGCCCGCGAGGGCATGGGCAAGGTCGACGTAATTGTCACCAACCACGACATGGTCCTGGCTGACCTGGCCCTGGGCGGCGGCGCTGTGTTGCCGGACCCGCGCGACACTCTTTACGTATTCGACGAAGGGCACCACTTGCCCGATAAGGCCATCGGCCATTTCGCCCACTACACCCGTTTGCGTTCCACCGCCGACTGGCTCGAAACCACCGCCAAGAACCTGACCAAATTGCTCGCCCAGCACCCGTTGCCCGGCGATCTGGGCAAGCTGATCGAGCAGGTGCCGGAGCTGGCGCGCGAGATCAAGACCCAGCAGCAATTCATGTTCAGCGCCTGCGAGCAGGTCGCCGACTTCAAACCCGGCGAAGACGTCGAAGGCCGCGAACGGCCGCGTCACCGGTTTGTCGGCGGATTGATCCCCGAGCACATGCGTGAAATGGGTATCGAGCTGAAAAAAGGCTTCTCACGGCTGACCGACCTGTTCACCCGCCTGACCGACCTGCTCAAGGAAGGCATGGATGGCGAGGTCAACATCGGTATCGCCAGCAACCAGGCCGAGGAATGGTACCCCCTGTTCGGCAGCCTGCTGTCGCGCGCCCAGGGCAATTGGGAGCTGTGGACCGCCTTTACCGTCGAAGACCCGGAAGACAACCCGCCCATGGCGCGCTGGCTGACCTTGTCCGAAAGCGGTGCGCTGTTTGATATCGAGGTCAACGCCAGCCCGATCCTGGCCGCCGAAATGCTGCGCCGCAACCTATGGAACGTGGCCTACGGCTGCCTGGTGACCTCGGCCACGCTGACCGCGCTGGGCACTTTCGACCGCTTCCGCATGCGTGCCGGCCTGCCGAAAAAGGCCGTCACCGCCGTGGTGCCGAGCCCGTTTCACCATGCCGATGCCGGTGTGCTGCGAGTGCCGGACCTCAAGGCCGACCCTCGCGACGCGGCCGCGCACACGGCCGCGATCATCCGCGACTTGCCGGACCTGGTGGAAGGTTCACGCGGCACCCTGGTGCTGTTTTCCTCGCGTAAACAGATGCAGGACGTGTTCGACGGCCTCGACCGCGACTGGCGCAAGCAGGTGTTCATCCAGGGCAACCTGTCCAAACAGGAAACCCTGAACAAGCACAAAGCGCGTGTTGATGGCGGTGATTCCAGCGTGTTGTTCGGCCTGGCCAGTTTCGCCGAAGGCGTGGACTTGCCCGGCGCCTACTGTGAACACGTGGTGATCGCCAAGATCCCGTTCTCGGTACCGGATGACCCGGTCGAGGCGGCCTTGGCCGAATGGATCGAGGCCCGTGGCGGTAACCCGTTCATGGAAATCTCGGTGCCGGATGCTTCCTTGAAGCTGGTCCAGGCCTGCGGGCGCTTGCTGCGTACCGAGGAAGACCGAGGCACCATCACCTTGCTCGACCGCCGTTTGGTCACGCAGCGCTATGGCAAGGCTATCCTCAATGCTTTGCCGCCCTTCAGGCGCGAAATTTCTTAAGCCACTGTGGGCGAATTCGCCCACTTCGTGGTCTATCTCACTGCCAACGCTTTATGTCATCAGGCCATTCACCGGCCGTTTGGGAGAACCTTGTTCGTATGATTCGCACGCTGCCCGCTCTGTTTGCCTTGTTGTTTGCCGCGCCCTTGATGGCCGCGCCTGCCGGGCAACAAACGCTGTTCAACTTCGTCCGGCCTGCCGATGTGGTCAAGGTCGCGACCCAGGACGCGAGCCTGCCGCAATACAACGCCGAACAAACCGCTGAGGGCGAGGTGCTGCGCCGCATCACCTTCAACCCGGCGGCCGAACCGAGCCTGGTGCTCAGCCCGCAGACCGGCGTGTGGGACTGGTCGCAGTCCGGCGCCATGAGCCTGCGTATCCAAAGCGCCATGGACTGGGCGCTGACCCTCTACGTCAAGGTGCAGAGCACCGACGGCCAGACGCTGGTCAGCCGCATCGACCTGCCGGCCGGCCCCGCTCAAACCCTGCTGATTCCGCTGCAGGCCAACTCGCCGCTGAGCCAGGGCATGAAGGCCGGGCCGCCGATGCCGATTACCGTGGAAGGCCAGCGTGTGCTGTTGGCCAGCAGCGCCGGGGCAATCGATCGTAGCCAGGTGGCGTCGGTCACTCTGTCGATGATCAAGCCCAACGCAGCCCAAAGCATCCTGCTGGAACGCTTTGGCGTGCAGGACAGCGAGCCGGTGCTGAAGGCCGCCTACAGCGCGCTGGTGGATGCGTATGGTCAGTCCACGCGTGCGCGTTGGCCGGAAAAAGTCAGCAGCGACGAACAACTCAAAGCCGCAGCGGCCAAGGAGCAGCAACAGCTCAAGGGCTGGCTGGCTGAGCGCGACAAGTCTGCCCTGGACCAATATGGCGGCTGGAACAAAGGCCCGACGTTTGAAGCAAGCGGCTTTTTCCGCACCGAGAAGCGCGATGGGCGCTGGTACCTGGTGACGCCGGAAGGCCATCCGTTCTACTCCCTGGGGGTCAATACGGTTGCGCCGGACGATAATCAAACCTACGTGGCCGGCCGCGAATGGATGTTTGCCGCGCTGCCCAAGTCCGGCGAGCCGTTCGACAAGTATTACGGCCGTGCGGATAACCGCGGCGGCAACGGCGCTGACCAGGGCCGGGGCTTCAATGTGGGGCGCTGGTACGACTTCTATGGCGCCAACCTGCAGCGCACCTATGACACGCAAGGTTTCGACCACAAGCGCTGGGTCACCCACACGCTGGACCGCCTGCAAGCCTGGGGTTTCAACACCGTGGGCAACTGGAGCGACGAGGATTTGGCCAGCGCCGACCGCGTGCCCTACACCTTGCCGCTGTCGATTGTCGGTGACTACGCCAGCATCAGCACCGGCACGGACTGGTGGGGCGGCATGCCCGACCCGTTCGACCCGCGTTTCGCCATGGCCACCGAGCGCGCCGTGGCGATCGCGGCCCGCGATCACCGCGACGACCCGTGGCTGATCGGCTTTTTTGCCGACAACGAGCTGGCCTGGGCTGGCCCTGGCGATGATCCAAAGTCGCGTTACGCCCTGGCGTACGGGACCTTGCGCATGACCACCGACGTGCCGGCCAAACGTGCGTTCCTCAAGCAACTGCGTGACAAATACCGTAATGAAGAAGGCCTCTCCAAAGCCTGGGGCATTCACCTGTCAGGCTGGGAGCTGATGGAAGACCCGGGTTTCGAGCCGCCGATGCCAAGCCCTGAGCACCCGGAAATCGAAGCCGACTTCAAATACTTCCAGAAGACCTTCGCCGATGCTTATTTCAAGACCATCTCCGATTCGTTGAAGTGGCACGCGCCCAACCAGCTGCTGCTGGGTGGCCGCTACGCCGTCAGCACCCCGGAAGCCGTGGCGTCCTGCGCCCAGTATTGCGATGTGCTGAGCTTCAACATGTACACCCTCAAGCCTCAGGACGGCTACGACTTCGCCGCCCTGCGCGCGTTGGATAAGCCGGTGCTGATCACCGAGTTCAACTTTGGCTCGGCGGATCGCGGTCCGTTCTGGGGCGGCGTGACTCAGCTGGCCAAGGAGGAAGACCGTGGCGTGGCGTACAGCAACTTCCTCAAGCAGGCCATGGCTGAGCCGTCGATCGTCGGCGTGCACTGGTTCCAGTACCTGGATCAACCGGTGACGGGGCGTCTGCTGGACGGTGAAAACGGCCACTTTGGCCTTGTGGGCATCACGGATGTGCCGTTCCAGGGCTTTGTCGACAGCGTGCGCAAAAGCAACCTGGCGGCCGTCGACCAACTGGGCAAGGAAGCCGAAAAAGCCAAGGCTGCCAGCGGGGTGCGTGAGAGTGAAGCCGGCAAGTCGGGGCACGACGGCAGAGGCGCGGGGCAGGGCGCCGGGCATGCTGGCGGTCACTCTGGAAATGGCCATTGATTCATATTTGACGGGTTCACAAAACCGCCAATGACTGGAACAATGTCGGCCACTTATTACGGTGTTTTCCGAGGCGGCTTAGGTGCAGATTCAGGGTCATTACGAGCTCCAGTTCGAAGCGGTACGTGAGGCATTCGCCGCATTGTTTGATGACCCGCAGGAGCGTGGTGCCGGGCTGTGTATCCAGATCGGCGGCGAAACCGTCGTCGACCTGTGGGCAGGCACCGCCGACAAGGACGGTGCCGAGGCCTGGCACAGCGACACCCTCGTCAACCTGTTTTCCTGCACCAAGACCTTCACCGCCGTGACGGCCCTGCAATTGGTGGCCGAGGGCAAGTTGCAACTCGACGCCCCTGTCGCCAATTACTGGCCCGAGTTTGCCGCGGCCGGTAAGGAAGCCATCACCCTGCGCCAGCTGCTCTGCCACCAGGCCGGGTTGCCGGCGATTCGCGAAATGCTCCCCGCCGAAGCCCTCTATGACTGGCAACTGATGGTCGACACCCTGGCGGCCGAAGCCCCATGGTGGACGCCGGGCCAAGGCCACGGCTACGAGGCCATCACGTATGGGTGGCTGGTCGGTGAATTGTTGCGTCGCGCCGACGGGCGTGGGCCCGGTGAATCAATTGTGGCGCGGGTTGCGCGGCCATTGGGGCTGGACTTTCATGTTGGCCTGGCGGACGAAGAGTTTTACCGTGTTGCGCATATAGCGCGCAGCAAAGGCAATATGGGCGATGAAGCCGCTCAACGATTACTGCAAGTTATGATGCGCGAACCTGCGGCCATGACTACGCGTGCATTTGCCAACCCACCGTCTATTCTGACAAGCACTAATAAGCCTCAATGGCGGCGCATGCAGCAGCCAGCGGCAAATGGACACGGTAATGCGCGTAGCCTGGCGGGCTTTTATAGCGGATTGTTGGACGGTAGTTTGCTCGAGGCGGACATGCTCGAACAATTGACCCGCGAACACAGTATCGGACCGGATAAAACTTTATTGACCCAAACGCGTTTTGGCTTGGGCTGCATGTTGGATCAACCGCACTTGCCCAATGCGACGTTCGGCCTTGGCCCACGTGCGTTTGGGCATCCGGGGGCGGGTGGTTCGGTTGGTTTTGCCGATCCGGAACATGATGTAGCATTTGGTTTCGTGACTAATACACTGGGGCCTTATGTACTTATGGACCCGCGTGCACAGAAGTTGGTCGGAATATTGGCCGGTTGTCTGTAAAGAGCTTGCTGTTTCACGTTTTTTTGTTACAAAGGCAACTATAAGAAGGCGCTGAACGAAATTTTGTAACTTCAATGTTCTGTAAGCGTCTGTTTAACGGGTCAACCAGACCCTCCGGTTTTTTCTCATTTTGTGGATATCTCATGTTATCGAACAAGTCCTTGGCACTCGCGCTGTGCCTCACAATTACGGGTTGCGCACAAACTCCACAAAATGATGCCGAGGGTGGGCATTGGTGGTCATTTGGATCAGACAAGGCTGCTACCAAGGACGCAGTAACCAAAACCGACGCCGTGCCGGATGCAAAACCCGCCGCTGGCGCCAAGCCCGCAGCCCCGGTTGCCGCCGCCGCTGCTCCAGCGCCTGCCGCTGCTGCCGCCCCTGCGCCCGTAGCCAAGGCTGAGACCGGCTCCAGCTGGTGGCCGTTCGCCTCTAAAAGCGCCGATGAAAAAGCGGCTGATGCCAAAGCCGATCTGAAAGCCGACCTCAAGGCGGCAGACCCGACGACCCCGGCGGTGGCCAAGACCGACACCGATACCAAATGGTGGTGGCCTTTCGAAAGCAAGCCAAAACCATTGGCCAAGGTCGACGTGACCAACGTGCCGATGCCTGACCCGAAAATCACTCAAGCCTGGCTGGACGACTATGAGCCGCGCCTGCGTGCGGCCATCAAGGACAGCAACCTGCAATTGGAGCGTCGCGAAAACGTATTGGTCGTGATCGCCCCGGTTGATGGCTCTTACAACCCGAAACGCCCGGCGATGCTGCTGCCAGTTACGTTGGGCCCGTTCACTCGCGTGGCCAAGGCGGTTGAAGGCGATCCGAAGACCGCTGTGTTGGTCTTAGGCCACGTCGACACCAATGGTGCCGAGCCAGTGAGCCAGGCATTGACCCGCGAGCGCGCGCAGTCCATCGCTTCGATTTTCAGCCTCAGCGGCTTGAAGCAGGATCGCCTGATGATGCGTGGCATGGGCGACCTTATGCCGCGGGCTGCCAACGATAGCAATCAGGGGCGTGCGCTGAACCGTCGCATGGAAATCATGTTCACTCAGCGTACAACGATGTTGGCGTTGTTGAGCAAGTACAACTCGGGCAAGCCACCGGTTGCGGAAATGGTTGCCGTGCAGACTGCACCCGCTCCCGTACCGGCGCCTGCTGCGAAAAAAGCCGCTCCGGCGAAAAAGGCTCCGGTCAAGAAAGCCGCTGCCAAGCCTGTTGCGAAAAAAGCTGCCGCCAAGCCGGCCGCGAAAAAAGCCGCACCCAAGGCCGACGCTCCAGCGACAAACGACCAGGCGAAAAACTGATCTGTTGAACCAGAAGGATAAAGCCGCATGACCCAGGCATTGGCCGATATGCGCCGTGACTACACACGGGACGGTTTGAGCGAGGCCCAGGCCCCGGGCGAGCCGTTTGCATTGTTCCACCAGTGGTTTGCCGATGCGGTGAAAACCGAGCAGCCACCGGTGGAAGCCAATGCCATGACTCTGGCCACGGTAGACCAGGACGGTCGTCCGCACTGTCGTATCCTGTTGCTCAAAGGCCTGGATACACAGGGTTTTACCTTCTTCACCAATTATCAGAGTGCCAAGGGCGAACAGCTTGCGGCACAGCCATTTGCAGCCATGACCTTCTTCTGGCCCACCCTGGAGCGCCAGGTGCGCATCGAAGGGCGGGTGGTCAAGGTCACGCCTGAAGAGTCGGATGCTTACTTTCAGGTCCGCCCATTGGGAAGCCGTCTTGGGGCCTGGGCGTCGCCGCAGAGCCGGGTCATCCGTGATCGCGAAGAGCTGCAAGATTTGCTCAAGGCCACCGAGCAGCGTTTCAGCGACATCCAACCCGATTGCCCTGAGCATTGGGGCGGGTATCGCCTGCTGCCCGAGCGCATCGAGTTCTGGCAGGGTCGCGCCAGTCGCCTGCATGATCGCCTCAACTACCGCCTGCAAGCCGGCGAGTGGACTCGTGAGCGCCTGGCGCCCTGAGTTTCACCTTTCGTCACCTCGTTCGAATGTTGCCCGCCACGGCGAAGTCTTTATCCATATGTCTTCGGCGTGTGCTGCTGCGCGACTACAATAATGATGAACGCGTTCATGACATTCTTCGGAACAGTTGAGTGCAACCGTTCGTCTATTTTTCTGGTGCTGGCAGTCTGTACTAAGGCTGAATGAAAGCAATTTTCTGCGGTGCTCGCCGTGACAGGCGCCAAGCCGCAGCGTCTAATGAATACCTGTCCTTTGGAGTTGATGCTATGCGTAAGTCCGTTTTACTAGTTGCCTGCTTTACCACCCTGTCGTTGCTGTTGGGTGGCTGCGCCTCGAGTCTGACCGGCGACTCGTACTCTCGTGACGAGGCGCGTCGTGTACAGACCGTTCGCATGGGCACCATTGAATCCCTGCGTCCAGTGAAAATCGAAGGCACCAAGACCCCAATTGGCGGCGCTGCTGGCGCAGTCATCGGCGGCGTTGGCGGCAGCGCCATCGGCGGCGGCCGTGGCAGCATTGTGACCGCCGTGATCGGCGCCGTAGCCGGCGGCCTGTTGGGCTCGGCCACTGAAGAAGGCCTGACCCGCACCCAAGGCGTGGAAATCACCGTTCGCGAAGACGACGGCAGCATGCGTGCCTACGTACAAGCCGTGCAGGAAAATGAAATCTTCCGCATCGGCGACCGTGTACGCATCATGACCGTTGACGGTACCAGCCGCGTTACTCGTTAAACGCCGGTCCTGGCAATAAAAAACCCCAACCGAGTGATCGGTTGGGGTTTTTTATTGCAGGCGCGGTGTGCCGCGCACGCTGCGTGACTTCAAACCTGGAAGTGCTTGACCATCGTGTTCAACTCGTGGGCCAGGCTTGCGAGGGATTGCGAGGCTGCAGTCGTTTGGGTCGAGCCCTCTGCCGACTGAATCGATAGCTGCTGAATGTTCAGCAAGTTGCGATCGACTGCTCGAGCAACGTCGGCTTGTTCCGCCGCCGCCGTGGTGATCACCAGGTTGCGGTCATTGATTTCATCGTTGGCGGCCAGAATGTCTGCCAGCGCTTGTTGCGCCAGCTCGGCCAGCCCCAAGGTTTGCTGAGTCATGGCGCTGCTGTCGAGCATGGTGTTGACGGTGCTGGCCGTGTTGGCTTGAATGCTGCCGATCATCTGCTCGATTTCCTGGGTCGATTGGGCGGTGCGATGGGCCAGTGCACGAACCTCGTCGGCGACCACCGCGAAACCACGCCCGGCCTCACCGGCACGCGCGGCTTCGATGGCCGCGTTAAGCGCCAGCAGGTTGGTTTGCTCGGCAATGGTGCGGATCACATCGAGCACTTTGCCGATGCCTTTGGCCTGCTCGGCGAGGCCGCCCACTTGCCCTGAGCTGACCTCGACCCCACGGGTCAGCGCCTGGATCGAATTCAGTGCCTCGACCATGCGCTGTTGGCCCTTCAGCGCAATGCTGCGTGATTCCTGGGACAGGTCGGAGGTTGATGCCGCGTTTCGCGCGACCTCCTCAATCGCGGTGGTCATCTGAGTGACGGCCGTGGCTGCCTGCTCGATTTCGCCATGTTGCTGTTGCAGGTCGCGGCTGCCCTCTGCGGTGACGGCATTCAACTCTTCGGCCGCAGCGGCCAGCTGGCTGGATGAGCCGGTGATTTGCCGCAGGGTCTGCACCAGGTTGTTACGCATGGTTTCCTGTGCCCGGAGCAAGCGCGTGGCTTCGTCATTGCCCGTAGGGTTTATGGGCTGGGTGAGGTCGCCCTTGGCGATGGTTTCGGCCACCTGCACCGCTTCAATGATGGGGCCGGTAATGCTGCGGGTCAGCAACCAGGCCACCAGCACTGTGCCGGCACTGACCAGCAAAATGACGATTGTGATGCCGCTCACGGCATGCTGGTAAGCGCCTACGGAGGTTTGGCCGGCCTGTTCGGCGCCTTTGTTGGCGAGGTCGATCAACTGGTCGAAGTTCTTGGTCATCTGCTCGTAGCTTTCTCGAATACTGTTGAGAAAGTCGCGGGCGCCGGCTTTGTCGCCCGAGCGCGAGCGCTTGAGCATTTCGGTATGGTTCTTCGCGTAGGCATCCAGGCTCTGGTTGAACACATCCAGACGCGATTTTTCCTCGGGTGTGCGTAGCAGCGCGGCATATTGGGCCAGCTGTTCCTTGACGCTTTTCAGGCGGCCGGCGGATTTGTCTTCATAGGTCTGCATGTCCGCATCGCTTGACGACAGGATGTGCGCCATTTCGCCCAAGCGAAAACGGTCGAGCGACGCGTTGGCCAGGGCCAGAATCCTGACACGCTGCATCCAGTTGTTCTGAATGTCGGCCGCCTGGGACTGGACTTCGCCAATCTGTTTGAGGGCGAACAGACCGAGAAACACACTCAGCGACGCAATGGCCGCGAAGCCAATGAAGGCTCTGGCAGCGATTCTTATATTTCTCAGGAACATGGGATTTTCGCTCGGGCTGAATACGCGTTGGAGAGCTGTGTCGGGCGGGTGTCCCTGGCAGGGACAGTGGTAGCGCCACAATCACTAGTCGGCGGCGCGCGCAAAGTCTTTAGGCGTTTGAGGTAAGTGTCATCTTCAGAAAAAGAAAAACCCCAATCGGGCTCACCGATTGGGGTTTTGGGTGCTTTCGCAACCCTCAGGCTTTCTTGCGACTCGCCATCGCGGTCACGGCATAGCCAATACACGCGGCCAGGATCGACCCGGTCAGAATACCCATTCGATCCTCCCCGGCGAATTCGCTGGCACCCGGCACAAACGCCAGTGAACCGACAAACAGGCTCATGGTAAAGCCGATACCGCACAGGATCGCCACCCCGAACACCTGGCCCCAGTTCGCGCCGCTGGGCAGCGCGGCAAGGCCGGTCTTGATGGCGAGCCAGGTGAGGCCGAATACGCCGATGGTCTTGCCGATCAACAGGCCGGCGGCGATGCCCATGGGCACATGGTGAGTGAAGCTTTCCAGGCTCACGCCGGCCAGGGAAACGCCCGCGTTGGCGAAGGCAAACAGCGGCAGGATGGCGTAGGCCACCCACGGATGCAGGGCGTGTTCCAACGTCCTCAGGGGCGAGGGCTCGGCATTTTTGGTGCGCAGCGGGATGCAGAAGGCCAGGGTCACGCCGGCCAGCGTGGCATGCACGCCACTCTTGAGCACACACACCCACAGGATCAGACCGATGATCAGGTAGGGCCCGAGTTTGATCACGCCCAGGCGGTTCATCGCGATCAAGGCAATCAGGCACGCCCCTGCACCGGCCAGAGCAGCACCGGACAGTTCCGCGGAGTAGAACACGGCGATGACGATGATTGCGCCGAGGTCATCAATGATCGCCAGGGTCATCAGGAACAGTTTCAGCGATACCGGCACGCGCTTGCCCAACAGGGCCAGCACGCCCAGTGCAAAAGCGATATCGGTGGCCATGGGGATCGCCCAGCCGGAGAGTGCAGCGGGATAGTCCTTGTTGATAGCCCAGTAGATCAGCGCCGGCACCACCATGCCGCCAATGGCTGCGGCCCCCGGCAGTACCACTTGCGAGGGTTTGGACAGGTGGCCGTCGAGCAGCTCGCGCTTCACCTCCAGGCCGATCAGCAGGAAGAACAAGGCCATCAGGCCATCGTTGATCCACAGCAGGGCAGGCTTGGCGATTTTCAGCGCGCCAATCTGTGCCACCACCGGTACATCGAGAAACGCGTTGTACAGGTGTGACAACGGTGAATTGTTGATGATCAGCGCCAAGGCGGCAGCGGCGATCAACAACAGACCGCTGGCGGCTTCCAGCTGGAAGAAACGGGTGAAAGTGCTACGCAGAGGCAAGGGATGCTCTCCAATCCAGGTTCAATAGGTGGGTACCCTAACCCGTACCGTTAGTTGTTAAAACAAAAGTTATATTCTTATTTGTTATAAGGGACGGGCAGAGTCGGCGTTGCGCCAGAGCCTAGCAATTGTGTGTCTATTTGAGTCGCCACTGTATCTGTGTGCAGTGTAGGAAACTCCCTAAAATTGGCGCTGAAATCTTTAGAGACGCACCTTATGAGTGACCACCGTACCTGGGCCCGCGAAGCCATTCGCATCATTGAAGCGGACTTCCAGCGCAGCGCCGACACGCACCTGATCCCTTTGCCGTTGCCGGGGTTGCCGGGTATCGAGTTGTACTTCAAGGACGAGTCCAGCCACCCCACCGGCAGCCTGAAGCATCGGCTGGCCCGTTCACTGTTTCTGTACGCGCTGTGTAATGGCTGGCTCAAGCCGGGCGCGCCGGTAATTGAGGCCTCCAGCGGGTCGACGGCAATTTCGGAAGCGTATTTCGCGCGCCTGCTTGGCCTGCCGTTCATTGCGGTGATGCCAGCCACCACGTCTCAGGAGAAAATCGCCCAGATCGCCTTCTACGGCGGCAAGAGCCATCTGGTGAAGGATCCGACGCAGATTTACGCCGAGTCCGAGCGGTTGGCGCAGGAAAGTGGCGGTCACTTCATGGACCAATTCACCTATGCCGAGCGCGCGACGGACTGGCGGGCGAACAACAATATCGCCGAGTCGATCTTCCAACAGATGCGGTTTGAGCATTACCCCGAGCCGAGCTGGTTGATTTCCAGCCCTGGCACCGGCGGCACCACCGCGACGCTGGGGCGTTACGTGCGCTATCGCCAGCATTGCACCCGCGTGCTGTGTGCCGACGCCGAACGCTCGGTGTTCTTTGACTATTACCAGACGGGCGACGCCAGCTTGCGCCTGGATTGCGGTTCGCGGATCGAAGGGATCGGCCGGCCACGCGTCGAGGCGTCGTTTTTGCCCAAGGTGATTGATGCGATGGTCAAGGTACCGGATGCGCTGTCACTGGCGGCCATGCATTACTTGGCCGAGCGTCTCGGGCGGCGGGTCGGTGGTTCCAGCGGGACCAACCTGATCGGTGCCTTGGTGGCGGCGCGGCAGATGCAAGCGGCGGGGGAGTCTGGGTCGATCGTGGCAATTTTGTGTGACGGGGGCGAGCGGTATGCCACGACTTACTACGATCAGGCGTGGCTCGCCGGGCAACGGTATGAGTTGAGCGGGCTGATTGCCGCCGTTGCGGCCAGTGTTGAACGGGGTGAGCCGTTGCCGGAGACAATCCTGCGCGCAAACATCTGAAAACCGGCAAAGACCATTGTGGGGGCGGGCTTGCCTACGATGCCGGTGTTTCAGTCGATAAGTTCGGCGACTGAGACTCTGCCATCGCAGGCAAGCCCGCTCCCACCTTTGATCGGGGTTGGCTGTAATAGAGTGCTTAGGCCTCGATGCCGAGCATATCCCGCGCCAACGCCTCGGCAATCCGAATCCCGTCAACGCCCGCCGACAGAATCCCACCGGCATAACCCGCGCCTTCACCGGCCGGGAACAAACCTTTCACGTTCAAGCTCTGCATCGACTCGTTACGGGTAATCCGCAGCGGCGAGGACGTGCGCGTCTCGATCCCGGTCAGCACCGCATCGTGCAACGAGTAGCCTTTGATCTGCTTCTCGAACGCCGGCAACGCTTCACGAATCGCTTCGATGGCAAAGTCCGGCAAGGCCAGGGCCAAGTCACCCAGCGACACGCCGGGCTTGTAGGACGGTTCCACGCTGCCGATGGCCGTGGACGGCTTGCCCGCGATGAAATCCCCCACCAGTTGCGCCGGAGCCTCGTAGTTGCTGCCGCCGAGGATGTAGGCGTGGGACTCCAGGCGCTCCTGCAACTCGATGCCCGCCAGCGGGCCACCCGGGTAGTCCACCTCCGGCGTGATGCCGACGACGATGCCGGAGTTGGCATTGCGTTCGTTGCGCGAGTACTGGCTCATGCCGTTGGTTACCACGCGGTTCGGCTCGGACGTGGCCGCCACCACCGTGCCGCCCGGGCACATGCAGAAGCTATAGACCGAGCGGCCATTTTTGGCGTGGTGCACCAGCTTATAGTCGGCCGCGCCGAGTTTAGGATGCCCGGCGTATTTGCCCAGGCGCGCCGCGTCGATCAGCGATTGCGGGTGTTCAATCCTGAAGCCCACCGAGAACGGCTTGGCCTCCATGTACACGCCACGCCCGTGCAGCATGCGGAAGGTGTCGCGGGCGCTGTGGCCCAGGGCCAGGATCACGTGCTTGGAGAGCAGTTGCTCGCCACCGTCGATGACCACGCCGTTCAGCTGGCCGTCTTCGATCAGCACATCGGTAACGCGCTGTTCGAAACGCACTTCACCGCCCAGGGCGATGATCTGCTGGCGCATGTTTTCCACCACGCCGGTCAGGCGGAACGTGCCGATGTGCGGCTTGCTGACGTAGAGGATTTCTTCCGGCGCACCGGCCTTGACGAACTCGAGCAGGACCTTGCGACCGTGGAATTTCGGGTCCTTGATCTGGCTGTAGAGCTTGCCGTCGGAGAAGGTCCCGGCGCCGCCTTCACCAAACTGCACGTTGGACTCGGGATTGAGCACGTTTTTGCGCCACAGGCCCCAGGTGTCCTTGGTGCGCTGGCGCACTTCTTTGCCGCGCTCGAGGATGATCGGCTTGAAGCCCATTTGCGCGAGCAGCAGCCCGGCGAAGATCCCGCACGGACCAAACCCCACCACGATCGGCCGTTCGACCAGGCCTTCCGGCGCCTGACCCACCACCTTGTAACTGACATCCGGCGCCGGGTTGACGTTGCGGTCATCGGCGAACTTGAGCAGCAGGGCGGCTTCGCCTTTCACGTTCAGGTCGATGGTGTAGATGAAGCACAGCTCCGACGACTTTTTGCGGGCGTCATAGCTGCGTTTGAACAGGGTGAAATCGAGCAGGTCATCACTGGCGATGCCCAGGCGCTGCACGATGGCAGGCCGCAGGTCTTCTTCGGGATGGTCGATGGGCAGCTTGAGTTCGGTGATTCGTAACATGACGGGATCCGGTAGGCGGCGGACAAAAAGGCCGGCTGTTTTGCAAACCGGCGATTATAAGCCCCAAAGGCGGTTTTCCGACACGTTAAAACAGCGTTGGGCCGAATCAGTCGTCGCGAGAACCGCCGAATGCCGCGCAACCACGCTGCACTTGGCCGTTGACGCGCAACTCGGCGGTCATGTGTTGCAGGCTACCGCTGACGCTGTCGATGCAACGCTGCGGCGCGACCCAGAGTTCGATGTGCTGGTTATTGGCTTCGGTCATCAGGTTGAAACGGCCGTCGCCCAGTTGCTCTTCCACAAAAGGCACCGCCAAGGGTGGCTGGCCTTCGCGCTCCAGCACCATGCCCTTGGCGGTCACATTCATCGCCCAGGCGGGTTTATGGCCATTGGCGCGCAGCACCATGCGCTTGAAGTCCGGGTCGTTGCAGGCCGAAGTCGAACGTTCCATGCGATAAAGCTGTTGCAGCTCTACCGAGCCCTGGGTGCCAGTGGCAACCCCGGAAAACTTGCCGCGCAAGTCGGCAAACAGTGCGCCCTGTTGCCCAGCCAGTGAGGCGGCTTCCTGCAGGATGCTGGTGCCGCCGGCGTCGTTGACCACGTAGTTGCGTTTGTCACCGCAAGGCTGGAACAACAGCTTGCCGTCAACGGCCGTCAATTCACCCTGCATGCGGGTCAACCCGGCGGTAGACGGCTTTGCCGGCTCGCTCTCGAACATCTGGCAAGCGGTGAACAGAGGCAGCAGGGCAAACAGAACTAGGGTACGGGCGGCGCGCATTTATCGGGTCTCCAAACAAGTGCCGCCACGTTACGCAGGCTGACGCCGCACCACAACCCCAGTGCCCGGCTTCAGGCAATTCTGACAGACGCCGGATTCAGCCGACGATAAACGTCTGGCCGGTCTGCAGGCCTTCTACGCTTTTGGCGTAGGCCAGAGCTACGTCGGCACCCGGAGCCGGTTTGTAACCGCGGAAATACGGGGCGTAGCTGCCCATCGCTTCCAGCAGGACGGTCGGGCTCACGGCGTTGACGCGCAGGCCGCGTGGCAATTCGATCGCCGCGGCTTTGACGAAGGCGTCAATGGCGCCATTGACCAATGCGGCCGAGGCGCCGGTACGGATGGGGTCACGGTTGAGGATGCCGCTGGTGAAGGTGAACGAGGCGCCGTCGTTGGCATATTCGCGGCCGATCAACAGCAGGTTGACCTGGCCCATCAGCTTGTCGCGCAGGCCCAGGTCGAAATCGCTTTCGCTCATTTCACCCAGTGCTACGAAATTCACGCTACCGGCCGCGCAGATCAGGGCATCGAACTTGCCGGTCTGTTCGAACAGCTTGCGGATCGACGCGCTGTCGCTGATATCCACCTGAAAGTCGCCGCTTGTGCGACCGATGCTGATTACCTCGTGACGCTGAGCCAGTTCTGCCTTGACTGCCGAGCCGACCGTGCCGCTGGCACCAATCAATAGGATTTTCATCGTGCTGTTCCTCCAGGGGTAAGTGAAGGTTCAGTCTAGTGTGGCTTTTCAGGTGGATAAACGTGCTAATAGGCAACCTTTGGTTTTCAAATGGAAACAATCCATGAGCGAGATGGATGACTTGGCGGCCTTTGCCGTTCTGATCGAAGCCGGCAGTTTCACCCTGGCGGCCGAGCAACTGGGGTGCAGCAAGGGCCAGTTGTCCAAGCGTATCAGCCAGTTGGAGGCGCAGTTTTGCGTGGTGTTGCTGCACCGCACCACCCGCAAGCTCAGCCTGACCGCAGCCGGTGCAGCGCTGTTGCCCCAGGCTCAGGCGCTGGTGGTTCAAGTGGAACGCGCCCGTCAGGCATTGGCGCGGCTCAAGGACGATTTGGCCGGGCCAGTGCGTATGACGGTTCCGGTGTCGTTGGGAGAAACCTTCTTCGATGGCTTGCTGCTGGAGTTCTCCAAACAGTACCCCCAAGTGCAGATCGAACTGGAATTGAACAACCGTTATCGAGACCTGGCGCGGGATGGGTTTGACTTGGGTGTGCGTTCCGGCGCCATCGAAAATGAGCGTCTGGTGGCCAAACCGCTGCTGGCCTGGCATGAAATGACCTGCGCCAGCCCGGCCTACCTGGAGCAACACGGCGAGCCGCTGACCCCGGCAGACCTGGCGACGCACACCTGCCTGCTCAACAGCCACTACAGCGGGCGCGAAGAATGGCTGTACCACCAGCAGCACGAACTGCTTCGAGTGCGGGTCAGTGGCACCTTTGCCTCCAACCATTACAACCTGTTGAAAAAGGCCGCACTGGTGGGCGCCGGAATCGCCCGCCTGCCGTCCTACGTGTTACCCGCAGAACTGGCTGACGGGAGATTGCGCTGGCTCCTGCGCGATTATCAGACGCGTAGCATGCCGATGTACCTGGTTCACCCGTATCAGGGTGGCTTGCCGCGTCGCACCCAGGTGCTGGCCGATTACCTGGTGGATTGGTTCAAGCGCAGCGGCGAGGCCCTGGACCGTCTTCAGCGGTAGCGGCGTGCAATCAAATGGTCGATGGACAGGCAGCCCGGGCCCTTGGCGACCAACAGCAGCAGCACGGTGATCCAGGTGCCGTGGGTCGGGTAGGCGTCCGGGTAAACGAAGAGTTGAATGGTCAAGGTCATGCCGATCAGGGCCAGGGCCGAGAAACGCGTGGCAAAACCCACCAGGATCAGCACCGGGAAGAAATGCTCGGCAAACGCCGCCATGTGCGCGGCGATTTCCGGTGACAGCAGGGGCACGTGGTATTCACTGCGAAACAGCGGCAGTGTGGACGCCGCAAGACGCGGCTCGCCGAATTGGAACGTGCCGCTGATCAAGTCGATGGCAAAGCCCTCGACCTTGGTCTGCCCGGATTTCCAAAACACCGCGGCAATGGAAAATCGTGCGAGAAAGGCGATCAGGCTGTAGGGGATTTTCTCGAACAGAGCAATGACCCGATTGACCAGACTCGAAGGGGATGTGTTCATGGCAATACCTTTTGTTCGAGGTGCAAATGAGTGATGGCGTCGTGGCTGATCAACAGGGCCAGGCATTGGTTCAGGTCGAACTGCGCCGACGCTTCAAGCGCGTGCTGCACCGCCGTCTCCAGTGCCGTGCCGTGATTCAGGCTGTCGATGAACGCGACCGAGCCGCTGTCGATGGCGAATACCTTGACCGCCAAGCCTTGGCGTAACACCAGCGCGCTTTGGGCGTGCCAGGGATTCAGGGTGGCCAGGCCACCTTCTGTCTGGTGCGCAGCCCAAACGGCCACCACCGCGTAAGCGCTATTCAGGGTGGCCAGGGATGGATGCAGGTGCAGGCGCAGCTTGCCCAGGTCTGTCTGGCCTTGCAGTGTTTGGAGAATGGTTTGCTGGTCCAGCGGCTGAGTGTCTGCCGCGTGATAGGCACAAACCCGCAAGCGCTCGAGCCTGGCGACGTCAGCCAGATAGGGCACGCTGGCCGCCGGCTCAAAGGCCTGAATAAACCCTGCGAACGCGCTGCCGTACTCGCTCATCAGCGGGCTGTCAGGTGGGCTCGCCTGAACAAAAAGACCAGCCATGGCGCGAGAAAACTCATCGCCGACCAACTGCAAGGTTACGGGGTAAGCGGTTGCCAACGCGTTGATCAACGCGCTGTGAACATTGTTGCGATACACCGCGAAACGGCTGGCCGGGTCGGCGCCGTTGCGGCTGAACAGGCCGTCGGGGCACGCCAGGTCGGGATCGATCAGCGCGTCGGCAAATGCAGCGTGATGGCTCATACGTTCACCTGCAATAGATGCCAGTCGGCGTGTTGAGCTTCGGCATGCAGCACACTGAACGCAGGCAGCTGGTTATCCCGCTCGATCAGTGTGGCCACCGGGCCCGTGCGCGTGAGTACCTGTTCGTATAACTGCCACACCGCGTTATCGATGGGCGCGCCATGGTCGTCGATCAGCAGGCGATCGCCCAGGCTGTCAGTGTCTTCGGCAAACCCCGCCAGATGTATCTCCCGGACGGCGTGTAATGGCAGCGCGTCGATGTAGGAAAGCGCCTCGCGCTGGTGATTGATGCACGACACATAGACGTTGTTGACGTCCAGCAGCAGGCCGCAGCCCGTGCGGCGGATGACCTCGCTGATGAAGTCCGTTTCGTCCAGGGTGGAGCGCTCGAATTGCAGATAGGTCGATGGATTTTCCAGCAGCATCGGCCGCTTGAGCGTGCTTTGCACCTGGTCGATGTGCTCGCACACCCGGTTCAGTGTGGCGGCGTCGTAGGCCAGCGGCAGCAAGTCATTGAGAAACACCGGGCCGTGGCTCGACCAGGCCAGGTGTTCGGAAAACGAGTGGGGTTGATAGCGTTCGATCAGCAAGGCCAACCGTGCCAGGTGCTCACGGTTGAGCGGGCCTTCGCCGCCGATGGACAGGCCCACGCCGTGCAGTGACAGCGGGTACTGCTCGCGGATCAACCCCAGGTAATGATGGAACGGCCCGCCGGCCACCATGTAGTTTTCGGCGTGCACTTCAAAAAAACCGATATCGGGCGAGGTCTCGAGCACTTCGATGAAGTGCTCGTTCTTCAGCCCCAGCCCGGCCCTGTGGGGAAGGCCGGGCACCTGAGCCGGTGAGACGGTGTGTCGGGGTAAAAGCGTCATCATCAGTACTCAGGCTGTGGGCTGTTTCAGGACTTGGCGGTGAAGGCGGCTGCCTGGCCGAAACCGGTCGGCGAGGTGGAGCTTGGGGTCTTGGCGCAAGTGCCGGCCGGGACCAGCTTCCAGGCGTTGGCCTGGTCTTTGACTTTCGAGGTGCCGGCGCAGGACGTGCCGGCGCCTGCAGCGCAATCGTTCTTGCCGGCTTCAGCGACGCCGAAGCATTTGTCCATCTTGGCGTCGTCGGCGTGGGCCATGTTCGACAGGGCAGACAGGCTCAGGGCCGAACCGAGGGCCAGGATCAGGGTTGCGGCGGACAATTTAGTGGTCATGGTGTATCTCCAGCAATGAGGGTGGGTAAGGAAGCGTTTGTGCTTGCTTACCCCTCTAGAGTCAAGGCTTCAGGTTGCGTTACAGCAGGTTGCAAATAAATTTTCGATGCACAGCCAATGGCCCCTGAGCCTGAGGGTTCTGGTATCGGTGGCGCTGCACCACCTTGCAGTAGGATCGCGCAATGCCCGGCGACGTTACGACCAATAGGGAGCTTTGGTGTTGAACAAGCGCTTTACAGATTTTTTCATCAGCAGGAATTTTTCATTTCTTTGGCTGGGGCAAGCGCTTTCGTCGTTTGGCGAGTTCGTTTTCGAGAGCACTGTCATCGTCTGGTGGGTGACGGACCTGTTTCACAACAGCGCCTTTCTGCCGACGGCCGTAGGTCTGGCAGTGGCTGCCTCGGCGATACCTCGTGTGCTGGGGCACCACTGGCCATCGCCTCGCTTGCCGGCACGCTGGTGTGTTCCCAGACCCTAAGCCTGGCGCAGCGCGTTATCGGGTATTTCGACATGCCGTTGGACGTGTATGGCGTGTATATCTTTCTCGCTGCGGGCTTGCTGCTCACGGGCGCTGGCTTGATGCTCGTCGGCCAACGGGCCAGCAAAGGTCACTGGGCACGACGCGTTAAAAACCACATAAAAAAACGGCCCGAGGGCCGTTTTTGTTTACGCCAATGGCTCAGCCACCGAGGTAGGCTTCACGCACTTTCGGATCCGTGAGCAACTGCTCCCCGGTACCCTGCATCACCACCCGGCCGTTTTCCAGCACGTAGGCGCGGTCGGCGATTTTCAGCGCCTGGTTGGCGTTTTGCTCGACCAGGAACACCGTTACACCGTCCTTGCGCAGCTGTTCGATGATGTCGAAGATCTGCTGGATGATGATCGGTGCCAGGCCCAGCGAAGGTTCGTCGAGCAGCAGCAGCTTGGGCTTGCTCATCAGCGCGCGGCCGATGGCGAGCATTTGCTGCTCGCCGCCGGACATGGTGCCGCCGCGCTGGCTGAAGCGTTCCTTGAGCCTGGGGAACAAGTGCAACACCTTGTCCATCTGCTCCTGGTAGTCGCCCTTGTCGGTGAAGAACCCGCCCATGGCCAGGTTCTCCTCCACGGTCAGGCGCGAGAACACGCGACGGCCTTCGGGCACCACCGCAATGCTCTTGCGCATGATCTGCGAGGACTGTTGCCCCACCAGCTCTTCACCCATGTAGCGGATGCTGCCGCTGTGCGCCTGCGGCGAACCGCACAGTGTCATCAGCAAGGTCGATTTGCCGGCACCGTTGGCGCCGATCAGCGTGACGATTTCACCTTGGCGCACTTCCACGTTGACGCTGTGCAGGGCCTGGATCTTGCCGTAGAAAGTGGAAACGTTTTCGAATTGCAGCATTTTACGCTTCCCCCAAATAGGCTTTGATCACTTCAGGATTGTCGCGGATCTGTTCCGGTGTCCCGTCGGCCAGCGGCGTGCCCTGGTTGATCACCACGATGTGGTCGGAAATGCTCATGACCAGTTTCATGTCGTGTTCGATCAACAGCACCGTGGCGTTGTTTTCCTCACGCAACACGCTGATCAGCGCCTTGAGGTCTTCGGTTTCCTTGGGGTTCAGGCCGGCGGCCGGTTCGTCGAGCATGAGGATCCGTGGGCGGGTCATCATGCAGCGGGCGATTTCCAGGCGACGTTGCTGCCCGTAAGCCAGGGTGCCGGCAGGGCGGTTGGCAAACTCGGTGAGGTTGACCTTGTCCAGCCAGTACTCGGCGTATTCCATCGCCTCGCGTTCGCTCTTGCGGAACGCCGGGGTTTTGAACAGGCCAGCAAAGAAGTTAGTGTTCAAGTGACGGTGCTGGGCAATCAGCAAGTTCTCGACCGCCGTCATGTCCTTGAACAACCGCACGTTCTGGAAGGTGCGCACCACGCCCTTGCGGGCGATTTCGTGGCCGGCCAGGCCCTGGATCGGCTGGCCGTCCAGCAGGATGCTGCCACCGCTCGGCTTGTAAAAGCCGGTGAGGCAGTTGAACACCGTGGTTTTGCCGGCGCCGTTCGGGCCGATCAGTGCCACTACCTGTTTTTCTTTCACGGTCAGGGCCACGCCGTTGACCGCCAGCAAACCGCCGAAGCGCATGCTCAAGTTTTCGACTTTCAGGATCTCGCGGCTCATTTGCGCAGCTCCATGTGTGGGCGTTGCATCGGCAGCAGACCTTGGGGACGCCAAATCATCATCAGCACCATCATGGCGCCGAACATCAACATGCGGTATTCGCTGAACTCTCGCATCATCTCCGGCAGCAGGATCATTACGATGGCCGCCAGGATCACGCCCAGCTGCGAGCCCATGCCACCCAGTACGACGATGGCGAGGATGATCGCCGACTCGATAAAGGTGAACGACTCCGGGGTCACCAAGCCTTGGCGCGCCGCGAAGAAGCTGCCGGCGAAACCGGCGAACGTTGCCCCGAGGGTGAAGGCCGAAAGTTTGATGACGGTCGGGTTCATGCCTAGCGCTCGGCAGGCGATCTCATCTTCGCGCAACGCTTCCCACGCCCGCCCGATCGGCATGCGCAGCAGACGGTTGATCACGAACAGTGCCGCCAGTGCCAGCAACAGGGCCACCAGGTACAGGAACACCACTTTGCTCACCGGGTTGTAGTCGATCCCGAAGTACTCGTGGAACGTCTGCATGCCCTCGGCGGCGGTGCGGTCGAACGACAGCCCGAAGAACGTCGGCTTGGGGATGCTGCTGATGCCGTTGGGGCCGCCGGTGATATCGGTGAGGTTACGCAGGAACAGCCGGATGATTTCACCGAAGCCCAGGGTCACGATCGCCAAATAGTCACCGCGCAGGCGCAGCACCGGGAAGCCCAGCAGGAAGCCGAACGTGGCCGCCGCCATACCCGCCAGCGGCAGGCAGATCCAGAAGCCCCAGCCCAGGTAATGCGAGAGCAACGCGTAGGTGTAGGCACCCACGGCGTAGAAGCCCACATAACCCAGGTCAAGCAGGCCGGCCAGGCCCACCACGATGTTCAGGCCCAGGCCCAGCAACACGTAGATCAGGATCAGCGTCGCGATATCCACCGCGCCGCGTGAGCCGAAGAACGGCCAGATCAGCGCGGCAACGATCAGGCCGATGATGATGTAGCGTTGGGTGCGCGGCAGGGTCAGGAACTGGCTGACCTTGGGCGATACCAACGGCCCACGGTTGCCTTTGAACAAGGCGCCGACCTGCTGGGTGAACAGCACGCGCAGGAACATCAGCACCGAGCACAGGGCGATGATGGTCAGGGTCACGGGACCGGTGCCATGCACTTCCAGGTTGATGCCAACAATGCTCAGCTTGAGGCCCAGTACCGGAAAGGCCACGGCCCACACCAGCAAGGCGCTGAAAAACGCCGATTTAAGATATCTGCTCATACTTTCTCAACCTCCGGACGGCCCAGAATGCCGGTCGGACGGAACAACAGCACCAGAACCAACAGGCCGAACGCCACCACGTCCTTGTATTGGTCGCCGAAGATATCGGCACCAAAGGCTTCAGCCACGCCCAGCACCAGCCCGCCGAGCATGGCGCCCGGAATACTGCCGATGCCGCCCAATACCGCTGCGGTAAAGGCCTTGAGGCCTACCAGGAAACCGGCGTTGGGGTTGATCACGCCGTACTGCATGCTCAGCAGCACCGCCGCGACGGCCGCCAGCGCAGCACCGATGACGAAGGTCAGGGCAATGATGTTGTTGGTGTTGATGCCCAGCAGGTTGGCCATCTTGATGTCTTCGGCGCAGGCCCGGCAGGCGCGCCCCAGACGGGAGCGGGAAATGAACAGCGTCAGGCCCAGCATCGCCACCAGCGTGACGACGAACACCAGGATCTGCATGTAGGAAATCAGCACTTCTTGTGCGCCACCTGGGCCGAAGGAGATGCTCCCCGGAATCAGGTTGGGAATGGACTTGTCCTTGGAGTCCTGGGACAGCAATACAGTGTTCTGCAGGAATATCGACATGCCGATGGCGGAAATCAGCGGGATCAAACGGTTGCTGCCACGCAAGGGACGATAGGCAACCCGCTCGATGCTGTAGCCGTAGGCACTGGTTACAACAATCGACGCGATAAACGCGGCGGTCATCAACAGCGGCAGAGAGTGGATACCCATCATGGCCAGCCCGGCAAGGGCGATGAAGGCCACGTAGGAACCAATCATGTACACCTCGCCATGGGCGAAGTTGATCATTCCAATGATGCCGTAAACCATTGTGTAGCCAATGGCTATCAAGGCATAGGTGCTGCCAATGGTCAGGCCATTAACCAGCTGTTGGAAAAAATGATAGATCTCAGGCATTACAGCGCTCCTAAAAACCCGATACGCATTTCACTGGTGGAGTCATGTTCCGGCCCTGCGCTGTGTTCTATGAGCACATTTGCACAAAGCGTTTGCCAGCGAACCGCTGGTGACGGTTTTAAGATTTTCAGGTGAGCCAGCGCCCGGATCGCGGGTGACAGGCCCATAAACCTCGTAAAACAAAGCCCACTGCTTTCACAGTGGGCTTGTTAACCAGTAACGCCTGGCTTACTGAGGGGAAACTTCGGTTTTTGGTTTACCGAAGTGCCATTCGTAGACCACGAACTTGAAGTCCTTCAGGTCGCCCTTGGCGTCGAAGCTCAGATCGCCCGTAGGGGTCTTGAAAGTACCTGCGTGGATGGCAGCTGCCACCTTGGCGGTGTCTTCGCTCTTCGCGGCAGCGATACCGCCGGCGATGACTTCAACCGCAGAGTAAGCCGGGAACACGAACGGACCGGTTGGGTCCTGCTTGTTCTTGGCGAACTCTTCAACAATGGCTTTGTTGGCAGGGTCGGTGTCGAAGGATTTAGGCAGGGTTACCAGCAGGCCTTCGGAAGCGTCCTGGGCAATTTGCGAGATGGAGTCGTTGCCAACGCCTTCCGGGCCCATGAACTTGGCGCTCAGGCCTTTTTCCTTGGCTTGGCGCAGGATCAGGCCCAGCTCTGGGTGGTAGCCGCCGTAGTAGACGAAGTCGACGTTGGCTTGCTTGAGCTTCTGGATGATCGAGGAGAAGTCTTTATCGCCGGCGTTCAGGCCTTCGAAGACAGCGACTTTCACGCCTTTCTTCTCAAGGGTCTGTTTAACGGCAGTAGCGATGCCTTCACCGTATTGCTGTTTGTCGTGCAGTACGGCAACCACCTTGGGCTTCACGAAGTCGGCGATGTAGTTGCCGGCGGCCGGGCCCTGGGCGCTGTCCAGGCCGATGGTGCGGAATACCAGTTTATAACCACGGGCGGTGATTTCCGGGCTGGTAGCCGCCGGAGTGATCATGATCACGCCTTCGTCTTCGTAGATGTCGGTCGCTGGCTGAGTGGAGCTGGAGCAAAGGTGACCCACCACGAACTTGACGCCGTCGTTGACCACTTTGTTGGCTACGGCAACGGCTTGTTTCGGATCGCAAGCGTCGTCGTATTCTTTGGCTTCAAGCATTTTGCCGTCGACGCCGCCCTTGGCGTTGATGTCGGCGATTGCCTGCTTGGCACCCATGAATTGCATGTCGCCGTATTGCGTCACAGGACCGGTCTTTGGACCTGCGATGCCGATCTTGATGGTGTCGGCTGCGAACGAATGGCCGGCAACCCCAGCCAGGACCATAGCGGCAAACAGTTTGGAAATCTGCTTAGTAGCCTTATTCATAGTGCTCCACTCTTACTGTTGTATTTTTTATAGTTCTAGCGGCCTTGTGAGCTGCAGAACCGGATCAGATATCTCGGATATCCCCCCGGCATTGCCCTGGCAACTGTACCGGTACAGTGTAGAGCGCCGGTTGATCGCTTGAAAAGCTGGCTGCTGGGGGCAAACGCCGGGGATGTCGCTTTAATGAAAGAAAAAGACAGAATTGCGGCGGGGTGATGCCAGAGTTTCGGGCAATCCTTGGCTTTCCTGACACTTTCGTTCGATGCCTCATTTGCAACTGGGTTTTTCTGCCTGACGCCTGACGCTATGATTGCGCCGATTTTTTATTCAGGTGAATTCCCATGACGCAAGAACCTAGCACCCTCTATGCCAAGCTGCTCGGTGAAACCGCCGAAATTTCCTGGAAGGAGCTTGAACCGTTCTTTGCCAAGGGTGCCCTATTGTGGGTCGACGCCGGCCTGGATTTGATCGAAGCGGCCGAGGGAATGGCCGAGGATAACCGTGACAAAGTCGCTGCGTGGCTGGCTGCAGGGAGCCTGGGCGAGGTGTCTGCGACGCGGGCATTGGACCTGGTCGAGAGGGATCCAAGCCTGTGGGCGGTCGTGGTTTCGCCGTGGATTCTGATCCAGGAAAGGGCGGCGTAAGAAACCTGCGCACTAAAAAGGTGCGCTGCTCGGACCCTTGCAAGTGTGTAGCGGAGTAACCGCCGACGCCGTGATGGCACCTTGCCGTAGAGAAAGGTCACAGGTGAAGGTGACGTGCGCGTCACGGGAACAGTTTTGCGCGGGGCCGAAGGCTCGGGGAATTGTTTCTGGGTGTGGCAGGGATGAGGATTTTGCTTGCCTGGCAGACCGCTATCGCAGGCAAGCCAGCGCCCACATTTGAAATGCATTCCAAGTGTGGGAGCTGGCTTGCCTACGATGGCCGCGTCTCGGTCTAAGCCGTCTTGCCAGTATGGTTATTCAACGAAATAACCTTGGTCTTCCCGATCCGATGACGATAAATCTCACGCAAATACTTGATCGCTTTCTTCACGCAATCCCGTGACAGGCGAATATCGTTAATCGACACGAACTTCTCCTTGTCGTTAATCAACTCGCGGTACTTCTTCTCGTACATCGGCTTGATCGCGTACCAATTGGTGTCGAGTATCTTCGCCGGGTTCTCGAACTCATTGAGCAACTCGTCAATCCGGTCCTCATCAAAGTCATCATGGATGATGAAGTCCAAGATCGAGTTATCCAGCGTGTCATCAAACCGGTACGGGTTACGCGCAAAGCAACGCTTGATGAACGCCACGATCAGCGTGAGGAAATCATCCGACAGGCACGGGCTCTTGGCGATCAGCGTGGTCAGCGACAGGTTGGCCGACGCGCCGATCACCAGGGCGTAACGCTTGAGCGTGGTGTTGGGGAACAGGCTGTTCAAATGAGTTTTGAGCCGGTTCAAGTCCATGTAGGACAGCTTGTAATCCTTGGGCAAGGACACAATCGACACCACCGACGAGCAGTTCTTGAAGAAGTGCAGGTCATGCAGCGCCGCCGCGTCATACCCGGAGTTCTTGTACTGCTCCAACGACGCTTTGTAGCGCTTGGACTCGATCGGCAACAGGCTGATGCCCTCGATCGCCTGCGTCACTTTGTTGAAGTGCGGCAAATCAATCGAGCGGAAAAACAGGTCATCGATGTTCAGCCGCTGCGGCTCTTTATCGAACACCTTGAACTTGTCGCCCGAGGGCACCGGCGTCTCCGGCACCACCGATTCGGCGTAGGCAATCGCCACCGGCCCGGCCAGGCTCATGAACAAGTCGTTGGCATCCAGGCGGATGGTTTCGCCAATGTCGATGCCGGCCCGCCGGAAGTAGTTCTGGTCGTAGTCGGTGGTCACCGCCTGGGCCGTGAGGATGTTGAAGATCTGCTGCGAGATGTATTGGTTGGCGTGTTTTTCCATGGCATTGACGTCAATGTTCTGGATGTTGCCGTCATCGCTCTCTTCGGCGTAACGCATGATGTCGTTGGAGATCAGCATCATCGCGTTCCACGGCCGGATGCGGCCTTTCACGCTGGCTTCGCTGCTGTCTTCATTGTCGAAGTTGTATGAGAAATCCCATTCTTCCGACAGGTATTTGCACAACAGCCGCCCGGCGTTGATGTGCAGTGCCTCGGACATTTCGCTGCGGTGGTCGGAGATATTCGGCAGCACGCAAATGCCACTGGTGAAGATCGGCTCGAACACGAAGGCGTGGCCGCTCTTGCTGTCATGCTCGTCGGCCGGCTTGGTGTCGAACGTCTTGTTCATGTACGAGTGCTGCTGGGCCAGGCCGAACTCCGAGGCCATGCCCGAACCCGTACCGCCGCCGGCGCTGAAGATCGAGAAATACAGACGCGACTGGTTGGCCTTGATGCCACAGGAGTCGATCAGGTAGGAGTGGATCATCTTCCAGTCGGGGCTGGAAAAACGCTGGGTGTCTTTGTTGAGGATGATCTTGGCCAGGTACTGGCCCAGGATCGGCGCGTTACCGGCGCCGCCAGCGTGCACTTCTGACAGGTCCATGATTTTCATTTTGCTGTAGTCGCGCAGGAAGCCGCTTTTTTCGCCCTTGCGCGAGAAACGGATGCGCCCGGCGATGTCTTTGTCCAGGTCGCCCAGCATGACCAGCGGCTCCACCAGGAACACCGGTTTGGTGGCCTTGCCGCCACCCAGACGCAGGTTGTTTCGAATCCACTGGGCCGGGCTGTAGCCTTTATCGGCCGACTTGTCTTCGGTACTGAATTCGTTGAGGTAGAACTTGCGCGCGTTGTACACCAACTCTGCCACGTCCAGGGCAATGTTGGAGCCGCAGCGGCCCAGGCCGATCAGGCACACCGACGGAAATTCCTGCTCATTGCGCGCATCGCCATCACCTTCCTGCTGGGGCAGGCGCGGGAACACCATGTCACGCAGGCCGTCGAGGTTGTCGAGGATGCGGTCGGTATTGGTTTCGGTGAAGTACAAGTACTGCTGGGTAGCCAACGGGCGGGCGCTGCTCAATGACTTCGCGGCTGGGAATTTTTCCGCCGGTGCTGTCGGCACTGCGTCGCAGATCTCGGAGACAGAATTATTGTTGGAAGTCATTGGGCGCCATGTACCTGGACGGATGGCCAAAAAAATCACGGAGCCATCACTGAATGAGAGTTCGCGACTTCGCCGTGCCATCGGCGCAAGCGCGCCTACTGAACCAGGGCAACGCCACGTGGACTCTGATGAATCGGCCGTTCGTCGGCGTTCTTTAGGCAAATGATGGCTAAATGCCAAATATTCGGCGTCAGCGAATTGGCCTGACGATGGAAGGTGGGCCTATACGGCCGGTAACAGGGTCTTTGGGCGGTGTGGCGTCTTTGCTGCCTTCCACGCTGAAAGGGTAGAGCGGGTTACGCATCTGGATGCCCTGAATCACGCCAACCACATCGCTCAAAGGCACCGCTGGGCTCAGCAAGTAGCCCTGAATGTAGTCACAGCCATGGTTGAGCAGCAGTTCGAATTGCGCCTGGGTTTCCACGCCTTCGGTGACAACGTGCAGGTGCAGCGTGTGGGCCATGCCGATAATCGCCTGGACGATTTCGATATCGGCAGTCGATTTGGGAATGTCCTGGATAAAGGAGCGATCGATCTTCAACGTATTGAGCGGCAGGCGCTTGAGGTAGGCCAGTGACGAGTAGCCAGTGCCGAAGTCATCAATCGCCAGCGACACGCCCAGTGCCCGGATTTGCCGCAACAGCGCGAGCGTGCTGCTGATGTTGCCCATCAGGGCGTTTTCGGTGACTTCCAGTTCCAGGCGCCCGGCGGCGATGCCGGCGAAGCGCAGGGCGTCTTCGATTTCATCCGCCAGTTCGTCACGCGCCAGGTTGAGGGCCGAACAGTTCACGGCCATGGTCAGCTCGGTATAGCCGCGGTCAGACAGCAGGCTCAAATCGTGGCACGCCTGGCGTAATACCCAGTGGTCCAGTTCGGCAATCAGCCCGTTGCTTTCGGCAATGGCGATAAACCGGTCCGGCGCCAGCAGCCCGTGTTGCGGGTGTTGCCAGCGCACCAGGGCTTCCAGGCGGGTAACCTTGCCGAGTTTCATGTCGAAGATCGGCTGATAAAACAGGACCAGCTGGTTGCGCGTGCGCAGGGCGGCGCGCAGCTCTTCTTCCAGTTGCAGTTCGAGAAACGCGCGGGTTTTGAGGTTGGAACTGAAAAAGTTCAGGCTGTTGCGCCCGGTGTCTTTGGACTGGTAAAGCGCCAGGTCGGCGGTTTTCAGCAGCTCCTCACAGGTCACGCCGTCATCGGGAAACAGGCTGATGCCAATGCTGGTGGTCATCACCATGCGCCGGCCGGCCAGTTCGATCGGCTCTTTCATCTTCTGCATGATGCGCTGCGCCATATGCCGCGCTTCGTCACGATGGTGAATGCTGATCAGGATGCAGAACTCATCGCCGCCAAAGCGCGCGACCACATCGTCATGGCTGCGTACAGAGCCCTTGATATGCCCGGCCAACACGGTAAGTAACTGGTCACCGGCATCATGCCCAAGGCTGTCGTTGATGCGCTTGAAGTGATCGATATCGAGGAAAATCACCGCCATCATGCCGTGGCTTGCAGTTTTCTCGGCGACTTTCTCCGCAAAAATCTGATTGAAACCGCGGCGGTTGAGCAGGCTGGTCAGCGCGTCAAAGTGCGCTACCTGTTGCAGCGAGGCGCGGGCCTGGTCCAGTTCGCTGAGCAGCGCGTTGACCCGGCGCAGGTCGCGTTCCTTGTGCTGCAGTTTCTTGTCGGCCAGTGCTGCACTGACGCTGCTGCCAATCACCAACAGGGTGATCACGGCCACGGACAGACCAAGCTGGATGGGGTTGTTGTCCAGTGGCAAGGCGAGGTCCGCGCCATTGGGCACCAGCATTTGCATGGCCGCCATGCCGGTGAAGTGCATGCTCAGGATCCCGGCGCCCAGCACCAGGCTGGCGGCGTATTTGAGCAATTGATGGAACACCCCGGCGCCGTTGCGCAGGTAGCACGACAACAGCAGCGCGGCCAGGCTGGCGCCAATGGCGATGCCCACCGACGCCAGGAACAGCCCCGAATCGAAGTACACCTTTGCCTGGGAGCGCATGGCCGACATGCCGACGTAGTGCATCAAGGCAATGCCCAGCCCCATCCATACCGATGCCAGCAGGTATTGATGAAAGCGCAAATGAGCGTGACTGAGGGTTTGCATGGCAAACAACGAGGCAATCAGGGCGATCACCAGTGAGGCGAACGTCATGAGCAATTCGTAGTGAATGGCGATGGGTGCCTGGAAGGCCAGCATGCTGATGAAGTGAGTCGACCAGATGCCGCCTGCCAGGCATCCGGCCCCCAGCCAGCGCCAGTGGCGGCGGGCAGTAGGGTCTTCCACGTGGCCGACGCGCTCGGCCATGTCCAGGGTTCCGAACCCTGCTGCACAAGCGACCAGGTACGCCAGCAGCACCAGAAAGGGGTTATGACTGCAATTGAGTAATAAATGCCCGTTATCTGGAAGCTCGGTAAAAAAATACATACCTCGCCATTCCATAGCATGTCCCGTCAAAGTCAGTACGTCATTGCCTACAGCAATGGCCTATGACCTCGAGTATAGAAGCCTCGCGGGATTTGCCAGGAATAATGGCACTTTGCTCTGAATGATTTTGGCATGCCCACCATAGCGTTTGATGCTAAGCGCTGATCGGCAGCTCGAACTCGAAGGGCGCCTCGAGGGGCGGCAAGCCAAAGGCGGCGCGTGCCGTGTCGCAATCGACGTTCTGTTCACCCTGGCTCCACGACGCGTCGAACTCGCGACACGGGCTCGAACGCTGCTCATAAATCGTGCAACGGGTGCCTTTGCCGACTTCACCCTCAAGGCTGCAGCAACGCGCGGGTTTTTGGTCGGTGCCGATCATCGCCACGCGCGTGGGATTGATCTGCACCACCAGGTCATCGGGCACAGTGCCCCCCGATGAGGCGCACTCACCCCAGAAGAAAGACACACGAAAGTGTGAACAGCAGGCACCGCAACTCAGACACGGACTGGCTTCGGACATGGGCGTCATCGATAAGAAAAGTAGGATGTGGGTGTTACGGAAGGCTCGCCATTCTATCCTTGGCGTTGCCGTTGGGAAGGGGGGCGTGAACTTATATTTTTGTAGGCGAAGTCCCGTGATACCGGGTGAAATCATGCCCTATCAGCTTTACGAATCATTACAGACAACCGGCACCTGCCTGACTATGTTGCAGGTACCGGGCAGGATGCATCGGGCATCGCAGCTCTCATAACAATAAAAGAGACGGACCCATGCAGAACTCGACCCAAGCGGCGAATGCCTGGCGCATTCTGTTCCTGCTGTTCCTGGCCAACCTGTTCAATTTCTTCGACCGCACCATCCCCGCGATTATCATCGAACCCATCCGTATGGAATGGCACCTGAGCGACTTTCAGCTCGGCATCATCGGCACCGCCTTCACCATTGTCTATGCCATCGCCGGTTTGCCGCTGGGGCGCGTGGCCGACACCGGTTCGCGCAGCAAACTGATGGGCTGGGGCTTGTTTGCCTGGAGCGGTCTCACGGCTATTAATGGCATGGTCGGCAGTTTCTGGACCTTCCTGCTGGTGCGCATGGGCATCGGCATTGGCGAAGCCAGCTACGCGCCGGCGGCCAACTCACTGATCGGCGACCTGTTTCCCGCTCACCGTCGCGCCCGCGCCATGGGCATTTTCATGCTGGGCCTGCCGTTGGGCCTGCTGCTGGCGTTCTTCACCATTGGCGCGATGGTCAAGGCGTTCGACAGCTGGCGCGCGCCGTTCTTTATCGCCGCCGTGCCGGGGCTGATCCTGGCGGTGTTCATGTTCTATATCAAGGAACCCAAGCGCGGCGCGGCCGAAACCGTGCAGGTCTCGCAGGAACGCGTCGATCGCCCGATCCGCCGCGTGCTGGCGGTGCCGACCTTCCTGTGGCTGGTACTGGCCGGGCTGTGCTTCAACTTCGCCACCTATGCGTGCAACTCGTTTCTGGTGCCGATGTTGCAGCGCTACTTCCTGCTGCCGTTGCAGGAGGCGGCGGTTGCCACTGGCGTAATCGTTGGCGTCACCGGCCTGGTGGGCCTGACGTTGGGCGGCTGGATTGCCGACAAGATCCATCAGCGCATCGCCAATGGCCGACTGCTGTTCGCGGCCTGCAGCTTGATCATCTCCACCGTCACCACCGCGTGGGCGTTGCACGCCGGACGCATCGAGATTGGTGTGTTTGTGGCGCTGTTCAGTGTGGGCTGGCTGTTCGCCTACAACTTCTATACCTGCGTGTACACGGCGATTCAGGATGTGGTTGAGCCGCGCCTGCGGGCCACGGCGATGGCGCTGTTCTTCGCCGGGTTGTACCTGTTGGGCGGCGGCATGGGGCCGATTGTGGTGGGTGGGCTGTCTGATCACTTTGCCCATTCGGCGATGTATGCCGATGGCGCGGCGCAGATGACCGAAGCTTATAAAGCGGTGGGGCTGCACGACGCCATGTACCTGATTCCAGTGGCGCTGTTTTTGACCCTGCTGTTTCTGTTCCAGGCGTCGCGCAGTTTTGTGCGTGATGCCAAGCGCATGAAAGATGGGTTGGAAGCGGTAGAGGTGCCGGCTGCGGCGGCTACCGCTTGATACCGAGTTGACCCTGTCGCAGGCAAGCCCGCTCCCACATTTGAAGGTATTCACACATCAAAATGTGGGAGCGGGCTTGGCCGCGATGAGGCCCTCAAGCCAAACAAAAAAGGCCCGCATTGCGCGGGCCTTCTTTTTAGCAGGGCAGGGCGGTGATCAACCCGCCACCAGCACCCGAATCGCTTCCAGTCGCAGCGCCGCTTTGTCGAGCATGGCCAAACCTTGCTCGCGTTGCTGACGCAGGGCAACCAGCTCGCTGTCACGCACGGTCGGGTTGACCGCTTGCAACGCGGTCAGGCGCGCCAGCTCTTCGTCGGTGTCCGCCGCCAGGCGGCGCTTGGCCTCGGCCACACGCTCGGCGTGGCGCGGGGTGATCTTCTCTTCACCGGCGTTGATGCGCGGCGTGAGTTGGTCACGCTGAGCCTGCACGAACTTGTTGGCGCTGGCGCGTGGCACGCTTTCGAGCTGGTCGTTCAGGGTTTCAAACGACACGCGGCCGGACAGGTCATTGCCATTGGCATCCAGCAGGCAGCGCAAGGCTGCCGGTGGCAAGTAGCGGCCCAGTTGCAAGGAGCGCGGCGCAACCACTTCACTCACGTACAGCAATTCGAGCAACACGGTGCCCGGCTTGAGCGCCTTGTTCTTGATCAGCGCCACGGCGGTGTTGCCCATCGAACCGGACAGCACCAGGTCCATGCCGCCCTGCACCATCGGGTGTTCCCAGGTGATGAACTGCATGTCTTCGCGCGACAGCGCCTGGTTACGGTCGTAGGTGATGGTCACACCTTCGTCGTCGCCCAGCGGGAAACTGGCGTCGAGCATTTTTTCGCTGGGCTTGAGGATCAGCGCGTTTTCCGAATGGTCTTCGCTGTCGATGCCAAAGGCGTCGAACAGGGTTTCCATGTAGATCGGCAGGGCAAACTGGTCGTCTTGCTCCAGGATGGCCTCTACCAGCGCATCGCCTTCACCCGCGCCGCCGGAGTTGAGCTCCAGCAAGCGGTCGCGGCCGGTGTGCAGCTCTTGCTCCAGGCGCTCGCGCTCGGCGCGGGCCTCGTCGATCAGGGCTTGCCACTCGCCATCGTCGGCGTTTTCCAGCAACGGCAGCAGGCGCGGGCCGAACTGATGTTGCAGGGCGTTGCCGGTCGGGCAGGTGTTGAGGAACGCGTTCAGCGCTTCGTGGTACCACTGGAACAGGCGCTCTTGCGGGCTGGTTTCCAGGTACGGCACGTGCAATTCAATCACGTGCTTCTGACCGATCCGGTCCAGACGCCCGATCCGCTGTTCCAGCAGGTCAGGGTGGGACGGCAGGTCGAACAGCACCAAGTGGTGAGAGAACTGGAAGTTGCGGCCTTCACTGCCGATTTCCGAGCAGATCAGCACCTGGGCGCCGAACTCTTCGTCGGCGAAGTAAGCGGCGGCGCGGTCACGCTCGAGGATGTTCATGCCCTCGTGGAACACCGTGGCCGGAATGCCGGAACGCACGCGCAGGGCGTCTTCCAGGTCCATGGCGGTTTCGGCGTGGGCGCAGATCACCAGCACTTTGGTGCGCTTGAGCATTTTCAGCTGATCGATCAGCCATTCCACGCGTGGGTCGAAGCGCCACCAGCGGTTTTCTTCATCCATGTCCGGCTGCGACTGGAAGCTGACTTCCGGGTACAGCTCGGCGTGTTCGCCCAGCGGCAACTCGAGGTATTCGTCCGGGTTCGGCAGCGGGTAGGCGTGCAGTTTGCGCTCCGGAAAACCTTGCACGGCAGCCCGGGTGTTACGGAACAGCACGCGGCCGGTGCCGTGGCGGTCAAGCAGCTCACGCACCAGGCGCGCACTGGCTTCGGTGTCGCCATCGTTGACGGCGGTGAGCAGCGCTTCACCTTCGTCGCCGAGGAAACCCTGGATGGTCTTGTGTGCGGTCGGCGACAGGCGGCCCTTGTCCAGCAGCTCCTGCACGGCTTCGGCCACCGGGCGATAGTTCTCGCTTTCGGCGCGGAAGGCGTGCAGGTCGTGGAAGCGGTTCGGGTCCAGCAGGCGCAGGCGCGCAAAGTGGCTGTCCTGGCCCAGTTGCTCCGGCGTGGCGGTCAGCAGCAGCACGCCAGGAATCACCTCGGCAAGTTGCTCGACCAGCGAATACTCCGGGCTGGCCTTGTCTTCATGCCAAACCAGGTGGTGGGCCTCGTCGACCACCAGCAAGTCCCAGCCGGCCGCGAACAGCGCGTCCTGGGCCTTCTCGTCGTCCACCAGCCATTCCAGGGCCACAAGGGCCAACTGGGTGTCTTCGAACGGGTTGGTGGCATCGCTTTCGATGAAGCGTTCTTCGTCGAACAACGCAACCTGCAGGTTGAAGCGGCGGCGCATTTCCACCAGCCACTGGTGTTGCAGGTTTTCCGGCACCAGGATCAGCACGCGGCTGGCGCGACCGGAAAGCAGCTGGCGATGGATCACCAGGCCAGCTTCGATGGTCTTGCCCAGGCCCACTTCGTCAGCCAGCAATACCCGCGGCGCGATACGGTCAGCGACTTCACGGGCGATGTGCAGTTGGTGAGCAATAGGTTGCGCACGCGCGCCACCCAAGCCCCACAGCGAGGACTGCAGTTGGCGGCTGGTGTGTTCCAGGGTGTGGTAACGCAGCGAGAACCAGGCCAGCGGGTCGATCTGGCCGGCGAACAGACGGTCGCTGGCCAGGCGGAACTGGATGAAGTTGGACAGTTGGGTTTCCGGCAGGGTGACCTGCTCGTTCTGCCCATTGAGGCCGTGGTAAACCAGCAGGCCATCGACGTCGTCGACTTCCTGTACGGTCATTTTCCAGCCTTCGAAATGGGTGATCGAATCACCCGGCGAAAACCTCACGCGAGTGAGGGGCGCATTCCGTAGCGCATACTGACGAGTGTCGCCAGTGGCCGGATAGAGCACGGTCAACAAGCGGCCGTCCTGTGCCAGAACGGTGCCTAACCCCAGCTCTGCTTCGCTGTCACTAATCCAGCGTTGCCCCGGTTGATACTGCTGCGCCATGCTGCCTGACTCCCGCCGTGAAAAAGCCGACTATCTTAACGGAACAAGGCCCTCAGCCAAAGGACTCTGACAAAAACTACTCCGTTAACGCGCGGGTTCGAAAGCTGGATCGACGGGTGGCGGGCACTTGCGAGTGTCGACTGGGTCACAGCTTGGCGAGCTTGAGCTCAAGTCGCCCTGCAACCCGCCGACAGCCTGTTGATCAGGAGAATAATTATTATGCTGCCACCCATGCTGCCCGTCAGCGTTGTGCCGGTCACGTCACAACTTGACCCGGTGCGTCAGAAGCCGGATATCCCGCCCGTGGTGCCAGTGCAAGCAGGCTCCAACGAAAGCACGATCGACCTGAAAAAGGGCGATGCCGAGCAGTCAACCTTGCTGCTGCGCGAGGAACAGCGCCGCCAGCAGGAACAGCAGAAGCGCCGGCGCGAAGCCGATGAAGACCCCGAAGTACACCTGGCGATCCCCGGCGATGTGCTCAACGCCGACAACACTGTGCCGGTGGTGCCGCTGATCGAAGATGCGCCGCGCCAGGGCCTGTGGGTGGACGTCGAGGTTTAGTCACGCAATTCGCGTAGCGCGTCGATCAGCAGTTCAATGTCGTGTTCGGTGTTGAGCGGGCTGACCGACACCCGCGCAACGCTCGTCAGCCCTCGCGCCTGCATGTCCAGCGGCGTGTAGCCCACGCCATTTGCGCCGATGTTGATTCGTTTCAACCCCAGGCGTCGTTTGAGTTCGAAGGCGTCCCAGCCTGCGAGGTTGAAGGCGATCAGTCCTGAATGCGCCGTGCCCAGGTCGTGAAGGGAAACTCCCGGCAGCTGACGCAATGCTTCACGGATTCGCTCACTGAGTTGTAAGACCCTTTCCCACGTGTGCTCCACGCCCAGTCGATTCACCTCCTGCAACGCATTGCCCAAGCCAGCCAACAAGGCAAAAGACACCTCGCTGGTTTCAAAGCGCCGGGCGTCATCGCGCAGGTCGAAGCCTTCGGCGCTCCAGGGTGCGGAAAACACATCGCGCTGGGCGGGATTGAGCTGCGAGAGAAAATCCGGTCGCACATACAGTAACGCCGTGCCGCGTGGCCCACGCAGGTGTTTGCGGCCGGCCGACTTGAGCACATCGCAGTGCAGCGCCTGCACATCCACCGGCAGTTGGCCGACCGCTTGGCCGGCGTCGATGAAATAGGCAATGGCGTGGCGCCTGGCCACTGCGCCGATCGCCTGGGCAGGGTTGATCACGCCGCCGTTGGCCGGCAGCCAGGTCAAGTCGATCAGCTTGACCCTGGCATCAATCATCGACTCCAGCGCCACCGGGCAGACTGCGCCGGCTTCATCGCAGGGAATGACTTCTATCCGTGCGCCGGCTTGCACCGCCTGCTGCATGCTCGCCAGGTTGCCGCCCCATTCGTGGCGACCGACCAGAATGCGCTCGCCAGGTTGCCATGGGCCCAAGGCCTGGAAGGCCATGCTCCAGGCGCTTGAACCGCTGCTGGCGAATGCGATCGACGAGGTCGGCGCATTGAGCAGTTGCGCGGCTGCGCGCCGGGCCTTTTCTACCAGCACGGCACCCTGCTCGCCGGCCTCCATCGGTCCGTTGCGGGCTTCGCGTTGCAACTGGTCGATGATTGCGTCCAGCGTGGCCTGGCTGGGCAGCGAGGCACCCGCGTGGTTAAAGTGCACGATGCCCGACTGGCAGCCGGGCGTTGCGTCGCGCAGCTGCTGGACTTCGAGCGGGCTCACGGCTGCAACTCGAAAATCGCATCAACCTCCACCGCCACGCCGGCCGGCAGGCTGGACACACCGACGGCAGTCCGCACATGCCCGCCTTTGTCACCCAGAGCGTTGACCACCAGGTTCGATGCGCCATTGGCGACCACGCTTTGGCGCTGGAAGTCGCCGCTGCTGGCAATGAACACACCCAGGCGCAGAATGCGCACCACGCGCGACAGGTCATCACCGACGGCATCGCTCAATTGCCCCAACAGGCCCAGCGCCGCCAACTCTGCCGCCTGGGCGCCTTCTTCATCGCTGAGGGTTTCGCCTAACCGGCCGATGTAGGCCGGTTTGCCATCGATCATGGGAATTTGCCCAGAGATAAACAGCTGGTTCTGGCTGATCACATGGTTGATGTAGTTGGCCGCCGGCTGGCTGGGCGTTGGCAGCGTCAGGCCAAGGGCTTGCACGCGTTGGCGAAGGGAGTCGCGCATGTTGAATCCTCTAGGGGAGTAAGGTTTCAGCATGTGGGCTGAGCCGTCGGGCGACAAACGGATAGATCTCACCTGACGTATCGAAAAAATTCACGCGTCGCGGCAGGCATCCTTCAACCACTGGCTGAAGCATTCGGCCGCGTCGCTGGTGGGGCCTTGGGGCGCGATCAGCCAGTAGCCGATTTCGCTGTGATAGGGCGGCCGGTCGAAGGCTTCCACCAGGCTGCCCTCCTGCAGCTTGCGCTCGATCAGACGGTGCCGGCCCATGGCGATGCCCTGGCCGGCCACGGCGGCTTCGACCACGATGTTGTAGTCGTGCAGCATCACGCGGGGGTGGTGCTCGAGGTCGACGTGATAATGCGCGCACCAGTCCGTCCATTCGAAGGGACGGTGCGAGGTGGCCATCAATAACGCGCCATTGTGCAGTTGGCCGGCCTTGAAGGCCGGGCTGCACACCGGCGAGATCACTTCGGGCATCAGGCGGGTGGCGTGGACGTCCGGCCAATCGCCTTTGCCATAGCGGATGGCTAGATCCACCTCGGCCGCGGCGACGTTGGCCAATTGAATCGCCGGCAGCAACTCGACCTGGATATGCGGGTAACGGTTGAGAAAGCCGGCCAGGCGTGGGGCCAGCCACAGGGTGGCGAAGGATGCCAGCAGGCCGACGCGTAGCACGGTGGTAGCGGGCGCTGTTTTTTGGGCGCGCGTGGCGGCGGCGAGGGTGTCGAGGGCGGGGCGGATGTCGGCGTAGTAACGTTGGCCGTCGGCGGTCAGGTCTATCGCGCGGGTGCGGCGGATAAACAGCGGTTTGCCCAGATGCTGTTCGAGCTTGTGCACCTGGTGGCTCAGGGCACTTTGAGTGACCGACAGCTCGTTCGCCGCCTTGATAAAACTCAAGTGCCGTGCGACGGCCTCGAAGGCGCGCAGGGCCAGCAGCGGCGGAAGGTCCTTGTGCAGTGCCACCTGAGTGCGCCTCCTGAGTCGAGTGGGAAGGGTCGATTTTGGGCGATGCCCTGCATTTTGTCGCCCGCTGATTTGCCGTTGGGCGGGGGAGGCCGCATTATTGGGCCATTCCCGCCACAACGTAAGCCAAGCCATGAGTGATGACGACAAGCTGATTGACCTGAATGCCGAACGCGCCAAACGCGTGCATGACCTTAATGACAAGCGCCTGAATGAAGTGCGCCAGGCGTTTGAGCAAGCGATGCCACTGGGCAAAGTTAAGAAAAAGCCGAAGAACAAGCCGAAAAAGCGTTGAAACAACCTGCATCTGTTGATGCAGGTCAGTTATAGCCCTTCTTTACGCCCCGTTGCGGGCGACATTGATCCTCGTCAATTTTCCAATCCGCCTTCTCCCTTAACTTAGCCCTATCGCAACAGGGCACGAGCAGGAGGCCGGTCATGTTTTTCGATAATGTAGTGTTTGCCGGAGTGTTGACTGTCAGCCTCATGGTGTTGTTTTTTGTAGGGTTTGGAATTTTTATCTGGAAGGACGCTAATAAGCGTAAAGAACCGTAAGTTCTTCTGGGTTATATGAGCACGCAAGGCATTTTGGGCGACTTCGGTCGCCCTTTTTTTTGGCCGCGGTTTTAGGGGGTATATCCGTTGCTGCGGTAACGGCGGCTGGGGGTTGCGCTCTTACAGCGGGTCACTTTGGAAAAGCCCCAAAGTAACCAAAGGGCTCTTGCCCCACCACTCGGCACCTCGCCTAGGCTCGGTGTGCCCTCACTCCGGCTTGAATCCGTGGGCCGCCGTGACGGGCCATCCATGGCCCAACACGGCGGCCCACGGATTCAAGCCTGCGTTCGGCCAGCGTGGTTGACGGGGCCTGTCAGATCAAAGTCAAAAGCAAGATCAAGAGCAGAGCACGGCGGCCTGGTAGCCGACCTGAGTGGTTGAAGCAAAAGCAGGGCACAGCACAGCAACACACTTCTATCTGATGCACAGAGATCCAAATGTGGGAGCGGGCTTGCTCGCGAAGGCGGTATGCCAGCTACACATGAATTGACTGACCCACCGCCTTCGCGAGCAAGC
>NZ_JCBCUX010000013.1:0-216137 GCF_059862645.1 Pseudomonas sp. MF08831 | reverse complement strand
ATCTTAGGCGCCCCGTTAAACCACGCTGGCCGAACGCAGGTTTGAATCCGTGGGTAACCCGGCAGGACGCCGGGTTAGCCGTGTTGGGCCATGGATGGCCCGTCACGGCGGCCCACGGATTCAAGCCTTCGTTCGGGCACACCGAGCCTGGGCGAGGTGCCGAGTGGTGGGGCAAGAGCCCTTTGGTTACTTTGGGGCTTTTCCAAAGTGACCCGCCGTAAGGGCGGAACCTATAGCCGCCGTGACCGCAGCAACGGATATGTACACCAACCAACCAACCAACCCAGCCCAACCCCATCATTGACCATCCCCCACGCACTGCGTAGCCTTGCACCCTCGAGGTTCTTCGGCCCACGCCGAAGCTAAGAAGGGAACGCGGTCCAAGCCGCGGCTGCCCCCGCAACTGTAAAGGGTTCAACTGCCTGCCACGCCACTGCCATTAACCCATGGCGGGAAGGCGCAGCCAGCGCCGGTCGCAAGACCCGCAAGCCCCAAGCCAGGAGACCTGCCTCGTAACCGATTTTCTACTTCAACCGGGCGGGGTGATCCGGTGACGAAATCCGCTCCTGCGCGCCGCCGCAGGGCCTATCGTCCCGTATGCCCGCCCCAAAGGGCATCCGATGAAAACACTGGCCAAACTCCCCGTCACCATCGTTACCGGCTTTCTCGGCTCGGGCAAAACCACCTTGCTGCGCCACATGCTCGACAACGCCCAGGGCCGTCGCATCGCCGTGATCGTCAACGAGTTCGGCGAGTTGGGCATCGACGGTGAAATCCTCAAGCAGTGCTCCATCGGTTGCACCGAAGAAGAAGCCAACGGCCGCGTCTACGAACTGGCCAACGGCTGCCTGTGCTGCACCGTGCAGGAAGAATTCTTCCCGGTCATGCGCGAACTGGTCGCCCGTCGCGGCGACCTCGACCACATCCTCATCGAAACCTCAGGCCTGGCCCTGCCAAAACCGCTGGTGCAGGCCTTCCAGTGGCCGGAAATCCGCAGCGCCTGCACGGTTGACGCCGTGATCACCGTGGTCGACAGCCCGGCCGTGGCCGCCGGTACCTTCGCCGCGTTCCCGGACCAGGTCGACGCCCAGCGCAAACTCGACCCGAACCTGGACCACGAGTCGCCACTGCACGAGCTGTTCGCCGACCAACTGGCCAGCGCCGACCTGGTGATCCTCAACAAGTCCGACCTGATCAGCCCTGAAGACCTGGCCCGCGTGCGCCTGGAAGTCGCCGAAGAGCTGCCGCCCGCGGTGAAAATCATCGAAGCCAGCAGCGGTCGCCTGCCACTGGATGTGCTGATTGGCTTGGGCGCCGGCTCCGAAGAACACATCGACGGCCGCCACAGCCATCACGATCATCACCACGACGGTGAAGACGACCATGACCACGATCACGATGCCTTCGACTCCATCTCCATCGACCTGCCGCAAGCCGACGAAGCGCTGCTGCTCGACGCCCTGACCCAGCTGGTGGTGCAACACGGCATCCTGCGCGTCAAAGGTTTTGCGGCAATCCCGAACAAGCCGATGCGCCTGTTGATTCAGGGCGTGGGCACGCGTTTCGACAAACATTTCGACCGCGCCTGGGGCGCCGACGAAGCGCGCATCACGCGCCTGGTGCTGATCGGCCAGGAACTGGATGCGGCGGGTCTTGAAGCGCAACTGCGCGCCGCCCTCAGCGTTTAACCCATGCACCTGCTCAGGACCCAGCCCGGTGGTTTCGTCTCGGACGACAATATCGCCGACTTAGGCCAAACCCCCGCTGAACTGGTGATCCTGTGCAGCGGCGACTCCAGCCTGGCGCTGCTGGCCGAAGCGGCTCAGCAGTTGCCCGACGACTACCCCAGCGTTCGCCTGGCCAACCCGATGCAGGTGCAAAACCATGCCTCGGTCGACCTGTACGTCGATGAGGTGCTGCGCCACGCCAAGGTCATCCTGATTTCGCTGCACGGCGGCATCGGTTATTGGCGCTACGGCATTGAACGCCTGGTGGAGCTGGCCGAGCGCGGCGTGCAACTGATTCTGGTGCCGGGCGATGATCGCCCAGACCCGGAACTCAGCGGCTTGAGCACCGTAGATGCTCAAGCGCGCGATCGACTCTGGCACTTCCTGCGCCAGGGCGGCCTGGGCAATGCGCTGGATTTCTATCGCTGCCTGGCGAGCAGCTACCTGGGCCGCGACTACGCCTGGGCCGAGCCGCAAACCCTGCCGCGCACCGCGATTTATCACCCGCACAAAGCTAACGCTCGCCTCAATGATTGGCTGGCGGACTGGCAGGCCGATGTTCCGGTGGCGGCGGTGCTGTTCTACCGCTCGCATTTGCAGGCGGCCAATACCGGTTTTATCGACGTGTTCTGCCAGCGCTTGCAGGCGGCAGGCCTCAACCCGTTGCCGATGGCGGTGGCCAGTCTGAAAGAGCCCGGCTGCCTGAAAGTGGTCGAGGATTTGCTGGATGAAGTGCAGGCGGCGGTGATTCTGAATACCACCGGCTTTGCCCAATCCAGCCCCGAAGCGCCGCACCTGCGCCCGTTTCGTCGCAACGTCCCGGTGATCCAGGCGATTTGCGCTCAGGACAACCAGCCCGGCTGGGAGGCCAGCGAACAAGGCCTCGGCCCGCGCGACCTGGCCATGCACATCGCTCTGCCGGAGCTGGACGGGCGCATCATCAGCCGCCCGATCAGCTTCAAGGACCTGGCCTGGCGCAGCGAGCGCAGCCAGTCCGACGTGGTGTGCTACCGCGCCGCGCCCGAGCGCATGGATTTTGTCGCCGAGCTGGCACGGCGCTGGGTCGAGCTGGCGCGGGTGCCGAATGCACAAAAACGTATTGCGCTGATCCTCGCCAACTACCCGACCCGTGACGGCCGCATCGGCAATGGCGTGGGGCTGGACACGCCGGCAGCGGCGCTGAACATCCTGCGCGCGCTGCAAGCCGAAGGTTACCCGGTGCCGAGTGAGTTGCCCGACAGCGGCACCGCGCTGATCCATGAACTGCTCGGCGGCGTCACCAATGACCTGGACAGCCTCGACCTGCGCCCGTGTCATCAAAGCCTGGGCATGGACGACTACGAGGCAATGTTCAAACGCTTGCCCGAGGCCAATCGCCAAGCGGTCATGGAGCGCTGGGGCACGCCGCACAACGACCCGATGTGCCGCGACGGGCGCATGATGATCGCCGGCCTGCGCCTGGGCCAGACCTTCGTCGGCATCCAGCCCGCGCGCGGTTATCAGGTCGACCACAGTGCGGTGTACCACGACCCGGACCTGGTGCCGCCGCACGGCTACCTGGCGTTTTACTTCTGGTTGCGCCACACCTACGGCGCCCACGGCGTGATCCACGTCGGCAAGCACGGCAACCTCGAATGGCTGCCGGGCAAAGGCGTGGGGCTGTCGGAAAATTGCTGGCCCGATGCGCTGCTGGGGCCGCTGCCGAACATCTATCCCTTTATCGTCAACGACCCGGGCGAGGGCGCCCAGGCCAAGCGCCGCACCCAGGCGGTGATCATCGACCACCTGATGCCGCCGCTGACCCGCGCCGAAACCTACGGCCCGTTGCGTAACCTTGAGCTGTTGGCGGACGAGTACTACGAAGCGCAATTGCTCGACCCGCGCCGCGCGCTCGAACTGCAAAAAGACATCCTCAAGCTGGTACGCGAAACCCGTATCGACCAGGAACTTGAGCTGGATAACGACGCCGACGCCGCGGTCTGGCTGCCGCGCCTGGACACCTACCTGTGTGACTTGAAGGAGTCGCAGATCCGCGACGGTCTGCATATCTTTGGCGAGTCGCCCGACGGCCGCTTGCGCATCGACACCTTGTTGGCCTTGCTGCGCATCCCGCGCGGCGATGGCCGTGGCCCGCAATCGAGTTTGCTGCGCGTATTGGCCAAGGCCTTCGAGCTGGGTTTTGACCCGCTCGATTGCGCCCTGGCCGAGCCCTGGACCGGGCGCCGACCCGAGGTCTTGCAAAAGATCGATCAACAGCTGTGGCGCACCGCCGGTGATACCCGCGAGCGCCTGGAGCTGTATGCCGCGCGTTTGATCGAACAGGCGCTGGAAGGGCCGCTTGAGCAGCTTGAAGAGCCCGGCTGGGAAGACGTCAAGTCGGTCATCGAGAGCCTGCGCATCGTCGTCGCGCCACGCCTGGATGCCTGCGGGCCGGCGGAAATGCGCGGCTTGCTGGATGCCTTGAGCGGTCGCTTCGTACCGGCCGGCCCCAGCGGCGCGCCGAGCCGTGGACGCCTGGACGTGCTGCCCACCGGGCGCAATTTCTTCAGCGTGGATGTGCGCAACCTGCCCACCACCACGGCCTGGCGTATCGGCTTCCAGTCCGCCAACCTGATCCTTGAACGGCACCTGCAGGACCACGGCGATCACCTGCGCCAGCTTGGCCTGTCGGTATGGGGCACCGCGACCATGCGCACCGGCGGCGACGATATCGCCCAGGCCATGGCGCTGATGGGCGTGCGCCCGGTCTGGGCCACGGGCAGCCAGCGCGTGGACGACTTTGAAATCCTGCCGATCAGCCTCCTGGACCGCCCGCGCGTTGACGTAACGCTGCGCGTGTCCGGGTTCTTCCGTGATGCCTTCGCCAACCTGATCCGCCTGTTCGACGCGGCGGTGCAGGCGGTGGCGGCGCTGGATGAACCGGATGACATGAACCCGCTGGCGGCCAAGGTGCGTAGCGAACGTGAGGCACTGCTCAGCGCCGGTCTGGATGAGAGCGCCGCTGCAAAACAAGCCGGCTGGCGTATCTTCGGCGCCAAACCGGGGGCTTACGGCGCAGGCGTCCAAGGCGCGATTGACGCACGGCTGTGGCAGAGCCGCGAGGATTTGGCCGAGGTCTACTTGAACTGGGGCGGCTACGCCTACGGTGGTTCCGATGAAGGCACCGCCGCCCGCGAACAGTTCGCCCAGCGCCTGAGCCAGGTGCAGGCGGTCTTGCAAAACCAGGACAACCGCGAGCACGACCTGCTCGATTCCAACGACTACTATCAATTCCAGGGCGGCATGCTCGCCGCCGTGGAAACCCTGAGCGGCGACAAGGCCGCCAGTTACCATGGCGACCACAGCCAGCCGGACTTGCCCAAGATCCGCACCTTGAAGGAAGAGCTGAACCGGGTGATCCGTGCCCGCGCGGCCAACCCCAAGTGGATCGAAGGCGTGAAGCGCCATGGCTATAAAGGTGCGTTCGAAATGGCCGCGACGGTGGACAACCTGTTCGCGTTCGATGCCACCACGGCGCTGATCGATGATCACCAGTACGCTTTGCTTGCCGACGCTTACCTGCTGGACGCTGACACCCGAGCCTTCGTGCAGCAGCACAACCCTGACGCGTTGCGCGACATGACCGAACGCATGCTCGAAGCCCAGCAACGTGGCCTGTGGCAAGAACCCGGCGCATACCGCGAGGCGTTGGAAAACCTGTTGCTGGACATAGAAGAAGACAGCTAGCGTACGAGCACCGACTGTTGTCGCGAGCAGCTTTGTTGTGGCAAGCAGACATGTGGCAAGCGGGCCTGTTGTGGCGAGCGGGCTTGCCCCGCGTTGGGTCGCGAAGCGGCCCCAAAACCGCACGCCCGGTTCTTTCAGAAAAACCGCGTTGTTTGTATTAGGGCTGCTTCGCAGCCCAACGCGGGGCAAGCCCGCTCGCCACAACGAGCGCTAGCCACGATAAGCCCGGCCACCTCAGGGGATTGCCTGTGCCGCAGAATTTAACGAGAACTTGCATGACCGACATTCCACATTTCCCGCTGTCCGCCGTGGTCGGCGCCGATGAACTGAAACTGGCGCTGTGCCTGACCGCCATCGACCCGAAAATCGGCGGCGTGCTGATCGAAGGACCGCGCGGCATGGCCAAGTCGACGCTGGCGCGTGGTCTGGCGGACCTGCTCGCCAGCGGCCAGTTCGTCACCCTGCCGTTGGGCGCCACCGAAGAACGGCTGGTCGGCACGCTGGACCTGGACGCCGCATTGGGCGAAGGCCGCGCGCAGTTTTCCCCTGGCGTACTGGCCAAGGCCGATGGCGGTGTGCTGTACGTCGATGAAGTCAATTTGCTCGCCGATCACCTGGTGGACCTGCTGCTGGATGTTGCCGCCAGCGGCACCAACCTGATCGAGCGCGATGGCATCTCGCATCGGCATTCGGCGCGCTTCGTGCTGATCGGCACCATGAACCCGGAGGAGGGCGAGTTGCGCCCGCAACTGCTCGACCGTTTCGGCTTCAACGTGGCGTTGAGCGGGCAAACCCTGCCCGCCGAGCGTGGGCAAATCATTCGTCGGCGCCTGGATTTCGACAGCGACCCCGCCGCGTTCTGCGCCCAATGGGCCGAGCAGCAAGGCGCCTTGCGTGAGCGTTGCACGCAGGCGCGGGCGCGGCTCGACAGCATTGAGCTGGATGACCGATCCCTGGCGCAGATCACCGAGCGCTGTTTCGCCGCCGGTGTCGACGGCCTGCGCGCGGACCTGGTGTGGTTGCGCGGCGCACGCGCCCATGCCGCCTGGCGTGGCGCGAGCGCCATCGCCGAGCAAGACATCGAAGCCGTGGCCGAGTTTGCCTTGCGCCATCGGCGGCAAGAGCAATCCCCGCCGGCGAGCCCGCCCAATCAAGGCCAGGCCCCCAAACCTTCCGACTCTTCACCCGGCCAGGGCCAGTGGGGCGACATGCCCGCGCCAGCCTTGCCCACGGGCGCACGCCGGGAAGTGCCTGCCTGGCCAAAAAAGCCTTAGGCATTCGCCCTCGTCCTGACGCGGGGGCGGATGCCCGGCCCAAGGCGGGGCGACTGAACAACGGCAGGCACGGCAAGGCGCGCAGCGCCAAACACGGCACGATCAACTGGCCGGGCACCTTGCTCGGCGGGCGGCCGCACTGCCGTGAGGATGTGCGCTACCACCTGCGCACCCGCGCGGCCCACGAGTTGTGGCTGGTGATCGTTGATGCCTCGGCCTCCACGCGGCGCCATGATGCGTTGAGCGACGCCAAAGGCCTGCTCGCGCAGTTGTTCGACGATGCCTACCGCCAACGCGCGCGCATGGCATTACTCACGGCCAGCGGGCAGTCGCCCACCTGGCAAGTGCAGGGCTTGAAGGCCGCCAAAGGCTTGACCGGATGGCTGGCGCAACTCGGCGCGGGTGGCGGCACGCCGTTGCTGGCGGCGCTGTCCGAGGCGGGGCATTGGCTGCAGGCGCGACGCCAGCGTTACCCCGCCGAGCGACAGCGTCTGCTGGTGATCACCGATGGCCGGCTCAAGGATATTGCCGGTTTGCCAGCGCTCGATTGCCCGGGGCTGCTGGTGGATATCGAGCGCGGCCCGATCACACTTGGGCGAGCAGCACAGCTGGCGCTGGCGCTGAACCTGGACTATCGGCATATCGACAGTCTGTAGCGTCAATAAAACTGAACTCTGGCCGAATTCCGCTTGTCCCCGCTTCCCATGTCACTCCCCGCCTGCCAAATCCCTTAATTTTCCAAGCCTGCCGGAAGCCTCTTCAGGCTTGCGGCTGCGCCTGCTTTTTATCAGGCGCCCAGCACACCCGATCCTAACGGCAGCTGAAAACGGACTTTCTCCTTCACCGTGACTTATCAGGCAGGTTACCCCCATGCAGTTCAGCGAATTATTGGCAGCGATTTCCACCCACGCGATCCGTCTGCAACTGGAAGAAGGCGACCTGATCATCCTGGGCGACGACGAAGCGCTGGATGATGCGCTGTGGGATCAACTGATCGCGCACAAGCCGCGCTTGCTTGAGTGGGTGGCCGAGCAGGGCGGCGACTGGCTGAGCCCGGCCTACCGGATTACCCCGGACATGCTGCCGCTGGTCAGCCTCGACCAGCCGGCCATCGACCGTATCGTCGCGGCCATCCCCGGCGGCGCGGCGAATGTGCAGGACATCTACCCGCTGGCGCCGCTGCAGGAAGGCATGCTTTACCATCACCTTTCGGCGCAGCAGGGCGACCCTTACGTGCTGCACGCGCAGTTTGTGTTCGACAGCCGCGCACGCTTGAACGCCTTTGCGCAAGCGTTGCAATGGGTCATCGACCGTCACGATATCCTGCGCACCTCCATGGCGTGGGAGCGCCTTGACGAGCCGCTGCAAGTGGTGTGGCGCAAGGCAAACCTGGTGTGCGAAGAAGCGCACTTCAAGGGCGGCGACGCCCTGGCCCAATTGCTCGCGCGCTACGACGCACGCACCTACCGCATGGACCTTGGCCAGGCGCCGCTGCTGCGCCTGGTGTTTGCCGACGACCCGGCCAACAGTCGGGTGGTAGCGATGCTGCTGTTCCACCACACCATCCTCGACCACACCGCCCTTGATGTGGTGCGCCATGAAATCCAGTTGTACCTGGCCGGCGAGCAAGCCCAGGCGGGTGCGCCGGTCGCGTTTCGCGGCTACATCGCCCAGGTGCGCCACGGCGTCAGCGAGCAGGCGCACGAGGCGTTCTTCCGCGAAATGCTGGCCGATATCGATGAGCCGACCTTGCCCTTCGGCTTGCAGGATGTGCAAGGCGATGGGCAGGGCATCGACGAGGCACGCATCCCCGTGGACAGCGCCCTCAGCCGGCGTCTGCGCAGCCTGGCGCGACCATTGGGCGTGAGCGTGGCGAGCATGATGCACCTGGCATTGGCGCGTGTATTGGGCGTGGTGTCCGGTCGTGATGCGGTGGTGTTCGGCACGGTAATGCTTGGCCGTATGGGCGCCGGCGAAGGCGGTGAGCGGGCCCTGGGCATGTTCATCAATACCTTGCCGTTACGCGTGGATGTGGGCGAGCAGGGCGTGCGCGCCGGGGTCAAGGCCACCCATGCGCGTCTGACGGCTTTGCTCAACCACGAACATGCGTCCCTGGCCCTGGCTCAGCGTTGCAGTGGTGTGGCGGCGCCGACGCCGCTGTTCAGCGCCATGCTCAATTACCGTCACAGCGCCGCTACCGATATGGCCGCTGTCATCGACGTCGCCGAAGGCATCGAGGTGCTCGGCGCCCAGGAGCGCACCAACTACCCGCTGACCGTCAACGTGGATGATCTGGGCGAAGACTTTGCACTGACGGTGATGGTCGATGCCGTCATCGGCGCACAACGTGTTGCGGCTTACCTGCACACCGCGCTGCACAGCCTGGCCGATGCGTTGGAGCAGCGACCGGATCAGCCGCTGAGCGGCCTGAACATCCTGCCTGACACCGAGCGCCACCACCTGCTGCACCGCCTCAATCAAAGCCCCGCGCACTACGCCGACACCGCCCTGATCCATCAGCAAGTCGAAACCCATGCCGCCGCCCGTCCCGAAGCCATCGCCGTGCGCTTCGACACTCAGCGCCTGACCTACCGCCAACTCAATGAACGCGCTAACCAGGTCGCCCACCGTTTGCTTGCGCAGGGTGTGCGCCCGGATGACCGCGTGGCGATCTGCGTTGAACGTGGCCCCGAGATGATCATCGGTCTGTTGGGCATCCTCAAGGCCGGCGCCGGTTATGTGCCGATTGACCCGGCCTACCCGCTGGAGCGCATCGCCTACACCCTGGCTGACAGCGAACCGCTGGCCGTGCTGGTGCAAGCCAACACCCGCCACTTGGTGGGCGAGCTGGCGCAGATCGACCTCAACAGCCTGCGCGGCGAATCCATCGTCAACCCGCGCATCTCCCTCAGCCCGGCGAACCTGGCCTACGTGATCTACACCTCAGGCTCCACCGGCCTGCCTAAAGGCGTGATGATCGAACATCGCCAGGTCGCACGGCTGTTCACCGCCACTGACCACTGGTTCGGTTTCAACCGCAATGATGTATGGGCGCTGTTCCATTCCTTCGCGTTCGATTTCTCGGTGTGGGAAATCTGGGGCGCGCTGATGCACGGCGGCCAATTGCTGATCGTGCCGCAACTGGTCAGCCGTTCGCCGGATGAGTGCTACGCGCTGATCTGCGACGCGGGCGTGAGCATTCTCAACCAGACGCCCAGCGCGTTCCGCCAGTTGATTGCGGCCCAAAGCGCCCAGTCGCACTCCTTGCGTCAGGTCATTTTCGGCGGCGAAGCCCTTGAGCCCGGCATGCTCAAGCCGTGGTACGCCCGCGCCATCAACGCCGGTACGCAGCTGGTCAACATGTACGGCATCACCGAAACCACCGTGCACGTGACCTATCGCGCGCTGGAGGCCGCGGACGCGCAGTTGGTCGGGGTCAGCCCGATTGGCGCGCGCATTCCCGACCTGCAGCTGTACGTGCTGGATGAGCGTCGCGAGCCGTTGCCGTTTGGTGTGGTCGGCGAGCTGTACGTCGGCGGCGCCGGGGTGGCGCGGGGTTACCTCAACCGTGACGCGCTCAATGCCGAGCGTTTCCTGGCCGACCCGGCCACCGGCCTGCGCATGTACAAGACCGGTGACCTCGGCCGCCTGCTGCCCGACGGCAGTGTCGAGTACCTGGGCCGCAACGACGACCAGGTGAAGATCCGTGGTTTCCGTATCGAGCTGGGTGAAATCCAGGCGCGCCTGGCCACCGCCGACGGCGTGCATGATGCGGTGGTGATTGCCCGTGAAGACGCACCGGGCGACAAACGCCTGGTGGCCTACGTGATCGCCGAGCGTGAACTTGGGGCTGCCGAGCTGCGTGATCACCTGTTGCTCAGCCTGGCCGAGTACATGGTGCCCAGCGCCTTCGTACGGCTGGATCAATTCCCGCTGACCACCAACGGCAAACTCGACCGCAAGGCCTTGCCCGCACCGGACGCCGACGCGCTGGCGCGGCGTGACTATGCCGCCCCGCAAGGTGCGGTTGAAGCCGCCATCGCCAGTATCTGGCAGCAGTTGTTGAAGCTCGACAAGGTCGGCCGCGACGATAATTTCTTCGAACTCGGCGGCCACTCGCTGCTGGCGGTCAAGCTGATCGAACGCATGCGCCAAGTGGACTTGAGCTGTGATGTGCGCGTGCTGTTCGGCCAACCCACGTTGGCTGCACTGGCCGCGGCGGTGGGCGGGCAGCAGGAGGTGCAGGTGCCGGCCAACCTGATCGTCGACCCCTGCGAGCGCATCACACCGGACATGCTGCCTCTGGTGGCCCTGGACCAGGCCGCTATCGATCACATCCTCGAAAGCGTGCCTGGCGGCATTGCCAACGTGCAGGACATCTACGGTCTGGCGCCGTTGCAGGCCGGCATTCTTTACCACCACCTGGCAACCACCGAGGGCGACCCCTACGTGTTGCAGGTGCAGTTGCGCTTTGCCGACCAGGCGGCGGTGGATGCGTTTATCCAGGCGCTGCACAGCGTGATTGAACGCAACGACACCCTGCGCACCGGGATTGTCTGGGAAGGCCTGGATGAACCGGTGCAGGTGGTGCTGCGCCAGGCGCCCTTGGCGGTTGAGCGCATTGACGCGCACGGCCTTGATGCCCTGGCGCTACTGCAACAACGCTTCGATCCACGCCATTATCGCCTCGACCTGTCGCGCGCTTCACTGATGCACTTTGGCTACGCCGAGCAGCAGGGCGGTTACGTCGGCATTCTGCTGCTGCACCACATCCTGCTCGACCACACCGCCTTGCAAGTGCTGGTCGAAGAAATGAGCGCCAGCCTCGCCGGCACCAGCGCGCAGCTGCCGGACGCGGTGCAGTACCGCAACTACGTGGCCCAGGCGCGCTTGGGGGTGACGCAGGCGCAACACGAAGCCTTCTTCAGCGACATGCTGGGCGATATCGACGAGCCGACGCTGGCGTTCGGTTTGCACGACGTGAATGGCGACGGCAGCGGCATCGTCGACGCGCACGTGCCACTGGAGCCGGCGCTCAGTCACGGCCTGCGCGAACAGGCGCGGCAACTTGGCGTGAGCACCGCAAGCCTGGTGCACCTGGCCTGGGCTCAGGTGTTGGCGCAGGTCTCCGGCCAGCAGGACGTGGTGTTCGGTACGGTGTTGCTGGGCCGTATGCAGGGCGGCGAAGGTGCCGACCGTGCGCTGGGGATGTTCATCAATACCTTGCCGCTGCGCGTCAGCCTTGGCGCCGTCAGTGTGCAAGCCGGCGTGCGCGCCACCCACGCACGCCTGGCGCAGTTGCTTGGGCATGAGCATGCCTCACTGTCGCTGGCACAGCGTTGCAGCGGCGTACCGGGTTCGTTGCCGCTGTTCAGCACGCTGCTCAATTACCGCCACAGCGCGCCGGGCGAAGCCCCGGGAGACAGCCCGTTCGCCGCGTCCGGGATCGAGATTCTCAGTTCGCAAGAGCGCAGCAACTATCCGCTGGTGCTGAACGTCGATGACCTGGGCAGCGGGTTTTCCCTGACCGTGCAGGGCGTGAACAGCCTGGATGTACAGCGCGTGGGCGCCTACATGCTCACTGCGTTGAGCCATCTGGTGACCGCGCTGCAACAAGCGCCGACCACACCCTTGCAGGCCGTGTCGATCCTGCCGGCTGCCGAACGCCACCAACTGTTGGTGGCGTTCAACGCCACCGCGCGTGACTACCCGTCGCAGCTCACGGTGCACCAACTGTTCGAAGCTCAGGCGCTGGCCCGTCCCGACGCTGTGGCGGCGGTGCAGGGCGCGCTGTCGTTGAGTTATCGCGACCTCAATCGCCGTGCCAACCGCTTGGCCCACCACCTGATCAGCCAGGGCGTGCAGCCGGGCGAAAGCGTGGCGATCGCACTGCCGCGCTCGCTGGATTTACTCGTGTGCCAACTGGCGATCCTCAAGTGCGCGGCGGTGTATGTGCCGCTGGACGTCAATGCGCCGGTCGAGCGCCAGGCTTTCATGGTGCAGGACAGCGGTGCGCACCGCGTGCTCAATACCCTGGCCGACCTGAACCTGGACGCGCAGTCGCCGCGCAACCCCGACCTGGCCCAGTCGGCGCAAAGCGTGGCGTACATCATGTACACCTCCGGCTCCACCGGTGCACCCAAAGGCGTGCAAGTGCCGCACCGCGCGATCTCGCGCCTGGTGCTGAACAACGGCTATGCCGATTTCAATGAGCGCGACCGCGTGGCATTCGGCTCTAACCCGGCCTTCGATGCCAGCACCCTCGACGTGTGGGCGCCGTTGCTCAACGGCGGTTGTGTGGTGGTGGTCGAGCATGCGGTGCTGCTGTCCCAGGCGGCGTTTGCCTCGCTGTTGCAGGAGCAAGCCGTCAGCGTGTTGTGGATGACCGCAGGCCTGTTCCATCAATACGCCGATGCGTTGCTGCCGGTGTTCCGCCAACTGCGCTACCTGATCGTCGGCGGCGATGTGCTCGACCCGCAGGTGATCGGCCGTGTGCTGCAGCACGGCAAACCCCAGCACCTGCTCAATGGCTATGGCCCGACCGAGGCCACCACGTTCTCCACCACCTTTGAAATCACCGCGCCGGGTGCGGGGAGTATCCCGATTGGTCGCCCCATCGCGAATGCCCAGGCCTACGTGCTCGACGCGCGCCAGCAACCGTTGCCGCTGGGTGTGGTTGGCGAGCTGTATATCGGCGGCGCCGGTGTGGCCAACGGGTATTTGAACCAGCCGCAATTGACGGCAGAAAAATTCATCCCCAACCCCTTCGGCGAAGGCCTGCTGTACCGTACCGGCGACCTGGCCAGCTGGCAGGCCGACGCTACCTTGCTGTACCAGGGGCGTAACGACCTGCAAGTCAAGATCCGCGGTTTTCGTATCGAGCCGGGCGAAATCGAAACCTGCCTGGCCGCGTTCCCCGGCGTAAAAGACGCGGTGGTGCTGGCCCGCGAAGACGAGCCGGGCGACAAGCGCCTGGTGGCGTATTACACCGCCCAGGCACCCTTGGACATCCAGGCACTGCGCGCTCATCTGCAAGGCCGGTTGCCGGACTACATGGTGCCGTCGGCCTACGTGTGGCTGGCACTGTTGCCACTGACCGCCAACGGCAAGCTCGACCGCAAGGGCCTGCCCGTACCCGATCAGAGCGCGCTGCTCAGCCGGGGTTACGAGGCGCCGGAGGGCGAGGTGGAGACCTTGCTGGCGCAGATCTGGCAGGACGTGCTCAAGCTTGAGCGTGTCGGCCGGCATGACCATTTCTTCGAGTTGGGCGGGCATTCCTTGCTGGCGGTGAGCTTGATTGAGCGCATGCGTCAGGTGGGCCTGAGCGCGGATGTGCGTGTGTTGTTCAGCCAGCCAAGCCTGGCGGCGCTGGCAGCGGCAGTCGGCAGCGGGCGTGAGGTCGAGGTGCCTGCCAATGGCATTCCAGCCGGCTGCACCCAGATAACGCCGTCGATGCTGACCCTGGTGCAACTCGACCAGGCGGCGATCGAGCGTATCGTCGCCACGGTGCCGGGTGGCGCGGCCAATGTGCAGGATATCTACCCGCTCGCGCCGCTGCAGGAAGGTATTCTTTATCACCATATCAGCGCCGAGCAGGGTGACCCGTACCTGCTGCAGTCGCGCATGGCGTTTGACAGCCTTGAGCGTTTGCACGCCTTCATGGGCGCGCTGCAACAGGTGGCGGCCCGTCACGATATCCTGCGCACCGGCGTGGTCTGGGAAGGTCTGGACAGCCCGGTGCAAGTGGTCTGGCGCGAGGCCCGGCTGGTGGTGCAAGAGGTTGTTCTGGACCCGGCTGAGGGCGGCGTCATCGAGCAACTGCACGAACGTTTCGATGCCCGCCACTATCGCCTGGACATCACCCAGGCGCCGCTGCTGCGCATGGTCTATGCCCAGGACCCGGCGAATAATCGGGTCGCGGCAATCCTGTTGTTCCATCACCTGGCGCTCGACCATACCGCCATGGAAGTGGTCGGCCAGGAGATGCGTGCGTTCCTGTTCAACCAGGCCGAGGCACTGCCTGACGCTGCACCGTTTCGCAACTACGTGGCCCAGGCGCGCCTCGGTGTCAGCGTGGCGGAGCACGAGCAGTTCTTTTGCGACATGCTCGCCGATGTCGATGAACCGACCTTGCCCTTTGGCGTGCAGGACGTGCAGGGCGACGGCCGCGCTATCGAAGAGGCCGAACAGCCGCTGGACGCGGCGTTGGCAATGCGGGTGCGTGAACAGGCGCGGGTGCTGGGGGTGAGTGCGGCCAGCCTGATGCACCTGGCGTGGGCGCAAGTGCTGGGGCTGGTGTCCGGGCGTGATGAGGTGGTATTCGGCACGGTGCTGATGGGGCGCATGCAGGCAGGTGAGGGCGCTGACCGTGCGTTGGGCATGTTCATCAACACCTTGCCGCTGCGCGTCGATGTGGCGTGCGCTGCTGCGGCGGCCGTCAAGGCGACTCATGCCCGCTTGAGCGCGCTGCTGGGGCACGAGCATGCGTCGTTGGCCCTCGCCCAGCGTTGCAGCGGCGTACCGACGGCCGTGCCGTTGTTCAGCGCCTTGCTCAATTACCGTCACAGCACCCCCGGCGAAATGGCCCGCGATGGCCATGGCATCTGGGAAGGCGTGCAACTGCTGGGCGGTGAGGAGCGCAGCAATTACCCGCTGACCCTCAGTGTCGATGACTTCGGCACAGGCTTTGGCCTGAGCGTGCTGGCACTGCCGCAGATCGGCGCCCAGCGCTTGTGTGGCTACATGCACGGCGCCGTGGAGCAGTTGGTGGCGGCGTTGGAACGCTCGGTGAGCACCCCACTTAATCAATTGCCAGTGCTGCCGCCGGCAGAGTGCGAAACCCTGCTGCGCGAATTCAACGCAACGGCCGCAGACTTCCCGACCGGGCACACCGTGCACGGCGCCTTCGAAGCCCAGGTCGAACGTCAGCCTCACGCGATTGCCGTGCAGCAGGACGGCGAAGTCCTGACCTATCAGCAGCTCAATCAACGCGCCAACCAGGTAGCCCACCACCTGTTGACACTCGGCGTGCAGCCGGACGACCGCGTCGCGATCTGCTGTCGCCGTGGACCGCAGATGCTGGTCGGGCTGCTGGGCATTCTCAAGGCCGGCGCCGGCTACGTGCCTATCGACCCGGCTTACCCTGCCGAACGTATCGCCTACCTGCTGCAGGACAGCACGCCAGTAGCGGTCTTGGCCGAGGCAAGCACCCGTGACCTGCTGGGCACGCAGGCCACTGTCGACCTGTTCGACGAGTGCTTGCGGCACCACGCCGTCAGCAACCCGCAGCTGGCCGGCCTGACCCCGGCGCACCTGGCTTACGTGATCTACACCTCCGGCTCCACCGGCCAGCCCAAAGGCGTGATGGTCGAACACCGCACCGTGGAAAACCTGGTGCACTGGCATTGCGAGGCCTTCGGCCTGGACGCGCGCAGCCACACCAGCAGCGTCGCCGGGTTTGGCTTTGACGCGATGGCTTGGGAGGTCTGGCCGGCACTCTGTGCAGGCGCGACCTTGCACGTGCCGCCTGCGGAGGTCGGCAATGAAAACATCGACGAATTGCTCGCCTGGTGGCTGGCGCAGCCACTGGACGTCAGCTTCCTGCCCACGCCAGTGGCCGAGTATGCCTTCAGTCAGAACCTGCACCACCCGACCTTGCGCATCCTGTTGATTGGCGGTGATCGCCTGCGTCAATTCACCCAGGAGCGGCGCTTTGCGGTCATCAACAATTACGGGCCTACCGAGGCCACGGTGGTCGCCACCTCCGGCCGCGTGCGCGCCGGGCAGGCGTTGCATATCGGCCGGCCCATCGCCAATGCCAGCGTGTACGTGCTCGACGCGCAGTTGCGCCCGGTGCCGGTGGGTGTCGCCGGTGAGCTGTATGTGGGCGGCCGTGGCGTGGCGCGGGGGTATTTGAACCGCCCGCAGATGAGCGCCGAACGCTTCCTGCAGGACCCGTTCAACCCTGGGCGCATGTACCGCACCGGTGACCTGGTGCGCTGGCTGCCCGACGGCAATATCGAGTACCTGGGCCGTAACGACGACCAGGTCAAAGTGCGCGGTGTGCGCGTCGAACTCGGCGAAATCGAAAGCCGCCTGGCCGCGCTGGACGGTATCCGCGAAGCCGTGGTGCTGGTGCGCGAGGGGCGTCTGGTGGCCTGGTTCACCGAACACTGGCCGCTGGCGATTGAAACCGTGCGTGCGCAACTGCAGCAACAGCTGCCCGACGCGCTGGTGCCAGCAGCCTACGTCAGGCTCGACACGCTGCCGCTGACCGCCAACGGCAAGCTGGACCGCAGGGCCTTGCCGCAACCCGACCAAGCCGCGTTGCCGAGCCGCGATTACGCAGCGCCGGAAGGCGCGGTGGAAACCACCCTGGCGCGGATCTGGGCCGAGGTGTTGCAGGTGGAGCAAGTCGGCCGGCATGACCACTTCTTCGAACTCGGCGGCCATTCGTTGTTGGCGGTCAGCCTGATCGAACGCATGCGCCAGGTCGGCCTCAGTGCTGACGTGCGTGTGCTGTTCAGCCAGCCCACGCTCGCGGCGTTGGCCACCGCCGTGGGCAGTGGCCGCGAAGTGCAGGTACCGGCCAACCGCATCACCGCCGACTGCCAGCGCATCACCCCGGACATGTTGCCGTTGGTAGAACTCGACCCCTCAACCCTCGACGACGTCGTCAGCCGCGTGCCCGGCGGCGCTGCCAATGTGCAGGATATCTACCCGCTGGCGCCGTTGCAGGAGGGCATTCTCTACCACCACATCACCGCCGAGCAGGGCGACCCTTACCTGCTGCAATCGCACCTGGCGTTCGACAGCATTGAGCGTCTGAACGCCTTCGCCCAGGCGCTGCAACAGGTCATCGACCGCCATGACATCCTGCGCACCGGCGTGGTCTGGGAAGGCCTGGCGCAACCGCTGCAAGTGGTGTGGCGCAAGGCTGAACTGCCGCGTGAAGAGCTGCACCTGCAAGGTGATGTACTGGCCGGCCTGCATCAGCGTTTCGATGCGCGACGCTATCGCCTGACGCTCAGCCAGGCGCCGTTGATCAGCCTCAAGTACGCCCAGGACCCGGCCAACCAGCGTGTGGTGGTGGTGTTGCTCTATCACCACATCGCCCTCGACCACACCGCATTCGACGTGGTGCTGCGCGAAATGCAGGGCCACTTGCTTGGCCACGCCGCGCCAACAGCGGCGCCGATGCCGTACCGCAACTACGTGGCCCAGGCGCGTCTGGGCGTAAGCGAACAGGAACATGAAGCGTTCTTTCGCCAGATGCTCGGTGACGTCGATGAACCGACCTTGCCGTTCGGCTTGCAGGATGTGCGCGGCGATGGCAACGCGATCCAGGAACACCGCTTGCGCCTGGACACTGACCTCAACCGCCGGCTGCGTGCTCAGGCGCGCTTGCTGGGGGTAAGCACGGCGAGCCTGTTCCACCTGGCGTGGGGCCAGGTACTGGCGGCCACCTCGGGTCGCCACAGCGTGGTGTTCGGCACGGTGCTGGTGGGTCGCATGCAAGGCGGCGAGGGCGCCGACCGCGCGCTGGGGGTGTTCATCAATACCTTGCCGCTGCGCCTGGACATCGACGCACAAGGTGCGCGCGCTGCGGTGCGGGCCACCCATGCACGGCTTACCGCGCTGCTGGGGCACGAACACGCGTCGCTGGCGCTTGCTCAGCGCTGCAGCGGCGTAGCAGCCCCGGCGCCGTTGTTCAGCTCAATGCTCAACTACCGCCATCGCGGCGCCGCCACGCGGTCGGCCGAGGCGCAGCAGGCCTGGGAAGGCATGCAGACGCTGGTCAACGACGGGCGCACCAACTACCCGCTGACCCTGAACGTGGATGACCTGGGCGATGGTTATGACGTCACCGCCCTGGCGCAAATCGACGCACAACGCGTGTGCGTTTACATGCAGACCGCTTTGTCAGGGCTGGTTGAAGCCCTCGAGCAGGCGCCGCATCAACCGCTCAATCGCCTGCCGATTGTGGGCAGTGAGGAACGGCAAAAGCTGCTGGTGGAATTCAACGCCACCGACGTCAACTACAACCTCGACCAAACCCTGCACGGCCTGTTCGAAGCCCAGGTCGAGCGCACGCCGCAGGCCGTGGCGGTCAAGTCCGGCGATCAGCAACTGACCTACAGCGCGCTCAACGAGCGCGCCAACCGCCTGGCCCATCACTTGCTTGAAAGGGGCGTGCAGCCGGATTCGCGCGTAGGCATCTGCGTGGAGCGCGGCCTGGACATGGTCATCGGCCTGTTTGCGATCCTCAAGGCCGGCGGCGGTTATGTGCCGTTGGACCCGGCCTATCCTCGCGAGCGCCTGGCCTACATGCTGCAAGACAGCGCGCCGGTGGTGGTGCTCGCGCAAGACACCACCCGCGCGTTGCTGGGTGAGGTGCCGGTGATCAACCTGGACCACGCCACCTGGCAGCACCAACCCGCTGGCAACCCCCACGTGCCGGGCCTTACCGCCCGGCACCAGGCCTATGTGATCTACACGTCCGGCTCCACTGGCCAGCCAAAAGGCGTGATCAACGAGCACGCCGGGGTGGTCAACCGCCTGCTGTGGATGCAGGACGCGTACGGTCTCAAGGCCAGTGATAGCGTGCTGCAGAAAACCCCGTTCAGCTTCGACGTGTCGGTGTGGGAGTTCTTCTGGCCGCTGTTCACCGGTGCACGCCTGGTCATGGCGCGCCCGGGTGGCCATAAAGAGCCTGAGTACCTGTGCGAAGTGATCGAGGCCGAACAGATCACCACGCTGCATTTTGTGCCCTCGATGCTTGACGTGTTCCTGGCCCACGGCGATGTCAGCCAGGCGAACGGCCTGGTGCGCGTAATGTGCAGCGGCGAAGCCTTGCCGGGCAGCCTGGTGCGGCGCTTCAAGCAGCAACTGCCGGGCATCGGCCTGTACAACCTGTACGGCCCCACCGAAGCGGCCGTGGACGTGACCGCCTGGAACTGCGCGCGTCCCGAGGTGCCGGACAACACGCCGATCGGCAAACCGATTGCCAACACGCGCATGTACCTGCTGGATCCGCAATTGCAGCCGGTGCCGTTGGGCGTGGTCGGCGAGCTGTTTATCGGCGGCGTGCAAGTGGCGCGTGGCTACTTGAATCGCCCCGAGCTGACTGCCGAACGCTTCCTCAAGGACCCCTTTACCCATGGGCGCCTGTACCGCACCGGCGACGTTGGCCGCTACTTGCCCGACGGCAATATCGAGTACCTGGGCCGCAACGATGACCAAGTGAAAATCCGCGGCCTGCGCATCGAGCTGGGGGAAATCCAGGCGCGACTGCTCGAACATGCGCAGGTCAACGAGGCTGCGGTGGTGGCCCGCGAAGACCGGCTGGTCGCTTACTACACCGGCGCACCCACCGACATCGAGCAACTGCGCGCGCACCTGCTGCAGCACCTGCCGGACTTCATGGTGCCCGCGCTGTTCATGTACCTTGACGCGCTGCCGCTGAGCCCCAACGGCAAGCTCGACCGCAAGGCCTTGCCTGCGCCGGGCATGGACGCGCTGATCGTACGCGAGTACGCGGCGCCAGAGGGTGATACCGAGATCCTCCTGGCCAGGCTGTGGGCCGAGTTGCTCAACGTCGAGCGGGTCGGGCGCCATGACAACTTCTTTGAACTGGGCGGGCACTCGCTGCTGGCTGTGAGCTTGATCGGACGCCTGCGCCAGGAAGGCCTGGAAGCCGATGTGCGGGCGTTGTTCGAACAGCCGACGCTGGCCGGCTACGCCGCCATAACCGAACGAATGGAGATCGTCCTGTGAGCATTTCTGAGCTGTTGGCGACGCTGAAAACCAAGGATGTGCAACTGGCGCTCAAGGGCGAACAGTTGTCGGTGCAGGGCAATAAACAGGCGCTGAGCGACCCGGCGATTCTTGCCGCGTTGCGCGAGTACAAGCCGGCGTTGATCGAGTTGATCAAGGCCGGTGAGTATTCGCCGACCAAGGCCGGTGAAGTGACGGTGCCGGCCAATGGCATCCCGGCGGGCGCCGAGCGCATCACGCCGGCCATGCTGACCCTGTCGACCCTGAGCCAGGACGAGATCGACCGCATCGTCGCCACAGTTGATGGCGGCGTGGCGAATATCCAGGATATCTACCCGCTGGCGCCGTTGCAGGAAGGCATTCTGTTCCATCATGTCAGCGCCGAGCAGGGCGACCCGTACGTGATGCAGTCGCAGTTTGCGTTCGACAGCCTGGCGCGTTTTGAGGCCTTTGCCCACGCCCTGCAAAGCGTGATGAACCGACACGACATCCTGCGCACCGGCGTGGTCTGGGACGGGTTGCAGGAACCGTCGCAAGTGGTCTGGCGCCAGGCGCAACTGCCGGTGCAGGTGTTGGCGCTGGACCCGGCTGACGGCGATATCGCCGCGCAGTTGCACGCGTTGTTCGATGCCCGCCACTATCGCCTCGACGTGACCCAGGCGCCGCTGCTGCGCCTGGTGCGTGCCGAAGATCCGGCCAATCAGCGCATCGTCGCCACCTTGCTGTTTCACCACATGGCCCTCGACCACAGCGCCCTGGAAGTGGTGTGCCATGAAATGCAGGCGTGCCTGCTGGGGCAGGGCGCAGCGCTGGGCCAGGCGGTGCCGTTTCGCAACTATGTGGCGCAGGCGCGGTTGGGGATCAGCGAGCAGGAGCACGAAAGCTTCTTCCGCCAGATGCTCGGCGACATCAGCGAGCCGACCTTGCCATTTGGCCTGCAAGACGTGCAAGGCGATGCCCGCGGGATTGCCGAAGTCAGCCTGCCGCTGGCAGCACAGCTGGGCCAGCGCCTGCGTGCGCAGGCCCGGCAACTGGGGGTGAGCGCCGCCAGCCTGTTCCATATGGGCTGGGCACAGGTGCTGGGTGTACTGGCCGGTAAAGAGCACGTGGTGTTTGGCACCGTATTGATGGGCCGCATGCAGGGCAGCCATGACACCGATCGGGCACTGGGCATTTTCATCAACACGCTGCCGTTTCGCGTGGACGTGGGCGCCGAGGACGTGCGCGCCGGGGTCAAGGCCACCCACGCGCGGCTGACCACCTTGCTGCGCCACGAACACGCCGCGTTGGCCCTGGCCCAGCGCTGCAGCGGCGTGGTCGCGCCGACGCCGCTGTTCAGCGCGTTGCTCAATTACCGCCACAGTGCCCCGGCCGCCAGCGCCGCTGCCGTGTCGGCCTGGCAAGGTATCGCGGCGCTGAGCGCCGAAGAACGCACCAACTACCCGCTGACCCTGAGCGTGGATGACCTCGGCGAAGGCTTTGCCTTGAGCTTGCTCGCCAGCACCCAGGTGGACCCGCAGCGCGTCTGCGCCTACCTGCAAACCGCGCTGGAAAACCTCGTGACTGCGCTGGAGCAGGCGCCACAGACATCGCTCAATCAAGTCTCGGTCGTGCCCGCCGCCGAACAACAACAAGTGCTGGAGCAGTTCAACGCGACCCACGCCGACTTCCCTCAAGGCACCACGCTGCACGGGCGTATCGAAGCTCAGGCGGCCTGCACGCCCGAGGCCATCGCCGCCGTGCAGCAAGGCCGCCAACTGACCTACGCCGAGCTGAACCAGCAAGCCAACCTGTTGGCCCATCACCTGCTGGCGCTGGGGGTCAAGCCCGACGACCGCGTGGCGATCGTCGCCCGCCGTGGCCTGGATACCCTGGCCGGGTTGCTGGCGATCCTCAAGGCCGGCGCCTGCTATGTGCCGGTGGACCCGTCCCACCCGGCCGAGCGCCTCAATTATTTGCTCACCGACAGCGCGCCGGTGGCGGTGCTGACGCAACAGGGGCTGCTGGACCGACTGCCCGCGCTGCAAGTGCCGGTGATCAACCTGGACCGCTTTACCTGGCAGCATCATTCGGCGAGCAACCCCACGGTCGATGTCACGCCCTCCAACCTCGCCTATGTGATCTACACCTCCGGTTCCACTGGCCTGCCCAAAGGCGTGATGGTCGAACACCACACCGTGGCCAACCTGGTGGACTGGCATTGCCGCGCCTTTGACCTGTGTGCCGGGCGCCACACCGCCAGTGTCGCCGGTTTCGGCTTTGATGCGATGGCCTGGGAAGTGTGGCCGGCGCTGTGTGTCGGCGCGACCCTGCACCTGCCGCCGGCCAATGACGGCACCGAAGACATCGACGCCTTGCTCGCGTGGTGGTGCGCGCAGCCGTTGGACGTGTGCTTTTTGCCCACGCCGGTGGCCGAGTACGCCTTCAGCCAACAGATCGAACACCCGACCTTGCGCACCTTGCTGATCGGCGGTGATCGCCTGCGCCAGTTCGCGCGGACCCAGCGTTTTGAGTTGATCAATAACTACGGGCCTACCGAGGCCACGGTGGTCGCCACGTCCGGCAAGGTGGAGACGGGCCAGCCGCTGCATATCGGCAAGCCTGTTGCGAATGCCACGGTGTACTTGCTGGATGAGCAGCAACGGCCGGTGCCGCTGGGGGTTGCCGGCGAGCTGTACGTGGGCGGCAAAGGCGTAGCGCGCGGTTACCTGAACCGCCCTGAGCTGACGGCCGAGCGCTTCGTGCAAGACCCGTTCAACGCTGGGCGCATGTACCGCACCGGCGACCTGGCGCGCTGGCTGCCGGACGGCAATCTCGAGTACCTGGGGCGTAACGACGACCAGGTGAAGATCCGTGGCGTGCGCATCGAGCTGGGCGAGATCGAAACCCAGCTCAACCAATTGCCGGGTATTCAGGAAGCGGTGGTGCTGGTCCGTGAGGACCGGCTGGTGGCGTATTTCACTGAAAACCCGTCGTTCGCGCCGTTGGCGGTTGGCGATATCCGCGCCCATCTGGTGGCGCAGCTGCCGGACTACATGGTCCCGGTTGCCTACGTGAAGCTCGTGGCATTGCCGCTCACCGCCAACGGCAAACTCGACCGCAAGGCCTTGCCCGCGCCGGACATGGCTGCGGTGTTTACCCGCGAGTACGAGGCGCCCCAGGGCGAGATCGAAAGCGTGCTGGCGCAGATCTGGGCCGATGTACTGCACGTGGCGCGCGTCGGGCGTCGCGACCATTTCTTTGAATTGGGCGGGCACTCGTTGCTGGCAATGCGCATGGTTTCCCAGGTGCGCCAGCGTCTGGGTGTCGAGCTGATCCTCGGCGACCTGTTTGCCAATGCCGAGTTGGCGGCGGTCGCCGAAGTCCTGGCCCAATCGGGGCGCAGCACGTTGCCGGATATTCTCCCGGCCAGCCGCGATGAACCCGTGCCACTGTCCTTCGCCCAGCAGCGCCTGTGGTTTCTGGCTCTGATGGAAGGCGCCAACACCGCCTATAACATCCCCATTGGCCTGCGCCTGCGTGGGCAGTTGCATGTCGAGGCGCTGCAACGGGCGCTGGCGCGGATTGTGGCGCGCCACGAAACCCTGCGCAGCCGCTTTGCTCAACACGGCGACGACGCCCAGGTGCTGATTGTGCCGGCCGAAGACGTGCTGCCGCTGCAAGTGCAGGACCTGCGCCGCCACCCGCAACCCCAGCAGGCGCTGGATGCCTTGATTCACGGCGAAGCCTCGGCGCCATTCGACCTGGAGCGCGGCCCGCTGCTGCGCGGGCGGCTGGTGGTGATGGCCGACGATCACCATGTGCTGTTGCTGACCTTGCACCACATCGTCTCCGACGGTTGGTCGATGGGCGTGCTGACCCGCGAGCTGATGGCGCTGTACCAGGCCTTCAGTCACGGCCTGCCCGACCCGTTGCCGCCGCTGGCGATCCAGTACGCTGACTTCGCCGTGTGGCAACGCCTGTGGCTGAGCGGCGACGTGCTGCAGCGCCAGAGCAGCTATTGGCAGCAGGCGCTGGCAGGCGCGCCAGCCTTGCTCACGTTGCCCACCGACCGCCCGCGCCCGGCGCAGCAGGATTACGCCGGCAGCAGCGTCGAAGTGCGCCTGGATGAACGCCTCACCGCCGGGCTCAAGGCCTTGAGCCAACGTCACGGCACCACGCTGTACATGACCTTGATGAGTGCCTGGGCCTCGCTGCTGGCGCGGCTGTCCGGGCAACACGACCTGGTGATCGGTTCGCCGGTGGCCAACCGCACGCGCAGCGAGGTTGAAGGGCTGATCGGCCTGTTCGTCAACACGCTGGCAGTGCGCATCGACACCTCGGGCGAGTTGAGCACCGAGGCGCTGCTGGCGCGGGTCAAGGCGCTGACGCTGGAAGCCCAGGCCCATCAGGACCTGCCGTTCGAACAGGTGGTGGAAATCACCCGGCCGCCGCGCAGCCTGGCCCACAGCCCGTTGTTCCAAACCCTGTTGACGTGGCAGGACAGCAGCGCACCGACCCTCGCATTGGGCGACCTGGCCCTGGAAGGCATCGTCGAAAACAGCCACTTTGCCAAATTCGACCTGTCGCTGAACCTTGGCGAAGTGCAGGGCAGCATTCTTGGCGCGCTGGAATATGCAGTGGCGCTGTTTGATGAGTCGACCGTGCAGCGTTACGTCGGCTACTTCACCCACGCTTTGCAGGCGATGGTCGAAAACGACCAGGCGGTGCTTGAGCATGCGTCGCTGGTCGATGAGCGTGAGCGTCAGCACCTGCTGTTTGATTTCAATGCCACCGAGGTCAATTACAACCTCGACCAGACCCTGCACGGGATGTTCGAGGCGCAGGTCAAGCGCACCCCGGACGCGATTGCGGTCAAGGCCGGCGAACGGCAGCTGACTTATGCCGAGTTGAATGGGCAGGCCAATCAGTTGGCCCATCACTTGCTGGCGCTGGGTGTGCAGCCGGATTCGCGCGTGGCCATTTGCGTGGAGCGCAGCCTGGAAATGGTCGTGGGCCTGTACGCCATCCTCAAGGCGGGCGCCGCGTATGTGCCGTTGGACCCGGCCTACCCGCTGGAGCGTATTGCCTACATGCTGCACGACAGCGCGCCGGCAGTGGTGTTGGCTCAAGGCTCTACGCGTGAGTTGCTGGGTGCGGTGCCGGTGGTCGATCTGGACCACCCTTGCTGGCAGCACCAGCCGCTGGATAACCCGAAGGCAGTGGGCGTGACGGCGTATGTGATCTACACCTCCGGTTCCACCGGCCAGCCCAAGGGCGTGATCAACGAACACGCCGGGGTGGTCAACCGCCTGCTGTGGATGCAGGACGAATATGGCCTCAAGGCGCAGGACTCGGTGCTGCAGAAAACCCCGTTCAGCTTCGACGTGTCGGTGTGGGAATTCTTCTGGCCGCTGTTGACGGGCGCACGGTTGGTGATGGCGCGCCCTGGCGGGCATAAACAGCCTGAGTACCTGTGCGATGTGATCGAGGCTGAGCAGATCACCACGCTGCACTTTGTGCCGTCGATGCTGGATGTGTTCCTGGCCCATGGCGATGTGCGCCAGGCGGCGGGGCTGGTGCGTGTGATGTGCAGCGGCGAAGCCCTGCCGGGCAGCCTGGTGCGACGCTTCAAGCAGCAGTTGCCGGGCAGTGAATTGCATAACCTGTATGGCCCGACCGAAGCGGCGGTGGATGTCACGGCGTGGAATTGCGCGGGCGCAGTGACGCCGGACAACACGCCAATCGGCAAACCCATTGCCAACACGCGCATGTACCTGCTCGACAGCCAGTTGCAGCCGGTGCCGTTGGGGGTGGTCGGCGAGTTGTTCATCGGTGGCGTGCAAGTGGCGCGCGGTTATCTGAATCGGCCTGAGCTGACGGCCGAGCGCTTCCTGAATGATCCCTTTACCCGCGGACGCATGTACCGCACCGGTGACGTCGGGCGCTACTTGCCGGACGGTAATATCGAATATTTGGGCCGCAATGATGACCAAGTGAAGATCCGCGGTTTACGCATCGAGCTGGGCGAGATCCAGGCCCGCCTGACCGAGTATCCGTCGATCAATGAAGCGGCCGTCATCGCCCGCGAGCAACGCCTGGTGGCGTACTACACCGGCGCGCACTGCGAAATCGACGTGCTGCGCAGCCACCTGCTGCACCACTTGCCGGAGTTTATGGTGCCGGCGATTTTCGTCCATCTCGACGCCTTGCCACTGAGCCCCAACGGCAAGCTCGACCGCAAAGCCTTGCCGGAGCCAGGCATGGAGTCGGTGGTGGTGCGCGAGTACGAGGCGCCCCAGGGTGATACCGAAATTGCCCTGGCCAGCCTGTGGGCCGAGCTGCTCAACGTGGAGCGTGTGGGCCGTCACGACAACTTCTTCGAGTTGGGCGGGCACTCGTTGCTGGCCGTAAGCCTGATGGGGCGCATGCGCCGCCTCGGGTTGTCGGCGGATGTGAAGGTGCTGTTTGGCCAGCCGACCTTGTCGGCCTTGGCGGCGGCGCTGGGCAGCGGGCGTGAAGTGGCGGTGCCGGCCAATGGCATCGCACCCGGCTGCACGCACATTACGCCGGACCTGCTGCCCCTGATCCAGCTGGATCAGCCGGCCATCGAGCGCATTGTCGCCCGCATCCCCGGCGGGGCGGCCAATGTGCAGGACATCTACCCGCTGGCGCCGTTGCAGGCCGGCATTCTCTATCACCACCGCGCCGTACTCGAAGGCGATGCGTACCTGCAGCAGGCGCAGTTTGCGTTCGACAGCCGGGTGCGCTTGCAGGCTTTTGCCCATGCGTTGCAGGCGGTGATCCAGCGGCATGATGTGCTGCGTTCCTCATTCCATTGGGATGGCCTTCATGAGCCGGTGCAGGTGGTTTGGCGTGAAGCCTCGTTAAGCGTCGAAACAGGGCCGTTGCCGTCGCGTCTCGATGTGGCTCAAGCGCCGCTGATGCGCCTGGTTTACGTGCAGGAACCGCAGCGCGTGGTGGCGACCTTGCTGTTTCATCACCTGGTGATGGACCACATCGCGCTGGACATCCTGCAGCACGAAATGCAGGCGTTTCTGTTGGGTCGCGACGCGGCGTTGGGCGCTGCAGTGCCGTACCGCAATTACGTGGCCCAGACCCGTTTGGCGGTTAACGATCACGAGGCGTTTTTCCGCGACATGCTCGCTGAGATCGACGAGCCCACCGAGGTCGAAAACCTGGGTGTCGATGAAAAAGCGCATCTGACCATCGACCCTCAGTTGAGCCAGCGCCTGCGCACCCAGGCCCGTCAAGCGGGCGTGAGCGCCGCCAGCCTGATGCACCTGGCCTGGGCCCATGTGCTGGGCAAGGTCAGCGGCCGCGAGCGTGTGGTGTTCGGTACCGTGATGCTCGGCCGTCTGCAGGGCGGCGAAGGCGCCGAGCGCGCCATGGGCGTGTTTATCAACACCTTGCCGCTGCGGGTCGATCTGGGTGAGCACTCGGTGCGTACGGCGTTGCGTGCGACTCATGCTCGCCTGACCCAACTGCTCGGCCATGAGCACGCGCCGCTGGCGCTGGCCCAGCGTTGCAGCGCAGTGCCGGTGGCGACGCCGCTGTTCAGCGTGCTGTTCAACTACCGCCACAGCGCGGCGCAAACCGGCGGCGTGGCGCAGGCCTGGCAGGGCATCGAGTTGCTCAAGGCCGAGGAACACACCACCTACGGGCTGTCGGTGAGTGTCGATGACCTCGGCGACGGGTTCAGCGTGCACGCCATGGGGCGGGGTGCCCGACGTTTGTGTGGCTACCTGCACCAGGCACTCGAACAGGTGGCGCATGCGCTGGAGCACAACCGTGAAATCGCCATCAGCCGCCTGCCGATACTGCCCAGCGCCGAACGCCAACAGCTGGCGGTGTTCAACGCCACCGCGCGTGCATTCCCCCGCGAGCACACGGTACAGCGCCTTTTCGAAGCCCAGGCGCAGGCGCGGCCTGACGCGCTGGCGGCGTTGCATGGCGAGCAGGCAGTGAGCTACGGCCAATTGAACACCCGCGCCAATCGCCTGGCCCATCACCTGCTGAGCCTGGGCGTGCGGCCCGCCGATAACGTGGCGATCCTGCTGCCGCGCTCGCTCGATCTGCTGGTCAGCCAACTGGCGGTTCTCAAATGCGCGGCAGCCTATGTGCCGCTGGATATCCACGCGCCCGCCGAGCGCCAGGGCTTTATGCTGCAGGACAGCGGCGCGAGCTGGCTGCTGACCCGCAGCGACGCGTCCATCGATTACGCCGCCCGGCGTCTGGACCTGGACACCCTGACTCTTGACCCGCAACCGAGCCACAACCCGGACCTGTCACAAGCCTCGGACAGTGTGGCGTACATCATGTACACCTCCGGCTCCACGGGTACGCCCAAGGGCGTGTTGGTGCCGCATCGCGGTATCACGCGGCTGGTGCTCAACAACGGCTACGCCGACTTCAATGCGGCGGACCGCATTGCCTTCGCCTCCAACCCGGCGTTCGACGCCAGCACCATGGACGTGTGGGGCGCGTTGCTCAACGGCGGGCAGGTACAGGTGATCGACCACGCGACCTTGCTCGACCCGGCCGCGTTCGGCAGTGCGCTGCACGGCGCGACTGTGCTGTTCGTCACCACGGCGCTGTTCAACCAGTACGTGCAGCTGATTCCGCGAGCGCTGGCCGGCTTGCGCATGTTGCTCTGCGGCGGCGAGCGCGCCGACCCGGCGGCGTTCCGCAGCCTGTTGGCGCAGGCGCCAGGGCTGCGTTTGGTGCATTGCTACGGGCCGACGGAAACCACCACCTATGCCACCACCCATGAAGTGCAGGCGATTGCCGATGACGCCGACAGCGTGCCCGTCGGCCGGCCGATTTCCAACACGCATATTCACGTGCTGGATGCCTGGTTGCAGCCGGTGCCGGTGGGGGTGACCGGTGAGATCTGCATCGGCGGCGATGGCGTGGCCAGGGGGTATTTGAACCGCCCTGAGCTGACCGCTGAAAAGTTTGTCGACGACCCCTTCAACGCCGGTGCCTTGATGTACCGCACCGGTGACCTTGGTCGCTGGACCCAGGAGGGTTTGCTGGAGTGCATCGGACGCAATGACGACCAGGTGAAAATCCGTGGTTTTCGCATTGAGCTGGGTGAGATCGAAGCGCGCCTGGCGACCTTTGCAGGTATTCAGGACGTGGTGGTGCTGGCGCGTGAGGACGTGCCGGGTGACAAGCGCCTGGCGGCTTACTTCACCTGGGCTGATGCACCTGTTGACCTCGACAGCGTGCGGGCGCACCTGCAAGGCCAGCTGCCGGACTACATGCTGCCATCGGCCTATGTACCGCTGGCGCATTTGCCACTGACGGCCAATGGCAAGATCGACCGCAAAGCCTTGCCGGTTCCGGCGCTGGACGCGTTGAATCGCCGTGATTTCGAAGCGCCTGGCGATGCGCTGGAACAGCAACTGGCCAACCTGTGGGCCGAAGTCTTGAAGCTGGAGCAGGTTGGGCGACATGACAGCTTCTTCGAGCTGGGCGGGCATTCGTTGCTGGCAATCCGGCTGGTCAACCTGATGGAAGAGGCCGGGTTGCAGGTGTCCCTGGCCGAGCTGTTCCAGCATGCCAGCGTGGCTGGCGTCGCGGCGATGCTGCAGCAGCGCACGCAGGCGCCGGCGCGCGAGACGTCGGTGATTACCGTGCGCAGCAGCGGTTCGCAGCCGCCGCTGTTTCTGCTGCATGAGTTCAGTGGCATGGACGTGTACTTCCCGGCGCTGGGCCAACACCTGCCCGGCGACTATCCCATTTATGGCCTGCCGGGCGCGGCGCTTGGCGAAGCGCATCTGAACACCATGGAAGGCCTGGCCGCGCGCCTGGTCGGGTTGATTCGGGGCATCCAGCCCCACGGGCCCTATCGGCTCGCGGGCTGGTCGTTTGGCGGCGTGCTGGCCTATGAAGTGGCGATGCAATTACTCGGGCTGGATGAGGCGGTGGCCTTCCTCGGCTTGATCGACAGCTATGTGCCGCGCATGACCGATCAGGGCAAGGCGCGCTGGAGCGGGCCGGATGCGCTCAAACGGCATTTGTTGCTGCAGTGCACGGCGTATTGGAAAGCACAGGGAGGTGTGGATGAGCTGGCGAGCCTTGAATACTTGGAGGCGGGCATTGGACAGCTGGACTTTGCGGGTCTGCTGCAACGCTGTCGCAATCAAGGTTTGCTATACGCGCAAATGGCAGCGGCTGCGGACGCGGACCTCTTGAGTTTTATCGAACGGGAGGTCGGGCATGGGCATGCGCTGGCGCATTACAGCCTGTTCCCGTTGCCGGTCGCGGTGCATTTGTTCAGCGCGCAAGAGCGGCCCACCGAGTTGTCGCGGCGCAGTGTTTCGCTGGGGTGGGAGGATGCGTTGGCGCCTGGGCAGTTGCGCCGGGTGGAGGTGCCAGGCGATCACCAGAGCATGATGCAGGCGCCGCATATTCAGGCGCTGGGGCGGGCGATGAGCGAGGCGTTGGCCGTGTGTTCGCCGGTGGCGCAGGGGGCGCATCAACCGCTGCTGCGCATTCAGAGTGGGCGGGCAGGGTATGCGCCGGTGTTCTGCGTGCCGGGTGCGGGCGATAGCGTCACCGGGTATGTGGGGTTGAGCGAAGCGCTGGGGCGTGACTGGCCGCTCTTCGGCTTGCAGCCGCGCGGGCTTGATGGCCAGGCGGTGCCGCATAGCCAGGTCGAAGCGGCGGCGCAGTGTTATCTGGCGGCGCTTGCACAGGAGTGTCCGCAGGGGCCGGTGCACTTGGTGGGGCACTCGTTTGGTGGATGGATCGCGTTGGAGATGGCGCTGCGGTTGCAGGCGATGGGCCGTGAGGTGGCGTCGTTGACGGTGATTGACAGCGAAGCGCCGGGCGGCGCCGGGCGGCCTTACACCACCACGGCGGCGATGTTGCGATTGATCGAGGCGATGCAGCTGGCCGCCGGCAAGTCGCTGGGTATCGACCGTGTGGACTTTGCCGGGCGTGATGAAGTGGCGCAGCGGCAATGGCTGCATGCGGCAATGGTGGGCGTTGGGCTGTTGCCGGGGCGCTCTGCGGTGGATGCCATGGACGGACCGGCGCGCACTTATGCGGCGGCGTTGCGCACGGTGTATCAGCCGCATCAGCGTTACAACGGCGTGGTGCGGTTGGTGTTGGCTGAGGACCCTTCGCTGGATGCGGCGGGCAATCAGCGCGAACAGAGCCTGATGATTGAGGGGTGGCGACGGCAGGGCAGCGGGCTGGAAGTTTGGTATGGGCCGGGGAACCACTTTACGTTGCTTAAAACGCCGAATGTTCAGGGGCTGGCGCGGTGGTGGCTTGAGGGTGTGGTGATTGGGGAGGTGGTGTCGTGAGCGGCATACACCGATCTGAAGGTGGGAGCTGGCTTGCCGGCGACAGCGGTGCGGCAGTGTACCTATCCATTGCTGCGGTCACGGCCACTTATGGTTCCGCTCTTACAGCGGGTCACTTTTGTAAAGACACAAAAGTAACCAAAAGGTCTTCGCCCCACCACTCGGCACCTCGCTTTGGCTCGGTGTGCCCTCATGCAGGCTTTGGAGCGTGGGCCGCCGCGATGGGCCATCCTTGGCCCAACTCGGCTAACCCGGCGTCCTGCCGGGTTACCCACGCTCCAAAGCCTGCGTTCGGCCAGCGTGGTTTAACGGGGCGTCTCAGAGCAAGATCAAGGTCAAAAGCCAATCAAGAGCCGCTTGATCTGTTCCTGACGCGTGGCGCTCCTAAGGTGGGAGCTGGCTTGCCTGCGACAGCGGCGTATCAGCCTGACATAGGGCGGCAGACACTCAGCAACCACAGGTAATCCAGCGGCCACGCCAGGCCGTTTTCGCTTCAGACCCTCTTCATCTTTTTATGGTCATTTATGGATAAGTCAACGTTTCGCAAACTCGGAATGCTCGCGGTATTGGCGGTTGCCATCGGCCTTGTCGTGTACACGGTGCAAGCGCCCGCCGACACACCGCAATACCTCACCGCCACGGCCGAACGGGGCGATATCGAAAATGCCGTATTGGCCACGGGCGTGCTCGAAGGCATCAAACAGGTTGACGTCGGCGCCCAGGTTTCGGGGCAGTTGAAGTCGCTCAAGGTGAAGGTCGGTGACAAGGTCAAAAAAGGCCAATGGCTCGCCGAAATCGACCCGCTGATCCTGCAAAACACGCTGCGTAAAGCCCAGGTCGATGAAGAGAACCTGCAGGCCCAGCGCCGCGCCACGGCGGCGCAGCTCAAGCAGGCCAAGTCCGTCTACGAGCGCTACAAAGGCTTGCAGATCGACGAGTCGGTGTCGCGTCAGGATTTTGAAGACGCGGAATCCACCTTCCAGGTGCAGCAAGCCAACCTGCTGTCCCTGGATGCGCAGATCAAGAGCGCGCACATCCAGATCGACACCGCCAAGGTCAACCTGGCCTATACCCGCATCGTCGCGCCCATTGACGGGGATGTGGTCGGCATCGTCACCCAGGAAGGCCAGACCGTGATCGCCAACCAGCTGGCGCCGGTGCTGCTCAAGCTGGCGGACCTGGACACCATGACCGTCAAGGCGCAGGTGTCCGAGGCGGATGTGATCCACATCAGCCCGGGCCAGCAGGTGTATTTCACCATCCTCGGCGAGGCCGACAAGCGCTACTACGCCAAGCTGCGCGGGACCGAGCCGGCGCCGCAGAACTTCCTCGAAACCCAGACCGCCGGCACGCCCAAGCAGAACACCGCGGTGTTCTACAACGCGCTGTTCGACGTGCCCAACCCTGACCATCGCCTGCGCATCGCCATGACCGCTCAGGTGCGTATCGTGCTCGACACCGCCCAGGCCGCGCTGATGGTGCCGGTGGCGGCACTCGGCTCGCGCAACGCTGATGGCAGCTACCCGCTGCGCGTGCTGGATGCCAAGGGCAAAGCCGTGTCGCGGGATGTGAAGACCGGGATCAACAACAACGTCAAAGTGCAGATTCTGGACGGCCTGGTCGAGGGCGATAAGGTCGTGATCGGTGACGCATCGCCTGTTGCGGCGGGGAACTGACGCATGACCCAACCACTGTTGGAACTCAAGGGCATCACCCGCAGTTTCATGGCCGGCGAGCGCGAATTCATCGCGCTCAAGGGCATCGACTTGACCATCCATGCCGGAGAAATGGTCGCGATCATCGGCGCCTCGGGCTCGGGTAAATCCACGCTGATGAACATCCTCGGCGGCCTGGACTACGCCACCGCCGGCAGCTACAAAATCAATGGCATCGAAACCCGCTCGCTCGGCGATGAGCAACTGGCGGAACTGCGCCGCGATTACTTCGGTTTTATCTTCCAGCGCTACCATTTGCTCGCGCACCTGAGCGCCTTGCACAACGTGGAAATGCCGGCGATCTACGCCGGCACGCCAGAGACGCAACGCCACAGCCGCGCGCGGGATTTGCTCACCCGCCTGGGCCTGGCGGGGCACACCAGCCACCGGCCGAGCCAGCTTTCCGGCGGCCAGCAACAGCGCGTGAGCATCGCCCGCGCGTTGATGAACGGCGGTGAAGTGATTCTCGCCGACGAACCCACCGGCGCCCTCGACACCCACAGCGGCAAGGAGGTGATGCGCATCCTCGCCGAGCTGCACGCCGCCGGACACACAGTGATTATCGTCACCCACGACCCCAAGGTGGCCGCCAATGCCCAGCGCATTGTCGAGGTGTGTGACGGTGAGATTGTCAGCGACAAGGCCAACGACAGCGTCGGCCTGGAGGTGCCCGCTGAGGCGCCCATCGAGACCCGGCGCAGCGGTGCACGGCGTCTGGTGGCGAGCCTGGGGTTGTTCAAGGAAGCATTCAACATGGCCTGGGTGGCGTTGATTTCCCATCGCATGCGCACCCTGCTGACGATGCTCGGGATTGTCATCGGCATCACCTCGGTGGTGTCGATCTCAGCCATTGGTGAGGGCGCCAAGCGTTATGTGCTCAAGGACATCCAGGCGATTGGCAGCAACACCATCGATATCTTTTCCGGCACCAGTTTTGGTGACAGCCGCGCCTCCGCCATCGAAACATTGATGCCCTCGGACGTGGAGGCGTTGAACCAGCTGTATTACGTCGACAGCGCCACGCCGGTGGTGGGCCGCAACCTGCTGCTGCGCTTTGGCAATATCGACCTGGATGCGCAGGTCAATGGCGTCAGCGACCGCTACTTCAAAGTGAAGGGGTTGAAGCTGGAAGCCGGGATTGCCTTCAGCGAAAGCGACGCGCGGCGCCAGGCCCAGGTGGTGGTGATCGACCACAACACCCGACATCGCTTGTTCGGACCGAATGTGGACCCGTTGGGCCAGGTGATCCTGGTCGGCAATCTGCCGTGCACGGTGATTGGTGTGACGGCCGACAACAAAAACATGTTTGCCGCCAGCAAGGCGCTGAACGTGTGGGTGCCTTATGAGACGGCGGCGGGGCGTCTGTTGGGCCAGCGCCATCTGGACAGCATCACCGTGCGCATCAAGGACGGCCAGCCGAGCAAAGTGGTGGAAGAAAACGTCAATAAACTCATGCTGCAACGTCACGGCACCAAGGATTTTTTCACCAATAACCTCGACAGCATCATGCAAACGGTGCAGAAAACCAGCCGCTCGCTGGCGCTGCTGTTGTCGCTGATCGCGGTGATTTCGCTGCTGGTGGGCGGTATCGGAGTGATGAACATCATGCTGGTGTCGGTGACCGAGCGGACGCGCGAGATTGGTATTCGTATGGCCGTGGGCGCGCGCCAGTCGGACATACGCCAGCAGTTTCTGGTGGAGGCGGTGATGGTGTGTTTGATCGGCGGGATGATCGGGATCTCGTTGTCCTTTGCGATCGGCTATCTGTTTTCATTGTTTGTGAAGGAATGGGAAATGGTGTTTTCCCTGGGCTCGATCATCACCGCGTTTGCGTGTTCGACCCTGATCGGCATTGTGTTTGGCTTTGTCCCGGCCAGGAATGCGGCGCGGCTGGACCCGATTGAGGCGTTGGCCAGGGACTGACGGCAGCGGTCAAATGTGGGAGCAGGCACGCCAGCTCCCACAGGTTTTTGTGTGATTCACAGGGGGGTGAGCGTGCCTTCCTCGGTCGCGTACATCCACCGCAACAACGAATGCCGCCCGCTGATGCCCAGCTTGATCGCCGCGCGTTTGAGGTAGCTCTCGATGGTGTTGACCTTAAGTGCCAGTTGCTCTGCCAATTGCGGTGCGGTACGCCCGGCCAGCAGGCCGACGCACACTTCGAGTTCGCGGTTGGAAAGCGTCAGGCCCGATTGCACCAGGCGTTCTTCAATGCGCCGGCGCAGGGTTTCGATGCCCTGGTTTTCCGGCATCAGCGGTTCGCTGGTCGGGCGGCAAGGCTGGATCGCGGTGATGTGTTTTTCGACCATGGGCAGCAGCAGCGTGGAGAAGTCCTGCAGCATGCTGCGTTCCTGCGGCGAAAAGCTTTCTGACTGGTGCGAGCGGTACACCGACAGCACATAGCGCACATCGTCCCTGCGGCGCGTGAGGTGCAGTTGAGCGGCGGGTTGTTCTTCACCCAATGCGGCTACCGAATCGGTGTAGACCGGGCTGATCCTGCGGCGAGTGTGGCCTTCGGCACTGACCCGCAATTGCGTGATATGGGTGGCGTCCACTGCCAGTTGAGTCAGGATAAGGTCATGCAGCATGCGTGGGAAATGGCGACTGCCGGTGCTGGCGATGACCTTGCCTATATGTGGGAACAGGTGTGAGTTCATCAATTCGTCCATGAGTTTCGAGTGCAGGTATTCAGCCTTATCGCGACGGGATTTAAGAAGGTAACCAGGGTGAATAACCTGCAGTGATAATGCACCCGTCGAGAACCTATGCTAGTACAGCCTGGCGAAAGCATGGGGATCCAATCTGGAAAAAATCAGATTAAAAACGCATAACGATGGTCAGACCAGTCCGACCACCGTTTGTAGGAAAGCGTTGGTGGGTGCCCAAGGCTTATTTCACGCTGTGCTCTTCTACCAAGGCCTGGCGGGGTGCGACGGTGCGGGTGCACTTGGCCAAGGCTTGATGGATATCCTCCAGGAGGTCGGCGATGTCCTCCAGCCCGACCGATAAACGCACAAGGCCTTCGCTGATGCCGTGTTGCGCACGTTCTTCGGGCGTGTAGGTGGAGTGGGTCATGCTGGCCGGGTGCTGGGCCAGTGATTCGGCATCGCCCAGGCTGACCGCACGGGTGAACACGTTGAGGGCGTTCATGAACCGGCGGCCGCTTGCAATGCCGCCCTTGAGTTCAAAGGCGATCATGCCGCCGGACTGCTTCATCTGCCGCGCCGCCAATTCGTATTGTGGGAAAGAGCGCAACCCGGGGTAGGTCACCCACTGCACGGCCGGGTGTGCCTGCAGCGCCTCGGCCACCGCCAGGGCATTGCTGCAATGGCGGTCCATGCGCAGGGCCAATGTCTTGAGGCCGCGCATCAGCAACGACGCATCCTGCGGTGACATCACCGCGCCGGTCAGGTCCTTGAGGCCTTGCAGGCGAATGCGCTGCGCCAGGGCCTGGTTGCTCACGGCGATACCGGCGGTGATATCGCCATGGCCACTGAGGTACTTGGTCGCCGAGTGCACCACCACGTCGGCGCCCAGTTCCAGAGGCCGTTGCAGGTAGGGCGTGCAGTAGGTGTTGTCGACCACCACGGTAACGTTGGGCTGCTGGTGGGCAAGCGCGGCGACCGCCGCAATGTCCACCAGGCGCAAGTTGGGGTTGGCCGGCGTCTCGCAGTAGATCATGCGGGTCGCGGGGCAAAGCGCCGCGCGCAAGGCCGCCAGGTCGGTCAGGTCGACGTGACGCACCTTGATGCCGAATTCGCCGATGCCATGGTGCAGCAGGGCGAACGTGCAGCCGTAGAGGGTCTGGCTGACAATCACCTCATCGCCGGGACGCAACAGGGTCCAGAACGTCGCGGCAATCGCGCCCATGCCGGAACTGAACGCCACGGCGGCCTCGCCGTTTTCCAGGGTGGCCATGCGCGACTCCAGCAGCGCCAGGGTCGGGTTGGAGATGCGCGTATAGAAGTGGCCGCTGGCTTCACCGGCAAAGCAGGCAGCGCCGTATTCGACCGTGGGGAATGCAAACGTGGCAGACAGATAGATCGGCGGCACCAGGGCGCCGTGGTGGTCCTTGGGGTCATAGCCGTGGTGGATGGCGCGAGTGGAAAAGCCGAATGCAGTGTGTTTATTGTTCATGTCGCACGCTCCTTATTTCCTACGATGCTATGCTCATAACCAAAGATGAACGTTGCAAAGTTTGCTGGTAATGCGCGGGTTAAGGGTCGAAACGTCGATAAAAACAATGAATAGAGGCACATTATGCCCGTGAGTCTGGATCGCACCGACAAAGCACTTTTAAACGCGCTGCAAGGCAATGCCCGGCTGACGGTGGCCGAGCTGGCTGACCGGGTGGCCCTGACCACCTCGCCGTGTTGGCGCAGGGTGCGCAGCCTGGAAGAGAGCGGGGTGATCAGCGGCTACCAGGCGATCCTGTCGCCCAAGGCGCTGGGGTATGGGGTGACCGCGTTTGTGAGCATCATGATGGAAAGTCATACTCAGGAAATCGCCCGCGCGTTTGAGCAGCGGCTGTTGGAAATTCCCGAGATTGTGGCGTGCCATAACGTGTCCGGGCGTTATGACTTTTTACTTGAGGTGGTGGCCAAGGACCTCGAGTCGTTCGGGGAGTTTGCGCGCGAGGTGTTGCAAACGTTGCCTTGCGTCAAGGAGATCTATTCGAGCTTTTCGTACAAGTCGGTCAGGCGGCTGCGGGTGATTCCGTTGCCGGGGTGATCGTTTACCTTCCCGCACGGGCGCCACATTGGCCACCCAATCTTCCCCGCAATTGGATATTTCTCCAGGCACTCACGGTGACTACTCTAGCCATCAATCCCCACCGTTCTGGAGTATCACCATGCAAACCCGTACCGATTTCTACACCGCTTCCCCGGATGCCATGAAAGCCATGCTCGCCCTGGAAGCCGCTGTCGGCAAACTGTCTCTGGAACTCCCGCTGCTGGAACTGGTGCGCCTGCGCGTCTCGCAAATCAACGGCTGCGCCTTCTGCCTCGACATGCACACCGCCGACGCCCGCAAGGGCGGCGAAACCGAGCGCCGCTTGTACACCGTGTCGGCCTGGCGTGAAACGCCGTTTTTCACCCCACGTGAGCGTGCCGCCCTGGCCTGGGCCGAAAGCCTCACCCTGATCAGCCAGACCCACGCCGCAGACGAAGACTACAACGCGCTGGCCGCCGAGTTCAGCGCCCAGGAACAGGTCGATTTGAGCGTGGCCATCGCCACCATCAACAGTTGGAACCGCCTGGCCGTGGGCTTTCGCAAGATGCCCAAGTAAGCCTTCAGCTTGATTTGAAATACCCACGTGGCGTGGTGCCGGTCATGCCCTTGAAAAAGGCGATCAACGCACTGTCACTGGCAAAGCCCAGCGCGAAAGCGCAGTAACCCAGGCTGCGCCCGGTGGCGAGCAGTTCGATGACCCGCATCAAGCGCCACTGCTGGCGCCATTGCTGATACCCCAGGCCGGTTTCCCGCAGGAAAATCCGGCCGATGGTCTTGGTGCTGGCGCCAATTTGTTTTTCCAGCGCTTGCAGCGTTGGTGGCAACCTGTCGAGATCGGCCAGCAACGGGGCCAGGCGCTTGTCCTGCGGCAAGGGCAGGAGCATCGGTTGCTCGGCGGCTTGCTGGATTTCATCCAGGCACAACCCCAGTAGGTGGGCATGCCGACCGGCGTGCCAATCGGTCTCGAACGGCGCCATTGCCATGGGCTCCAGCACCGCCCGCAGCAAGGCGCTGACTTCGATGACCCGCACCTGTTTGGGCAACTGATCAGCCAATGCCGGGCTCAGGTAGACCGAACGGTAATCCACGGTTTTGTGCATCACCGCGCGATGGGGCACACCGCAGGGGATCCATGCCGCGCGGGAGGGCGGCAGCAGGCACAGTTGGTTGTCGAGGGTGATGCGGGTGCAACCCTGTTGGGTAAACAATAGTTGCCCGCGCTGGTGGCGATGCAGGCCGGAGTCGTGGTCGCCGAGCAGCGCGGCGATGCCGATGACCGGCGCCGGGAGGCGGTCGGGGTCGAAAGACGCGTCGGCGGCAAGCCAGGCCATAGGTTGTCCGATTTGATCGATAAAATGGCGAAGTTTGGATAATACCCCAGTTGCCGGTCCTTAAACTCCTCGCGTTGTTCATACGAGGGAGTCGTCAATGAAAGTTCAAAACCTGCTGGTGCTGACCGTGGCGTTGCTGATGTTTCCGCAATTGGCCCAGACCCTTTACAGCCCGGCACTGGGTGATATCGGCGAAGCGTTTGCGGTGGGCCCCGAACGGGCAGGGCAGACCCTGTCGGTGTATTTCCTGGCGTTTGCATTCGGGGTGGTGGTGTGGGGCCGGCTGTGTGATCGCTGGGGGCGGCGGCCGGTGATGTTGGCCGGATTGGCCTTATACGTGGCGGCGTCGGTATTGGCCTTGAGTGTGACCACGTTCAATGCCTTGTTACTGGCCCAGGCGCTGGCGGCGTTCGGTGCGGCGGTCGGCTCGGTGGTGACGCAGACCGTGCTGCGCGATCGTTTCCACGGTGCGCAGTTGGCCCAGGTGTTTTCGATAATGGGCATCGCACTGGCTGCGAGTCCTGCGCTGGGTTTGTTCAGTGGCGCGACGCTGGTGCAGTACTTCGGTTATCGCGGCATGCTGGCCGGGTTGCTGCTGGCGGCGCTGACGTTGTGGGGCTGGTGCCTGTGGGCCTTGCCCGAGACGCGTCCTGCCTCAGTGTCGACGGCGTCGCTGCCCGAAACGCTGGGCCTGATGCTCAGGGACGCAGGAATCTGGCGCTCGGTCGGCCTGGTGGCGGCGTTCAATATTGCGCTGTTCGGCTATTACAGCGTGGGGCCGTTTATCTTTGCGCGGCTGGGTTTGTCCGCTGCCCAATTCGGTTACAGCGGCGTGCTGCTGGCGCTGGGTTCGGGGCTTGGGGCGTGGCTGAACAAGCGACTGCTCAAGCGTGGCATGAACGGTGAGCAGTTGGTGCTGACCGCCGCCGGCCTGGCGGCACTGGGGGGCTTGCTCGTCGTGCTGCTGCAAGACAGCTGGCTGTTTGTATGGCCGATGCTGTTGGTGGTGCTGGCATTCGGCATGGCAATCCCGAATGTGCTGGGTGCCGCGCTGGTGCGCTATCCCGACCGGCTTGGCACGGCCGCCGCAGTGTTCGGCTTGCTGTATTACTTGATGATCGGCGCCGGGCTTGGGCTGGTGGCCTGGGCCCAGAACCTGGGCTGGAGCCTGTTGATCTGTGGCTTGGCGGCGCTGTGTCTGGCAGCGCCGCGAGTGTTCAGAAGTTGACCGAAGCACTCAGGCGCGCCGTCAGCGGCGCGCCCTGGAACAGGTAGTCATCGCCCATGTATTCGCCGGCGTCGCGCCAGTAACGCTTGTCGAACAGGTTGTCGACGCTCAGGCGAAACACGGTTTCATAGCCGTCGACTTTGGTGGTGTAGCGGCTACCGACATTGACCACTGCATAATCCCCTACCTCAACATTGCCGGTGCGGTTGGCGTATTTCTTGGCGCTGTATTGCACACCGCCGAGCAGCGCCAGACCGTTCACCCACGGCAACGCGTAGTCGGCGTACATGCTGGCGCGCAATGTGGGCACGTTGATCGCCTGATGGCCTTCGTATTCCGGCGTGCCGCTGTTGCTCACGCGCGCGCGAATCGCTGCCACGCTGGTTGCGATTTGCAGGCGGTCGGTGGCCCAGCCGTTGGCGGAGAGTTCCAGGCCGGTATTTTTCTGTTGGCCTTGTTGCACGTAGGTGAACTTGCCATCTTCCGGTTTGGCGTACTGATAGGCCTGATGAGTCTGGAATACGGCGGCGGCGAAGCTAATTCGGCGCCAGTCGTATTTCACGCCGGCTTCGATTTGCCGTGACACGGTTGGAGCCAGAGTTTCGTCGGCGTTTTCAGCGAACCAAGGCGCCGTGCCGCCCAGCGACAGGCCTTTGCTGTAGCTGGTGTACAGCGAGATGTTTTCCACTGGTTTGTAAATCAACGAAGCTTGAGGAAGGAACACGTATTGCTGGGTGTGGCGAGCCTGGTTGCCATTATCGTCATAGGCTTTTTCATCCAGGCGCACTTCACGGCCGCCAAGAATGGTTTGCCATTGCTCGTTGAAACGGATGCGGTCGGTGACGAACAGCCCGTACTGGCGGCTGTCGAGGTTGCGGTGGCTATCATTGAGCGGCACGTCAGTGGGCGTGAATGTCGGTGAGTCGGCGTCGATGTTGCTGGTGCCAATGTACTCATTGACCGATTTGCGCTTGTCGATCACCCGACGAAACGCGCTGGTGCCCAAGGTCAGCTCATGGCCGATGCCTGCGGTGTCGAACAGCCCGGTCATCGCCGCCTGCACTTCATCGTCGCGACGGGTGTCGTCGGGGCTGCGATAGTCATAGACGTCGTAGTCACCTTCGGGGCTGAAATGGTTGGGCACGCTCGATGAACTGCAGCTGGTCGAGCCATAACAGCCCCAGGCAAACGCGCTGTAGTCATCAATCACCACCTTGCTGCGCGCGGCGCTGAGAGTGCCTTTCCACTGATCGCTGAAACGGTATTCGAACTTGCCGTTGAGGTTCAGCGAGTCGATGCCCACCTGCTTGGAACCACTCTGGTGCCCCAGCAGTTTCTTCGGCGACGCGTCATGCGGCACCTCGGTGCCGCCCAGCAATTGATAGCCGGGCACCGAACGCTGTTGCTTGTTCTGGTATTCCGCATCCAGTTGCAGCACGGCGTCGGGGCTAATAGTCCAGTCGAACGCCAGGGACACGAAATCGCGCTGGCCATTGGCGTGCTCCACATAGCTGTTGAGGTCTTCATGGGCCACGTTGGCGCGCAGGCCAAACTGCTGCTCGCTGCCGAACCAGCCGCCGACATCGGTGGCGATGTAACCGCTGCCGCGATCGTCGGTGGACACCGTGACCGAGCGCACGTCTTGCGGGCGTTTAGTCACGTAGTTGATCACTCCGCTGGGCTCGGCAATGCCGCTCTGCAAACCGGCCAAGCCCTTGAGCACTTCCACTTGCTGTTTGTTTTCGAGGGCGACGTTCTGCTCGCCGGTGATGGTACGCCCATTGATCTTGTAGCTGCTTGCCGCATTGAGCGAGAAGCCGCGCACCACAAAGTTTTCGTAATAACCAATCGGTGCATAGCTGTCGCCGACCGAGGCATCGTTGCGCAGCACTTCGCTGAGCAGGCGCGCTTGCTGGTCCTTGATCAGCGCGGCGTTGATCACCGTGATCGAGGCCGGGGTGTCCAGCAATGGCGCCTCATCGAAGCCGCCGACCGATGCGGTTTCACTGCGGTAGCCGGACTCGTCCTGGCCCTGGACGTTCACCGCCGGCAGCTCTATTTCAGCCGCCAGGCTGCTACCGATGCCGCCGCTGAGCAGCAGGCCGAGGGCGAAACGTGAGTGAACGGCAGGACGAAAACGCAAAACCATGGAGGCAGGGCCTTATAGCGCAGGACGGGGGGCGCATAAGCTAGGGGGAAGTGCGGGGTTTTACAAGTTACTGAGAACGGTTCTGTCGTCCCATCTTTCAGCTGGAGCGCTTCAGGGTTTCACTGGGCAGTTCCTTGAACAATGCGCGGTAGCTATTCGAAAACCGCCCCAAATGCCAGAACGACCAGTTCATCGCGACTTCGGCCACGGTGGTGTCGGCTGCGGTTAACAGCTCGCGCCGCGCGCCGTTCAACCGGCGCAGACGCAACCACTGCGCCGGGCTCATTCCGGTGTAGGTCTTGAAGCCTTGCTGTAACTGGCGCAGCGGCACACCGGCGATCTGCGCCAACTCCAGCAAGTTGACGGTCTCATCCGGCGCATCCGCTGCCCACTCGCCGATGCGCGCCATCAGCAGGCGTTCTTCGCTGCGTCGCTGCAATGAGCCGCGGTCCAGGCACACGCAGGCGTTGTCGAGGATGAACAGGCAATCGTCGAGCAACTGCTGGGTGAGGGCATCGCGGCTGATCGGGTCGAGTGTGGCGGACAACCGCGTCAGGGTGCCGCTGAGCCAACGGGTGAACAGCGCGTTCTGCTGACAGGTCAGCGGGGCCATGAACAGGCCTTCGAGTTTGGCCACATCCAGGCCATGGCGCTGCACGAACTGCGGGCCGAACACCACGGCCACTTCGCGGTAGTTTTCCGGGGTGATCCAGGTGTTGCGGCTTTCGCCATTGAGCAGGTACAGCGCGTTGTCGCTGCCATCGAAACAGAACGCCAATGCACCGGGCGGCGCGTTGAAGTTCTGCTCCACGCGCGTGTTCATGCACTCTTCGTACACCTGCACGCCTTGCAGGTCGAGGTAACGGATCTGCCCGGCAAAATGCCCCGGGGACATCTGCTGATACTGCTGCACCCAACCGGGTGTCGCACTGCATTGAGCGGCCACATCACCGGTAGTGAAAGCCTGTACGCGCAAAGCTGTTGCCTGTGTCATGGGTAACCTGGGCGCACTCTATTGGTGCGTTGTGGTTGGTGCAAAGTGGATAGATGCCGCAGGGCGGCGGCATCAAGATAGACCTCAATGCGCCGCGAGTACAAGCCGGCGCATGCACCCAACCCATGACGAGGTCCTTATGAACGCCCCCTTCGATCAGCTGTCCGCCTGGCTGAAAGAACACAAGATTACCGAAGTCGAATGCGTGATCAGTGATTTGACTGGCATCGCACGCGGCAAGATTGCGCCCACCAACAAGTTCCTGCATGAGCGAGGCATGCGCCTGCCGGAAAGTGTGTTGCTGCAAACGGTGACCGGGGACTTTGTCGACGACGATATCTATTACGACCTGCTCGACCCGGCCGACATCGACATGATCTGCCGCCCGGTGTCCAACGCCACGTACGTGGTGCCGTGGGCTATCGAGCCCACCGCGATTGTGATCCACGACACCTATGACAAGCAGGGCAACCCGATTGAGCTGTCGCCGCGCAACGTGCTGAAAAAGGTGCTGCAGCTGTATACCGAGCAAGGCTGGCAGCCGATTGTGGCGCCGGAAATGGAGTTCTACCTGACCCAGCGCTGCGAAGACCCGGACCTGCCGTTGAAAACCCCGGTGGGCCGCTCCGGTCGCGCCGAAACCGGCCGCCAGTCATTTTCCATCGACGCCGCCAACGAATTCGATCCGCTGTTCGAAGACGTCTACGACTGGTGCGAGCTGCAGGGCCTGGACCTCGACACGCTGATCCACGAAGACGGCCCGGCGCAGATGGAAATCAACTTCCGCCACGGCGATGCCCTGCACCTGGCCGACCAGATCACCGTGTTCAAACGCACCCTGCGCGAAGCCGCGCTCAAGCACAACGTGGCCGCCACCTTCATGGCCAAACCGGTAGCCGACGAGCCCGGCAGCGCCATGCACCTGCACCAGAGCGTGGTGGACATCGCCACCGGCAAACCGGTGTTTGTCGATGCCGACGGCACGATGAGCCAGCTGTTCTTGCACCACATCGGCGGGTTACAGACGTACATCCCAAAGCTGCTGCCGATGTTCGCGCCGAACGTGAATTCGTTCCGCCGCTTCCTGCCGGACACCTCGGCGCCGGTCAACGTGGAGTGGGGCGAAGAAAACCGCACCGTAGGCCTGCGCGTGCCCACTTCCAGCCCCGAGGCAATGCGCGTGGAGAACCGTTTGCCGGGCGCGGACGCCAACCCATACCTGGCAATTGCCGCCAGCTTGTTGTGCGGCTACCTGGGCATGATCGAAAAGATCGAGCCCAGCGCCCCGGTGGAAGGGCGCGCCTACGAGCGCCGCAACCTGCGCCTGCCGTTCACCCTCGAAGACGCGCTGGCGCGGATGGAGGATTGCGACACGGTCAAGCAGTGCCTGGGCGAGAAGTTCGTGCGCGGCTACGTGGCAGTCAAACGCGCCGAACATGAGAATTTCAAGCGGGTGATCAGTTCCTGGGAACGTGAGTTCCTGCTGTTGAGCGTCTAAAAAAACTCAAAAGGGGTGTCGATATGCGTCTTGTGAAAAAGCTTCTCCCGCTGGCCCTGGTGGCCGCGTTCAGCAGTGCCAGCCAAGCCGCGCCGACGGTCAGCGTCTATAACTGGACCGACTACATCGGTGAGACCACCTTGGCTGATTTCCAGGCCAAGACCGGGATCAAAGTGGTCTACGACGTCTTCGATTCCAACGAAACCCTGGAGGGCAAGTTGCTGGCGGGGCGCACCGGCTATGACGTGGTGGTGCCGTCCAACCACTTCCTGGCGCGCCAGGTGAAGGCCGGCGCGTTCCTCAAGCTCGACCGCTCGCAGCTGCCGAACTTCAAGAACCTCGACCCCAAACTGCTCAAGCTGCTGGAGAAAAACGACCCGGGCAATGCGCATTCGGTGCCCTACCTGTGGGGCACCAATGGCATCGGCTACAACGTCGACAAGGTCAAGCAAGTGCTGGGCATCGACCATATCGATTCGTGGGCGGTGCTGTTCGAACCCGAGAACATCAAAAAACTCCACGAGTGCGGCGTCGCCTTCCTCGATTCGGCGGACGAGCTGTTCCCGGCGATCCTCAATTACATGGGCAAGGACCCGCGCAGCGAGAACCCCGAGGACTACAAACAGGCCGAAGCCAAGCTGCTGACACTGCGCCCGTATATCACGTACTTCCATTCCTCCAAGTACATCTCGGATCTGGCCAACGGCGATATCTGCGTGGCCTTCGGGTATTCCGGCGACGTGTTCCAGGCCGCCAACCGCGCCAAAGAAGCCAAAAACGGTGTGAACATCGCCTACTCCATTCCCAAGGAAGGCTCCAACCTGTGGTTCGACTTGCTGGCGATTCCGGCCGATGCCAGCAACCCGAAAGAAGCCCACGCGTTCATCAACTATTTGCTCGACCCCGAAGTGATCGCCAAGGTCAGTGCCTCGGTCGGCTACGCCAATGCCAACCCCGCCGCCAAGCCGTTCATGGCGCCGGAACTGGTGAACAACCCTGAGGTGTACCCGTCGCAGGAAGTGCTCGACAAACTCTACATTTCCACCACGCCGACCCCGGCGACCATGCGCCTGATGACCCGCGCCTGGAGCAAAGTGAAGACCAACAAATGATTTCATCCAGTGACCACGCCCGGTCCTATTACCGTGCTTCGGCCAATGCCATGCCTGAGCGCCCATCGCTGGGCACCGACCTGAGCGCCGATGTGTGCGTGATCGGCGGCGGTTTTACCGGGGTCAACACGGCCATCGAGCTGGCCCAGCGCGGGCTCTCGGTGATTCTGCTGGAGGCTCGGCGCATCGGCTGGGGCGCCAGCGGGCGTAATGGCGGGCAGTTGATTCGTGGCATCGGCCATGACGTGTCGGGGTTCGCCAGGTACGTAGGCGAGGAGGGCGTACGTTACTTGGAGCGGGCCGGGATTGATTCGGTGGCGCTGGTAGGCGAGCGCATTCGTCAGCACCGCATTGACTGCGATCTGCGCTGGGGCTTTTGCGAACTGGCCAATACCACGGCGCAATTCGCTGCGTTCAAGGGCGAGCAGCAGAGCCTGGCGGCGCTTGGGTATGCCCATGAAACTCGGCTGGTCGAAGCGCAGGACATGCAGCAGGTGGTCGGTTCGACGGTCTATGCCGGTGGCTTGGTGGACATGGGCTCTGGCCACCTGCACCCGCTGAATCTGGTGCTCGGCGAGGCGCAGGTGGCCGAGTCGCTGGGGGTGCGGATTTTCGAGCGCACCCAGATCGTCGAACTGATCCACGGCGACACCGTGCAAGTGCGCTGCGCCGCTGGCACGGTGCGCGCCGCCCACTTGGTGCTGGCGTGCAATGCGCACCTGGATGAACTGGAACCGCGTTTGAGCGGCAAGGTGCTGCCGGCGGGCAGCTACATTATCGCCACCGAGCCGTTGTCCGAGGCAGTCGCCAAGCAATTGATCCCGCAGAACCTGGCGCTGTGTGACCAGAAAGTCGGGCTGGATTACTACCGACTTTCCGCCGACCGCCGACTGTTGTTCGGCGGTGCGTGCCATTACTCCGGGCGTGATCCGGTGGACATCGCCGCGTATATGCAGCCCAAGATGCTCAAGGTATTCCCGCAGTTGGCGGGCACCACCATCGAGTTCCAGTGGGGCGGCAAGATCGGCATTACCGCCAACCGCTTTGCGCAAGTCGGGCGGCTCAAGCAGCACCCGAATGTGTTCTATGCCCAGGGCTATTCCGGGCATGGACTGAACGTGACCCACTGGTGTGCAACGCTTTTGGCCGAAGCCATTCATGCGGGCCACAGCCACGGGCTGGACATTTTCAGCCAGGTGCCGCACATGACGTTTCCGGGCGGCAAGGCCTTGCGCTCGCCGCTGCTGGCGCTGGGGATGTTGTGGTTGCGCCTGCGCGAGAGGTTTGGCTGACCCGGGTGGGAGCGGGCTTGCTCGCCAAAACAGGGTGTCAGGTGATGCATGTGCTGCTGACCCACCGCGTTCGCGAGCAAGCCCGCTCCCACCTTCAAGGCATTGTCAGCCTTCGGGTTCGGTGAGCACTTTGCGGAAGGTTTCCACCAGCGGGCGCAGGTTGACCCGATGCCACGCCGCCCACAACGGTGTGGTGTAGGTCATCCACGGCAGCTCGCGCAACACCACGCCGGGCGGGGCATTGCGGCTCAAGCCTTTTTGCACCATCGCCACGCCCAAGCCCGAGGCCACCAGGCCCAATGCGGTGAACGGCTCGCTGGCTTCCATCGGGATTTGCGGGGTAAAACCGGCCCGAATGCAGGCCGCGACGAAATCATCGGCAGGGTTGGCGCCGGCTTTGCGTTGCACGCCAATCCATTCCTGATCGGCCAGATGTTCGGGCAGCAGTTCGTTGTGTTTGGCCAGCGGATGATGCTCAGGCAGGGCCAGCAGCATGGGGTCGTCCAGCACTTGCAACGCGGTCAGGTCCGGGTCATCGGCGGCCGGTGGCTCGCTGACCAGGGCGATATCCAGGCTGCGCTGGCGCAGGCCTTCGAGCTGTTCGAGCGACGGCAAGTTGTACAGCTTGATATGCACGGTGGGGCGGTCGTCTCTCAACACGCGCAAGGCGTTGGGCAGCACACCGGCGTGCATGGCGTTTTCGATATAGCCGATGCACAAACCGCCTTCTTCACCGCGGCCCAGGCGTTTGCCCAGGGATTCCAGGCGATTGGCGTGGGTCAACAGCGCCTTGGTTTCGGCCAGAAACGTCTGGCCGTCGCGCGTCAAGCGGATGCGCTGCTGGCTGCGTTCGAACAGCGTCAGGCCCAAACGCTCTTCGAGCTGGGCGATCTGCCGGCTCAAGGGCGACTGGGAGATGTGCAACCGTTCGGCGGCGCGGCCGACGTGTTCTTCTTCGGCAACGACTTCGAAGTAGCGCAATTGGCGCAGATCAATCATGTAAGACCTCGCAGGACTCAAGTTGGTCGCAGTATGTCTTGGACGGTCCGATCTATGCAATCTAGGATCTGCTCAACGGTCACAGCGACCCTGAACCCGATTGAGGATCCACCATGAGCTTGAAAGACAAACTGCCCGGCCAACTGGGCTTTGGCACCGCACCGCTGGGCAACATGTTCCGCGCCATTCCCGAAGACGAAGCCCAGGCCACCGTCGAGGCCGCCTGGAACAGCGGCGTGCGTTATTTCGACACCGCGCCGTTCTACGGCTCGGGGCTGTCGGAAATCCGCCTGGGCCAAGCCTTGTCGCAGTACAACCGCGATGACTTCGTGCTCAGCACCAAAGTCGGCCGCGTGATTCTCGACGAAGTCGAAGAAAGCGCCCGCGACCTCGGCGAAAAAAGCGGTGTGTTCGAACATGGCCGCCCGAACAAGATGCTCAACGACTACAGCGCCGACGCCACCCTGCGCTCTATCGAAGACAGCCTGAAGCGCCTGCAGACCGACCGTCTGGACATCGTGTGGATTCACGACATCGCCCAGGATTTCTACGGCGACCAGTGGCTGGACTACTTCAACCAGGCCCGCACCGGCGCCTTCAAAGTGCTGACCCGCTTGCGTGAAGAAGGCGTGATCAAAGCCTGGGGCCTGGGCGTGAACCGCGTCGAGCCGTGCGAGCTGACCCTTGACCTGACCGAAGCGCAGCCCGACGGTTTCCTGTTGGCCGGCCGCTACACGCTGCTGGACCACGAGCGTGCCCTGCAACGCCTGATGGATGCCGCACTGGCGCAGAACGTCGAAATCGTCGTCGGTGGGCCCTACAGCTCGGGCATCCTGGCGGGCGGTGCGCACTTCGAATACCAGAAGGCCAGCCCGGCGATTATCAGCAAGGTCGAGCAGATCAAAGCGATTGCCCAGGCGTTTGGCGTGAGTGTGAAAGCCGCAGCGCTGCAATTCTCCCTGGCCCACCCGGCGGTGGCCGCAGTGATTCCCGGTGCCAGTCGTCCGGGGCGGATTGCCGAAGACGTCGCGGCGTTGTCAGAGAAGATTCCGGCAGCCTTCTGGCAGGCCTTGCGCGACGCACAGCTGATTTCGGCCCGCGCACCTCTGCCGCTTTAACCCGAGGATTCAACCATGAAAATTGATGTGAGCGGCAAAGTAGCCATCGTCAGCGGCAGCACAGCGGGGATTGGCCTGGGCATCAGCCAGGCGCTGGCGGCATCCGGCGCCACCGTGGTGGTGATCGGACGGGACGCGGGCAAGGTCGATGACGCCCTGAACAGCATTCGCCAGGCGGTGCCGAACGCTGACCTGCGCGGGCTGGTAGCGGACCTCGGCACAGCTGAAGGTGCCGAAAAATTGTTCGCTGCCGAACCGCGCGCCGACATCCTGGTCAACAACCTGGGCATCTTCAACGATGTGGATTTCTTCGACGCACCGGACAGCGAGTGGACGCGCTTCTACGAGGTCAATGTGATCTCCGGCGTGCGCCTGGCGCGCCATTATGTGCCGGGCATGGTTGAGCAGGGCTGGGGGCGGGTGATCTTCCTGTCTTCGGAGTCCGGGGTGGCAACGCCGGCGGACATGATCAACTACGGCGTGACCAAAAGTGCCAACCTGGCGGTCTCCCATGGTTTGGCGAAGCGTCTGGCCGGCACCGGTGTGACGGTCAATGCGGTGCTGCCGGGGCCGACCTTTACCGACGGCCTGGAGCAGATGCTCAAAGACGCCACCGCCAAGTCCGGGCGCAGTGCGCGGGAAGAGGCGGACGTGTTTGTGCGCAATGCGCGGCCCACTTCGATCATCCAGCGCGCGGCAAATGTGGATGAAGTGGCCAACCTGGTGGCGTACATTGCTTCACCCTTGTCTTCTGCAACCACGGGCGCCGCATTGCGCGTCGACGGTGGTGTTGTCGACAGCATGGCGATCTGAATTCCTGTCATTTTTTTGGAGTATTTATTGTGGCGACAGCTTCTTCTGTGATTGAGGTTCCGGTTTCGGCCGATCAGGTCTGGCAATTGATTGGCGGCTTTAACACGCTGCCCGATTGGCTGCCGTTTATCGTCAAAAGCGAGGCGAGCGACGGCGGGCGTGTGCGTCACTTGCAAACCGCGGACGGCGGTGTGGTGGTCGAGCGCTTGCAGAGCTTTGATAACGTGGCACGCACTTACAGCTACACCATCGAGCAGTCGCCGTTTCCGGTGAGTGCTTACCTGGCGACGTTGCAGGTTGAGGCGTTGACCGATGCGTCGGCGAAAGTGACGTGGTCCGGCGTGTTCACCCCGGCGGCGGGGACCACGGACGCGGCGGTGGAGGAGTTGTTCACCGGCGTGTACAGCGGTGGGCTTGAGGCGCTGCGCGCCAACTTCCCGGCTTGATCTGCCAGGCCCCACAGGCCCAATGTGGGAGCGGGCTTGCTCGCGAAAGCGGTGGGTCAGTCGATGAATCTGTCGACTGACACACTGCATTCGCGAGCAAGCCCGCTCCCACATTTTTTGACCGGGGTTTTCTTCAGGCTTCAGGCATCAATTGCTGCCGACACTCCAGCAGCAGGCATGCACCCCCGCATTGGCTGTTGCCGACTTCCAACTTGAACCCATGCAGGTTGATGATCGCCGCCACAATCGACAAGCCCAACCCGAACCCGCCTTGCTGGTCGCTTTCATCCACGCGGTAGAAGCGCTGGAATACTGCGTCACGCTCCGCGGCCGGAATGCCCGGGCCGGAGTCGTGCACTTCGATACGCGTGCTGCCGGCATCATTGACGCCACGCAGGATCACCTCACCGTTGGGTGGCGAGAACTTGATCGAGTTGCTCAACAGATTGGCCAAGGCTTCGAACAACAGTGCGCGGTCGCCGGTGATCCACGGCAGCGAGTCGGGCACTTCGAGGCGCAGCTGCAATTCGCCTTCTTCCGCCAGGGGCAGGTAAAAGTCATGCAGTTCGCGCAACAGCGGCAGCGGGTCCATCACCAGGAAACCCGAACGGCGCTGGTGGTCTTCCAGCTCCGAGATGCGCAACAGCCCGCGAAAGCGCGCCATCAGCGTATCGGTTTCGGCAATCGCATCGTCCAGTTTCACTGCGTAGACGGAGTTTTCCTCTGCCTCTTGTTTGATGCGGTAAAGCTGCGCGCGCAAGCGCGTCAGCGGCGTGCGCAGGTCGTGGGCGATGTTGTCGCACACGCCCTTGACCTCGTTCATCAGCTTCTCGATGCGGTCGAGCATGGCGTTGACGATGGCGGCGAGCATGTCCAGTTCGTCGCGTCGGTCAGACAACGGCAGGCGGTGCGTCAGGTCACCGGCGACGATGGCCTCGGCGCTGGCCTGTATGCCGCGGATGCGCCGCAGCGGGCGACGGCGTAACAAATGCCAACCGGCAGCACCGGGGATAATCGTCAGGGAGAGTGCCCACAGCAGCGCATGCCAGATGATCCGGGTCACGCCAAACAGTGAACCGTTGGCGCGCACGAGTACCAGCCAGCGGCCGTCTTCGGTGTGGGTGGCCACTGCATCGCAGCTGTCCTTGGGCAATTTAGGGTCGTCGGAGTCGACACAGTTGGCCAGGGCGTGGATCTTGCCGTCCAGCGGCAGGTCCGGTGGCACTGCGCGGATCGGCCCGCTTAAAGGGCGAAACTGCTCATCGAACAGGCCGTAGGCGTCCACGCCTTTCATGTCGAAGGTCATGCTGGTGGTGAGGGCTTCCACCAGTTCTTCACCGTCGAAGCGTTGAAACAGGTGCTGGCGCTGCATCAGCGAGTGACGCGACAGGTCACCCAGGTAACCCGAGACCTCGTAATACAGCACCCCCATGAGGATGCAGCTCCAGGCCACGAACAACGAACTGTAAAGCGCCAGCAAGCGGCTGCTGGAGGAGCGCCAGCCTTTAGAGGGGTTCAGCAATGACATAACCGGAACCTCGTACCGTGCGGATCAGCGGCGTGAGGCCCGGCGGGTCGATTTTTTTGCGCAGGCGACCGATGTGCACGTCGATCAGGTTGGTGCCCGGGTCGAAGTGATAACCCCAGACTTCTTCGAAGATCATCATTCGCGAGAGGATCTGCCCGGTATTGCGCATCAGGAATTCGAGCAGTTTGTATTCGGTGGGCAGCAGGCTCAACGGCTGATCGGCGCGGCTGGCTTCGCGGCTGATCAGGTTCAGTTCGAGGTCGGCCACGCGCAGGGCGGTTTCGAACTCCTTGACCGTGCTTTTGCGCCGCAGCAGCACTTCGACGCGGGCGGCCATTTCGTCGGACGCAAACGGCTTGGTCAGGTAGTCATCGCCGCCGGCCCGCAGGCCGCGTACCCGCTCGTCGACATCGGAGAGGGCGCTGATCATCAGGATCGGCGTCGACACCCCAATGGTGCGCAGGGTCGTGACGATGGCCAGGCCATCGAGTTCCGGCAGCATACGGTCGAGGGTGATCAGATCGTAATCACCACTCACAGCGCGGACCAGGCCTTCACGGCCGTTGTCCACCCAATCTACATCCAGTCCATGGCTACTCAGCTCGGCGACGATCTCGCGGGCTGTAACGGCGTCATCCTCGATGGTCAAAATACGGGTCATAGGATTACCTGGTGAGCGATTCACACTAGAAGTGGGGGCATTTTGCCAAGAAATGCCTGAACGCTTCCTAAATTAAACTTCATCTTGGCAAAACTGACACAACTTTCATGCCGGCCAGCGCCCACACGGGCCGTGGGCGTTGGGGGATTGCATAAAGCACGCTGTTTTCGATCATTTCTTGCAACTTGCATGGTTTAAGTTAGTTCAATTTTTGTATCTTCTTGAAATATAACGGATTTATTTTTTCGCCCGGCTGGCATGGTGCCTGCACTGTCCCTTTTGAGAGTTGTAACACTATTTTTCCTGCCGGGAGCAAAACAACAATGATCACATCGTCATCCACGCTGCAAGAATCGAGCTCGCACTCTGGGGTTTCCTGGGGGGCGATTTTCGCCGGGGCCGCTGCGGCGGCCGCACTGTCGCTGATCCTGGTGCTGCTGGGCTTCGGACTGGGCTTTTCGGCGGTGTCGCCGTGGGCCGACAGCGGTATCAGCGCCAAGGGGCTTGGCATTTCCACAATTGTCTGGCTGGCGTTCACCCAGATCGTCGCTTCGGGCCTGGGCGGCTACATTGCCGGCCGCTTGCGTGTGAAGTGGGCCAACATGCACGGTGACGAGGTGTACTTTCGCGACACCGCCCATGGTTTCCTCGCTTGGGCAGTCGCTACGCTGGTGACCGCGGTACTGGTCGTCGGCTCGGTGAGCAGTGTGGTCAGCGGCGGCGTTAAAGCCGGCGCCGGTGTCGCCTCGAGCGCCGCCAGTGGCCTGACTCAGGCGGCCGGCAGTGCAGCCAAAGGCGCCAACAGCGGCGACTTTGACTACTACGTCGACAGCCTGTTTCGCGATGATCGCCCAGCCGCCGTCAGCGATGACGCCGTGCATGGCGTTGTAGCGCGCATCTTCACTCGCACCCTGAGCAACGATGGCCAACTGGCCCCTGAAGACCGTACCTACCTCGCTCAGTTGGTCAGCCAGCGCACCAACCTCAGCCAGGCTGACGCCGAAGCGCGTATCGACAAGGTGTACGGCGATGCCCGCAAAGCCATCGAAGACGCCAAGGTCAAAGCCAAGCAAGCTGCCGACACTGCCGCCAAAGTGGCTGCCTACACCTCGCTGTGGACCTTCATTGCGCTGTTGATCGGTGCCTTCTTTGCCAGCTTCGCTGCCACCTTCGGCGGTCGTCGTCGTGACGCCGTGGTGTACGTCGAAACTGAAAACTACGTTCGTTAATCAAGGAGAACAACATGCGCTCATTACTGCTTTGGTTCCTCGGTGTGCCTATCCCGGTCATCATTCTGATCGCGATCTTCATGCACTGATCCTGATCGCGCTTCACCCAAGCCGCGCCTGACCCACAGGCGCGGCTTTTTGTTGCAAGGCCCACCAACCTGCAATCAGCAATGCGCTCGCCACTGACGTCATGATCACCAGGGGTTGCGAGGTGCCATCCGACAGCCACCCGGTGGCCCAACTGCTCACGGCCGTCAGGAACATCTGGATAAAGAAGAACAACCCCGACGCCGTCCCGGCAATCGCGCCGTAAGGCTGCAACACCGACAGCTGGCAGGCCGGAATCACCATTCCCACCGACACCATGATCACCACCATCGGCAGCACAATCGCCAGCCAGGCCTGCGGCAGGGCGACCGTGGCCCCTGCGAGCATCACGCAACCCAGTACATTCAAGCCGATGGCGGCATTGATCAAATGATCGGCTTCAACGCGCAGCACGAGTCGGCGGAACAGGTTGGCGCCGAGCATGTAGCCACTGATCGTCGCGGCAAACACCAGCGCGTAGGCCGTGGCAGACAAGTGAAAGCCGCGTTGCAGCAGAGCCGACGACTCGCTGATAAATGGGAAATACGTGCTGTACACGCAGCCGATCGCCAGGGAGTACCGCAGAAAGTAACGGTCGCGCAGCAACTGGCCGTAGAGGCGCAGCAGGTTGCTCGGCGGGGCGGCGGCGACTTCCGGTGGACGGGTTTCCGGCAGCCGGCGAAACACCACCAGGCACAGCGCCACGCCGATCACGGCCAATACGATGAACAGGCCGCGCCAATGGATGAACGGCAGCATCAGGCTGCCCAGCACCGGTGCGGCCATCGGCGAAATCGCCATGGCCATGGAGATCAGGCCAAGCAGGCGTGCCTGTTCATCGCGGGCGAAGTAATCGCGCACGATCACCCGGCCGATGACCGTGGTGCAGCAGCCGCCCAGTGCCTGGAACAGGCGGGCGACGATCAGCACACCAATGCTGTCGGCCAGCGCGCAGGCCACGGTGGCGACCGCGTACACACACAACCCGCTCAGCAGCACCGGGCGGCGCCCGAAGCGGTCGGTCAACGGGCCGCTGACCAGCAACGAAATGGCCGAGCCCAGGGCGTACAGCGTGAGGGTCAGCTGCAACTGGCTGTCGCTGGCGTGGAAGTCGTCGGCCATGGCCGGCAGGGCTGGCAGGTGCATGTCCAGGGTGATACGTGGCAGGCCGATGAGTACGGTCAGTAGCACCAGCCAGAACCCGGAGGAGAGGGTGCGTTGCGTCATGGGAAGCTTCTTCGCAGGGAGTAGAGTTCGAACTCTAGCGGGGATGTGGTTTAATCCTCAGGGCCACTTGTGCCTCTAACCAATGGACCACTATGAGCCGAGGAAAAGCCGCCGCCCACCTGGACCTGCCGCGCCCCGATAGCCTGGACGCCGGCAAGCAGCAGGGCGCCTACGACGCATTGCGCGCCGCCATCCTGAATCGGCAATTGCCCGCCGGCAGCCGCTTGCCGTCGACCCGCAGCCTGGCCGAACGCTGGCTGGTGTCGCGCGGCACGCTTGAAGCGGCGTTCGAGCGCTTGCACAGTGAAGGTTACGTGCAGCGCGTGGCGGGTTCGGGCACGCGCGTCAGCGCGGTGATCCCCGAGCAATTCATTGCGGCGCCGGCGCTCAGCGCAGGTCCACGCCGCGCGGCCATACCGGATCAGCCCGACGCGGGCGTGCAAAGCCACGTCCCTTTTGTCGCGCGACGCCCGGACGCCAGCCTGTTCGACCTCAAAACCTGGGCGCGGTGCATCTCCCGAGGCTTGCTGTCTGCGGGGCCAGGGGTATTGGAGGCCGCCCACCCGGGCGGCTTGCCCGCGTTGCGTGAACAGATCGCCGACTACGTGCGCAGTTATCGCGGCATGCACTGCGAGGCGGACGAAATCATTGTTACCACCGGTATTCGCCATGGCCTGGACCTGATTGCGCGCACGCTGCTCAAACCCGGTGACACCGCGTGCGTGGAAGACCCCGGTTATACACCGGCACGCCGTCTGTTCAGCCTGGCCGGTGCGCAGGTCGTGCCGGTCCCGGTGACAGCCGAAGGCCTTGATACCGCGCAGCTCCCCGACACGGCGCGCCTGGCCTATGTGACACCGGCGCATCAGGCGCCGCTGGGCATGACCCTGTCGGTGTCACGCCGCCTGGCGCTGCTGGATTGGGCCGCCCGCGCCGACGCCTGGGTGATCGAAGACGACTACGACAGTGAATACAACTACAACAGCGCACCACTGGCGGCGCTCAAAGCCCTGGATTCCGGCGACCGGGTGATCTACTGCGGCAGTTTCAACAAGAACCTGTTCCCCGGCCTGCGCGTGGGTTTCATGGTGGTGCCCAAGGCGTTGCGCCCCGCGTTGCTGCGCACCCTGCAACTCACCGGGCATTCGGTGGGCGCGACGGATCAGTTGGGGCTGGTGGAGTTTCTCGCCAGCGGCGCGTTTGTGCGGCACCTGCGGGCTTCGCGCCAGGCTTATCAGGCGCGCCGCGATGCGCTGCTCGGCTGCCTGCCGGACGAATACCCGGTGAGCGGCCAGCAAGCCGGGCTGCACTTTGTGCTGTGGCTGCCAAGCGGCGTCGAGGAAGCCGAATTTTGCACTCGCGCCGCCGCCGCCGGGCTGACCTTGCAGCCACTGGGCAAGTTCTGCGTCGCGGCGAGCTTGCCGCCGGCGGTGATCATCGGCTACACCGCGCTGACCCTGGCGCAGATTCGCTATCACGGCCGAGTGCTCACGCAATTGTTAATAGCGGCTTAACCCGCGCTTGGCTAGACTCGCGCCCCATGAGCCGTCTTCTGCGTTTAATCCTGGTCATGCTGTTAAGCCTCACGCTTCCCCTGACCGGGATGGCGGGTGTGCCGTCGAGCACCGAGCCGTGCCCGATGAAAATGTCCGACATGCAGATGATGTCGGACATGGCCCCGGACTGCTGCCAGGACGCTGCCAACCCTGGCAAAGCCTGCAAACCGGGGCAGGAGTGCAAGACCGGCGGCCTGCTGCAACTGTCGATGCCGGTGCTCAAGGCACCCCTGACCCTGGCCCATCCGCTGACGGCCAGCCTCACTTCTGATTTCATCCCCGACCGCACGCCGTCCGGCGTCTGGCGCCCACCCCGTTACTGATTTCTGTTGAACCTCAAGCTTCATCCCGTATTCGGGATGGCCTTGCTGTGGGCCGCGTAAAGCGGCACGCAGTGCAACAGATCAGGAATCTTGACGATGAATTCCCTCTACAGACGCGCCCTGGTGGTGGGCGTGCTGACATGGCCGGCGCTTGCCTCTGCGTTGACCCTGGATGACGCCCTGCGCCTGGCGCAGAACAACGCGCCGTCCCTGAGCGCCGAATCGGCCAGGCTGCAAGCGGCAACGCAAGCCGCCATCCCGGCCGGTGAACTGCCCGACCCGAAACTGCTGGTAGGCCTGCAGAATTTTCCCGTCGGCGGGCCCAATCGCGGCACCTTGTATGGCGACGACATGACCGATCAGATGGTCGGCCTCCAGCAACAGGTGCCCAGCCGCGACAAGCGCAAGGCCCGAGTTGAGCTGGCGGATGCCACGGTGCAGCGCACGGCGGCCGAAGGGCAAATCGAGCGCCTCAACGTGCGCCAGGCCACGGCGCAGGCGTGGATTCGCGCCTACGCGGTGGAGCGCAAGCAGGCCTTGTTCGCGGACTTCTACGAAAACAATCGCCTGCTGCAAGACAGTGTGCGGGCGCAATTGGCCGGTGGCCGCGGGCAGGCCGCCGATACGGTGATCCCCCGACAGGAAGCCGCCGAGCTGGCCGAGCGCGAAGACGAATTGACCCAACAGCGCACCCAGGCCCGCGCCGCCCTCAAGCGCTGGATCGGCGCAGCCGCCAACGAAGCACCCAGCGGGCAATTGCCCAACTGGCACATCGACAACCGCGGCTACAGCCACAACCTGCATCAGCATCCCGAGTTGCAAGCCTTCGTGCCGCGCACGCGCGAAGCCCAAGCGCGCTTGCAGGAAGCCAAGGCGCAGAAAACGTCGGATTGGAGTTGGGAGGTGGACTACCAGCACCGCGGCCGTGAATACGGCGACATGGTCAGCCTGCAATTGAGCGTTGATCTGCCGATCTTCCCCAGTCGCCGCCAGAACCCGGGCATTGCCGCCAGGCTGGCCGAACTCGATCAACTGGATGCCGAACGCGAAGCTGCCACCCGTGAACATACCCAGAGGCTGGATGACGACCTGGCGGTTTACCAGCGCCTGGACCGCGCCGTGCAACGCAGTCAGGACAGCCTCGTGCCGCTGGCCGAAGAGAAGGTCGCCCTGAGCCTGGCCGGTTATCGCGCGGGCAAAGGCGATTTGATCAGCGTGGTCAGCGCCCGCCGGGAACTGGTTCAAGCCCGTTTCAAACAGATCGATGCCATCGAACAGCGTGCCCTGGTCGGCGCGCAGCTGTACTTCGCCTACGGGGAGCCCACGCATGAATAATCGAATCGCAGCCGCGGTGTTGTTGCTCGGCCTGGGTGCGGGCTACGGATTGGCGCAGTTGCACCCCGCAACTTTGGCGCCTGTCAGCGACGACAAGCACGCGTTGTACTGGTACGACCCGATGTACCCGCAGCAGAAGTTCGACAAGCCCGGCAAGTCGCCTTTCATGGACATGCAATTGGTGCCGCGCTACGCCGAGGGCGCCGCAGCGGATACCCCAACGCTGCAGATCGATCCGCGCCAGGCTCAGACCATCGGCGTGCGCCTTGCCACAGTCACCCGTGGCGTGATGACGTCCTCGCTGGATGTGTCGGGCATTCTGGCCTTCAACGAGCGTGATGTGGCAGTGGTGCAGGCCCGGGCCGGTGGTTTCGTCGAGCGTGTGTATGCGCGAGCGCCAGGTGATGTGCTCAAGGCCGGCGCGCCGTTGGTAGACATCCTGGTGCCCGAGTGGGCCGCCGCCCAGGAAGAGTTCCTCGCGCTGCGTCGCAGCGCTGACAGTGGCCTGTTGGCGGCCGCCCGCCAGCGTCTGCGCCTGAGTGGCATGCCTGCCGGGCTGATCTCGCAGATGGAGCGCAGTGGCCGGGTGCAATCAGTGATGACCGTCACCACGCCCTTGAGCGGCGCGCTGCAGACCCTGGAGGTGCGCGACGGCATGACCGTGGTAGCCGGGCAAACCCTGGCGCGGGTCAATGGCCTGGAGCAGGTGTGGTTGCAGGTCGCCGTGCCGCAGGCGCAAGGCGCGGCGTTAGCCGTGGGGCAACGCGTGGTGGCGCACTTTGCCGGTTTGCCGGGCGAGGCCATCAACGGCACCCTCAGTGCGATCTTGCCGGCCAACGCCCTGGACAGTCGCACCGTGCAGGTTCGCGTCGAACTGCCCAACCGCGACGGCAGCTTGCGCCCTGGCATGACCGCCCAGGTGCGCCTGGCGCAAACCAGCGGGCAAGCGGTGTTGCAGGTGCCCAGCGAAGCCCTGATTCGCACCGGCAAGCGTGTGCTGGTGATGCTGGCCGAGGAGGGCGGGCATTATCGACCGCTGGAAGTCGAGGTGGGGGCCGAGAACCAGGACCAGACCGTAATCCGCAGTGGCTTGCAGGAAGGTCAGCAGGTGGTCGCGTCCGGGCAATTTCTGCTGGACTCTGAAGCCAGTTTACGCGGGTTAATAGCGCCAGCGTCCGACACGTCTGAAATGAGCATGCAACCGGGAGCCCGGCCATGATCGCGCTTTTGATTCGCTGGTCGGTGGCCAACCGGTTTCTGGTGTTGCTCGCCACACTGTTCATCACCGCATGGGGCGTTTGGGCGCTGCAGAACACGCCGGTCGACGCATTGCCGGACCTTTCGGATGTGCAGGTGATCATCCGCACGCCGTACCCGGGCCAGGCGCCGCAGATCGTGGAAAACCAGGTCACTTACCCGATGACCACCACCATGCTCTCGGTGCCGGGCGCCAGGACCGTGCGTGGCTTTTCTTTCTTTGGCGACAGCTACGTGTACGTGCTGTTCGACGAAGGCACCGACCTGTATTGGGCGCGGTCGCGGGTGTTGGAATACCTCAGCCAATTGCAGGCACGGCTGCCGGCGTCGGCCAAGCCGTCGCTGGGGCCGGACGCCACCGGCGTTGGCTGGATCTACCAATACGCGCTGGTTGACCGCACCGGCCAGCACGACTTGGCGCAATTGCGCGCCTTGCAGGATTGGTTCCTCAAATTCGAGCTCAAGACCCTGCCGAATGTGGCAGAGGTGGCGACCATTGGCGGCCAGGTCAAGCAATACCAGGTGCAGCTTGACCCGCAGGCCATGGCCAGTCGCGGCATCACCCAGGCCCAAGTGGCGGACGCTGTCGGCAAGGCCAACCAGGAAACCGGTGGCTCGGTGCTGAACCTGGGTGAATCCGAATACATGGTGCGCGCGTCCGGTTACCTGAAAACGCTCAATGATTTTCGCGCCATTCCACTGCGTCTCGACCGCAACAATGTGCCGGTGACCCTCGGCGATGTGGCCACGATTCAACTCGGCCCGGACCTGCGTCGGGGTATCAGTGAACTCGACGGCGCAGGCGAGGCGGTCGGCGGCGTGGTGATCCTGCGCAGCGGTAAAAATGCGCGTGAGGCCATTGCTGCGGTGAAAACCAAGCTGGAGCAGTTGAAAAGCAGCCTGCCGCCTGGCGTAGAGATCGTCACCACCTACGACCGCAGCACACTGATCGACCGCGCCGTGGATAACCTCAGCCACAAACTGCTCGAGGAATTCCTGGTGGTGGCGCTGGTGTGCGGGATATTCCTGTGGCACCTGCGCTCCTCGCTGGTAGCGATCATCTCGTTGCCGGTGGGCGTGTTGATCGCGTTTATCGTCATGCGCTTCCAAGGGATCAACGCCAACATCATGTCCCTGGGCGGTATCGCGATAGCCATCGGCGCGATGGTGGATGCGGCCGTGGTGATGATCGAAAACGCCCACAAGAAAATCGAAGCCTGGCACCACGCCAATCCCGGACGCGATCTCAAAGGTGAGGAGCATTGGACGGTGATGACGCAGGCGGCGGTAGAAGTCGGGCCGGCGCTGTTTTTCTGCCTGCTGATCATCACCCTGTCGTTTATTCCGGTGTTTACCTTGCAAGCCCAGGAAGGGCGGCTGTTCGGCCCGCTGGCCTACACCAAGACCTACGCCATGGCGGCGGCGGCCGGGTTATCGGTGACGTTGATCCCGGTATTGATGGGCTACTGGATTCGCGGGCGCATCCCCGACGAGCAGCGCAACCCGCTCAATCGCGGGTTGATCAAGCTCTATCAACCGGCCCTCGAAGCGGTGCTGCGCTGGCCGCGCGCGACCTTGCTGGTGGCGCTGCTGATGGTCGCCAGCGTGGTGTGGCCGCTGTCGAAGCTGGGCGGCGAGTTTTTGCCGCCGCTGGATGAGGGGGACTTGCTCTACATGCCTTCGGCGCTGCCGGGGCTGTCGACGCAGACGGCGGGCGAACTGCTGCAACGCACCGATCGCCTGATCAAAAGCGTGCCGGAAGTCGCCCATGTGTTCGGCAAGGCCGGCCGCGCCGAAACCGCCACCGACCCGGCGCCGCTGGAGATGTTCGAGACCACTGTCGAGTTCAAGCCCCGGAACCAATGGCGCGCCGGTATGACCCCGCAACAGTTGGTGAAAGAGCTGGACCGCGTGGTGCAGGTGCCAGGCTTGACCAATATCTGGATTGCGCCGATTCGCAACCGCATCGACATGCTCGCCACCGGGGTAAAAAGCCCGATTGGCGTGAAGGTGGCAGGTTCCAGCCTGATGCAGATCGATGCCGTGACCCAGGCTGTCGAGAAGGTCGCCAAAGGTGTGCCGGGGGTGAGTTCGGCGCTGGCTGAAAGGCTGACCGGCGGGCGCTACATCGACGTGGACATCGACCGTGGGGCCGCCGCGCAGTACGGGCTGAACATTGCCGATGTGCAGTCGATCGTGTCAGGGGCGATTGGCGGCGAAACCATTGGCGAGACCGTGGAAGGCCTGGCGCGTTTCCCCATCAGCCTGCGGTATCCGCGGGAATGGCGCGACTCGGTAACGGCCTTGGAAACCCTGCCGATCTACACGCCGCAAGGCAGTCAGATCACGCTTGGCACGGTGGCCAGGCTCAAGATCAGTGACGGGCCGCCAATGCTCAAAAGTGAAAACGCGCGGCCTTCCGGCTGGGTCTACATCGACGTGCGCGACCGTGACCTGGCGTCGGTGGTGAAGGATCTGCGTGAGGCGATCAACCGGCAAGTGCAGTTGCAGCCGGGCATGAGCCTCAGTTATTCGGGGCAGTTCGAATTTCTTGAACGCGCCAATCAACGTCTGAAACTGGTCGTGCCGGCGACTGTGCTGATCATTTTTGTGCTGCTCTACCTGACCTTCCGTCGTACGGATGAGGCCCTGTTGATTCTCGGGACGTTGCCGTTCGCACTGACCGGCGGCGTATGGTTGCTGTACGGGCTGGGCTTCAACCTGTCGGTGGCCACGGGCGTGGGCTTTATCGCGTTGGCGGGCGTGTCGGCGGAGTTCGGCGTGATCATGCTGCTCTACCTGAAAAACGCCTGGGCCGAGCGCAAGGACGGTGACCTGCTGGCAGCCATCACCGAAGGCGCCGTACTGCGAGTGCGCCCCAAAGCCATGACCGTGGCGGTCATCATTGCCGGCTTGCTCCCGATTCTATTGGGCGACGGCACTGGCAGCGAAGTCATGAGCCGCATCGCCGCGCCAATGATCGGCGGCATGCTCACCGCGCCGTTGCTCTCCCTGTTCGTCATCCCCGCGGCGTACCACCTGATGCGCCGTTGCAAAGCCAAACACTAACCAAACGATAGGAACTGGCTTTATGTGGGGGTGGGCTTGCTCGCGAAAGCGGTGTGTCAGTCAACCTACCTGATACTGACACACCGTATTCGCGGCAAGCCCGCTCCCACACAAGCCGGCGCCCACAGGAAACCTGCAGTGCCAGAAGATCAGTCGTCGAACCCCACCTGTTCATGAATCTCATCGACCTTCAACTCCAACCGATACGCCACCGCAATAAACAATGCCTGGCACAGGCACAAGGTGGCGCTCAGCGAGCGAAACGCAAACGACGACCCCTCATTCACCAACAGCACCGCATTCGCCCGCTTGGCCAGGGGCGACAGGTTGCTGTCGGTGATGATCAAGGTCTTGGCCTGATGATGCTGGGCAATACGCAGGCAGTGCTGAGTTTCTTTGCCATAGGGCGTAAAGCTGATGGCGATCACCAGGTCATTGGCACGCACGCTACGCATCTGCTCGCGGTAACTGCCGCCCAAACCGGAAATCAAGTGAATGCGCTTGTTGGTGTGCTGCAGGTTGTAGACCAGGTAATCGGCGACCGCGAAGGAGCGACGCACGCCGACCACGTAGATATTGTCGGCATTGACTACCAGGTCCACGGCTTTCTCGAAGGCCACATCATCAAGTTCCAGCCCCAGGCGTTCGATGCCGGAGAGGGTGGCGTTCACGCATTCGCGCGCCAGGTCGCCGCCACTGGCCTTCTGCGACTTGTTGGCGATCATGCTGCGGATGCGTTGCTGGTAGTTCTGCACCGGCGTGGTCTTGTGGGTGTAGGCCTCGCGAAACAGCGCCTGCATCTCACTGAAACCACTGAAACCGAACCGCTGGGAGAACCGCACGATGGCCGAGGGGTGCACTTCGCACTCGCGGGCGATGTCGCTGATGCGGTCGACCATGATCCGGTCGCTTTGCTGGCTCATGTAGCTGGCGATGCGTTTGAGCTGGCGTGGCAGGCTTTCGTATTCGTCTGTGATCAGCTGCAACAGGCGCTCGGCATTGATCGGAGGGCTGGCAATAGTCTCTTCCAGGGTGGTCTCGGGATCGGTGCGGGACATGGGCAATCCTTCTGGCGTGTTCTTCTGATGCGCTGATGGGTGGGCGCAAGTCTACAGGGTAGGCGCAAAAAAATACCCCGGCATCACGGCAGCCGTGGCCTGCTGAAACGATGCAGGAGGGCTGGCAGGCCATTATGCTGGCTTATTGGAAAAAATATTCCACTAAAAATAATTATGGAATAAATATTGATTGCGGCCGCCGGACGTTCTAGTCTGCTTTCACCAAGAGCGTGTGCCGCCACCACGGCGGCACCACGCAGGCTGATAAAAATAACAGGAGCCAGCATGGGCCAGACTCGTTTTGCCAGTGGGCGTCAATTGGATCTGATTTGCCTCGGACGCCTGGGCGTCGACCTTTACGCACAGCAAGTGGGTGCGCGACTTGAGGACGTGTCCAGCTTCGCCAAGTACCTCGGCGGGTCCTCCGCCAATATCGCCTTTGGCACCGCGCGGCTGGGGCTCAAGTCGGCGATGTTGAGCCGGGTCGGCGACGATCACATGGGCCGCTTCCTGGTGGAATCCCTGGCCCGCGAAGGCTGCGATGTCAGCGGTATCAAGGTCGACCCGGAACGCCTGACCGCGCTGGTGCTGCTGGGCCTCAAGGACCGCGAAACCTTCCCGCTGGTGTTCTACCGCGAAAACTGCGCCGACATGGCCCTGCGCGCGGAAGACATCAGCGAGGCCTTTATTGCCTCCAGCAAAGCCTTGTTGATCACCGGCACGCATTTCTCCACCGATGGCGTGTACAAGGCCAGCCTCCAGGCCCTGGACTACGCGGCCAAGCACAACGTCAAGCGCGTGCTCGATATCGACTACCGTCCGGTGCTGTGGGGCCTGGCGGGCAAGGCCGACGGCGAGACCCGGTTTGTCGCCGACCAGAACGTCAGCCAGCACGTACAGAAAATTTTGCCGCGCTTTGACCTGATCGTCGGCACCGAAGAAGAGTTTCTGATCGCTGGCGGCAGTGAAGATTTGCTCACCGCGCTGCGCACCGTGCGTGAATTGACCCCGGCCACCCTGGTGGTCAAGCTCGGCCCGCAGGGCTGCACGGTGATCCACGGCGCGATCCCCGCGCGGCTGGAAGACGGCGCCATCTACCCCGGCGTGCGCGTTGAGGTGCTCAATGTGCTGGGCGCCGGCGATGCGTTCATGTCGGGCTTCCTCAGCGGCTGGATCAACGATGCCAGCGACGAGCGTTGCAGCCAGTTGGCCAACGCCTGTGGCGGCCTGGTGGTGTCCCGCCACGCCTGCGCGCCGGCCATGCCCACGCCTGCCGAGCTGGATTACCTGTTCAACAGCCCGGTGCCCATCACCCGGCCAGATCAAGACGTCACCTTGCAGCGTCTGCACCGCGTCACGGTGCCGCGCAAAGCCTGGAAGCAGCTGTTCGTGTTTGCCTTCGACCATCGCTGGCAACTGGTGGACCTGGCGCAAAAAGGCGGCCAGGCCCCAACCCGCATCAGCGACATCAAGCAGCTGTTTATCCAGGCCATCGAACGCGTCGAAGCCAAACTGCGCGAGCAGGGCGTCGACGCCGACGTGGGCCTGTTGGCCGACCAGCGTTTCGGCCAGGACGCACTCAACGCCGCCAGCGGTCGCGGCTGGTGGATCGCGCGCCCGGTGGAAGTGCAGAACTCGCGGCCGCTGGCGTTTGAACACGGGCGCTCGGTGGGCAGCAACCTGATTGCCTGGCCCCAGGAGCAAATCATCAAGTGCCTGGTGCAATATCACCCCGACGATGAGCCGCTGCTGCGCCTGGAACAGGAAGCGCAGCTCAAGGCGGTGTACGAGGCTTCGCTGGTCAGCGGCCATGAGCTGCTGCTGGAAGTCATCCCGCCCAAGGATCACCCGTCCACCTATCCCGACGTGCTCTATCGCAGCCTCAAGCGCCTGTACAACCTGGGCATCTACCCGGCATGGTGGAAGATCGAGGCGCAGTCGGCCGAAGACTGGAAAAAACTCGACGAACTGATCCAGGAGCGCGACCCGTACTGCCGTGGCGTGGTGCTGCTGGGCCTGAACGCTTCGGCCGAATGCCTCGCCGACGGCTTCCAGCAAGCAAGCCAAAGCAGCACCTGCCGTGGGTTCGCGGTGGGCCGCACGATCTTCCAGGAACCCAGCCGCGCGTGGATGGCGGGGGAGATTGATGATGAAACGCTGATCCAACAGGTGCAACACACCTTCGAACAGCTCATCAATGCCTGGCGCAGCGCTAGAAGTTAAACACGGTCAAATGTGGGAGCTGGCTGGCCTGCGATGCAGACAACTCGGTCTATCAGCTACACCGGGCTGATGCCATCGCAGGCAAGCCAGCTCCCACATAAAGCAGATCTCATGCAACTTTGAAAACAATAAAAGGTGCAGCCATGCCCGCAATCCGAATTGGCATCAACCCGATCTCCTGGAGCAACGACGACCTGCCGGCCCTGGGCGGTGAAACGCCCTTGAGCACCGCGCTGAGCGAAGGCAAGGAAATCGGCTACGAAGGTTTTGAACTCAACGGCAAATTCCCCAAGGACGCCCAAGGCGTCGGCGACGTGCTGCGCCCCTATGACCTGGCGCTGGTGTCCGGCTGGTATTCCAGCCGCCTGGCACGGCGTTCGGTGGCGGAAGAAATCGAGGCCATCGCCGGCCACGTCGAGCTGCTCAAACTCAACGGCGCCAAGGTGCTGGTCTACGGCGAAGTCGCCGATTCGATTCAGGGCGCCAGGGTGCGCCTGATCGAACGTCCGCGTTTTCACAGCGAACACGCCTGGCAGGCCTACGCTGACAAACTCACCGAGCTGGCGCGTTTCACCCTGTCCCAGGGCGTGCGCCTGGCCTACCACCACCACATGGGCGCCTACGTCGAATCCCCCGAAGACATTGACCAGTTGATGCGCCGCACCGGCCCGGAAGTCGGCCTGCTGTTCGATTCGGGCCACTGCTACATGGGCGGCGGCGAGCCCGTCGAGGTGCTGCGCAAACACATCGAGCGCGTCTGCCACGTGCATTTCAAGGACGTGCGCAAACCGGTGGTGCAACTGGCGCGCAACCAGATGTGGAGCTTTCCCGACTGCATCGTCAACGGCACCTTCACCGTGCCCGGCGACGGCGATATCGACTTTGCCGAGTTGCTCGACGTGCTGTTGGCGGCCAAGTACGAGGGCTGGCTGGTGGTGGAAGCCGAGCAGGACCCGGCCGTGGCGCCCAGCTATATCTACGCGAAAAAGGGCTACGACACGTTGCGCACGCTTCTCAGCGAGAGGACTTAAGTGATGAGCTTGTTGGTCAAAAGCAGCAAACGCGGGCAAACCATGGTTGCCCTGGAAGAAGGGCGCCTGGAGTACGTGGGCTTTGCCGCCTACCGCCTGAGCCTGGGTGAAACCCTGCCGGTCACCGCCGGCGATAAAGAGCTATGCCTGGTTCTGCTCAGCGGCCGGGTGAATATCGAGGGCGAAGGTTTCAACTGGCAGAACCTCGGTGATCGCCACTCGGTCTTTGAAGACAAATCACCCTTCGCCGCCTACCTGCCGCCCGGCACCGATGCGCAGGTGACCGCGTTGAGCGATGTGCAAATTGCCGTGTGCGCTGCACCCGGTGCCACAGGTTTTGAACCGCGCCTGATTCGTCCTGAACAGTGCAAGCGCAGCGTGCGCGGCAAGGGCGCCAACACCCGGTATGTGTGCGACATCCTGCCCGACAGCGAGCCGGCCCATTCGCTGCTGGTGGTGGAAGTGCGCACGCCTTCCGGGCACTCGTCCAGCTACCCGCCGCACAAGCACGACACCGATGACCTGCCGCACCAAAGTTTTCTCGAAGAGACCTACTACCACCAGATCAACCCGCCCCAGGGCTTCGTGTTCCAGCGCGTGTACACCGACGATCGCAGCATCGACCAGGCCATGGCCGTGGAAAACAGCGACCTGGTGGTGGTGCCCAAGGGGTATCACCCGGTCAGTGTGCCGTATGGCTACGAGTCGTATTACTTGAACGTGATGGCCGGCCCCAAGCGCGCCTGGCATTTCCATAACGACCCGCAGCACAGCTGGCTGCTGGACCTCTGACTGGTTTGAACGGAGAACAACAACAATGAAGTCGCCGCTACGTTTTGCCCTTAACCGCATGGTCGCGCCCGACCTTTCCCTGCCGGATTTCATCCAGTTGGCGGCGGCCCTCAAGTGCGATGCCATCGAGATTCGCAACGACCTCAAAGGTCATGAAATCGAATACGGCACCCCGGCCAGCCGCGTGCGTGAGCTGTGCGCGGTGCAAGGCATCACGGTGCTGTCGATCAACGCGCTGTACCCGTTTGACGTGTGGAATGACGAGCGCCGTGCCCAGGCGCTCACACTCGCCACCTATGCGCGTGAATGCGGTGCGCAAGGCCTGGTGATGTGCCCGCTGAACGAGCGCGGCGATACCCGCAATGCAGCCCAGCGCACGGCCGGTTTGCGCACGGCGTTGAGCGAGTTGGCGCCGATCCTACGCGAGTACGGGATTCTCGGTTTCATCGAACCACTGGGTTTTGAAGAATGCGCGCTGCGCCGCAAGCGTTTGGCCGTGGATGCGATCCAGGCGATTGGCGGCCTGGATGTGTTCCGGCTGGTGCATGACACCTTTCACCATCACTTGGCTGGCGAACAGGAATTCTTCCCGCAGCTGACCGGCCTGGTGCATATCTCCGGCGTCGAGGATCGCGACGCGCCGCTCAATGCCATCCGCGACGGCCACCGCGTGCTGGTGGGCGAGGGCGATATCCTCGGCAATGCGGCGCAGATCGACACCTTGCTCAGCACCGGCTACGGCGGTTATCTGTCGTTCGAGCCGTTTGCGGAAAGCGTGCATGCGTTGGCGGATATTCAGCAGGCAATCGGGGCAAGCATCGCCCACCTGCAAAACCCTCGAACCTGACAGGGGCCAAACTGTGGGAGCGGGCTTGCTCGCGAATGCGGTGGATCAGTAAATGAATCGGGTGACTGACACACCGCATTCGCGAGCAAGCCCGCTCCCACATTGGTTCACTGTTGATCGACAGATTTGCATTCATACAAGGTGCGAACATGACCACAACAAGATTGACCATGGCCCAGGCCCTGGTGAAGTTTCTGGATAACCAGTACATCGAAGTCGATGGCGTGCAGAGCAAGTTTGTTGCCGGGGTTTTTACCATTTTCGGCCACGGCAACGTGCTGGGGCTGGGCCAGGCGCTGGAGCAGGACAGCGGCGATCTGGTGGTGCATCAGGGCCGCAATGAGCAAGGCATGGCCCACGCCGCCATCGGGTTTGCCAAGCAGCACCTGCGCCGCAAGATTTACGCGTGCACCTCGTCGGTGGGGCCGGGGGCGGCGAATATGATTACCGCCGCCGCAACCGCCACGGCCAACCGTATTCCGTTGCTGCTGTTGCCCGGCGATGTCTATGCCAGCCGCCAGCCTGACCCGGTGCTGCAGCAGATCGAGCAGTTTCACGATTTGAGCATCAGCACCAACGATGCCTTCCGCTCGGTGAGTAAATACTGGGACCGCATCAACCGCCCCGAGCAGCTGATGACCGCTGCGATCCATGCAATGCGCGTGCTCACTGACCCCGCGCAAACCGGCGCCGTTACTTTGGCCCTGCCGCAGGATGTACAGGCTGAAGCCTGGGATTATCCCGACTACTTCCTGCAAAAACGTGTGCACCGTATCGAACGCCGTCCGCCGACTGAAGCGATGATCGGCGATGCGTTGGCTGCCTTTCGAGGCAAGCGCAAACCGCTGATCGTCTGCGGCGGCGGGGTCAAATACGCCGGTGCGAATGCCGCGCTGCAAGCGTTTGCCGAACGCTTTGACATCCCCTTCGCCGAAACCCAGGCTGGCAAGAGCGCGGTGGTGTCCAGCCATCCGCTGAACCTGGGCGGTCTCGGCGAAACCGGCTGCCTGGCGGCGAACCTGCTGGCCCCGGAAGCGGACCTGATCATCGGTATCGGCACGCGCTACACCGACTTCACCACCTCGTCGAAGTCACTGTTCAAGCACCCCGAAGTGACGTTTCTCAACCTCAATATCAGTCCGTGCGATGCCCTGAAACTGGACGGCGTGCAACTGCTGGCGGACGCCAGGGTGGGCCTGGAGGCGTTGGCGGATGCCTTGGGTGACTACCGTTCCGACTGGGCGGATCAGCCGCGCGACGCCAAGGCGCAGCTGGACGCCGAGGTGGATCGCATCTACCAGGCCGACTACCAGACGGACAATTTCGTCCCGGAAATCAACGACCACATGGACCCGGCCGTGCTGCGCGAGTTTATCGAGCTGACCGGTTCCTGCCTGACCCAAAGCCGCGTGCTCGGCGTGCTCAACGAAACCCTGGCCGACGACGCCATCATCGTCGCCGCCGCCGGCAGCCTGCCGGGCGACTTGCAGCGCAGCTGGCGCAGCAAGGGCGTGAACACCTACCACGTCGAGTATGGCTATTCGTGCATGGGCTACGAGGTCAACGCGGCCCTGGGCGTGAAGCTGGCCGAGCCGGCGCGCGAGGTGTATGCGCTGGTGGGTGACGGCTCCTACATGATGCTGCACTCGGAGCTGGCCACCTCGATTCAGGAGCGGCGCAAGATCAACGTGGTGCTGCTCGACAACATGACCTTCGGCTGCATCAACAACCTGCAGATGGAACACGGCATGGACAGCTTCGGCACCGAGTTCCGCTTTCGCAACCCGCAGACGGGCAAGCTCGACGGCGGTTTTGTGCCGGTGGATTTCGCCATGAGTGCGGCGGCCTACGGCTGCAAGACCTACAAGGTCAGCACGGTGGAGCAGTTGCAGGCGGCGTTGGCCGATGCGCGTACTCAAACGGTGTCGACGCTGATCGATATCAAGGTTCTGCCCAAGACCATGATCCACAAATACCTGTCGTGGTGGCGGGTGGGTGTGGCGCAGGTCTCGACCAGCGCGCGCACTGACGCGGTGGCCAAACAACTCAATGAACGCCTGGCCAAGGCCCGGCAGTACTAATAACAAGAGGAGTGTTTGTATGTCTTTGAAGTTGGGTGTTATCGGTACGGGCGCCATTGGCCGGGACCATATCCGTCGGTGCAGCCAGACCTTGCTCAATAGCCAGGTGGTGGCGGTGACCGACATCAACCTTGAGCAAGCCGCCAAGGTCGTCGCTGATTTGAAGCTGACCGCCGAGGTGTACGCGGACGGCCATGCGTTGATCAACTCGCCGCAGGTCGAGGCAATTCTCGTGACTTCCTGGGGGCCGAGCCACGAAGAATTCGTGCTTGCTGCCATCGCCGCCGGCAAGCCGGTATTCTGCGAAAAACCTCTGGCGGTGACGGCCGAAGGCTGCCGCAAGATCGTCGATGCCGAAGTCGCCTTCGGCAAGCGCCTGGTACAGGTAGGCTTCATGCGCCCGTACGACGAAGGTTATCGCGCCCTCAAGGCGGTCATCGACAGCGGCCAGATCGGCGAGCCTTTGATGCTGCACTGCGCGCACCGCAACCCGACGGTGGGCGAAAACTACAAGACCGACATGGCGATCACCGACACCTTGATCCATGAACTCGACGTGTTGCGTTGGCTGCTCAACGACGACTACGTGTCAGTGCAAGTGGTGTTCCCGCGCAAATCGAGCAAGGCGTTGGCCCACTTGCGCGACCCGCAGATTGTGCTGCTGGAAACCGCCAAGGGCACGCGCATCGATGTGGAAGTGTTCGTGAACTGCCAGTACGGCTACGACATTCAGTGCGAAGTGGTGGGTGAGACCGGTATTGCCAAACTGCCTGAGCCTTCGCAGGTGCAACTGCGCAGCGAGGCCAAGCTGTCGAATGCGATTTTGATGGATTGGAAGGACCGGTTCATCGGCGCCTACGACGTCGAATTGCAGGCCTTCATCGACAGCGTACGCGCCGGGCAAGTGGGTGGGCCGTCGGCGTGGGATGGGTTTGCGGCAGCGGTGGCGGCGGATGCGTGCATTGAGGCGCAGCGCAGTGAGCAGATCGTGAAAGTCGGCCTGCCAGAGCGTCCACATTTTTACGGCTAAGGCCAAATCTACATTTGAAATGCATTAAATGTGGGAGCGGGCTTGCCCGCGAATGCGGTGTATCAGTAAGCGAATCAGGTGACTGACCCACCGCATTCGCGAGCAAGCCCGCTCCCACATAAAGCAAATCCGGGAGCCTCTGAACATGCGTATCGCCTTAGACCCCTACATGTACCGCCATCTGCCCCTTGGCCAGATGGTCGACAAGGCCGCGGAGCTGGGCTACCAGCACATCGAGCTGTCGCCCCGCGAAGACTTCCTGCCGTTCTACAAAGCCGCTCGCGTTGACCGTGCGCGCATCAAGGAATTTCGCAAGGCCTTGAGCGACGCCGGTGTGCACCTGTCATCCCTGCTGCCGATGTACCACTGGGCCGCGGCCGACGAAGGCCTGCGCGTCGCCGCCGTGCGCAACTGGAAGCGTGCGATCCAGATCGCCGTGGAAATGGACTGCGAGCTGGTCAACACCGAGTTCACCGGCCAGTCCGACAACCCGCTGGTGTGCGAAAACCAGTTCATGCGCTCCATGGATGAGCTGATCCCGGAGTTCGAGCGCGAAGGCATCAAGCTGGATATCCAGGCGCATCCGTATGACTTCTGTGAGCGCAACAACGAATCGGTGGACATCATTCGCGGCCTCGACCGCGACTGGATCAACTACCTCTACGCCGCGCCGCACACCTTCTTTTATGACGACGGCAAAGGCGATATCGCCTCGATGCTCAAGTACGCCGGTTCCAAGCTCAGCCACTTGATCATTGCCGACACCTATAACCACCGCGCGTCGTCGAACCTGCGCTACATCGTCAACCCGCCGGGCGTTACTGCCACCGTGCATCAGCACCTGGACATCGGTCAGGGCGAGGTCAACTGGGAGGCGTTTTTCGGCACCTTGCGCGAGATCAAGTTCGACGGCATCGCTACGGTTTCGGTGTTTGCCTGGGAAGACCGGCCGGATGAGTCCAACCGGATGATGCTGGAGCGGGTGACCCGCGAGCTGTGCCAATAAGAAATCGATCATTCCAAGGTGGGAGCTGGCTCGCCTGCGATAGCGGTGTTTCAGTGATGGGTTCATTGACTGACACACTGCTTTGGCAGGCAAGCCAGCTCCCACACTTGATTGGGTTTCCAGTTCCAGAAGGAGTGTATGTATGCGAATCGGACTAGTTGGCTACGGCCATGGCGGCCGCTTCTTTCACGCGCCGTTGATTGCAACGCTGCCCGGCGCAACGTTTGTCGGCGTGGTGACGCGTTCCCCGGAGCGCCGCCAGCAACTGGCGACCGATCACCCAGGCCTCAAGGCCTACGACTCCATCGGCCAGATCGTCGAGGCCGGCGTTGATGCCCTGGTGATTTCCACCACCCTCAAAGGCCGCCCGGCCTTGGTATTGGAAGCCATCGAACACGGCGTCGCCGTGGTCAGCGACAAACCCTTCGCCAGCAATGCCGAACAGGCCCAGGCACTGATCACCGCTGCCGAACGCCAGGGCGTGTTGCTCAGCGTCTACCAGAACCGGCGCTGGGATTCGGATTTCCTGACCTTGCGCAAACTGATCGACACCGGCGCGCTGGGCGAGATCACCCGGTTTGAATCGTGTGTGGAGCGCTACAACCCGCAATCGGTAGGCAATGCCAGCGGCGGCGGCTGGCTGCGTGACCTCGGCAGCCACCTGGTGGACCAGGCACTGCAACTGTTCGGCCCGGTGGATCGGGTGTTCGCGCAATTACACTTCAGCGCGGAATACCCGACGCTGGACCACGGTTTTTTCGTTTCCCTGAGCCACGCCAACGGCGTGATTTCCCACCTGTCGGGCAGTGCGCTGCAGAACAGCCAGGCCCCGCGTTTTCGCGTCAGCGGCACCCTGGGGTGTTACACCGTGGACGGGCTTGATGGCCAGGAAGAAGCGCTGATGGCGGGCAAGACGCCGAAAACCGAAGGCGAGCACTGGGGCGCTGAAGAGCACCGACGCTGGGGCTGGTTTGAGCAAGGCGCGGAGCGCGAGCGTGTGCCATCGGAGAAAGGCTGCTGGACGCAGTTCTATCGCCAGTTGCACAGTGCCGTGCAAGGGCAGGGAGCGCTGCCGGTCAACGCCTATGACGCACTGGAAACCACCCGTATATTGGACGCCGCACGCCTTAGCAGCGAGCGCCAGCAGGTGGTTTCAACAAAAATAGAATAAAATTCTAAAACAGGTTGATATGGAAATTATTTTCCAATAAAGTCTTTTCCAGGTTGCAAAAAGTGCGCTTCGGGCTTGATCCAGGCGACTCAACAAAAACAAGATCAAAAACAACCAGGTACCGTCAGATGAAAATCTTCAACGCTGTACTGCGAGTTTTACGCCCTGCCCAGCAAGCGCCACGCGGTCTGCCCCGCGCCCGGCCGTTTTATTTCTCCTTCCTCAATGTGCTGTGCGTCGAAAACAAAGACGCCCTGGTGTGCTGCATTCCGGGAGCACCGATCGTGCGGCTGCCGACTTCCTCGCTCTGAAAAACGCAACGTCCACAAAACCAACAAGAAATTGGAGACAGACCGTTCATGAAGACCCCGATCCGTTTCACCGCGCTGGCCTTGTCCATGCTGCTTGCCAGCGGCTTTGCCTCGGCTGCCGATATCAAAGTAGGCGTGAGCATGTCCGCCTTCGACGATACCTTTCTGACTTACCTGCGCGAGGACATGGACAAGCAAGCCAAGTCCTACCCCAAGGGCGACGGTGTACAGCTGCAGTTTGAAGACGCCCGCGCCGATGTGGTCAAGCAACTGAGCCAGGTCGAGAACTTCATCAGCCAGAAAGTCGACGCGATCATCGTCAACCCGGTGGATACCGCGTCGACCAAGAACATCATCAGTGCGGCGACCAAGGCGGGCATTCCGCTGGTGTTCGTCAACCGCCGGCCCGATCAGAAAGACTTGCCTAAAGATGTGGTGGCCGTGACCTCTGACGACGTCGAGGCCGGTCGCCTGCAAATGCAGTACATCGCCGACAAACTCGGTGGCAAAGGCAAGATTGTGATCCTGTTGGGCGACTTGGCCAACAACTCCACCACCAACCGCACCAAAGGCGTGAAAGAGGTCTTGGCCAAGTACCCCGGCATCACCATCGAACAGGAACAGACCGGTACCTGGCTGCGTGACCGCGGCATGACGCTGGTCAACGACTGGCTGACCCAGGGCCGCGAATTCAATGCGGTGCTGGCCAACAACGATGAGATGGCCATCGGCGCCTCCATGGCGCTGAAGTCGGCGGGCACCAAACCGGGCAGCGTGTTGATCGCCGGGGTCGACGGCACGCCGGACGGCTTGAACGCGATTACCAAGGGCGACATGGCCGCGTCAGCGTTCCAGGACGCGAAAGGACAGGCCGTCGGCTCGGTCGAAGCGGCGCGCAAGATGGCCAGGCACGAGCCGGTCGAGCAGAACGTGATTATTCCGTTCAAGCTGATCACGCCGGACAACGTCAAAGACTTCAAGTAGCCCTTCATAACAACAATAAGCGAGCAGGGCGGCCACGGTCGTCCTGCTGATGGAGTACCCGATATGCTTGCTCAAGCGGTTGTCTCGCAGCCTCCCGGTATCCGGCCCCTGGCGCCGGAAGAACCCTACCTGCTGGAAATCCTCAACATCAGCAAAGGCTTTCCCGGCGTCGTGGCCCTGGCCGATGTGCAACTGCGCGTTCGCCCTGGCTCGGTGCTGGCGCTGATGGGCGAGAACGGTGCAGGCAAGTCGACGCTGATGAAGATTATCGCCGGCATTTACCAGCCCGACGCCGGTGAAATACGTCTGCGCGGCAAGCCGATCGTGTTTGAAACGCCACTGGCGGCACAAAAGGCCGGGATCGCGATGATCCACCAGGAACTCAACCTGATGCCGCACATGAGCATCGCCGAAAACATCTGGATTGGCCGCGAGCAGCTCAACAGCCTGCACATGGTCAACCACCGTGAAATGCACCGTTGCACCGCCGAGTTGCTGGCGCGTTTGCGCATCAACCTGGACCCTGAAGAACACGTCGGCAACCTGAGCATTGCCGAACGGCAGATGGTCGAGATTGCCAAGGCGGTGTCCTACGACTCCGACATCCTGATCATGGATGAACCGACGTCGGCCATTACCGAAAAGGAAGTGGCGCACCTGTTTTCGATCATTGCCGACCTCAAGTCCCAGGGCAAAGGTATCGTCTATATCACGCATAAAATGAACGAAGTGTTCGCCATCGCTGATGAAGTCGCGGTGTTTCGCGACGGTCATTACATTGGCCTGCAGCGCGCCGACAGCATGAACAGCGACAGCCTGATCTCGATGATGGTCGGCCGTGAACTGAGCCAGTTGTTTCCGGTGCGTGAGACGCCCATCGGCGAGCTGCTGCTGTCGGTGCGCGACTTGCGCCTGGATGGCGTGTTCAAGGGGGTGTCATTCGACCTGCACGCCGGGGAGATCCTCGGCATCGCCGGGTTGATGGGCTCGGGCCGCACCAACGTGGCGGAGACGATTTTCGGCATTACCCCAAGCTCTGGCGGGCAGATCACCCTTGACGGCAAGCCGGTGCGCATCAGCGACCCGCACATGGCCATCGAGAAAGGCTTTGCGCTGTTGACCGAGGACCGCAAGCTCAGCGGCCTGTTCCCGTGCCTGTCGGTGCTGGAAAACATGGAAATGGCGGTGCTGCCGCATTACTCGGGCAACGGTTTTATCCAGCAAAAGGCGTTGCGCGCGTTGTGTGAAGACATGTGCAAGAAGCTGCGGGTGAAAACCCCGTCTCTGGAGCAGTGCATCGACACCTTGTCCGGCGGTAACCAGCAAAAGGCCTTGCTGGCGCGCTGGCTGATGACCAACCCGCGCCTGCTGATTCTTGATGAGCCCACCCGTGGCATCGACGTCGGCGCCAAGGCCGAGATTTATCGCTTGATCTCTTTTCTCGCCAGCGAAGGCATGGCGGTGATCATGATTTCGTCCGAGCTGCCTGAAGTGCTGGGCATGAGCGACCGGGTGATGGTGATGCACGAGGGCGACCTGATGGGCACCCTGGACCGTGCGGAGGCGACGCAGGAAAAAGTCATGCAGCTGGCTTCCGGTATGACCGTAGTCCACTGACGAACAGCAGCGCAGGCCTGCGGTTGGCCTGTGCCACAGAACAAGAAGGTGATTGGCTATGAACGCAATAACAGACAACAAGCCTGCCACGGCACCGGTCAAGCACCGCAGGCGCTTGCCCACCGAGCTGAGCATCTTCCTGGTGCTGATCGGCATCGGGTTGGTGTTTGAACTGTTCGGTTGGATCGTGCGCGACCAGAGTTTTCTGATGAACTCCCAGCGTCTGGTGCTGATGATCCTGCAAGTGTCGATCATCGGCCTGCTGGCGATTGGCGTGACGCAGGTGATCATCACCACGGGCATCGACTTGTCCTCAGGCTCGGTGCTGGCGCTGTCGGCGATGATTGCCGCCAGCCTGGCGCAAACTTCGGATTTTTCTCGCGCGGTGTTTCCCAGCCTGACGGACTTGCCGGTGTGGATACCGGTGGCGATGGGCTTGGGGGTTGGGCTGCTTGCAGGGGCGATCAACGGCAGCATTATTGCCGTCACGGGGATCCCGCCATTTATCGCGACCCTGGGCATGATGGTCTCGGCCCGCGGCCTGGCGCGTTACTACACCGAAGGCCAGCCGGTGAGCATGCTGTCGGATTCGTACACGGCGATCGGCCATGGCGCGATGCCGGTGATCATCTTTCTGGTGGTGGCGGTGATCTTCCATATCGCGCTGCGCTACACCAAGTACGGCAAGTACACCTACGCCATCGGCGGCAATATGCAGGCGGCGCGCACGTCGGGGATCAACGTCAAACGCCATTTGATCATCGTCTACAGCATCGCCGGGTTGCTCGCGGGCCTGGCTGGCGTCGTCGCCTCGGCACGTGCCGCGACCGGCCAGGCCGGCATGGGCATGTCCTATGAGCTGGATGCGATTGCCGCAGCGGTGATCGGCGGCACCAGCCTGGCGGGCGGGGTGGGGCGCATCACTGGCACCGTGATCGGCGCGTTGATCCTGGGCGTGATGGCCAGCGGGTTTACCTTTGTCGGCGTGGACGCGTACATCCAGGACATCATCAAGGGACTGATCATCGTGATCGCGGTGGTGATCGACCAGTACCGCAATAAGCGCAAGCTCAAACGATAAATGAATTAAGGCTTGGCGCGGAACCCAATGTGGGAGCGGGCTTGCTCGCGAATGCGGTGTATCAGTGCCAGATGTATTGACTGACACTCGGCATTCGCGAGCAAGCCCGCTCCCACATTTGAACCTTCTCCAGCCAGTTTCAACCGTCTGTCTTCTATATAGCTCCACAACACTGAATTTCTTGCTATAAACGCACTCCGATGACCATTCGCCAAGCCCGTCCTGGTGCCTTTGGGGGTTAATTGGGAAAAAATGCCTGTCTTTTCAGTTGCTGAGCCCTCAAGTCGGCCTTAGACTGCCGCCCCTCGTAAATTGAGTGCCGGGTGGCGCTTGAAATGGACGGCGCCTTTCCGAGGCCTGCAGAGGTCTGCCGGAACGCTCCCTTATTCGCCTTAATGCACGTATTTTTTATAGAGAAATCAATGACAAAGGAAAAGTTGCTGGCCATGCCGGCGGATGACTACATGAATGCCGAACAGCACGCTTTTTTCGAGCAGCTGCTGCAAGACATGAAAGTGGAACACCACGAGCGCATTGAACAGAACCGTATCGCCATCGAAAGCCTGGATACCCCGGCTGACCCGGCTGACGCGGCTTCCGTTGAAGAAGAGCGCACCTGGCTGGTCAATGCCATCGATCGCGACCAGCGCATGCTGCCGCAGCTTGAGCGTGCACTGGAACGCATCAAGGAAGACTCCTTTGGCTGGTGCGACGACAGCGGCGAGCCTATTGGCCTCAAGCGCCTGTTGATCAGCCCGACCACCAAGTACTGCATCGAAGCGCAAGAGCGCCACGAGCAGATCGACAAGCATCAGCGTCAAGCCTGATGTGCTGAAGTTGGGCGCTGCTGATGCGGCGCTCAAGAGCAATACCGGTTACGCCCCTGTCTATTGATCTGCTGCAAGCTTCCCATTAACGGCCCATGGATAATGGCCCGATAGTGGCGTTTAATGCAGAAACAATAACGACAAGCAGTGGGGTAACGACGATGGCTGGGGACGGATCTCTGATGGGCGCAGCAGTGCCCGTGCACACGCGGGTGCGCGCGTGCCCGGCTGGCTGACGCCGCTCTTGCAGAGCACCGCCCTGGTGCTGGTTCTGCTGGGCCTGGCGTTGGCTGGCTTGCCGCTGTACCTGTGCCTGCCGCTGGCCTTGCTGGTGATATGGCTGCCCACCCTTAAAAGTCGAACGCACCGCGTGCCGCCTGCCCCAGTCGCCGATACGATGGGCGAACTGACTCGCGATCTTTCCTACACCACCAGCCATAACGCGCTGTCTGCTGCCGGCGTGGCCTATTCGGTCAAGCAATTGGCGGCCCGTTTGCAATCGCAGTTGAGCGCAGCCAGGCAAATCGTCAGCAGCGCCGAAGTCATGATCGGCACTGAGCAGGTCACCTCCCAACTCAGCCGTCAAGCCTTGGGTGCGGCCAGCCAGGCGCATCAGCACAGTACGCAGGGCCGTGAAGTGCTGGCCGAGTCAATCACGCGCATGCGCCAGCTCAGCCAGCGTGCCGACGCCAGTCGCCAGTTGATTGAAGCCTTGAGCCTGCGCAGTGAAGAAATCCAGCGCGTCACGCTGGTGATCCAATCGATCGCCAGCCAGACCAACCTGCTCGCCTTGAACGCGGCCATTGAAGCGGCGCGAGCCGGTGAGCATGGGCGCGGATTTGCCGTGGTTGCCGATGAAGTGCGCGGCCTGGCTGGGCGTACTGCCACGGCGACCGATGAGGTTGGAGTGATGGTCGCCGATATCCAGCAACGCACGGCGCAAGTGGTGGAGCAGATTCGACAGTTGTCGGCGGACCTGCACACGGGCGTTGAACAGGTGGAACACGCCGGCGAACAACTGGAGAGCATCGCCAGCCTGGCGGCGGACGTGGAAGGGCAGGTGAATGAAATTGCGCAGGGCACCGATACCAACCGCGCGCAACTCGACAGCCTGTTCCATGCGGTGGAGCAGATGCGCAGCGATCTGACCGTGAGCGACCAGCAAACCCGCCAACTGGCCGACGCCGCCGTGCAAATGGAAGGGCAAGCCGAAACCATCAGTGAGCGCTTGGCAGAAGTCGGCCTGGATGACTATCACCAGCGCATCTACGATTTGGCCCGCGAGGGCGCACACCGCATCGCCGAGCAGTTCGAAGCCGATGTATTGCAAAACCGCATCAGCCTGCAGGACTTGTTTGACCGCAGTTACACGCCCATCCCGAATACCAGCCCGAGCAAGTACCACACACGTTTTGACCGTTACACCGATCAGGTTTTGCCGGCGATCCAGGAAGCGCTGCTGCCGCGTCATGAGGGATTGGTGTTCGCCATTGCTTGCACGCCTCAGGGTTATGTACCGACACACAACAAGGCGTTTTCCCACCCGCTCACCGGCGACGCCCACGTCGATGCTGTGCAGAACCGCACCAAGCGCAAGTTCGAAGACCGTACCGGCATCCGCTGTGGCAGCCATCAACAGGCAGTGCTGTTGCAGACCTATACCCGCGATACCGGCGAGTTGATGCACGACTTGTCGGTGCCGATCATGGTCAACGGGCGGCATTGGGGCGGGTTGCGGCTGGGCTATAAACCGGAGGCGGCGAAGCCGGCGCGCTAGCGATTGTTGCTGTTTGTGCAATGGAGCTATTCCGGGGATAGCTTTTTCCAGCTGGAAAAAAACCGTAGCATGGCCGACATTGTTAGGTAGCTAACTAATGTGGCGGAGAAGCTCCATGCAAAACAAAGTCGATGTAGCCGTGATGATCGGCAGTGGTGTGCCCGAAACCCTGCGCTCGCTGGGTCAGAAAGCCTGCTGGGTTGTGCTGCTCAATGGCGAGCAACGCGGCACGGCGTTCGCCAGCCGCGAAGAAGCGCAGGAGTGCAGGGCTGCCTGGGAGGCGTTATTACGCCTGGAGCAATCCGACAGCCTGCATTGAGGCTAGTTAGTGGGGTTGATGCAGGCGCTGGTTCAGTTCGTCCACGGGGATAGCCCATTCGGCGTCCTCACGCAGTTCTTCTTTCAGAAACGCCGCTTGTTGCGGCGTCCAGAAAGGCGCATCGATCAGCTTAACGTCTTCAGCCAGCGGGTGCGCATCGATGAATGCGTCGATTGCCTCCGGGGTTGAATCCAGGCCCAATTGTTCAAACAGCGTTTCGAGAGTAGGGATTGGCGCGTCCATAGTGTTCTCCATGCAAGGTGATGGTCGTTGTGCATATGAGGCGCAGGAGGCGGCAGAGTTCTATCGGATTGTCAGGAATTGAGTGCACCTGAATCCACGGCGGATTTAAGTGCCTTGGCGGCATCTTTTGCCGCCGTTGCAGCGGCATCGACAGTTTTGAACCAACGATCTTTTTCTACCTGGTGTGTTGTGACCGTGGTCAGCGGTGGTTTGGCCCGCATGATGATCACCGCTTGAAACTCACCGTCAACTTCCCTCGCATCGCCATGGATGAAAAATTCGCCAATATCAAATTCCGTCACGTATAGCCTTCCCTTCAAGGTAACTGCACTGATAAAACCTGACCCAATAGGGGCAAACTTCAATGGACGGGCCAGTATGGCAGTTGTTGAGGGGCGGCGGCGCAGTAAACTCATCCAGATGACGAAACGATTCCCGGGTGAAAGGTCAGCGGGTTGGCTTCGAGCTTTTTGGCCAATTCGCAGGCCCGGATGTGGTTGCTGCGAAAGCCTCTGATCCTGCCGCTGGTTACTTCCAGAATATGAAAGAAATCGCGGCCCGCCGGTACAACTTGGTAAAGAACGGAATTGGAGTACCCGTCGGGGGTGTCCAGGCAGTAGTATTGACGCTCGTCTGGACATGATGAACGAGTGCGGGAAGACGTAGCATTGAGTTGACGTGTGTGCATGGCCGGCTCCTGTCGGTCGATCTTGTTTGACTTGCCCGCAGCGTTTTCAGGTGGTTTTGACCCGCGTTGCTGTTTTAGTATTGTCGTCCACAGCGTTGGCCTGGTTCCATGGCCAGGTATTTTGTGATGTGTAAGCTGTCGGAAACTGCGTTTTTAATTGGGTTATTCTCTGAAGCTGATCGGCCTGTATTCTCAGGTCCTTGAACCTGTGATTTCCTGTGGCGCCTGATGACCTGCATAAGGTCCATCGCGCATCTGTGTACTAGTCTTACAGCGCAGCAGCGGGTTCTCTTCAGTTTTTTAATGAATGTTTGATCGAGCCGTTACGGCCGTTTTTTTGTGCTGTCCGCTGCGGCGGTCCGTGCTTTTTTGATGTGGGGGCGTTTCCTTGGTAGTCAGTAATCTGGATATGCACGCGTTATTCGTGCTGGGTGATTTGCGCGCAAAGTTGGTCAAGCAGTTTCAATCCCGTTTTGTTTACATCACCGAACAGACGCCGGAAGGCATCTACATTGCCGAAATCGACACCGAAGCGGCGATGGTGGTGGATGACAAGCCGCGCCTGGAGCTCAAGGTCGGCGACCATTTTCGCGCGGCGGTGCTGCCGAGCCGTGAAGGCGGCAAATTCGAATTGAAGTTCCGCGATATCAAGTTGACGGTGTATGGCCTGGGCGATTACGCCTTTGTTTCTTCAGCCGAAGGCCAGGGCATCGTATTCAAGGAAGGCCACAGCGTAATGCTGGTGTTTGCCGCTCACGAACAACTGCAGGAAAACCTCACCAAAACGCTCAAGGCCGTGACCGGCAAGGCCGCCAAGTGGCGCAAGGGTGAACTGGTGACCTTCAAGGCCAGTGAGTAGTCGATAAACCTCGCGTGTATTTCTGCTCTTCCGGAACCTCTACTACAGTTGAGTTGACTTAACTAATCAGAGGCTTCGCGCATTGGCAGCAAAGCCGTCCGCTATGGCTGCGAAAACGCGAGGTGCAAAAGGCATGAAAGGATTGAGAACCCTGTTGGCAGCGTCCCTGACGGCGTTGAGCCTGTCGGTGGCTTCATTGCCGGTATCGGCCGCCCAGGCTCCGGTGCATTTCGCCGACCTGAACTGGGAAAGTGGCAGCCTGATCACCGAGGTGCTGCGCTTTATCGTTGAGAAGGGCTATGACCTGCCCACCGATACCTTGCCCGGCACTACCATCACCCTGGAAACCGCGCTGGCGAAAAACGACATCCAGGTGATTGGCGAAGAGTGGGCCGGCCGCAGCCCGGTGTGGATCAAGGCTGAGGCCGAGGGCAAAGTGGTAGGCCTGGGCGACACGGTCAAGGGCGCCACCGAAGGCTGGTGGGTGCCGGAGTATGTGGTCAAGGGCGACCCTGCCAAGGGCCTCAAGCCTCTGGCGCCAGACCTCAAAAGCGTCACAGACCTGGCGCGTTACAAGGATGTGTTCAAAGATCCGGAATCTCCAGGCAAGGGGCGCTTCCTCAACAGCCCCATCGGCTGGACTTCGGAAGTGGTCAACAAGCAGAAGCTCAAGGCTTACGGCCTGGACGACAGCTACGTGAATTTTCGCAGTGGTTCGGGCGCCGCTCTGGATGCCGAGATTGCGTCATCGATCCGTCGTGGCAAACCGGTGTTGTTCTACTACTGGTCGCCGACGCCGCTGATGGGGCGTTACAAACTGATCCAGCTGGAAGAGCCGCCGTTTGATGCCGATGCCTGGAAGACCCTGACCGACGCGGATAACCCCAACCCGAGGCCCACTCGGTCATTAGCGTCCAAGTTGAGCATTGGCGTATCGACGCCGTTCCAGCAGGCAAACCCGCAGATTGCCGAATTTTTTACCAAGGTTCAGTTTCCCATCGAGCCGCTGAACAAGGCCTTGGCGACCATGAGCGAGAATCATACGGCGCCACGCGAAGTGGCCCAGGCGTTTCTCAAAGAGCATCCTGAAGTGTGGAAGGCGTGGTTGACGGCGGATGTGGCGCAGAAGGTTGAGGCGAGTCTGAAGTAAGCCGACAATCTTTTTATTCGATGCAGATTCAAATGTGGTCTTGTGTGGGAGCCGGGCTTGCCCGCGATGCAGGCACCTCGGTTTATCGGGTAGACCGAGGTGATGCTATCGCAGGCAAGCCAGCTCCCACATTTTTATTGTATTTCAGGCTTAGAACTTGGTTTGAACGGCCACCTCGAAGGTCCTTGGCGACCCTAGGTAATACGCCGGCGACACATGTGCAAACTCCGCATACACCTGATTCGTCAGGTTGCGCACCCGGCCGGTGACCGAGGTGTGTGAGTCCACCTTGTAGCGCAGGAACGTCCCGAACAGCGTGTAGGCCGGCACCGTCAGGGTATTGGCATTGTCCGCATACACCTGCGCGACATACCGCGCATCCACGCCGCCTTGCCAGTCTTGCGTAAAGTCATAAGTCAGCCACACGTTGCCCACGCGCTTGGGTACGTTGGTGGGTGTATTGCCCTTGCGTGAGACCACCGCGCCGCTGGCAATTTTTTCGTTGAAGTCATCGTATTCGGCGTCCACCCAGGCGAAATTGCCCTCGGCAAGCAGCGTTGGCGTGATGCGCAATGAGCTGGCCAACTCAATGCCCTTGGAGGACTGCGCGCCCACTGGAATGCTGTTGTTCGGGTCCAGCGGGTCGGTGACGGCAAAATCCTTGCGTTCGATCTTGTAGGCCGCGACGGTGGCCGAGCCGCGACCGTCCAGGTAATCGAACTTGCTGCCCACTTCCCACTGTTTGCCGGTCGACACGTCGAACACTTGGGTGGTGGTCGACGGCTGCTCGGCCGCGGTGCTGTATTGCACATACACATTGGCCGACGGGATGAACTGGTAAGTCAGGCCCACGCGACCGGTCACCGGCTCCCAGATGCGCTTGAAGTGACGTGGGTTGGTGGCCGTCACCGTTCTGTGGTTGGTAACGTCCAGGTCGATAGCGTCGTAGCGCAGGCCGGTCAGCAGCGAGAGTTTGTCGGTGAGGCCCAGACGGTTTTCGGCGAACAGTGCCTTGGTGGTGACCGCATTGGTTTTGTCCTTGACGAAGCCCGGCCGGGTGCCCGGTATATCGTAGAAGTGCCCCGGGGTGTAATGGTTCGGGTCCACGCTACTGTTACCCGGCACGTTCAGTGGGTTGTTGGTGGTGCTGTTGACCTTGTACTCGAAGCCGCCGGACCAGGTGGTCGACAAGCCGAAGAACGTATCGTCATGGCGCAGTTCGAACTGGTTGCCGTTCTGTTCGCCCTGATGACGCACCTGGTAGGCCGTTGAGCGGTTCACCGCGCTGTTGTCGGCGTTGTATTGGTAGGTCTCCAGGTTGCGGTAGTCGCGCTGGCTGTCCAAGTGATAGAGCGTGTTCTTCAGTGTGGTGCTGTCGTTGATCCGATAATCAATGATCGAACGCGCCCAGATCGTGCGCTGCTCGTAACGACCATCGGCAACGTTGTAGTTGTTGAACCGGTTGTGCCGGTCGATTTTCAACTCACCCGCCTTGGGGTTGAGCACCGGCGTGCCCCAGTACGGGCTGTCCTCATGTTCATCCTGATATTCCAGCGCCAAGGTGTGGGACAGGTTGGGCGTCAGGTCGCTGAGCAGGGAAAACGCCACACTCCAGGCATCCCGCTGGTCGCGGTCGATATAGCTGTGGTTGGTGTTGCGGCTCACGTCCAGACGCGCGTAATGCTGCACCTCGGCACCCGGTTCCGTCAGCGCATGGTTGACGCCAAAAGCCATGCCGGCGGTGTCGTAGCTGCCGTAGGTGAGCTGGCCTTCTGCCGCTTGCTCCTCGCGGGTCGCCAGCTTGGTCACATAGTTCAGCGAACCGCCCACGGAGCCGGCACCATTGATCAAGGAGGAGGGGCCGCCGACCAGTTCGACGCGGTCATAGATCCACGCATCCACCGGCCGGGCCAAGCCGGTGGCGACGTTGATGCCGTTGAACATCTGAGTGATCTGGCTGCTGGTGAATCCACGGTAGGACACAAACCCGCCAAACCCCGGCGGCGCGCTGGCGTTGACGCCAGGCAAGGTGTTGGCCGCATCGCGGAAGGTCTTGGCGCCATGGCGCTCAATGTCGTTGCGAGTCGCAATGGCCACCGACGCCGGGGTTTCCCGCACGCTTAAGCCCAGCCGCGACGCCATGCCACTGGATTGATCCAGGGCCAGGCCCGGCTCAGCGGTTTGCTCACCATCAATGGTGGTGGGGGCCAACTCAAGCGCCCAGCCACAGACAGGCAGGCAGCCGAACAGGCCCGCCAACAGGGGTAAATGTTTCATGGTTGAATCCTGAAAAACTTGGCTTGAAAACAACGCACAGCCGCGCGTATTCCCCAACGGGAACGGAGGCCGGTGCAGATCGGAAAGCGAAGGGATCAGGCGAAAGCGGGCGGCGCGCGCGGGTTGGCCGCAGGCCAGGTGAAGCGGGCAGGGATGTCAGCGGCAAGCACCACCGCCGGTGGTGGCGCATGGGGTTGTGGCAACACCGCCACATTCAGGCTGGAACTCAGTGCCGGTCCCATACCGCCGGTCGAACACAGCGGGCAACCAAACGCCTTCGACAGCGTCGGCAGGTTCTCATCCGTGGAGTTGCTCTGCTTGGGCGCCTGGGTACGCGGGTCCACCGTACAGAACTGGCCGCCGATGCCGTTGAGCTGCATTCCCAGCATCTGCCCATGCCCAATACTGCACGCGAACACATTGAACAGGACGCAGCAGTAGAGCATCCAGGCAATGAGTGAGCGGTCGGCACGGGCGATTTTCATGGGGCGGCACTTTACCATCAGCCGCCGACGAAATGCCTACAAAAAATCTCAGGGCGACTATCATCATTCGCACATTTCAGGGAGCGCCCGCCATGAGCTTTGTCATCGCGCGATGGATCGTCGGGGTTTTTACCTGCATCAGCATGGTGCACTTGTACTGGGCCGCCGGCGGCAAACTCGGCAGCCTTGCCGCCATCCCCCAACTGCCCGGCGAATTCGCCCACGGGCCGCGGCCAGCGTTCAAGCCCTCCGCACTGGGGACATTTTTGGTTGCGATGGGGTTGGTGGCGATTGCGCTGCTCGTCTGCCTGCGGGCCGGGCTGTATTTCTCGCCGGTGTCCCATGGCGCGCTGCAGTGGGGGATCAGCGCGATTGCCGTGGTGATGTTTGCCAGGGCGATTGGCGATTCGGAGTTGGTGGGGTTTTTCAAAAAGGTGGGTGGGTCGAGGTTTGCTAGGTTGGATACGTATTTTTATTCGCCGTTGTGTTTGGTGTTGGGGGTGGGGTTGTTGGTGGTGGCGTGGGGGTGAGGGCGGGGCTGTGCGATGCTGAATGTAGCTAATTCGCCTCAGTTTTTATCTTTTTTAGCTCCAAAATTAAGAGTTGATGAAGCAATAAACGTCTTCAGCGTTTATTTTTGCAGGTGTTATTTTGTTCAGCGCTGTAATGACTTCGTTTTTATATTTGATCAAAAAATGAAAGCTGGGCTGCTGCGTGTGTTTCGCTATCGTAAAACCTACACAGAATTATGGATGGATGTGTTTTTAATAATCGTGGATTTTACAGCGGTGATACAGGTTTCAAAAATTGTCATACTGGTCCAATGATTACATCTTTCGGAACGGGATTTTTGAAGCAATAAAACAACGTCTTGCGGGGCTTCCAGAACCGGATGGTCTATTTTGCTCGGCGCGGTCGGTCGATTTTTAATAATAGAGTAAACCTTTCTTGCTTCATTTTTTTGAAAAAGCCTCCGCTTTTAAGTTCGTTGGGTAAACTTTTCTTCAATAGATGCTCTTCAGCTTTTGAGTTGAATTTCACTCCGTCTATCGATCACCACCCTTGCTGAATAGGCCAATGTTTTGAAAGCCTTTCTGCATCCTCGCGCCAAGAAAACCAAACACTAATGAAGTCGTGATCAATCAAAGTCATCGTACGGAAAACTGGGTCGTTTGTCTGGTCTCTACCTTCCCATGGTTTGACTTGAGGCTCGTCTATGTAGGCCGTTTTATTTCTATCCATTGAATAAGTGTGGGGGTTGTAGCCAACGTTCAATTGTGCCTGACGTGACGGTTTTGTTTTTTCTTGCGTGAAACCGGCAGCGGCTTTTAGTTTTTTATGTTAGAAAAAGAAAAACAATCCTGTGTTTCTATTAATTGCTAATGCATTTAATCTGATTATTTTATTTAACGTTTTTGAGTTTTTAGGTTTTAAATGAGTTTTCAGTATTTGCAGGCTTTCCTTTAGCTCCTGCGGAGTGGTTATGGCTTCATCCTCATATTCATCGATTATCTTTCCAGTGGTGTTGTTTATTTTTTCTAATGCGCGAGACTCTAAAAGTTGTTGGTATTCTTCTTCTGTAAGCGACGTGCTCTCAAGTAGATGGTCTGGGCAGTCGTTTATGTCTAGCAGTCTCATTGCTTCGATCGTGAGTGGCACACAGATTGTTTTCATTTTATTGGTGTCTTATTGGCGTGGATTGCGTCATTGTAAACTGAGGGGGCAGGCAGAGATGAATGCTTACCTTTGGGTTCAATAAAGGTTGATTTTGATTTTTGCAATGAGAAATGGTATCCGTTTTATTTCTGCGGCCTACGCTTAATACCTCTCTGTGAGGAAGGTTTGTTATTTGTAAGTCTCTTACTCTGGAGCGGGTCAGCCCAGTTCTGCCACATATTTTGATCTTCGCCTTTATATTTTTTGGGCAAGCAGGCAGGGGAGATCGGGTATGTCAAGGCCGACACCAAAGAGGCAGAATCATTTTATATAGCTCAGCTGTGTATGTAAGTGTAGACGTCTCTTTGCTGAATCTCTTTGATTTCCATCCTGCTAATTACATCGTTTAGGATGGGCAAATGCTCTGAGTGAAAAATAATCTGAGCTACTCCGTGTGTTTCTGCATCATGGAATCTGAAAGCTAGTAGGGTTCGGTCTGCCAATATTAGCTTGAAATCATCTGATGTTGATAAGTGGCTCAGATCGCTAAGTTTATTCCAAACGTCGCTGGGCTCGCTATTTTTTTTCTGCATGAGTGTCACAGTATAACGATAGCTAGTGAGTGTGGCCGGGTCTATCTGATCAGGTTTTGAACTCAAGTGCTCTATTCCAGAATAAATTGAAGTGGCTTCATTTTTTTTAAATATGTCTTTGGGGCTTGACGATTTCGCAAAACGTTTTAAAGCCAGATATTCCTGGGTTTTGCTTTCGTACGGGAATCCCATGGTGTACCAAATTGAGATTGTTGGCCATTCCGATGTCAGTGCGGATGCAAGTTCGCACCATGTTTTCCAAACGCTTTCAAAGTCCTGGTTTAGCAGGGAAATTGTCGAAAATTCGTGATCGTTGGTCGCGTATACTTGACCCCATGGGTGAATGCCGACTTCTTGGATGAAAACGGTTTTCATTAGTCATTTCTTAAAGTGTGTGTGAGAGTCATCGCCGATTTTTAGTGGGACTTTACGATGGTTGATAGTTGTTTCAGTATTGAAGTGGGGTGCATGATTACCTTTATTGTGCCCAAGGGAATGTTCGCGAATCTCAATTTTTCGTTCGAGTAATTTAAATTCATATACACGTCCTTGTATATAGCGATTTTGATCGGTAAGTGTCTCTCGATAAACGCGTGCCGGATGCTGGTTTTTAGGGATTCCGCCAATTTCTTTCGCCCTTCTGAATGCTCCATTTCGGGAGAGTTTACTGTCGGCCCCTGTCGGCGTTTCTGGCTCTCGCTCGTTAACCCTAGCTGTGTAGGATGGCTCCTCGATTTTATGGGTAGATTTACATCCGTTTCCACCAGGGCACCGATTTAATCCCAGCGGATCTACCCACCCTATCGGGTTGGGCACGTACTGGTAAGCATTGATCCCACCCGCCAGCTTCACCGGGTCGGGCGTCAGGTAACGACCAATATCTGGATTGTAGTAGCGATGGCGGTTGTAGTGCAGTCCGCTTTCCGGGTCGAAGTATTGGCCTTGGAAACGTAACGGGTTGCCGATTTTTTCGATGTCGAGGCGGCTGATCTGGCCGTAGGCACGGTAATGCGCGGACCAGACGATTTCGCCGTCGGGGGCGGTGAGTTCTTGCGGGGTGCCGAGGTGGTCGAGTTGGTAGTGGAAGGGCTGGGTGTCTTGAGGGCCGAAGCCTTCCAGCAGAACTAACGGGCGGAAACTGTCCGGCTCGTAAATGTAACTGCGATGACGATCCGCGTGATGTTCCGCAATCAGCTTGTCGCCTTGCCAGAAAAACTCGGTGGTTATGCCTTCGACGGTTTTGCTGATACGCCGACCAAACGGGTCATAGCGATAGCTGGCCGTTTGTCCGTTCGGTTGGGTGATGCCGATCAGCCGATGCTGGCAGTCGTAGCGATACTCGGTGACGAGTTGGTGGCCTTTACCGCGCCGTTGACGGATCAGGTTGCCGAACGCGTCATAGTCATAATGATGATCGCCCTGAATCACCAACCGATTTCCCGCCACGATGTCCGGGCCGGCGCGGTCTTGCATCAGCAGGTTGCCGGCCGGGTCGTGGCCGAAGCGCTCCTGCTGGTCTTGCGAGTGATCGGCGCGGGTGAGGCGGGCGAGGGGGTCGTAGTGGTAGTGGTGTTCGCCTTTACGGGTGTCGAGCAGGCGGGTGAGGTTGCCGGCTTTGTCGTAGTCGTAGTGGCGGCGGTAGAGCTTGTGTTCCTCTTGGGTCACTGCATGCGCGTGCAGACGGTTTTGCTCGTCGTAGTCGTAGTGGCTGAGGAGTTCGCCTTGCTGGCGTTGGCGTTCTTTTCCGGTTTTGAACAGGTGTGAAGTGAGGGTTTTGCCATTTAGCTCGACGGTGGCGAGGTGGCCGCTTTTGTCGTGGTTGAAGGTGAGGCGGTTGTTGTCCGGCAGGCGCAGGTTCTTCAGTTGGCCGCAGGCGTCGTAGCCGTAGCGCAGGGTGCCCCAGCCTTGGTGGTCGGCGGTGAGGCGGTTTTGGCTGTCGTATTCGTAGGCGAGCGCCCAGTGGCCGTCGTCGACGCTGAGGAGGTTGCCTTGGCGGTCGTAGGCGTATTCAACAACGTTGCCATCGGGGAGAGTTTTTCGTACGAGGCGGCCGGAAGGGTCTCGCTCGTAGCGGGTGATTAGCTGACTGCCATCGTCGCCGTGTTCGGTTTTCTCCAGCAGGTTGCCGTTGAGGTCGTAGACGTACGCCGTACGCTGGCCGTCAAAACCGGTTTCCTGCTTGATCAACCCGTTGGGGTGGTAGTCGAGTTGGTAGGTTTCACCGACTTCGTTTTCGATCTCGGTCAGCAGCAACCGGGTGTTGTCGTAGCGGTAGTTGACCTGGGTGCCGTCAGAATTAATGCGGCGGCTGATGAGGTGCAGGCCGTCGGCGTATTCGTAGCGGGTGACGTGGCCTAATCCGTCACGTTCAGAGGTGATTTTTCCGTACGGGTTGTAGCTGTATTCTCGCGTCGCCCCATCGGGCTGGGTCAGCTTTAACAGGCGCCCGGCTGCATCCCGCTGATACTGAGTCAGCGCGCCATGCTCATCCTCACGCGCCGTCTGCCGACCAACATCGTCATATCGATACCGCTTAACCCCGCCATTCGGCAATTGCTCTTCAACAAGCTGCCCACGCTCATTCCAAACTAGCCGATGACAGCCGTTATCCGGATACCAAACCCCAACCAGTTGCCCGTGTTTGTTGTAGGTGTAGTCCGTAACATAGCCGTCAGGATCTGTCTGACGCGTAATGTCGCCCTGATCATTACGCTCATACTTCCAAACCGCCTCTCCCCGCCGCACAACCCGTACGAACCCGTTATCGTGCTCGTAGGCAGTCGGCTCATCCTCCCCCGGAAACAGCGCCACCAAGCGTCCCGCGTCGTCGTACTGATACGCCGTCACCGCTCCCAGCGGGTCCTGCTCAACCGTCAGCCGGCCCTTGTCGTCATAGGATTTGAAGTGTTCAGCGCCATCGGGATCAACCCGCTGCACCAGCCGCGCCCGTTGGTCATGGACATACACTTCCTGGCTGCCATCAACGTTGTGAACCGTGACCCTGCCGCCGTCCTCCCACACATACCGCGTGTCCATCTGCGAAAAACTGGCCCAGTGCCGAACACATCGCGCCGCCTTACCAGCTCGTTCCCACTCCCAAAAGAAACTCGCCCCACCGGCCAGCTGCCGTTCAAGAATGACGTGCTGCTCGTCGTACCGATAAACCTCGCTTTCACCTACGGCATTGGTCGCCGAAACCAGTCGCCCAGCGTCGTCATAGGCGTAGGAAACGACGTTCTGCTCCGTCACCCAGTCGTAGGGCTCACGGCCTTTGGCGCGATGAACCTGATAGTCCACCGCCACAATGCGGCCCAGTTCGTAACGCAAAAACAAACAACGGCCGACACCGTTATCCAGCCGCTCAATCCGCCCCAAACGATCACGAGAAATGCGCAACCGGTTGTCATACGCATCGCTGATCGCTGTCAGCTGACCGTCGCGAAAGTGATAAAAACGTGATGCCTGAGCCAACACCAGCTCATCAGGCAGGGCACCCAAGTAGATCGCCGCTTCGGCCAAGCTGTTGGTAATCGCAGGCCGAGAAACGGAAGGCAACGGAAACTCAGTACTGCGATTCTCATGATCCGTCCAAACCACCGAATCACCCGCAACCACCAACCGCTGCGCCAGCGCATGACTCCAACCAAACCCCAACCCACAATCCACTTCCGCCGCACTGGTGCGGTACAACCGCGTCCACTCAAACGGCAAAATCCCGTCCAGCGCGCCATCGGTAAGGGTCAGCAATTCTTCCCCGGTGACCATCGACACCGGGCAGCCATGGGTGGCGGTTTTATCCGCAGGCGCCGCCGCATCTCCACGGGGATTCTTCGCAGCCGCAGGCACATCATCCACATGTTCTTTCTGCTTCAGCACCGCGTTCTGCCGTGCCCGCCAGCGCATCTGCATCGTGCCTTGCTTCAGCCCACCGACTACGCCGCGAACTGCCACGGCCTTGTAGCGATCCACCGCCTGCATGAACTTGGTTAGAATCCCAAGCAGGCCGCGCACAAAGCCAACTGCGGCATCGAGAACCTGTGCGCCATACTTGACCAACCGCAAGCTCAGATACGCCACACCCGCCGCCGGCAGCGCGATCATCAACACCGCGCCAATCACCAGATCGATAAGCAGCGACACCACAAACCCCGCCGCCGCCTCGGCCATCTCGCCCGGTGGCAACGCGTCCAGCCACAGCATCGTCGTGCGCACCATCAGGTACAGCGCCGCCTCATCACTGGCCAGCAACATGGCCTTTTCCATGACCTGCGGCGCATCGGTGGCCAACTGCGCCAACTTGGCGGCCTCGGCACCCAGTTGCTCGCCGAACTTCATGGGGTCTGCAAGAATCGCCTGGACCAGCTTGATGCTGTCCCAGACCTCCTTGATTGCCGCCCAACTGCCCGCGAGCACGCCGCTGCCAATCGCGCTGGCGGTGGATTGCTGCCAGGACGGTTTGAAGCCGTTCCATTGCTCGCGCAGCCATTGCTCCAGGTCCGCCGTCAACCCGGCGTAGGAGGCAAACAACGCGTCTACCTGCTGTGCGGAGACGCCGCCCTGTACCCGCACCTGATAGCGCCCACCGGCCACGCAGGTGTGGGAAGCCTTGCCATGTTCATCCAGCATGACCCGCGTAGAACTGCCGTCTTCCAGGCGAATCACCTCAACCGGGATTTCGCCGATCGGCACGTCGTACATCGACTCGAACTTGCTCTCGATCTTCAGCTCGCCACCCGCCTGGCAGCGCGCAACGGTGGAAAAATCCGCATCGGAAATGCTGAAGGAACGTTGCGAATCCCCCACCCGCAGCACCCGATCCATCCCCAGCAACGACGGCATGTCCGCCGCATGGCTGACCGAGTCCAGCGCCCGCGCATACCAGGCGCCCATCTGCTGGCGATATTCCGCCAGGCTCTGATGGAAGCCATTGAGCTCATGTTCGATAAAGGCAATGTGGGCGGCGTGGGTCATCCGTGACGTCTCGGCAAAATGGCAAGGCGTCGGAGCATGCCGCAGGAAAAAGCGCCTGGATGAACGGCTGGAAAAATCAGAAAGGGACGACTTTAAGCAGGCAAAAATCGCCGAGAACTAGCCCGAAGGCCTACACCAAAAAGCGTTAAAGCTCATTGCGTAAAACCTCGGCAAATAAAAATCACTCTCATTATTGCCCGATTTTCCGACATGGCCGTCATGGTTAATAGAACCTCTATTACGCAGGATTTCCCATGTCGCGCCTTGCTCGTCCCTTGCATCCACTGGCCCTGTCAGTGGCGTTTGCCTTTGCCGCCGTGCCATTGCTGAGCGTCCAGTGCTCGTTCGCAGAAGAAAGCAGCAGCGCGTTGCACGGTTTCTCGATTCCCGCCGGTGACCTCAGCCAGGCCCTCAACAGCCTGGCCGAACAGGCCGGCCTGGTATTGGCATTCGATGCAAGTTTGACTCGCGGCAAGCGCAGCAACGGTTTGAACGGGCAGTACGACACCGACGTGGCGCTGACTCAGTTGCTTACCGGCAGCGGATTGCAGGCGCTGAAGATCTCCGCCGACCGCTACCGCCTGGAAGCCATACCGGATAACGGCGGCGCCATGGAGTTGCAGGCCACCACCATCAGCGGCGCCTACCACAGCGAAAGCCCCACCGGGCCAGTCGCCGGTTATGTGGCCACCCGCAGCCTGTCGGGCACCAAGACCGACACCGCGCTGATCGAAACCCCGCAGTCGATCTCCGTGGTCACCAAGGACCAGATGCGCGCGCAGAACGCCGAAAGCCTCAACCAGATCCTGCGCTACAGCGCCGCCGTGGTGCCGGAAACCCGAGGTGCCACGGCCTCGCGTCTCGACCAGTTGACCATCCGCGGCTTTGCGCCGGCCACCTACCTCGATGGCCTGCGCATGCCGTCGAGTCGTGACGCGTTGCCGCAAAAAGACGCCTTTGACCTGGAGCGCGTCGAAGTGCTGCGCGGCCCGGCGTCGGTGCTGTACGGGCAGGGCACGCCGAGCGGGGTGATCAACATGGTCACCAAGCGTCCGTTGGACACGCCGTTTCATGAAGTCGGCGTCGAGTACGGCACCTTCAACAAGAAGCGCACCACCTTCGACCTCAGCGGCCCGCTGGATGATCAGGGCGTGTATTCCTACCGAGTAGCGGGGTTGTTCGATGATGCCGATGGCCAGGTCGAACACACCGAAACCCGTCGCCAGTCGCTGTCCAGCGCCTTCACCTGGCGCCCGGACGAGGACACCTCGCTGACCCTGCTCGGGCATTTCCAGAAGGACCCCAAAGGCGCGTCCTACGGCTCTGTGCCCGCCTGGGGTTCGGTGTCGCGCAGCCCCACCGGGCGCAAGATCGACGTGGATTTCCACGATGGCGAAAAGAACTTCGAGAAGAGCGACCGCGAGTATTACTCCGTCGGCTACGCCTTCGAGCATCACTTCAATGATGTCTGGACCGTGCGCCAGAACGCGCGTTACCTACGCGCGGAAGGCATCTACCGCAGCATTTACAACAGCAACCTGCAGGCCGATTACCGCACATCCACGCGGTCGACCATCGCCACCGATGTCGACATGGACGCCTACACCCTCGACAACCAAGCGCAAGCCAAATTCGACACCGGGCCGTTACAGCACACGCTGTTGATGGGCCTCGACTACCAGAACACCCGCACCGACACCAAGGCCGGTTACGGCAAGGGGCCGAACCTCGACATCTTCGATCCCGTCTACGGCGCGCCTGTGGTCACGCCGGCCTTCACCACCGATGCAACCTCTCGCAGCGAGCAAACCGGGGCGTACCTGCAAGAGCAAATGAAGTGGGATAAATGGGTGCTGTTGCTCGGTGGTCGTTATGACTGGGCCAGCACCGACAGCACCACCAAAACCATCAGCTCCCGCGCCAAGAGCAAGTCGTCCCTGGACAGCAAGGCGTTTACCGGCCGTGTCGGCGTGGTCTATCTGTTCGACAACGGCCTGGCGCCGTATGCCAGCTATGCGGAGTCGTTCAACCCGCAATCGGGCACCGGTTATGGCGGGTCGGTGTTCAAGCCGACCGAAGGCAAACAGTATGAAATCGGCATCAAGTACCAGCCACCGGGCAGCAACAGCTTTATCACCGCAGCGATTTTCGACCTGCGCCAGAGCAACGTGCCGACCCTGGACCCGGACCCGAGCCATCTGTGTGGCAACGGCCGTTGCAGCGTCCAGGACGGCGAGCAGCAGTCACGTGGCTTTGAACTGGAAGGCAAGGCCAGCCTCAACGATAACCTCGACATCACTGCGGCCTACGCCTACCTGGACAACCGCGCGAGCAAGTCCAACAGCACCGTGCAGTACGCGCCGCTCACTGATAAAGGCATAGGTCCGGCGATTCCGGTTCAGGGCACCACCACCTACGGTGTACCGCGCCACACCGCCTCGGCGTGGGCCGACTACACCTTCCACGACGGCCAGCTCAAGGGCTTCGGCGTCGGCGCGGGGGCGCGCTATGTCGGCTCGTCCTGGGGCGATACCGCCAACACCCTGAAAGTGCCGGGCTACACCTTGGTTGATGCGGCGGTGCACTACGACATCCCGAATATCGCCAACCCCATGGACAACCTGCGCCTGGCGCTGAACGCAACTAACCTGGCGAACAAGGAATACGTGGCGTCCTGTTATTCCTATTCGTGGTGCTGGTATGGCTCGCAGCGCACGGTGCAGGCGAGTGCGACCTATCAATGGTGAGCGGCAGATAAGGCAATTTAATGGCCCCTTTGTAACAAAATTCTCGCCAGAATCACTTTTATTTTCAGGTGGTTAGGTGAGGAAGCAAATGCGCACTGTTGGAATCATGCTGATCGCCTGCTCGTTGGCGGGCGGCGCAGCTGCCGTGCAGGCACGGGAGCTGCGCGAGGGTGACAAGTACATGTGCAGTTGGGGCGCCGGCACTGCCGCCAGGGCCCAGGAACTCAAACTGTCGGGCGTGTCGCTGTATGCCGCACGGCAAAAAATCCAGACCATCACGTTCAGCAAGTCATGGATGCGCATGATGGCCATGGGCATCACCGAGCAGACCTACGACAGCCGTTCCCGGCTCAAGCCCGAGGCGATTCGTCAGAGCTTTTATCAGGATTGCCTGCGCTATAAGGTGGCGCGCAAATAACCCGTTAACCTGCACCGGCCAGTGCAAAATCTGCGTCAGCCTGTCCAACTTTGCCCTGGCACGCCTCGTCATACTGGCGCCAGGCAAACCAAGAGGCGCAGGCCATGACTGATTATGTAATTACTCCTGAACCCACCCCATCCCTGGCCATCCATGGCAGCGCGGCACGTTTTCCGCTGCGCCGCGTGTTCTGCGTGGGCCGCAACTACAGCGAACATGCCCGCGAGATGGGGCATGATCCGGATCGCGAGCCGCCGTTCTTCTTCATGAAGCCGGCCGATGCGGTGGTGCCGGCCGAGGGCGTGATTGCCTATCCGCCGCTGACCGCTGATCTTCACCATGAAGTGGAGCTGGTGGTGGCCATCGCAAAGGGCGGGGTAAACATCACTCCCGAGGATGCGTTTTCCCACATCTGGGGTTATGGCGTCGGCATCGACCTGACCCGCCGCGACCTCCAGGCCCAGGCGAAAAAGCTCTCACGCCCGTGGGAATGGGCCAAGGCCTTTGATGAGTCGGCGCCCAGCACCGCGTTGCAGCCCGTGAGTGCGGTGGGGCACCCGTCTACCGGCAAAATCTGGCTGAAGGTCAATGGCGAACAGCGCCAGGTAGGCGACCTGGCCGACTTGATCTGGTCGGTCAGTGAAGTGATCAGCTATGCCTCGCAATCCGTCGCACTCAAGGCCGGTGACCTGATCTTTACCGGTACTCCTGCCGGCGTTGGCGCGCTGAAGCCGGGCGATGTGGTTACTGCCGGCATCGACGGCGTTGGCGAGCTGAGCTTCACCCTCAGCCAGGGTTGAGGCTACAGTGGTGCCCAGGCCACCCGAGATTTCGTTATGCCAGGCACCCGCGTCACCACTTATGGCATGGAACAACGCAGCGACCGTCCCGACTTTTATATCCGCGACAAGCGCGGGCGGGCGGCGTTGACCAGCCCGCATCGGCATGAATATTTCCAGATCCAGATCAATCTGGGCGGCGACACCGTGCAGCATATCGGCGGCGCGGTGCGGCCGTTTCCGCACAAGGCGCTGGCGTTTATCCTGCCCCATCGCCTGCATGTGATTCCCCACCCCGAAGACGGCGAGTTCATGCTGATCAACTTCAGCCAGGCGTTTTTTCTGCCGCAGCTGACCTGCGACCCGCTGGACCTGGAGGACATTCCCATTGGCCAAGCCCCGGAGTTGTCGCCGTTTCGTTTTCAGGAGCAGTTGGATTTCATCCTCGACGACGCGGCCTTCGACGACCTGAAATCCTGGCTGGCGCACATGCGCACCCTGGACGCCCAGCGCACCTTCGGCGCCCGTGAGCGGTTGAAAGGCTATCTCTTCCAACTGATCGGCCTGGTCTGCGAGCAGTACGCCGAACCGCTGCAGGCATTTGCCGCCAATAACGCGACCCGGCGCGGGCGCAAGGACGCCCTGGCGCGGGTGCAGGGCTACATTCGCGAGCATCTGCACGAGCCAACCCTCAACCTGACTGAGGCTGCGGCCGCTGCCTTCCTCTCGCCCAACTACCTCACGCATTTGTTGCGCAAGGAAACCGGCAAACCCTTTTCGCAACTGGTGCTGGATCGCCGCATGCAATTGGCGCGCACCTTGTTGCTCAACAGCGCGCAAATGATCGGCGTGATCGCCCAGCGCTGCGGGTTTACCGATGAGGCGTACTTTTCGCGCTGCTTTCGCAAGGCGCATGGCATGGCGCCGGGGCAGTATCGCCGCCAGCAGCAGGCGAATGCGGTGTAGATAAAGCGCGTGCTTGTCGGTGGCGCTCGACAGCGCTCACATACACCTGCAGGCTGGCTTTTTACAAATCCACGACAATGCTTATGTTTCTATGTGCATACAATTGCGCCCTTCAACAGGAGGCCCGTATGCAAATGCTGATACGCGTGGCGACGCCGGACGATATCGACACGCTCTTCGCTATTCGCACCTCGGTGGTGCAAAACCATTTGAGCCGCGAACAGATGACCGCGCTGGGGATTACCCCGCAGGTGCTGGCAGACAGCATTCGTGAAGCGCCCTGTGTGTGGATCGCCGAGGTTGAGGGCCGGCCTGTCGCCTTTTCCATGGTCGACCGGGCCGCAGGCGAGGTGTTTGCGATGTTTGTACAGCCTGGCTACGAAGGCCTGGGCTTGGGCCGCCGCTTGATGGCGGTGGCTGAAGCGGCACTGTTTGAACAGCATGAACGGTTGTTTTTGATCACCGATGGCCGCGATGAAATCCGTGCCAACGGGTTTTACCAGCGGCTGGGCTGGTCGATGGTTGCTCGGGTCGAGGGCGACGACGTCCGGTACGAGAAGAGCAGGGTGCCTTAGTGTCATGAACCCAACGGAACCCCCAGCGTCCTACGGCTTTCGCTACTTTGCGATCGGGGTTCTGTGCGTCGCGGTATTACTGGGTGGCTATTTCATGTGGCTCAATGCCCAGGTCGACCGGGCGCGCGTCGAGGCGGCCGAGCGGTTGGCACTTTGCAGGCAGGTAGAGCGTGTCGCCAGCGCGGCGTCGTCCAACAGCCTGGAACTTCGCGATACATGCCGGCAATTAAACGGGCAATCATCCAACAGTGTTGCACCTCTATGATTCATAACCCTTTTTAATATAAGGAGATAGAGGCGTAACTTGCACCAAAAAGTGGCATTTATAATCCCGTCCTCCTTAAAAAATGTGTGGTTATTGAATGACTTACGGCGTTTTCAATCCGACGAAAGGATTAAAATCATCTTGTTACAGGTTTTTACAATCGGTACTATAGCCGGGCGTTCACCTCCCACGGTTTATGCACTTTTAAATCCCAGGTTTCCATCAGCTACTTGGGATTTTTTTTGCCCGGAATTTGACTGTGGCGTCAAAGTTCACCGTCGGCAAACTCTGCCCGCATACGCCCGTTATGTTTGGCCTTGTACAGCAACTTATCGACTGACTCGACAAACTCGAGCAGGTTGCTGTTGGGCGTCACCAGATGCGTGCCAACGCCCAGGCTCAGGGTCAGCAGTTTGGAAACCGCTGAAAAGCCATGTTCGATCTGTTGTTGGCAGATCAGGTGCAGGCAGCGTCGCGCCACTTGCCTGGCCGACGCCGCATCAGTCTCCGGCAGCAGCCACACAAACTCCTCGCCGCCGATCCGCGCAATGAAATCCCGTGGCCGGTTAGCCGCCAGCGACAAGGTGCGCGCTACCTGGCGCAAGGCTTCGTCGCCTTTGATGTGGCCGTAGTGGTCGTTGTACTGCTTGAAAAAATCGATATCGAGGATGATCAACGACAGCGGCAACTGGCTGCGCTGGGCGCTTGCCCATTCGCGCTCCAGCACGGTGTCGAACATGCGGCGGTTGGCAATGCCGGTGAGGCCGTCCTGGAAGGAGTATTCCTCCAGTTGTTTTTGCAGGCGAATCAAGTGTTCTTCGGTCTTCTTGCGCTCGCTGATATCGAACATGAAGCCGATCAACGCCTCGACTTCATCGCCCTTGCGCACCACATGCACCACATCGCGAATCCACACGTAGTCTCCGTTTACCGTCAGCGCGCGGTAATCGGCCTCGTGGTCAACGCCGGCGCGCGATTGTGATACGCAAAAGTTCACCACGTACTCACGGTCGTCCGGGTGCATGCGCTCGACCCAGTCGTCCACGCTGACCCAGCTTTGCGGGGTCCAGCCCAGCAACGCTTCGATCTGCGGACCGATGTAAGTGAACGTCATGGTCTGCCAATCGATGCGCCAGGGAATGGCCTTGGTCGACTCCAGCAGCGTTTTGTATACATCACTGTCGGGCAGTCTTGGGGGATCGATGCTCATGGCGGGCTGCTCTGGATGATGGCAAAGAGCCAAGAGCGTCTTGTGAACGCCGTGTAGAGTCAAGCGCTTGCCCAGGCAGCGGACGAGAGGTCGCGTGCTGGGTTTTTGGCGCCAGGGCGCCAGCGTCCACAAGGCAAAATGCGGCTCAGGTATCACTTTTGAATTAATTGTTCAGTGCTCGGCAAAAGCTTATCTATGCTGCATGCAATACACCTACAGGGTAGAACCCAAGGACGGGGGCTTGTCATGATGTCGATCATCGAACTCAACCGCATCATGGCCTCAGGCTTCCTGCCGCTTGTGTGTGAATGCAGCCTCAACAGCGACGGCTCGCTGCGCATCAGCGTATTTGAACCGGCGTCCGGGCGTGTCGACCTGTTGCTGACCCGGGTGTCGCCCCAAGGTCTGGACAGCGTCCGTTCCATCGCAAACCTGATTGGCGAACTGCGCACCGAGATCAAGGCCGGGCGTCGCGGCTTTGCGGCAGTCGGTTAGCTATTGACGGCGCTGCTGGGCGTGGACACAGCGCCGTAGTAGCGCCAGCAGCAATGCCGGTGTTCCGGCAGGATGACACAGCCGCTGAGGCTGGCGATCAGCAGGGCGGCGACAAGCAGAGTCAGGCGACGAGACATGGCTATTTCCTCATGGTGTGCATTGCGTTACACCTTGAACGCCGCCACTTGCGCAAATCCGTCGCCACGCTTTCAAACATTTCATCAAGCGCCGCCATCCCCTGAGTAATACTCGCCTTAACCAGCGTCGAGAGAAATTTCGTCGTTATCGCGACGGATTTTTCCTACCCCGCCGTTCAACCCATCAGCAGCGAACATTTTCGTCCGCCGTATGAAGGAGTTGCCATGAATCCACTGGCCAAATTGCGCTATGCCTTGCTGGTTCCGCTGGCGTTTGCCGCGCTTGTCAGCACCCCGACCTTTGCCCAAACCGAAGTGATCATCCGCCAGGCGCCACCGGCGGAGCGTGTTGAAGTGATTCCCGCCGAACGCCCAGGCTTTGTCTGGGACCGTGGCCACTGGCAATGGATGCACGGCGCGTATGCCTGGGTGCCGGGCCACTGGCAGGAGGTGGTGCGCAATGCCCGTTGGGAACCCGGGCACTGGGAATCCCGTGGCCCGAACTGGTACTGGCGCGAAGGCCACTGGATCCGCTGAACCCTGAACCTTAGCCAGTGCATTGAGAGCTGCCCGATTGAAAGACACTGATCCGGACGTTGAGCTACTGGCGCGTATCAGCAACAACGAGCCTGCTGCCGTCAACGAAATGGTGACGCGCAAGCTTCCGCGTTTGCTCGCGCTCGCCAGTCGGATCCTCGGGGATGCCGAAGAGGCCAAGGACGTGGCCCAGGAAAGTTTCCTGCGCATCTGGCGCCAGGCGGCCAACTGGCGGCCTGGCGAAGCGCGTTTCGACACCTGGCTGCACCGCGTGGCACTCAACCTGTGCCACGACCGGTTGCGTCGGCGCAAGGAGCGCCCGTTGAACGAAGACGAGGTGCTGGAACTGGCAGACAGCGCGCCGGCCCTTGATGAACAGTTGGAAACGGCCGACCGCAGTGCAAGGATGGCCGCCGCGTTGGCGACCTTGCCCGAGCGGCAGCGCGAAGCCATCGTGTTGCAGTACTACCAGGAGCTGTCGAATATCGACGCCGCGGCCCTGATGAACATCAGCGTCGAGGCACTGGAGAGCCTGCTGTCGCGGGCCCGACGCCAGTTGCGCAGTCAACTTGCCGACACACCCGGGCTCGCCCGCCCAGGAAGGGGAAAACCATGACACCTGAACGATTTGCGCACCTGGCTGACGCCTACGGGGCCAGCCTGCACCGCTGGCCTCTGGCTGAGCAGGCGCCCGCCCAGGCGCTGCTCGACAGCGGCAATGTCCACGCCCGCGAGGCATTGCGTGAGGCCAGCTGGCTGGATGGGCAGTTGGACAGCCATCAGTTGGCATTCGCCGACCCGGCGCTGGCGCGCCAGATCCGTGAGTCTGCACCGCGACGGGCGTCGTTCTGGTCGCGTTACGCCCACTGGCTGTCGCCGGCAGGCCTGGTGGGCGCGGGCATTGCCGGCATCGCCGCCGGGGTGCTGGTGGCGTCGCTGAGCGTGCCGTTGCCGATGCTGTCATCCGACGTGCTGCCCAGCGTCTTCGATCAGGGCGATGCCGACGTCGTCTTCACCGTCAACGCCGAGGAAACCGAGCAATGACCCCAAAATCCCTTAAACCGTGGTTGCTTGTCTCGGTGCTGCTCAACGTGTTTTTGATCGGCGGCGTGGGTGGCGGCCTCTACCACTGGATGGCCACGCCCCGGCCTGCCGAAGCGGTGGTCAACCAGCACGGTTTGCGCCAGGCGATGATCAAATTGCCGCCAGAGCGGCGCAAGGAATTGCGCCAGTTACTGCGCCAGAACCGTGCCGACAGCCAACCGCTGATCATGGCCGGTCGCGAAGCGCGGCTGGGCGTGATCAAACAGCTGGAAGCGCCGACCCTTGATCGCGAAGTGCTGGTGACGGAGCTGGCCAAGGCGCGCGAGGCCGACGCCGCGCTGCGGGCCTTGGTGGACACTACCCTGGCGCAGTTCGCGAGCAATCTGCCCCAGGATGAACGGCAGAAACTGGTGGAGGCGTTGTACCAGCGCGGGCAGGCCAAAAGCCGCGAGAAACTTCCCCAGGTCGCGGGGAATAAACCGCGCTCTTGAGCTGTTATGCACTCACGATCACCCTCGAGAGTTGCATATGCCGGCCGCTAAAAAGAAACAAGCCTTTGGATTTTCCTGTGGGGCGGCCTCGTTGCTGTGCGCCGCCGTGGAACTGGGCGGCACCTTGCCCGCAGGCCTGACGGCGACTGACGCCCTGCGCACCAACATGTGTGAAGTCGAGCTGTACAAGATCACCTCCGGCGCCATTACGGGCGGAGTGGTCAAGCCTTTCGACCCGACCAAGGCGGGTTACTCTTACCCGCATAACGTGGCATTGGCTGCGCGTTCGCTGGGGTTGAATGTGACGATCTACATGGATGGGTTTCTGGCCACGGCGCTGTCGGTGCTCTACCCGCAGTGCGAGGAGCAATGCATCAAGGCCGGGTTCCCGGTGATTCATGGCAAACCTCCGGCGCTGGCGGCGAACCGGCGTGCGTTGATCGTGGTGACGACGTTTTTGATTGGCCTGCACTATGTGATGGAGCGGCCGGGCGGTGGGTACATGGACCCGAATGATGGTGAGGATTTTGCCGACTTCAAGGCCATGAATGGGGTGTCCAAGGCGTATGGGCACACCGGGATTACCTTGGTATTGGAGCGGGAAGTGGTGGTTTAGCGTTCACGTTCCTGTGCAGATCCAGTGGGGAGCCGTCGAGCTTTAGCGAGGCCGCGAAGGCGCCAGTGCGGGCACAACAACCCGAGTGTCGGTCACCTTTCTGGGACCGAGTCTCGATCAAAAGCAAAGCACCGCGCCCTGATGGGTTACAACAAAAGCGCTTCTTCGCTGTGCGGCGGCGGGTTGCAAGTTACCTGACGGTAGGGAAACCCAATGTGGGAGCGGGTTTGTCCGCGAAGCCGGTGGGTCGGGTACGAATTCATTGACTGACATGCCGCCTTCGCGAGCAAGCCCGCTCCCACAATTTTTACCGCGCAAGGCTCTCAGGCTAACTGGCCCATCTTTCGAATCTGCCAGGTTTGGAGGCTCGCGCGCGTTTCCGGTGGCGCATGCGGCTGCTGCCGCGTTCGTCAAATCCTTTGTCGAACGGCAGAAAGCGAATGGCGTGGTGAAGCGAGGTTGGCTGGACAGCGTGCAGAGCGCGGAATTACAAACGGCGTAGGAAGGATTTAACGATGTGGCGGGTGGCGTCGGTGGTGTCCAGTTCGTCCAGCGCGGCATAGGCGTGCCAGCGGCAATCGACGATCTCGTTGCAAGGTCGTGCCTCGGCGATATTCACCACCGAGGCTTCGAACACGTGGTGGACGGTGTCGCGGGCCTTCAATTCCTGCAAGTACAGCAAGCCGTCCACGTTCAATCCGGTTTCTTCTTCGAGCTCGCGTTCGGCCGCGCCGACCGGGCGCTCGTCACGCTCGACCTTGCCGCCGGGCAATGCCCATTTCGATCTGGCCTTGCGCACGAAGAGGATATGCCCCTCGTGTTCGCAAATGACCGTGGCCCTTATTTTCATCGTGTGTGCCCCCGCAGCGGGATGAATGTCATAAAAGTGTAATGCAATTGTCATGCTAAGTGCTTATGGCGCGCACGGGTGGGGATGTGGATACTGACCGATTGATGAAAACGGACGAGGAGAACAGATGACTACCGTACGTTGGGGCATGATCGGCTGTGGCAGTGTCACTGAATTGAAGAGTGGACCCGCTTTCTACAAAGCGCCAGGTTCGGCACTGGTGGCCGTGATGGGGCGTCGCGAGGAGGCGGTGCGCGATTATGCGGCACGCCACGGCATTGCGCGCTTCTATACCGACGCTCAGGCACTGATCGACGACCCTGAAGTGGACGCGGTGTACATCGCTACACCGCCTGACAGCCACCTTGAATACAGCCTGATGGTGGCGGCCGCCGGCAAACATTGCTGTGTCGAGAAACCCATGGCCCTCAACGCTGAGCAAAGCGCGTTGATGCAGCGCACCTTCGAACGCGCCGGGTTGCACTTGTTTGTTTCCTACTACCGCCGCTCGCTGCCGCGCTTTGAGCAGGTGCGTGACTGGCTGCGAGACGGGCGCATCGGTGAATTGCGCCAAGTGATCTGGACCTTGAGCAAACCACCGGCCGCCGCGGACGCCAGTGCTGCCAATTGGCGTACCGACCCGGCTGTTGCCGGTGGCGGCTACTTTGCCGACCTCGCCAGCCACGGGTTTGATTTGTTTCAGTTTCTGGCCGGCGATATCGTCGAAGTCACCGGGTTTACCGCCCGACAAGCCGGGGAATATGCCGCCGAAGATGCGGTGACGGCCTGCTGGACCTTCGGTTCCGGCGCGCTGGGCATGGGCTGCTGGAACTTCGTTGCGGACCGCCGCGAAGACCGCGTCGAGCTGATCGGCAGCCGCGGCCGCATCACCTTTGCCGTGTTCGAAGACCAGCCATTGCGCCTTGAAGGCGAAGTCGACGAAGTGCTCGAAGTGCCTTGCCATGCGCATATCCAGTGGCACCATGTGCTGGCGATGAACGCCCACATTCGTGGCGAGGCCGAGCATCCTTCGCTGGCGATCGAGGCGTTGAAGACCGATCGGGTTCTAGACAAGGTACTGCAGCGCAATCCCAACCGCCCCGAGTAACCGTCCTGCGGTGCGCGGCGCCTATGTTTTCAAGGAACAGATGGATGAACTACAAGACAGCCTGGATAGCGCTGTGGCTGGTGCTGGCCAGCATGGTGGCGCAAGCGGCGCCACGCGAGCAGAGGCCCGCGGGAGATTTTGATTTTTACCTGCTGTCACTGTCGTGGTCGCCGACGTTTTGCCTCACGCACCCGGACAACCAACAATGCTCCGGCAAGGGCTATGGGTTTGTCTTGCATGGGCTATGGCCGCAATACGCCAAAGGCGGGTGGCCGGCATCGTGTGACCCGCAATCGCGGTTGTCGGCGCAGGAACTGGCCAAGGGCGCTTTGATATTCCCCACGCGCACGTTGCTTAAACATGAATGGTCCAAGCACGGCACGTGCAGCGGTCTGGATGCGTCGCGCTATCTGGACGCGACGGATGCGGCGCTGGCGACAGTGCAGATTCCGCCGCAGTTGCAGCCGTTCAATGTGCCCAACTACCTGGAAGCGCGCGACATCGAACACCTGTTTCGCCAGAGCAACCCGGCCATGGGCGACCATGGCATGGCTGTAATCTGCAAGGGCAAGGTGCTGTCCGAAGTGCGCGTGTGCCTGACCAAGGAATTGCGCTTTGCCGGTTGCCCCGCAAGCGTCAAGACTCAGTGCCGCAGCGGCGATATTCGGGTCCCGGTGCAGCGCTGATCAGGCTTCCGAGTGCATCGAAATGGCCGCAGGCGTGGTACTCGACGCCCCGGCGCGGTCCGCCAGGTAACGCGCCGGTGGCTGGCCCACGGCTTTGCGGAACATGGTGATAAAACCGCTGGCGTTTTCATAGCCCAGGTCCAGCGCCACGCGCTGCACGCTTTCACCCTTGGCCAGGCGTTGCAGGGACAGGATCACATGCAACTGCCTGCGCCAGCGACCGAAGCTCAGGCCCAGCTCCTCCAACAGCAAGCGCGTCATGCTGCGCTCGCTCATGCCGATGCGCACGGCCCATTGGCTGAGGGTAGCCTTGTCGCTGGGGTCGGCCAGCAAACTCTCCGCCAGGCGTCGCAGCCTCGGGTCCTGGGGCATGGGCAAATGCAGGGCTTCGACCGGTGCCTGGGCCAGTTCATCGAGCAGCGTGTTGATCAAACGTCCCTGGGCGCCGTCTTCGTCATACAGCTGCGGGAAACTCACCGCCTTGCCGATCAACTCATGCAACAGGCCCGACACAGCCAGGGTGCAGCATTGCGCGGGCAGGGCGCCGCTGACGTCGGGATCGATCAACAGGCAATACACCTCGGCCTCACCTGAACCCCTCGCGGCGTGCGGCAGGCCGCCGGGAATCCACAGCGCGCACTGGGGCGGCACGATCCAGATACCGGCCTCGATCTGACAGTGAATCACCCCGCGCAGGGTGTACATCAGTTGGCCTTTGCGATGTGAATGCGGCGTGTGCTCCCAGCGTTCGCTGGTGCTGCTGGCACTCACGGCCACCACCGCACGCGGGAACACGTCGACATCCTTGGACATCGAGGGATGATGCAGATCGAGGCGGTGGTGTTTCATATTCGGTTCGCAGCTTGGCTGAATTGCGAAACAGTCTGGCTATTCTGTGCAATGCCGTCCAGTGGCGTGGTCACTATAGTGAGACCTACTCTCATTCAGGAGCTGTGCCATGCGACTCGACAGTACAACGTTCCCCGTGGTGAAAATCGTCTTCGACGCGCCCAACGAAAGCGGCCCGGAAGATGCCTTTGTGGTCTTTGAAGGGTTGTTGGCCAGAGAGCAGGCCTTCTTGCTGCTGCACGAAAAATCCGTGGACGAAAACGCCCACGAGCACTCTCACGAGGAGCGCAGGCAAGCCTCGATCTGGATGAAGAAAAACAAACAGGCGCTGCGCACCTTCGTCAAAGGCATGATCCAGGTAGAACCCAGTGCCGCCCAACGCCTGGCCCTCAAGCCATTTGCCGCGATGTTCGGCAAAGCCTGGGGCTACCCACTGCTGGTCGTAGAGTCCAAGGACCAGGCATGGGCACTGGCGCGGGATGTGCTGGATGAGCAGATATCCGACGTGGCGCACTTTTGACGTGTGCTCATTGAAAACGGTGGGAGCGGGCTTGCTCGCGAATGCGGTGGGTCAGCTACACCTTCAGTGACTGACACTGCGCCTTCGCGAGCAAGCCCGCTCCCACATTATTCGGTGGCGCCCTTTGGTTCAGGCACACCGTTCGGCCTACTGTGCTGGATGAGCCGGTTTCCAACGTCGCGCACTTTCTAGGTGTACGCAGTAAAAACGGTGGGAGCTGGCTTGCCTGCGATAGCGGTGGGTCAGCAACATTGATGTCAGCTGACACGCCCTCATCGCAGGCAAGCCAGCTCCCACAGGGGTTAGGTGGCGTTCAGGAGCCCACGCAAACCACTCTGCACGACGGTGATGAATGAGCCAGTCTCCAGCGTCGCGCACTTTCTAGGTGTACGCAGTTAAAACTGTGGGAGCGGGCTTGCTCGCGAATGCGGCGGGTCAGCGACACACCCAGTGACTGACACTGCGCCTTCGCGAGCAAGCCCGCTCCCACATTATTCGGTGGCGCCCTTTGGTTCACGCACACCGTTCGGCCTACGGTGATGGATGAACCCGTTTCCAACGTCGCGCACTTTCTAGGTGTACGCAGTTAAAACTGTGGGAGCGGGCTTGCTCGCGAATGCGGTGGGTCAGCGACACACCCAGTGACTGACACTGCGCCTTCGCGAGCAAGCCCGCTCCTGGAGTGTTTTGGCGGCGCCCATCAATCCACACAAATCGCCCGGCCCAGCTTGCCTTTCTCGACCGTCGCCGAGCAGCCGAAGTGGCTGTTATCCACCTGGCACGTACCCGCTACAGGGCCGTTGCCCGATTGCGTGGTCACACTGGTCTGACATTCACCCTCGCACTGGCTCGAATCGGTGCACGCCTTGCCCGCGTCCCTGTACGGCGTGATGCACTTCCAGCTCTGCAACTTGCCGACCTGCCTCATCGTGCCACCGCCCGCCAGGCAGGTGGATGCGGCGGAATCCTGCGCCGGCGCAGCGATGGGCGAGTGGGTCGAGCAGGCCGATACCAGCAACAGGGCGGCCAAACCAATCATCAATTTCATGCAAAAGTCCTCGTGGAGTAAGCGCAGCGGCGCAGTGTACGGGCTATTGGACTCCTTTGATTGACGAGCGATCCCTACCTGGAAGTTGACCCATGCACGCCCTATGCAAACGCTGTATTGCCCTGCTGGACTTCACGTTCTCTACTGCGCCACCTGAGCGGCGCGTTTCAGGTATCCTGCGCGCCCCGCTTATCACTGATTCAAAGAAACAATGACCGGACAAGACATGCAGGCGCTGCTCGAGTCGATCCTCGACGAAGTTCGTCCACTGATCGGCCAGGGCAAAGTCGCCGACTACATCCCCGCACTGGCCGATGTGCCCGCCAATCAACTCGGTATCGCCGTGTACGGCAACGACGGCTCGGCGTACTGCGCCGGTGATGCCGACACGTTGTTCTCGGTGCAGAGCATTTCCAAGGTGTTCAGCCTGGTGCAGGCCATCGACCACGGCGGCGAAACCATCTGGGAACGCCTGGGTCACGAACCGTCGGGGCAACCGTTCAACTCCATGGTGCAGCTGGAATTCGAACGCGGCCGCCCACGCAACCCGTTCATCAACGCCGGCGCGCTGGTGATCTGCGACATCAACCAGTCGCGCTTTGCCGTGCCGATCCTGTCGATGCGCGACTTCGTGCGGCGCCTGTCGGGCAACCCGCAGATCCTGGTCAACAGCGTCGTCGCCGACTCCGAAGCCCAGCACGGTGCACGCAACGCGGCCATGGCCTACCTGATGAAAGCCTTCGGCAACTTCCACAACGACGTGGACGCAGTGCTGCACAGCTACTTCAATTACTGCGCGTTGCAAATGAGCTGCCTGGACCTGGCCAGGGCCTTCAGTTTCCTCGCCAACGAGGGCGTGAGTGCCCACAGCGGCGAGCAGATTTTGACTGCGCGCCAGACCAAGCAAGTCAACTCGATCATGGCCACCAGCGGGCTGTATGACGAAGCGGGCAATTTTGCCTATCGCGTGGGTTTACCGGGCAAGAGCGGGGTAGGTGGCGGGATTGTCGCGGTGGTGCCGGGCCAGTTCACCGTGTGCGTGTGGTCGCCGGAGTTGAATGCGGCGGGCAATTCGCTGGCCGGGATGAAGGCGTTGGAATTGTTGAGCGAGCGGATTGGGTGGTCGGTGTTTTGATGGCCTGGGGATTCAGGGTTGATGCCCTGAAACCCCCTTGCTGGTTAGGCGTTGCGCGGCTTAACGAACAAATCGAGCATCAAGAACAACGCCCCGGCCGTAATCGCGATATCGGCAATGTTGAACACACCGGTATGCGTCGGCCCCACGTTCAGCACCATGTAATCCACCACATGCCCGTCGCGAAAAACACGGTCGATCAAGTTGGCGATACCACCCAGGGCAATCGCGTAAAGCGGCAAGACTTTACGCAATGGCTGGCTCCAGTTGGACAGCGACCACACCATCGCCCAGGCAACCACGATGGCCACGCCGACGATAAAGATCAGTTGTTTGACCTGCGGCGGCAACGCGGCGCCCAGGCTGAGGAAGGCGCCGGGGTTGAGGCTCAGTTCCAGCGCCAGGTTGATCGGGTTAGAGCCGATTTTGAAGCTGTTGGCGTGCAGTGAAACCAGGGCCAGCAGTTTGACCAGTTGGTCCACGGCAATAAAGGCCAGGCCGGCGAGGAGGGCGAAGGTGCGGCCTCGCAGTAGGGGCGACGTGCTCAAGCGGTAACTTCCTGTTTTGGGCTTTCGATAGAGCGCCCGAAGATAGCTCAGGCGCTCTACATCGTCTATCTCAAGCCGTCGAGTGGGCCACGTTCAGGGCTTTGTCCACCAGCAGCTGCACACCTTCGAGCATCCGGCAGATGCCCAGCTCGACGTTGCGTTGGGAGCCGTCGACTTCAAAGGCCATAGGGTTGGCAATATCACAGATGGACGCCAGGTCCCGGGCGGCGTTGACTAGCAAGGTTTCGGTACCTAGGTTGGCACGCACGGTGAAGAGGCCTTCGTCGGGTTCCGGGATGGGTTTGCCGGAATTGAGGTAGTGATTGATCGCGCGGTAGGCCACTTCATGCAGGGTGCTGGTGTCGAAGTCTTGCTGGCCTGGGAGATTGGGGCTGTCTTTAATCATGGTGAAACTCCAAGGGAAATGGAGCTGCCACGGTTCGCGGTCAAACGAATTAGGGTGGCAGCTATACGCGGGTTGACCGACCGGTCCCAAGGAGCCCGGCATACCCGAAGGTATCCCGCGTACAGCTGCCGCGACACGATACAGCGGACGTAAAAAGAACGCCTGATTCGATGTGGCACAGGTGCACTTGAGGGGCGGACGGTCAAATCCGGTCACTGAATTGGCAGCGACGACGAGAGGTTAATCAGCCCTTTTCCGAGCCATAACCTGAAACCCTTGTCGGAAACTTCCCAGAGTCGCAAGCCCGGCAAGTGTTGGTGTTTCACCTTCGAGCTGGGAGCTAAGCGCGGTCTTCACACCCTGCGAAAATCCCTGTGGCAAGGGAGTAAACTCCCTCGCCACACGTGTTCACCACGCCTTTACACACCACCGCGTCCAGCCCACCTCTAACAGCATCAGCACGCCGACGCCCAGCAATTGGGCGTGCGCTGGCCGCACACTACGAATGCCCAGCGCGGCAGGCAGGCGGGCGGTGATGCTCAGGCGGTTTCGTCCTTTAGGCTTGAGAGGCGAAGTGTTGCGGTTTGAGATTTCGTGGGACGTCATGCACGAATTCTTTCGCACATACTGAGTGGGTTAGCCAATCGATGATTGAGCTCTTGACTGGCTAAGCTAACGGAGTTTGCGGGTTCGGTAACCTGTGAGAGCTGACAGTTTTTAGACTGTTTCGGCCGTCAGCGGATGTTCAATCTGTCCAGCAAGCTATACCAAACCACACCGATGCCTGTTTAGAGCTACTGTATCCCATGCAACAACGCAGTCAGACATCGATTCGATGGAGCAGGTAGGAAAAAAGCATTTTGTCTTCAGTTAAAACTGAATGAAGCCCGTGGCCCTTCACATTCTTCAGGCGTTGCTCGACAATGCGCGCTCTGTTCCGGAGTAGTTCAGCGGTAGAACACTCGGCTCTGGACCGGGTGGGCGCTGGTTCGAATCCAGCCTCCGGACCCATCACATTACACTGCAATCTGGACATCGCTCCGGATCACATGGAGTGACTGGCATGCACGCAGGATATGCAGTCTTCCAACTGTCGAAAGCGCTGCTCGCGCACGATTTGAGTGGCGGCTCAATCGCGCGCTTTAACGCCCGCAGACGTATCTCACGCTGGCAACAGGTCATTGAGAACCTGCTACAAGGCGCAGTCGAGTATGGCTCGCGCACACCGATTGCGCAGATGCCCGCCTGGGTTACCCTGGAAGTCGTTACGGGCGGCTTTGCGACCGGCAATTTTTTGGCCGGTGGCGAGTTGACGGCGTACGAGCGTGAACTCGCCGCCTCTATTCCGGGTATTCGCCCAGGCTTTGAACGGCTCGATATCAATGCCTGGCATCTCACAGATGACGGCCTTGAGGCCCTGCATTCACGTTTAGCCCGCTGTGATTATGCGGTCGATGTGCCGGAAGAGGCCGCGTTATTGACTGTCGCCTGGCTAGTCGGGCAGCAGCGCACCGAGCAAGCGCGTGCGCTGATAGACGTGATTGGGCCGTTCTTTGACCGGCTGCGTTTCTTTCCGTCGTTCTCTACGCAGCTGCCGGTTTCAGCCGCGCAGGTTCACATCGTGGACGCTGGCCAGATCAAGCAGTTGCTTACAACCTTGCAGCCTCAGGCTCAGATGGTTGTGCAGAAACAGACGATCGAAACGCGTTTGCCGCTTTATGATTCAGCTGTTTCGCATTTCCTCCTGACCTATGAGGCTGGTTGGCCGTGCCGTTATTACCCACGTCAGTGGCACGAGCAGGCAGCCGAGTTAGCGGCGCATTTCAACAGGCTCAGTATCGACAGGCGCTCTTCGAGTCGCGTGGAGGAACTGTTTTCTTTACTTGGGCAATGCTCGCGCGACTTGCAATCGCTCACTGGGCGTCAAGTCGGTCGCATACGGCAAATCGTCGATGATTTTGTGCGCAAGCATGGCGAGCCGGGTTCAGCCGCTCACCGTGCGTCGCGTGCGAATCAACGTAGTCAGGTGGCGGGGCCGGAGCATCACCTCATTGCCCGTATTGTGGCGAAGCGTCTTTCAAACTATCCCGAGCAAGGCGGTCTCGCGGATTTTGCTGAGTTGGGAGCGCCGATCACCGCTGAGGAGGCATCGGCATTTGGGCAAGGCGAGGGCATTGCCATTCCTCCGGCGGTCCAGCGCCGCCTTCAGCGATGCCGGAGTGGGACGATCAGCGAATTGATCGAGCATGGGCTGATTACTTCAGGCGATACCGTTGCGCGGTTGCTGCCCGCGATGACCGCGCAACTGAGTAGCTACGGGCTGCGCGATGAAGCGCTAAGGATGGTATACGCCTCGACCTATCGCGCGTTCTGCCGGCGGCGGTCGTTATTACTGTTGAACCTTCAACGTCAGGTTGGCCTCAGTGAGTTGCCTTGGGTTGCCGTCATTGAAGGCGACCGACAGTCCGGTGCTGCGGTGGCACAAGCGGCCCAACAGGCGCTGGTTGAGTCATCGGCGTTGACGCTTTCTGCCTTCCCCTACGCCATCTTGCCGAACAAGCTTCTCCAGGAATTTTCAGCGCTGGCGGACACTGCGGCACTGGACCTGCCCTTAGTGGAGGAGGTCGCTGCCGATATCTTCATGGGTGAGTTTTCCGATAAGTTTGCCGATGCCGCCAGGCGAACAGGCCCGGTGCTGGCAGGCTCCCTTTATGCACGTTATTACGCCATTGATACCGATGAGCTGGCGAGCCTTGTTACCCGAGGGCGACGACGTGCGCGAGTGGCAAGCGATGCCTTCGCGAAGTTGTGCGCAAAGCGTGCAGGAGCTGAGCTGGACACGTGGCACCCGGCAACCAATGGCACCATTCTTGAGCAACAGCAAATTTTAACCACGCAAAACCTCGCGTTACTGTTTGAAGAACTTGGGTTGAAGGTTTTGCTGCAGCCGAGACTGGGCAGCATGGTGCAGGCGTGTTTTGAGTGGATCTGCAAACGGCATCAGATGCGGATTGAGCACCATCATGCTCGGTTGATAATGCTCAAAAATACCGCTTATGCGTGGCGCCAGATGGTGTTCTACCTGACGATGCTTGATGATCCTGCGCGCACAGATGCCCTGGCGTCTGTCGAAGCGTACTTCGCCACTCAGCCGTTGGCTTTTCGAGGACGATTCCTGCCGCTCATGAGCGGTTTGCGCAAGGCTTTCGCCGGCGAAGTGTTGCCTCAGCAGGCTCCAGCGGAAGATGGCGCGAGAGTCTTTCTGGGATGGACAACCACGCGGCATTGGTTGCTACCGCCGCATGACTCCACTTCAAACCGGGCGGTTGAGCAGTAGTGACGCTGAGGATTCAAGTGTGGGAGCTGGCTTGCCTGCGATAGCGGTCGCGCGGTGATGGATGTGTTGGCTGACCCACCGCCATCGCAGGCAAGCCAGCTCCCACATTTAGATCCTTACTGTTCTGCGAATATCTATTTACACCCACAAAAAATGCGCCCCTGAGGGGGCATTTTTTTGTTCGGTCAACTACCGCCTATTCAGGCAATCGCATCCCACGCACGGTCACCGTTCTCGTCTTTGATCCGAGTCGGCAAGCCCATCACGTCCAGCGCTTTGAGGAACGGCTCGGCCGGCAGTTCCTCGACGTTGGCCATGTGCTTCACGTCCCACTCGCCACGTGCTACCAGCAGCGCAGCGGCCACTGGTGGCACGCCTGCGGTGTAGGAAATGCCCTGGCTGTCCGTTTCAGCAAAGGCTTCTTCGTGATCGGCCACGTTGTAGATGAACATCTCACGCGGCTGGCCATCTTTGGTGCCTTTGACCAGGTCGCCGATGCAGGTCTTGCCGGTGTAGCCAGGGGCGAGCGAAGACGGGTCGGGCAGTACGGCCTTGACCAGTTTCAACGGCACCACTTCCAGGCCTTCGGCGGTGGTGACCGGTTTTTCGGAGAGCAGGCCGAGGTTTTTCAGAACGGTGAACACGTTGATGTAGTGTTCGCCGAAGCTCATCCAGAAACGCACGTTGGGCACGTCGAGGTTTTTCGACAGCGAGTGCACTTCATCGTGGCCGGTCAGGTACAGGTTTTGCGAACCGACTACCGGCAGGTCGTCGGTGCGTTTGACTTCGAACATGGTGTTGCTGGTCCACTGGCTGTTCTGCCAGCTCCACACCTGCCCGGTGAATTCGCGGAAGTTGATTTCCGGGTCGAAGTTGGTGGCAAAGTATTTGCCATGGCTGCCGGCATTGACGTCGAGAATGTCGATCGAATCAATGCGGTCGAAATGCTGTTGCTGCGCCAGCGCGGCGTACGCGTTGACGACACCCGGGTCGAAGCCCACGCCAAGAATGGCGGTGATGTTCTTCTGTTTGCACTCTTCCAGGTGGTTCCATTCGTAGTTGCCGTACCACGGCGGGGTCTCGCAGATCTTGCCCGGCTCTTCGTGGATGGCGGTGTCCAGGTAAGCAACGCCGGTATCGATGCAGGCGCGCAGCACCGACATGTTGAGGAAGGCGGAACCTACGTTGATGACGATCTGCGAGTCGGTCTCGCGGATCAGGGCCTTGGTCGCTTCCACGTCCAGGGCGTTCAGCGCGAAGGCTTGGATGTCGGCGGGAACCTTGAGGCTACCCTTGGCCTTGACGCTGTCGATGATGGCCTGGCATTTGGAGATGTTGCGCGACGCGATAGCAATACGACCGAGTTCGTCGTTGTGCTGCGCGCACTTGTGGGCCACCACCTTGGCGACACCTCCTGCACCAATGATAAGAACGTTCTTTTTCAATTGCTTTATCTCTCCTTTATCCGCCAGCTTACGAAAGGCTGGACAGGTAGTCGTCGTAACCAAATTCACGAACCACCTCGACGGTACCGTCGAGTTGTTTCACTACGATGGACGGCATTTTCAGGCCGTTGAACCAGTTTTTCTTGACCATGGTGTAGCCCGCGGTGTCGATGAACGACAGCCGATCGCCGATGGCCAGCGGACGATCAAATTGGTATTCGCCGAAGATGTCCCCGGCCAGGCAGGATTTGCCGCACACCATGACGGTGTGTTCACCCTCGCTTGGCGCCAGCTTGGCGTTGAGGCGATAGATCAGCAGGTCCAGCAGGTGGGCTTCGATGGAGCTGTCGACCACGGCGAGGTTTTTGCCGTTGTAGAGCGTGTCGAGCACGGTGACTTCCAGCGAAGCACTGTTGGTGATCGCCGCTTCTCCCGGCTCCAGGTAGACCTGCACGCCGTACTTCTCGGAGAACGCCTTCAAACGGGCGCAGAACGCGTCGATGGCATAGCCTTCGCCGGTGAAGTGGATGCCGCCGCCGAGGCTGACCCACTTGACCTTGTGCAGCAGCGCGCCGAAGCGTTCTTCGATGGTGCCCAGCATCTTGTCGAACAGGCTGAAATCGCCGTTCTCGCAGTTGTTGTGGAACATGAAACCGGAGATCTGCTCGATCACGCCTTCGATCTTCACCGGGTCCCATTCCCCCAAACGGCTGAACGGGCGCGCCGGGTCGGCCAGCAGGTAGTCGGAGCTGCTCACCTGTGGGTTGACGCGCAGACCACGGGTCTTGCCTTCGCTGCGCTCGGCAAAGCGCTGCAGCTGGCTGATGGAGTTGAAGATGATCTTGTCGCAGTTATCCAGCATCTCTTCGATTTCATCGTCGGCCCAGGCCACGCTGTAGGCGTGCGCCTCGCCTTCGAACTTCTGGCGACCCAGCTTGAGCTCATACAGCGACGACGAGGTGGTGCCGTCCATGTATTGCTGCATCAGGTCGAACACCGACCAGGTGGCAAAGCATTTGAGCGCCAGCAGAGCCTTGGCGCCGGACTGCTCGCGCACGTAAGCAATCTTCTGCATGTTCACCAGAAGTTTCTGTTTATCGATGAGGTAGTACGGCGTTTTGATCATTTTTGAGAGCCTGCGGCGGTGCCTGCCAAAAAAGGACACGCATTGTGCCCGCACTTGGATCAGATCGAAAGGTTAGCGGGCGGATTTTGCTGCGCCGATTTTTCAAGCATACCCGCGCAGTATGACTATCTGTGGCTATACACCGATCTGATGTGGGAGGGGGCTTGCCCCCGATTGCGGTGTGTCAGCCAGCCTTTTCTTTGTTGACCCACCGCTATCGGAGGCAAGCCCCTTCCCACATTGACCACGGGGGCGCTGCCATCAAACCGTCATCTTGGCACCACGCTACTGCCATATTCCCTCGTTACTGTCCTCGCCAATGAGATCGATCTCAAGCGAGTGAGCATGACTGACCTGAAAGACGTTGCGCAGCTGGCCGGGGTATCCCGCGCCACTGCCGCCCGCACCTTTGCTTCCCCCGACCAAGTGCGCCCGGCCACCCGTGAGCAGGTGTTCGCCGCCGCCCGCGAGCTGGGCTTTCGACCGAACCTGCTCGGCCGCCAACTGCGCCTGCAAACCACCCAGCTGATTGGCGTGGTGGTGCCCAACCTGCTCAACCCGGTGTTTGCCGAACAGCTCCAGGCCATGGAGCGTGCCGCGCGGCTGCGCGGCTACAGCCTGTTGCTGGCGACCACCGACTACAGCAGCGAACGCGAAAGCATCGTTGTGGAAGAGTTGCTACGCCAACGCGTCGACGGGTTGGTGCTGACGGTCACCGACGCCGAAAGCAATAGCGTGCTCAACAGCCTCGCCAGCGAACAAACGCCGTTCGTGCTGGCTTATCACCAACCCAGCAACCCCAGCTACAGCGCCGTGTCGGTCGACAACCGCGCGGGCATGGCCCTGGCCACGCGTTATTTGCTCGATGCGGGGCACCGGCGCATCAGCATGGTCGCCGGCCCCGCGTTGCAGTCCGACCGCGCGCGCCTGCGCTACGCCGGCTATTGCGACGCGATGCGCGAGTACGGGCTTGAAAGCCGCGCAGTGATTGAAATGCCGGCCCACACCCAGGCCGCCTTCGCGGCGATCGAGCCGTTCCTCCAAGGCCCCCAGGCGCCGACTGCGCTGGTGTGTTCCAACGATTTCCTCGCGATCAGCCTGATCGCCGAGCTGCGCCGCAACGCCTGGAATGTGCCCGAGCAACTCTCGGTGATGGGCTTTGACGGCATAGCCCTCGGCACCCAGATGCACCCGACGCTGTGCAGCGTGGTGCAGCCCATCGGCCTGCTGGCCAGCACGGTGATTGACCAATTGCTGGCGCAGATCGCCGGCAACGCCCCGATTTCCCATTGCCTGCCGTGCCATATCCGGCCTGGCGACAGCACTCAACCCCTTGAGGAGACACCCGATGCGCGCGTTCAGTAAAACCCTGGCAACCGTGCTGCTGTGCGGCATGGCCAGCCTTGCCCAGGCGGCCGACACCGCGATTTGCTACAACTGCCCACCCGACTGGGCCGATTGGGGCAGCCAACTCCAGGCCATCGCCGCCACTACCGGCGTGCAGGTGCCGCTGGACAACAAGAACTCCGGCCAGTCGCTGGCGCAGTTGGTAGCGGAGAAAGCCGCGCCGGTGGCCGACGTGGTGTATTACGGCGTGACCTTCGGCTTGCAGGCGCAAAAAGCCGACGTGGTCGGCACCTACAAGCCCAAAGGCTGGGAGCAGATTCCGGCCGGCCTGAAAGACCCGACCGGCCACTGGTTTGCGATTCACTCCGGCACTTTGGGCATCATGGTCAACGTCGATGCACTGGGCGGCTTGCCCGTGCCGCAAAGCTGGGCCGACCTGCTCAAGCCTGAGTACAAAGGCATGGTCGGTTACCTCGACCCATCCAGCGCGTTTGTCGGCTACGTCTCGGCGGTGGCGATCAACCGCGCTTTGGGCGGCGATCTGGATAACTTTGCCCCGGCCATCGACTATTTCCAGAAACTCGCCAAAAACGCACCCATCGTGCCCAAGCAAACCGCCTATGCGCGGGTGCTGTCCGGTGAGCTGCCGATTCTGGTGGACTACGACTTCAACGCCTACCGCGCGCGTTACAAGGACAACGCCAACGTTGCCTTCGTGATCCCCAAAGAAGGCAGCATCAGCGTGCCGTACGTGATGAGCCTGGTGGCCAATGCGCCGCACCGCGCCAACGCTGAAAAGGTCCTCGATTTCGTGCTCTCCGATGCAGGCCAGGCACTCTGGGCCAAGGCCTACCTGCGCCCGGTGCGCCCAATGAAAATGCCGGCCGACGTCGCCGCGCAGTTCCTGCCCGACAGCGACTACGCCCGCGCTGGCGTGGTGGACTACGAAAAAATGGCCGCTGTGCAGGAAGCCTTCGCCGCCCGTTACCTGAACGAGGTCAAGTAAGTGGCCGCATCGGCAAAACATGCCGCCTGGGCACTGGCCCCGGCCTTGGCGGTGCTGTTCGCGTTCTGGCTGTTGCCGCTGGCGCACCTGATGGTGCTCGGCACCGAGAGCCGCGACAGCAATGGCAGCGGTTATTGGCAGGTGCTCAGCAGCGCGCAGTACCTGGGCAGCCTGGCGCAGACCTGTGTGCTGGCCGTGATTGTGACGCTCACGGCGTTACTGATCGGCGGCATCAGCGGCGTGTTTCTCGCACGTCAGCAGTTCTTCGGGCGTTCGGCATTGGTGGCATTGCTCACCTTTCCATTGGCGTTTCCCGGCGTGGTGGTGGGCTTTCTGGTGATCCTGCTGGCCGGACGCCAAGGCCTGTTTGCGGCCCTGGGCCTGCAACTGGCCGGTGAGCGCTGGATTTTTGCGTACTCGCTGGCGGGGCTGTTTGTCGGCTACCTGTACTTCTCGATTCCACGGGTGATCCTCACGGTAATGGCCGCGTGCGAAAGCCTCGACCGCAGCCTGGAAGAAGCCGCGCACTCACTGGGCGCCGGGCACTGGCGCGTGGTGTGCGACGTGATCGTGCCGGGGCTGGCGCCTGCGCTGGCCTCCTGCGGGGCGATCTGTTTTGCCACGTCCATGGGCGCGTTCGGCACGGCCTTTACCTTGGGCACGCGGCTGAACATCACCCCGGTGGCGATCTACAACGTGTTCACCAACTACGCCAACTTTGCCGTCGCCGCCGCGCTGTCGGTGGTACTCGGTGCAGTGACCTGGGCGGTGTTGCTGCTCACGCGTCGCCTGGTGAAAAACGCGGGGACGGTCCTGTGAAGCGCTCATCGCTGTTTGTGATGCAACTGCTGTTTACCCTGCTGGTGTGCGCCTTCATGTTGGTGCCGGTGCTGATGTCGTTGCTGGCCGGGCTGACGCGTAATTTCTTCGTCGGCCTGTCCAGCGGCTTGACCTTCGACTGGCTGGTGCAGGTGTGGCAGGCCTATTCGCCCACGGTGTGGCTGTCGCTGCAGTTGGCCCTGGCCTGTGCAGTGTGCGTCTGCGTGATCGGCGTGCCGGCGGCCTATGCCTTGGTGCGCATGAACAACCGCTTCAGCCGCGCCTTCGAAGAGCTGATGGTGCTGCCGGTGGCGATGCCGGGTTTGGCCAGTGCGTTGGCGTTGCTGTTGACCTACGGCCAGTTCGGCAGCTTCCGCAGCAGTTGGCTGTTCATCCTGGTCGGCCATGTGTTGTTCACCTTGCCGTTCCTGGTGCGCCCGGTAATGGCGGTGATGCAACGTCAGCAACTGCCGGTGTTGGAGGAGGCCGCCGCCAGCCTCGGCGCGGGGCCGATCAAGCGCTTTTTCAGCGTGGTCGTGCCCAATTGCCGGGCGGGCATCCTGGCCGGCGTGCTGATGGTGGTCACCCTGAGCCTGGGTGAGTTCAACCTGACCTGGATGCTGCACACGCCGATGACCAAGACGCTGCCGGTGGGGTTGGCCGACAGCTACGCCTCGGCGCGTCTGGAAATCGCCAGCGCCTACACCCTTATCTTTTTGCTGATGATCGTGCCGCTGCTGATTGCGTTGCAGGCCATCAGTGCTCGTTTGTCCCGTGGAGAGCGTCGATGACCGCTATCACTATCCGCCTGCAAGGCTGTCGCAAGGCATTCGCCGACGGCACCGTGGCCGTGCATGACCTGAACCTGAGCGTCGAAGGCGGCGAAACCCTGGCAATTCTCGGCCCCTCCGGCTGTGGCAAAACCACGACTCTGCGCCTGATTGCCGGCCTGGAACGCCCGGACGTCGGCCAGGTGTTTTTCGGCGATCAGGATGTCACCCGCCTGCCCATCGAGCGCCGTGATGTGGGCATGGTGTTTCAAAATTACGCGCTGTTTCCCAACCTGGATGTGGCCGGCAATATCGTCTACGGCTTGAAGATTCGCGGCATGTCGGCGCCTGAGCGCAACAAGCGCTGCGAGGAACTGTTGGAACTGGTGGGCTTGCAGCACCACGGCAAACGCAGCATCCATGAACTGTCGGGCGGCCAGCGTCAGCGTGTGGCCTTGGCCCGCGCCCTGGCGCCGCGTCCCAACGTGCTGTTGCTGGATGAGCCGCTGGCGGCCCTGGATGCGCAATTGCGCGAGCGCCTGCGCAGCGAGCTGGATCAACTGCTGCGCGGGCTTGGCATCACCTCGGTGTTCGTCACCCACGACCAGGGCGAAGCCATGGCCCTGGGCGACCGCATTCTGGTGATGGAGCAGGGGCGTATCGCGCAACTGGCCAGCCCACGGGAGATCTACCAGCAGCCGGCCAATGCGTTTGTCGCAGGCTTCGTCGGCAACCTCAATGCCTTCTCTGTGCTGGCGCGGACTGCCCACGGCCTCAAAGTCTGCGGCGGCGAACTGCCGTGGCACGGCGCCGGTTTACCGAGCACCGTGTACTGCCGGCCCGAACACCTGCGCGTGATGGAAGACGAAGGCCACCTGCACGGCCATCTGGTCGCGCAGTTCTTCCAGGGCGCACAAAGCCGCCTGCTGGTGGATGTGGGCGGCCCGCAACCGCTGCTGGTGGACAGCAGCGACAACCAACTGCACCGCGTCGGCGCGCCGATTGCCCTAGCGATTGCGCCGCACATGGTGTTCACCCTGAATGCGTGAGAGCTTATTTTGAACCGTCCGTTTCTTGTTGCGCAGATCAGCGACCTGCACCTTAAAGCCGGTAACCGCCTGACCTATGGCGTGGTCGATACCCTCGGCGCACTGCGCCGCGCCGTCGACCACCTGAACGCCCGCTACCCTCGGCCCGATATCGTGGTGATCAGCGGCGACCTGGTGGATTTTGGCCGCGCCGATGAATACGCCGTGCTGCACCCGGAGTTGGCGCGCCTGCACATGCCGTGCTACCTGGTGCCCGGCAACCACGACACGCGCGGGCCGTTACTGGATGCGTTCGGCGATCACGCTTATCTGCCGACGTCGGCAGATGGCCCGCTGGATTGGGTCGTGGATGAGCATCCGCTGCGCTTGATCGGCCTGGACTCGACCATTCCCGGTGGACACGGCGGCCAACTGCTCGACAGCCAATTGCAGTGGCTTGACGCGCAATTGGCACTGCGCCCCGAGGCGCCGACCTTGCTGATCCTGCATCACCCGCCGTTTAGCAGCGGCATCGGCCATATGGACCGCGAGCCCTTTGGCAACGCCGCCGCCCTGGAGCGCGTCGTCGCTCGTCACCCACAAGTGGAGCGCCTGTTGTGCGGGCATTTGCACCGCCCGATGCAGCGGCGTTTTGGCGGCAGCCTGAGTTGCGTGTGCCCTGGCACGTCGCACCAGATCGTACTCGACCTGCAAGACGCCGCGCCTGCGCATTTCAACCTGGAACCGGCAGGCTTTGTGCTGCACCGCTGGGATGCACAGCACGGGCTGATCAGCCACAACGGCGTGTTCGGGGACTACCCGGGGCCGTATCCGTTTTATGACGCTCATGGATTGATTGACTGAGGTTTTACGGAGGTTCACTTCACTCAACTAAGCACTTGAATATTCGTTAACGCGGCGGCCAACCCAAGTTGGCCGCGTGCATCCTGCTGCCCTTTTTACGCGCCCGGAACCTGGATTCCGCGCCGGAGTTCGTCCTGATGAAAGCCACTTTGAATGTACTGAGCGTATTGACCGGCGGCCTGGGCATTGCCCTGAGCCCCTTGGCCTCGGCTGATTTCTTGAGTGACAGCACAGCCAACTTGAACCTGCGCAACTTCTACTTCAATAACGATAACCGCGACGGCGCCGCCGCACCGTCAAAGACCGAAGAATGGGGCCAGGCGTTTATCCTCAACTACCAGTCGGGCTTTACCGACGGCACTGTCGGTTTTGGTCTGGACGCCGTCGGCATGCTCGGTGTGACCCTCGACAGCGGCGCTGGCCGCCACGTGGGCAGCTCGATGATCCCCACCGATGACGGCAGGGCAGCCGACAGCTGGGCGCGCGGTGGTGCGACAGCCAAGGCGCGCTTCGCCAAGACCGAACTGCGCTACGGCTACCTGCGCCCGAACCTGCCGATCCTGGTGAGCAACGATGGCCGCCTGTTGCCGCAATCCTTCGAGGGCGCGCAGGTCACCAGCAAAGACATCGACAACCTGACGCTGATTGGCGGCCAGCTGCAGCACACCACCGGCCGTGGCTCCAGCGACCGCAGTGGCCTGGCGGCCGCGGGTGGCACGCAAGAGAGCAATAAATTCAACTATGCAGGTTTCGACTACCAAGTGAACAAGGACCTGCTGGTCCAGTATTACTACGCCAACCTCGAAGACTATTACCAACAGCACTTTGCCGGGTTGATCCATGTAGTGCCGTTGGGCGACTACGGCTCATTGAAAACCGACCTGCGTTATTTCAACACCACCTCCGACGGCAAGAACAGCACTGCGGCCGGGCGTGCCGAAGGGTATAAGTTCGGCGGCTATACCCAGAACGGCAACGGCGAAATCGACAACAACACCTGGAGCGCCGCGTTTATCTACTCGCTGGGCCCGCACGCGATCACCGCGGGTTACCAGCGAGTCTCCGATGACAGTAACTTCGCTCAACTCAACCAGGGTGGCCTGGTCAACAAAGGCGAGGGCGGTTCGAGCCTGTACCTTTACACCGACCGCACCGTGCAAACCTTCATCCAGGCCGGCGAACGCACCGCCTTTGCGCAATACGCCTACGACTTTGTCGCGCTGGGCCTGCCTGGCCTGAAGGCGTCGGTGATGTATTTGAAAGGCGACCATATCCTCACCACCGCCGGCAACACGGCCAGTGAATGGGAACGGGACATCTCCCTGGATTACGTGGTGCAAAGCGGCACGTTCAAAAACGTCGGGTTTGGCTGGCGCAACGGCGTGTCGCGCAGTGAAGTGGCGCGCGACCAGGATCAGAATCGGGTGTTTGTGAGTTATTCGATTCCGTTGCTGTAAGGGCGCGATGCGCGGTGCCTCATGGCGATTTTGAGGCCCGCGCTTTCAGCGCGATCAGCGACGTTACATGCGTCGCGTGGTCGTTATCGATGCGTTGAAAACCGCAGCGCAGATAGAACTGCGCGGCTTGCGGCGTATCGGTAGTGAGCCGGGCTTCCTGAAAGTGCGCCGCCGCGTGCTCCAATAGCCGTTTGACCAGGGCTTTGCCAATTGCCTGCCCGCGCAGGCTGGGCGCGATGTACACCCGGCGTAGCCGACCGACTCCGGGGCCTGCGTAGGGGTCACAGGACACACCGCCGACGCCAATCAACTGGCCGTGACGAAACACGCCGAAAAGGCATTCACCCGGCTGATCAAACCGATTCGTACGGTTGTCCCATTCGCTGATAAGCCGCGTCAGGAACCTGAACCCTTCGGCGACAGCCTGCGCCCGCAGCGCGTGGATCTGCTCGGGAAGCTCTTCCAGTTTGCGTATCGCAACGTCTTTTTCGCGGGCGAGGGTCACACAGACGCCCCGCACAACCACGCAGCTTTGGATTCTATGCAGCTGTGCGCCTGCTTGTGCGCAGTAAAAGGGCTATCGAGGGTGCCGACTGCGATGGACATCCATTCTGGAAACCGTCCACGGGCGTCAGACCAGAACAGCGATGATCCACACCGCGAGCAGAATTGGCGAGTGACGCCTGCTGAAGACTCATAGCTTCGAAGCACATCCTCAGCGGCGTTGATATTGACGGCTGACCGAGGGGCGCTGGCATACGTGGCGAATGCCGCGCCGTGCGCTTTCTGGCATTTTTTGCAGTGGCAGTGGGTGACCGCTTTCAAAGGGGTCGACACCTGATAACTGATAGCGCCGCACAGGCAACTGCCTTGGGTCACTGCATCCATGGTTGTGTGTCTCCCAAAAAGTATCGCCACAGTTTATTCCAGCGCGCAACGCCCAGGGTGAACGAGTTTGGGGGCGAGCGGGGCGCTTGTGGCAAACCGACATTGAGTGGCGAGCAGGCCTCTTGTGGCGAGCGGGCTTGCCCCGCGTTGGGGGGCGAAGCCGCCCTGAACCCGGCTGGCGCGATGTGCCTGAATGGGTGCGGCGCTCTTAGTGGGGCTGCTGCGCAGACCAACGCGGGGCAAGCCCGCTCGCTACAGGAAGCCCACTCAACACAGCAAGCCACAGTGGTTCATCAGTGTCGCTCACGACACCCGATTCCGGCCTGCGCCCTTGGCCTCATACAATTGCATGTCCGCCCGCTTGAGCAGCCCCAGGGAATCGCGGTCCGAGGGCTGCGCGATGCTCACACCAATACTCACCGTAACCTGGCCCACTGTCGGGAAGTTTGCCGCCGCCACGGCCGCACGGATTTTTTCGGCAACCACGTCGGGGCTGTCCGGCTCTTCGACCTCCGGCAGCAATACTGCAAATTCTTCACCGCCGTATCGCGCGACAAAGTCGGTGGCGCGCGTGGTGCTCTCGATCAGCGCCGCCAGTTGGCACAGCACGTCATCGCCGACGGCGTGACCGTAGGTGTCGTTGACGCGCTTGAAATAGTCGGCGTCGATCAGCAGCAAGGCAAAGGTGCGGCCGGTGCGTTGGAACAACAGGCTGCTCTCGGCGAGTTTTTCGTCGAAACGGCGGCGGTTGTAAACGCCGGTCAGTGCGTCGTGCGTGGCCAGTTTCAGCAGGTCGGCATTGGCCTGGGTAAGGGCGGCAGTGCGCTGGGTGACGGTGGCTTCCAGCGAGGCATTGGCTTCCTGCAGTTCGCGCTCCTTGGTCAGCAAGGATTGGGTCATGCTGCTGATGGAACGGCCCAGTTGGGCGATTTCCAGCACCGGATGCTCCTGGGGGAAGACGGCGCCGGGCTGCTGGTCTTGCACCTGTTTGGCGGACCTGGCCAGGCGCTCGATGGGGCGGCTGAGTGACGAGGCGAGGTAGTAAGCGGCCAGCACAAAAATGAACGCCGCGAGCACGCCCAGCATGAGTAATTTGTACAGCAGGTTGTGCGCCGGTTGCAGTGCGACGTCCAACGGTTGTCGCACCATGATGTACCAGTTCATTTTCGCATTCGACGGGCTTGGCACCGCCACCGATGCCGTGACGTAGCCGTTGCCGGTGAACCAGCCAGCGGGCGTGTGCAGTTGGTCCAGCGGCATTTGTTCGCCCGCGAGCAATTCCGGGTAAAGCACCTTGCCGTCAATGTCGACGATCAACGCCTCGATCTGTGGAATGGCATCCTTTTGCATCACGGCGGAATCGACGATCTGGGTGACCCAGCTCCAGTGGGCATGGGCGCCCAGCACGCCAATCGTGTCACCCTGGGCATTGCGTATCGGTGCGGCGAAATCGATAAAGCGCAGTGGCTCACCGTCCGCCGCTCCCGACAGCAGCTTGGCGAGCAACACCGCTTCGTGGGGATCTCCGGTGTACTCGGCGCGCATGCCGGCCTGAAACCAAGGCCGCTGCTGCACTGATTGATTGACCAGCAAGCCGTTGACCGCCTGGCGCACGCGCCCGTCAGCATCGGCCACGCCCATCCATGCATACTCCGCGCGCGATTGGGTGCGCAGTTCCATCAGCGTCAGAATATCCGGCGCGGTCAGGTCGCCCTTGCGCATGATCGGTGCCTTGCTCAGCAGCGACACTTCCAGTTGCCGCTCGCGCAGTTGCACGGCCAACAGCGCGGCCGTCGAGCGCGCCGTGCTGAGCAGCGAGTTGCCGCTGGCCTGCTTCATCTGCTCAGTGGCGATATCGCCAACATAGAGGCCCACGCTCAGGAGTGTGACCAGTGATAAACCGGCAAACCATAGGGTCAGGTGACTGCGCAGGCTGGCTTTGATCATGGGGGCTCATTTGAGTGCTTATTTTGAGCCATGGTATGCGTTATGGATGGGCTACGGCCAGCAGCAGGCGCGCTTATGTGTTGGTCTTCAATTTGGTCCACAGCCGGGTGGCCAGCCGCGCTATCGCCGGGGGCAGGTCTTCGACGATAAACAGGCTGTCCATCACGCTTTTCGGCGGGTAGATCGCCAGGTCCTGTTTCACGGCCGGCGTGAGGAACTCATCTGCCGCGCTGTTGGGGTTGGCGTAGTGGATGCTGTTGCTGATGTTGGCGATCACCTTGGGCTCGAGCAGGTAATTCATATAGGCGTAGGCGTTCTTTTCGTGCGGCGCGGCCTTGGGCATCACCACCATGTCCAGCCACAGCGTCGAGCCTTCCTGCGGGATCGAGTAGGCAATCTCGATACCGTTTTTGGCTTCTTTCGCGCTCGCGGCCGCCTGCACCACGTCGCCATTGAAACCGATCACCGCGCAGATATTGCCGTTGGCCAAGTCACTGATGTACTTGGACGCGTGGAAGTACTGGATGTAAGGGCGGATTTTCAACAGGGCCTGTTCGGCCTGTTTATAGTCGGCCGGCTCATGGCTGTGATGGGGCAGGCCCAGGTAATTGAGGGTGATGGGCAGGATCTGCGTCGGGTTGTCGATGATCGCCACGCCGCAGGTGCTGAGTTTTTTGATCGTGTCTTCATCAAAGAACATCTTCCAGGACCGGGTGACGTCGGTGCTGCCAAAGAGTGCCTTGATCTTCTCGACGTTATAACCGATGCCCGCCGTGCCCCACATATAGGGAAAGCCGTACTGGTTGCCCGGGTCGTTGACCTCAAGCTTTTTCATCAGCAGCGGGTCGAGGTTTTTCCAGTTCGGCAACTGGCTGCGGTCGAGCTTCTGGATCGCGCCGGCCTTGATCAGCCGCGACAGAAAGTGGTTTGAAGGGCTGACCACGTCGTAGCCGGTGTTGCCGGTCATCAACTTGGATTCGAGCACTTCGTTGCTGTCATGGATGTCGTAAGTGGGCGTGATGCCGGTGGCCTGAGTAAAGCGTGTGAGGGTGTCGTCGGCGATATAGCCGTTCCAGTTGGAGATATTCACCTCTTCAGCGGCATAGCCGGCCGCCGAAAACGCACTGAGCATTACCGCCACGGACCATTGCTTGATGTGCATTGCATTCACCTTTGTTGTTGTCAGATTTCTGATCGGGCACGCACCGCTTCGATGCGCATGCGCAGCAGGGCGCCGAGGTCGAACAGCGGGCGCGGCGGCAACCAACCGGGCTGCGCACGCTGGATCACCGATTGCAGCAGCGGCGATTGGTGCCCCGAGGCCCACTCCGCCATCAACCGCCCCCACAGCGTGCCGCGCGCGACGCCGGAACCGTTGCAGCCAGCGATGGCGTACAGGTTGTCTTGGACCTTGGCGAAGTACGGCTGGCCGGACCGCGACGCACTGAGGTGGCCGGTCCAGGTGTAATGGATGTCCTGTTCGGTGAGCCACGGGAAGCGCCGTTGCAAACCCAGCACATGGCGCTGGCGGCGCTGCAGCAAGTCGGCGTTGGACAAGTCGCGGGTGCGGTACTCGGCGGTGTTGCGAATCATCACGCGCCGGTCCGGCGTGAGCCGCACGGTGGCACCCAGTGGCCGCGTCGACAGCACGCCCCAGGGCGCGGCGGCGCATTCTTTTTCTGTGAGTGGGCGGGTGAGGCTGGCACTCAGTTCCATGGGGAACGTGGCGCTTTGGTCCAGTCCGACACGCGGGATAAACGCATTCAGGCACACCAGCACGTGTCGCGCTTCAATACTGCCCGCACGGCTGGTCGCGCGCAGGGCGCCGTTGCCCGTGCGCTCAAGGCCGGTGATGTCAGTGTTTTCAAACAGGCTGACCGAGGCTGGCAACGCGGCCAGCAAGCCCTTCACGTACTTGGCCGGTTGCAGCAGGGCGTTGCCGTTGCCGCACCAGATGCCGGCCTGGTAATGCGCGGTGCCGAGTTTCTGGCGCAGCGCCTCGCCTTGCAGACATTGCGCAGAGGCGCCTAGGGCAAGCAGGGTGGCGAGTGTGTGGTCGACGTGATCGAGCTTGTCGGCGTCATGCACGGCGAAGAAGTAACCGTCGTCGCGAAAATCGCAGTCGATGCCATGGCCGGCGATGCGTTGGCGCACCTCGTCACTCGCCGCGCGTGAGATCGCGGTGTCCACTTCAAAACCCTCGAAGCCTGCGGTGCCCAGCAACTCGCTTTCGGCCGGGTGTTCGTGCGCCACCACAAACCCCGAGTTTCGCGCGGAGGCGCCCTGGGCCGCGTACTGCCGGTCAACAACCACGATGCGCGCTTCGGGGTGCAGGGTTGCCAGGCTATGGGCGGCGCAGAGCCCGGTGATGCCGGCGCCAATCACCAGCCAGTCGGCCTGTTGTGTGCCGGTCAAGGCGTTACGAGCGGGCAGGGGTTCGGTTTGGGCTATCCAGCCACAGATATTGTCCACGTGTGCCTCGGCTGCATGCGTTGTTCGCATGAATGATTTAAGTCGATGGCTGGAATCTATAGGGGCTTTGGTGATACAACCAACGTTATAAAATCATCCAGCTATTCGGAAATCGCATGGATAAGCTTCGTCACGTGCCGTCGCTGCAGGGCCTGCAGGCGTTGGTGGAAGTCAGCGACAGCGCCAGCTTCACCCAGGCTGCGCAGAGGCTGTGCCTGACCCAGAGCGCTGTCAGTCGCCAGATCCAGCAATTGGAGAGCCATTTCGGCGTGGCCCTGTTCACACGCACCAGCCGCAGCCTGCGGCTGACAGCCGAAGGCGAGCAGGTGCTGATTTACGCGCGCAGTATGCTGGCGCAACTCAAAGTGCTCGAAGACCGCATTTCGCCGCACACACGCCCGTTTCGCATCCGCCTGCACGTGTCGCTGGCCGTGCGCTGGCTGCTGCCAAAGCTGAGTGATTTCTACCGGTTGCACCCGGACATTTCCCTGGCCATCGAAACGGTTGCCACCGAAGGGGTCGAGCCGGCCGACGACAGCGATGCCTACATTCAGTACCTGCCCACGCCGCCCACTGATCCGGCGTGCCTGACGCTGTTCCAGGAACAGCTGGTGCCGGTGTGTGCACCTCAAGTTGGCCCGTTATCAACCTTTACAGACCTGCGGCACGTGGCGCTGCTGCACCGTTCAGTCGACCGGCAGGACTGGCGCGTATGGCTGGCCGCCAACGGTGCCGGCACGCTGGACGACTACCGGCACATCCCCTTCAACCTTGACGAGTTGGCGCTTGACGCCGCCGCGCGCGGGCTGGGCGTGGCAATGACTGACTTGACTTTGGCTGCCGAATCCATCGAGCGCGGTGTGCTGGTTGTGCCGTTGGGCGAACCGTTGGTGACGGGCGGCGTTTACGCGTTGTGCGTGCAACCGCAGGCGGCGTCCCACGCAGGCTGCGACGTGGTCATGGCGTGGTTCGCCCACCAGGCGCAACGCTGAACCACAAACGTACAAGATCCAGCGCAAACCGCCTCAGTAGACTCGCCGGACTTCTTCTACTGCAGGTTTCTCCATGGACATTTTCCTCTACGCCTTCAGCGTCATGTACAGCCCCGGCCCCGTGAACCTGATGGGGCTGAATGCCGGGCTCACCGGCAAATTCCGTCGCTCCAGCGGGTTCTACCTCGGCGTGGGCTGCGCGATGCTGTTGATGTTCGTGCTGTTTGGCTACACCGGCGAGGCGATCATTTCTCAGGCGGCGCTGCCGTATATCTCGCTGGTCGGCGGCGTGTACACGCTGTACCTCGCCTACCAGGTGTTCACTGCCCGCACGGTGGTTGAAGAATCTTCAAACACGCCGGGCAAGGCCCTCACGTTCTGGAATGGCCTGGTGATTCAGTTGCTCAACCCCAAGGGCATCGTGGCGGTCTTGCCGATTACCAGCGTGATGCTGCCGGCGGCGCATATCACCGGGGCATCCATTGCCGGGGTTTCGGCGTTGCTGGGGCTGGGCGCGGTCGGCGCGCCGTGGATTTACGCCTTGCTGGGCGCGGTGTTGGGGCGGCGGATCAACGGCGCGTCGGCGTTCACCGTATTCAACCGGTGCATGGGCCTGGCGTTGGCCGGTTGTGCGTATTTCATGTTTCACGCGTTCTATATTCACCTGATTTCAACATGAGCGGATCTTGTGATCATCTGGAATATAATGAGTTTGTCTCACGATGAGTGGGTGTCGACAATGGCTGCCATCAAATATCGACATTGGAGTTGTAAGTCATGGCAGTCGCTCATTCCCTGGGATTTCCGCGCATTGGACGCGATCGTGAACTGAAAAAAGCGCAGGAAGCGTTCTGGAAGGGCGAACTCGACGAAGCCGGCCTGCGCGCCGTTGGCCGTGGCTTGCGCAAAGCTCACTGGGCGTTGCAGAAGCAAGCCGGCATCGAGCTGTTGCCGGCCGGTGATTTCGCCTGGTACGACCAGGTCCTGACTCATTCATTGATGTTCGGCGTGATCCCTGAGCGCTTCCGCCCAACCGACGGCCACGCCACATTGCACACGCTGTTCGGCATGGCCCGTGGCGTCAGCGACAACTGCTGCGGCGGTGCCCACGCCCAGGAAATGACCAAGTGGTTCGATACCAACTACCACTATCTGGTGCCTGAATTCAGTGCTGACCAGCAATTCCACCTGGGTTGGGAGCAGCTGTTTGAAGAGGTCAAGGAAGCCCGTGACCTGGGCCACAACGTCAAGCCGGTCGTCATCGGCCCGCTGACCTACTTGTGGTTGGGCAAGGCCAAGGGTGTCGACTTCGACAAGCTTGATCTGCTTGACCGCCTGCTGCCGCTGTACGGCCAGATCTTCCAGCGCCTGGCTGAGCTGGGCGTTGAATGGGTGCAGATCGACGAGCCGATCCTGGTTCTGGACTTGCCACAAGACTGGAAAAACGCCTTTGAGCGCGCCTACAACCAGATCCAGCGCGACCCGCTGAAAAAGCTCGTGGCCACCTACTTCGGTGGTCTGGAAGAAAACCTCGGCCTGGCCGCCAACCTGCCGGTCGATGGTTTGCACATCGATCTGGTGCGTGCACCGGACCAGTACCCGACCATTCTTGATCGCCTGCCGGCTTACAAAGTGTTGTCCCTGGGCGTGGTCAATGGCCGCAACGTCTGGCGCTGCGACCTGGAAAAGGCCCTGGCGACCTTGCAGCACGCACATGAAAAGTTGGGTGATCGCCTGTGGGTGGCGCCGTCCTGCTCATTGCTGCACAGCCCGGTCGACCTGGACCGTGAAGACACGCTGGATGCCGAGTTGAAAAGCTGGCTGGCCTTCGCGGTGCAGAAGTGCGCGGAAGTAACGGTGCTGGCCCAGGCCGTCAACGCACCGCAGGCGCCGAATGTACGTGCCGCGTTGGCGCAGAGCCGCGCCGTGCAAGTGGCCCGCGCGGCTTCAACGCGAATTCACAAGCCTGCCGTACAAGCCCGCGTGGCGGCGATTACCGCCAAGGACAGTCAGCGCCAGTCGCGGTTTGCCCAGCGTATCGAGCAGCAACGTGCCGGCCTGAACCTGCCGCTGTTGCCGACCACCACCATCGGTTCGTTCCCGCAAACCGCCTCGATCCGCCTGGCGCGCCAGTCGTACAAAGCCGGCAAGTTGAGCGAAGCCGAGTACGTCGAAGCGATGCACAGCGAGATCAGGCACGCCGTGCAAGTGCAGGAAAACCTCGGCCTGGACGTGCTGGTGCACGGCGAAGCCGAACGAAACGACATGGTCGAGTACTTCGCCGAACAACTCGACGGCTACGTGTTCACCCGCTTTGGTTGGGTACAGAGCTACGGTTCGCGCTGCGTGAAACCGGCGGTGATCTTCGGCGACCTGAGCCGCCCGAACGCCATGACCGTGGAGTGGATCCGCTACGCCCAAGGCCTGACCAGCAAGGTGATGAAGGGTATGCTGACCGGCCCGGTGACCATGCTGATGTGGTCGTTTGCGCGCGAAGACGTCAGCCGCGAAGTGCAGGCGCGTCAACTGGCGCTGGCGATTCGTGACGAAGTGGTTGACCTGGAGGCGGCCGGCATCAAGATCGTGCAGATCGACGAAGCGGCGTTCCGTGAAGGCTTGCCGTTGCGCCGGGCGCAGTGGCAACACTACCTGGATTGGGCCACCGAAGCGTTCCGCCTGTGTGCCTGCGGCGTGCGTGACGAAACCCAGATCCACACGCACATGTGCTACAGCGAGTTCAACGATGTGATCGAGTCCATCGCGGCAATGGACGCCGACGTGATCACCATTGAGACGTCGCGCTCGGACATGGAACTGCTGGATGCGTTCGAAGCGTTCGCGTACCCCAATGACATCGGCCCCGGCGTCTACGACATCCATTCGCCCCGCGTGCCGGATGCGTCGGCAATGGCCCACTTGCTGCGCAAGGCCGCCCAGCGGATTCCGGCCGAGCGCCTATGGGTCAACCCGGATTGCGGTTTGAAAACCCGGGGCTGGCCGGAGACAGAAGCGGCGTTGGTTCATATGGTCACCGCGGCGCGTCAACTGCGGGCTGAACTGGCGTAACGCGATTTACAAATGGGGGAGGGGCTTGCCCGCGATTGCAGTGTGTCAGTCCCGAATGTGGCTGACCTGCATCCCAGCCTGCTGCGTATGCCTGCTATGGCGAGCCTGTTCGCCATAGCAGCTTCTCGACGTCAGGCGAGCCGGTCGAAGCCCTTCAAGCGGTACAGCAACACCGACGCCGCCCAGCTGGCGACGAAAATCCCGATGATGATGTAGCCGAGCATTCCGAAGCTGTCGTTCAGGTTGCCGATAAAGCCCCAGAAATCACCCTTGAGCTCCAGCTGGTCGGCAATCAGCCCCAGCGCCTCGATGCTGCCGATGATCACTGCCACGACCACCGAGACCAAGGTAATGCTCATGTTGTAGTAGAGCTTGCGCAGCGGCTTCATGTACGCCCAGCCATAGGCACCCAGCATCAAATGGCCGTCCAGCGTGTCCACCAGCGACATGCCGGCGCTGAACAGCAGCGGGAACACCATGATCGACCACGGCGATAAGCCCTGCGCCGCCTGCGTGGCGGAAATGCCCAGCAGGGCGATTTCGGTGGCGGTGTCAAACCCCAGGCCAAACAGAAAACCCAGCGGGTACAGGTGCCAACTGCGGCTGATCAGGCGAAACAGTGGGCGGAAGATTCGCGCCATGAAACCGCGGTCGGCCAGCAGCAGGTCAAAATCTTCTTCGACGTAAGCGCCGCCTTCGCGCACGTGGCGCCAGGCCTTGTAGATCGACCGCAGGATCACCAAATTCATCAGCGCGATCACCAGCAAAAAGACCGCTGACACGGACGTGCCGATCACACCGCCAACCGCCTTGAACGCCTCGACATGTGCGGCGGTAAGGGCCACGCCAATCGAGGCCAGCACCACCACCGACGAATGCCCCAGAGAGAAAAAGAACCCCACCGCCACCGGGCGTTTGTGCTCTTGCATCAGCTTGCGGGTGGCGTTGTCGATGGCGGCGATATGGTCGGCGTCCACCGCGTGACGCAGGCCGAAACTGTAGGCGAGCAGGGCAGTGCCCAATAACACGGGGTGCTGATGAAACGCCACCAGCGCCCAGAGCCAGGCGCCGACGTTAATGGCGATCAAAATACCGTAGATGCCAAACAGCTTGGTGCGAACGTGGCTATTGGAATCACTGAAAACCTGGGCAAGACGGTGGATCATCCGGTAAACCCTTTATGCGATGGCACGACCGCTGCGAAGCAGGAGCGGCTCCAGAGGGGAAACTTAATGGATTCTGCCGGCGTCAATGATGAAATCTGCAGGCCAATGGGAGGTAATGATGTCGAACATGAACGGGCAACCGGCCGAAGCGGTGATCGAGTTCTGGAAACAGGCGGGCCCCAAGCGCTGGTTTACCAAGGACGATGCGTTTGACGCGGCCTTTCGCGACACCTTTTATGCCACGCATATGCAAGCGGCCCGGCGCGAACTGGAAGGCTGGCTGGATTCGGCGCATGGCGCGCTGGCCTTGCTGATCCTGCTGGATCAATACCCGCGCAATGCCTTTCGTGGCACCGCGCACATGTTCGCCACCGACCCGCTGGCGCGTTTGTACGCGCGGCGGATGGTCGACGCTGGCCTGGACCAGTTGATCGAGCCCGAGCTGCGGGCGTTTTGTTACTTGCCGTTCGAGCATTCGGAAGACCCGGCCGATCAGCAGCGCTCGTTGGTATTGAACCAGCAGCTGGATGCCAGCACCTACCATTGGGCCAAAGAGCACGCCGCGATCATCGAACGGTTTGGGCGCTTTGCGCACCGTAACGAGGTGTTGGCCAGGGTCACCACGGCGCAAGAGCGTGAGTTTCTCGATAACGGCGGTTTTGCCGGCTAAGCCTGTGTCAGGTTTTCCTTGGCGCGGGCCGGGCGCAAGCGCCGCAGGCCCTTGAGGTCAACGGCCCAGCGCAATGCTTCAGTGGCCGACGGGCGCGGGCCCTGGGTGATCGCGTGTTCATCCGTGGTGAGTGCGCCGAGGTAACCTTGGGCACCGCCGCGCTCGCTCCAGTAGTGGGTGTGGCTGAGCCACGAGCGTGCGAGCCAGCCTTTGCGCGAGCCCACGGTCACCGGCAAATCCAGCACGCCTGCGCCCATCACCGGGCTGACCGGGCCCGCGACGATGTCGCCAAACAGGCCATAGGGCGCGGGAAAATAGAGGTTGGTCCAGCGCGTCACTGCGAATACTGCCGCGTGGTGCAAATACTGGGGCGTGAAGGGTTTCTGGCCGAGCATCACCGGATGACGCGCATGGTAGCCGTAACCCTTTTCGTCCTGAGTGGGCGGGCAGGCGGGGGCTTCGCGGCGCTCCATGCGTTTTTTGAAATCACTGACGCTGCGCCCCAGCAACAGGCTCGCGTGGGCCATCGGGCTGCCGACGGTTACCAGATCGGTGATGCGCCACGGGTTGCCCAGGCCGCGCTGCTCGATAAAGGCTTCGGTCTGCTGCTCGCGAAATTTCAAAATGCTGCCCAGGCTGCCGTCAAGCGCGGCGCCGGCGTTGGGCAGCGTGTCCTTGATCACCGGTTGCAGCGCTTCGTGATTGGCGTAACGGCTGGCGAGTTCGCGGTTGCTGGGGATGACTTGGGTGAGCTGATCGTGATGTTCGTGCCACAGATAACCGACGATGTCGTAGGCGATCACGCTGCCCAAACTGTGGCCGACCACGATGATGCGGTCGTAATCGCCTTTATTGTGCAGGGCACGCAGCAACGCCACGCCGTCGGCGCGGATCTGCTCGCGCACCACCACGTTCTGCGGGTTGGGGCTGAGGTAACGGGCGGCGTCGCCCAGGTAGGACAGGGCCGAGTAACGCAGCGCCAGGCCGATAGCGCCGAGCAGCAACGGCACCAGCGCGAACGGGTTGTCGCTGTGATCGAACTGGCCCCAAGCCGTGGCGAGGGTGCCGGTAGCGACCAGCAGCAACAGCAGCATCACCGTCCAGCGCGTGGTGCGCCAGATCGGTACGATGGCGTCGGGAATATCGCGGCGCGGGCGCTTGAAGATGTCCCAGAGCCAACTGAGCAGGTGGCCGACCTTGGTGCCTTGCATCTTGTGGGCCCAGTAATACTCGTAAAAATCCGTGCTGGTGCGGCCGGACGACTTCAAGACACGCAGGTCGAAATTGCGTGACAGCCGATCCGGCTTGCTCCAGTAGAAGGGCGTGCCGTCGGGCGTGTCGGCGGGAATCATGGCATCCACAAAGCCATGCAGGGTGTCCATCGGGCGCTGCTCGCCGATGCCGTGAATGACGACAACTGCTTGTTTCATAAGCTGATCTTTCCTTGAAAGCTTCGAATGGCGGGGCGTTTTCGCAGACTAGCGAATCGATACGATATTGCCACTATCGTGGCTATTCCCGCCAGGAATGCCCCCATAAAAAACCGCCATTGTCTTTATGCCGCCGCATCTCGTAGCGTGGGTCTTCACCCAAGGAGACCTGCCATGCACCTGCGCCCGTTACGCCTCTATGTGGATGCCCAGTTCACCAGCCCCTACGCGATGTCGGTGTTTGTCACCCTGCGCGAAAAAGGCCTGGCGTTCGACATGCTCACCCTGGACCTGGACACCGCGCAAAACCAGACGGCGGACTTTACCCAGCTGTCGCTGACCCAGCGTGTGCCGACGTTGGTGGAAGGCGAGTTTGCCCTGTCGGAATCTTGCGCGATCAGCGAGTACCTGGAACAGGGCTATCCCGAAACGCCGGTGTACCCGGCTGACCCACAGCAGCGGGCGAGGGCGCGGCAGGTTCAGGCGTGGTTGCGCAGTGATTTGCTGGCGATCCGTCAGGAGCGCTCGACGCTGGTGGTGTTTTACGGGCAGAAGATGCCGCCGTTGTCGCCCGCCGCCGAAGCCGCCGTGCGCAAGTTGTTCAGTGCGACGCAGGCGCTGTTGGCCGGCAACCCACCGTACCTGTTTGGCCAGTGGTCGATTGCCGACCTCGACCTGGCGGTGATGCTCAATCGCTTGATCCTCAACGGTGACAGTGTGCCAGCCGAATGGGTGGACTATGCGCAACGCCAATGGCAGCGGCCGTCGGTGCAGGCATGGGTCAACCTGCAACGCCCACCGCTCTAAGGGTTTACATCCATTCCTGGGCCACGCGCCGGTCGAGGTCTTCCCAGTCCGCCATGCCCAGCACTCGGGTGGTGTTCAAGCCCCGCAGGTAGCCGCGCAATTGCTGGGCGCTGGCGTAACGCTGGTCGGCCTCGGCGGCCTCGTCCTGCAGTACGTCTTCATAATCGACCAGGTAATCGGCGACCCGCTCGCGAAACTCCGGCAGTACGGCTTCGCGGATGCGGTCGAAGGTTTTCTGGTGGGGCTTCATGGCGTGGTCCTTATAGTTTTATAGAGATCGGGAGACGCGACACTATCGGTTCAAATGATAGTCACCATCAAGCATCGCAAGTTCTGTTTTTATGCCAAAAGCGCAGAATCAGCGCATCGAGACGCTGATCAAGGAAATGCGTGATGAGGACGATTATCCAACTGGGTTTAATGATGCTGATGTTCGGCAGTGTGGTCCTGACCAGCCCGGCATTTGCTGATGAACTGCGTACGGGCCATTTGCTGCCACTCGTCGGTAGCGTAGACTCCCTGCAGCGCGCGCAGTCGGTGGGTGTGTTGTACAGCGAAAACACCCGCGACAACCTCAGTTACCTTGAACGCTACCACGCCATGGCCATGAACGGCGCCAGGGACGCCCTTGACGGGCGCATCCGCGAGGCGTTCGTCAACAGCTCCGACCCGGAACTGGCGATTGATTGGCTGATGAGTTCATTGCAGGGCACGTTTCGCATCGTCACGGTCTACAGCAGCCTGGATGAGCTGGTGCAGGCTCACCCGGATGTGGTGGTGATGCTCGATACCCATAACCAATTGCTGACCCAGCGTAACGATCAGGTTGAGGCGCGTTTTGTGGCGCGGTTCTATGACGCCGACCTGCAATACATCGCCAAGGCTGAAGGCTCGGTGCACAAACAGGTGCCGTCGGTATGGGTGCATGACAAGGCGGCCCCGGAAATTGCCGCGCAGATTGAACAACAGCGTGATGTACAGCTCGATGCCTTGAAGCAGTTTGATGCGTCGCTAAAGGCCTTGGTCCGCGCGGGATGACGCGCGGATCGTTGTGAACCCTATTGGTTATTTTCAGGAATGTTTATGCGCTCTTTTTTCGTCCCGGCCCTGGCTTTCGCTTCGTTGTTGCTGACCGGTTGTATCACTGCTCCCAACGCTCCAAGCTTGACCCTGCAAACCGATAAAACCCCTGAAGGCTATGTGCAATGCGTTGTGCCCAAGCTTGAAAAGCGCGGCATCACCTCGACGGTGACGCAGAACGCGCGCCACGCCAAGGTGGTGTTGACCAGCAAGATTGCAGCCGATGATGTGCTGGAGGCCTACAAGTCCCAGGACGGCACCAAGGTGTTCGTGTACGAACGCAAGCCACTGGCGTCGGCGATCAAACCGTCGCGGCTGGAGCTGGCGGCGCAGGACTGCAAATAATCCAGGCACGCCTGAGGGTGTGAATGTGTGGGAGCGGGCTTGCTCGCGAAGGCGGCGTATCAGTCGATACATTTATTGACTGCTGCACTGCTTCGCGAGCAAGCCCGCTCCCACATTTGCGATAGGCCTGGGCTAGGGTTTGGCTTCGCTGCTGAAGATGTTCACGGTCTTGACCAACCCCTTGGCCGCCAACGCCACCAACTCACCGCCTTTCTCCACCGTCGCCAGCGCTGGGTCCGAACCCATGCGCCCGTCGGGGAAGCGGGCGCGGAAGTCCAGCGCTTCGCGGATCGGCCCGGTATTGGCGATTTGCGGAGAATACTCGGCGGACTTTATCGATTGCGGGTACGCCCACTGCGTCACCGCTATTTCTGACGGCGTGGCATGGCTGCCGTGGCCCACCGGGAATTGGCGTTGAGCCAAATCGTGCACGCCTTCCAGGTCCCACCAGTTCACCAGCTTGAGCGCGAAGCCGGCGGGGCGGCGGGCAAAACTGGCTTCGGCGTACAGCTCGGAAAACGCCGCTTCAATGGTGGCGATATTGCCGCCGTGGCCATTCAGGAACAGGATCTTCTCGAAACCGTGCCCGGCCAGCGAGCGCACCCAGTCGCCAATGGCGGCGATAAAGGTGGAAGGGCGCAGGGAGATGGTGCCGGGAAAACCCAGGTGGTGCTGGGCCATGCCGATATTGAAGGTCGGGCCGATCAGGATGTCGGCGTTCTTCTGCGCCTCGTGGGCGATGATCTCGGGGCACATCCAGTCGGTGCCCAGCAGGCCGGTAGGGCCGTGTTGTTCGTTGGATCCGATGGGAATCACCACCGTGCGGCTGCGTTCCAGAAACTGCCCGATCTCGATCCAGGTGGATGTATGTAAAAGCATGCGGCGCTCTCTTTATCTGTGGGACAGGCTAACCACCACGGATTGTACGACTACTCGCCACTTGTTGGGGCTTGCAGTTCAGATACGTCGATGACTTCAACCAGCGCTGGTCCGGGTACCAGGAAAACATGAACTGCCCATCCTTGAGTTTATCCACCACCTGGCGCGCCACTTGCGGGCGCACCGCCGGGCAACCCTGGCTGCGGCCGATGCGGCCTTCGCGCTTGCTCCACGCCGGGTTGACGTAGTCGGCGGCATGAATCACCAGCGCGCGGTCACGGGCCTGGTCATTGAAACCGGGCTCCAGGCCGTCCATGCGCAACGAGTAACCGTGGGCGCCCAGGTAACTTTCCTGGGTGCGGAACAAGCCCAGGCTGGACTGATGACTGCCTTCGAGATTGGAAAATTGCGTGGCGAAGTTTTCCCCGGACTTGGCACCGTGGGCCACCAGGTCGCGCAACACGAGGGTCTTTTTGCGCAAATCGAAAATCCATAACCGACGGGCGGTCGAGGGTTGGGAGTAGTCAATAACCGCTAGGCGCTCTGACTGTTCCTCGCCGTTATTGACGGCGCACTGCACCGCGCTCAGGGCGCTTTTGAGCACGGCGGGATTGAGTTCTGGAGCCGAGCGCGCCAGGCTGCTATACAAGTTAGGAGGATTCCCATTGGCGGCGAGCGCAAAATTGCTCAACGTTGCCAGGGTGACGGTGATCAAACCGAAGCGACACATAAAAGTCAGCATCTACAAAGCGTCCCCCGCTGTGGATTGGAGCCAAGTCAATTGTTCAAAAAACACGCATGTTACTTGAGCATTTGCCTGCTCGTTGCACCACTGGTCGCGACGGCTGATGAGCTGCCGATGGGCGCCGTGCCGGTTATTTCCGCAAGCCCGGTGCAACAGGCCCTCGCGCAGTTGCCCAGTGTGTGCCCCAGCCTCGCCCCGCAGATCGACGCCGCAGCCCTTGCGCGCCTGCAGGCGTTCTATCAGCAGCAGGGTGATGGGCCGCTGTGGTCCGCCGAAGATCGCCGCCAAGCCTTGCACACCCAATTGCTGATGCTGGCCGACGACGGCCTGGACCCCAGCCACTATAGCCTGCCCCCGGCAGATGCCACGGCCAACGTGCTGTGCAGCGACATCGACACCAGCCGCCAGTACCTGCAAGCCCTGCAGGATTTGCACTACGGGCGCCTGCAGCAATCGCGCTTCGAACCGTTGTGGCATTCCCAGCCACCCGCCCGCGACCCGAATACCGAAGTGCTGGCCTTCGCCGCCGCCGGCCTGCAAGACATGGCGCAAGCCTTTGACCAGGCGCGGCCCAGCGCCGATCTGTACCGCAGCCTGCGCAATGCCTATGCCTCCGTGCGCCTGCAACCGTTGCCACATTGGGACCCGGTTGCCAGCGGGCCACTCTTGCGTCCCGGTATGGAAGACCCGCGCGTGCCGGAACTGGCGCGGCGCCTGCACAGCGGTGGCTACCTGGCCAAGGTGCCCAGTGGCACTGGCAAGCAATACCGCGACGAGCTGGTCAAGGCAGTCAAGGCCTTCCAGGCCAGCCACTCGTTACAGGCCGACGGTGTGATCGGCGCCGGCACCGTGGCCGAACTCAACATCAGCCCGGCGATGCGCCGCGACCAACTGCGTATCAACCTGGAGCGCTTTCGCTGGCTCGCCCAGGACCTTGAGCCTGAAGGCGTGCTGGTCAACGTCGCCGCCGCGCAATTGAGCGTTTACCAGAGCGGTATTCCGGTGTGGCAAACCCGCCTGCAAGTCGGGCGCGCGGAGCGTCAGACGCCACTGCTCAAGTCGCGCATCACGCGGCTGACGCTGAACCCCACCTGGACCATCCCGCCCACCATCATGCGCGAGGACAAGCTCCCGGCTATCCGTCTGAACCCCGAGTACCTGCGCCAGCAAAACCTGCAAGTGCTTGACGCCCAGGGTCGCCCCTTGGCGCCCGATCAGGTCGATTGGTCGCGCCCCGGCAACATTCTCCTGCGCCAGGAGGCCGGCCCGCGTAACCCGCTGGGCAAGATCGTGATGCGCTTTCCCAACCCGTACTCGGTGTACCTGCACGACACACCAAGCCAACCGTTGTTCACCAAAGGCCCGCGGGCGTTCAGTTCGGGGTGTGTGAGGGTGGAACAGCCGTTGCTGCTGCGCGACTTGCTGGTGAGCCCGGCCGAACGCACTCGCACCGATGAACTGCTGGCTACCGGCGTGACCCATGAATTCAGGCTCGCCACACCGGTGCCGGTGTTGCTGGGGTACTGGACGGTAGAAGTCGATCGCCAGGGCGGCCTGGTCTACGCACCGGATATTTATGGGCGTGATCCGGTATTGATGAAGGCGATGGGCGCCGTGCTGTAGTAATGCCACCTACGCAGGGCGAGGGCGCTTGCTCTGCTGGTACAGCGCCACCGTCACATCTTCAGCGTCCACCGGGCGCCAGCGCGCTTGCCACGGGTTTGATGTGCGCCATGATCAACGCTACCGCCTGATCCGCTGTCACGCGGGCGGTATCGATCGTCAGCGGCCTTGGGTCCCAGGCCTCATATTCATGCGCCGATACGGACCGCCAGTCGGGCGGAGTCAGGCCGGGAATATCCCCCGCACGCAGTTCGACACGGCGCTGATGTTCTCGCTCATCAGAGCAAATCACCTGGATATCAACCCACTCGACGCCTGCTTGAATCGCCACCGCTTTCCATGCCTCGCGGCTTTCCCTGACCGGGTTTACACCGTCTGCGACGACGGTGTGCCCCAAGCGCAAATTGCTCAACGCCAGCGCATTGGCCACGCCGTAGCCGCTGGCGCCTACACCTTGCGCCAACACGCCCGCATCCCGAAGCGCCTGTTCGATCACATCAATACGCAGATAGGCGGCACCGGTCTGGCGCGCCAGCTGGCTGGCAATCGTGGTCTTGCCGGTGCCGGGCAGGCCGCTGAATACAACAAGCATGGTCAATCCCTTGAAAGAGCAACCCGGCCAGTCTAGCCGCGCTTACGGCAAATAGCAGGCACTGATCCAATCGGCCGCGTGGGCGGCCAATTGCGTTGCCACAGGCAGGTAGCGCTTGTCCAGTTGCGCCGCCAGCCAGAACAGCGTGGCGCTGCTTTTGGGGTCCCAGGTGCCGCTGTAGCCGGCTTCGCCCACCCCGGCGCGGTCCCTGTCGAATTGCACGTGGGTGTGCACGAACTCCTGATGGCTGCGTTGGCCGTTGGCATACGGCACCAGCCAATCCAGGGCCGCCCCCAGGGACGCGCCGTTGGCCTTGAGGTTCAGCCAGTCGCCGCCGTAGGGTTTGGCCGCCAGGGCAGCTTGCACCAGAGGCTCAAGGTCGTAGACCACGTAGTGCAGGGCATCGCGGTCGTGAAAATCGGTGACCGAGCCATCGGGCAACACATTGTCGGCGATCTGCTGTTTGAACGCCTGGTGGGCCTGCTCGAGCATCGTCCGGTCGCCCAGTGCAGCGGCGGCCGCCGTGATCAACTTGACGCGATGGCTTTGCCAGTTGTTGGTCTGGGTGCCTTTGTTCTGGCCATGGAACTGCTGGATACGCGCGAGGTAGCCATTGCCCAGATCACTGATCAAGCGACGGCTGGCTGCGCGGGTTTCCAGGCGCAGGTTATCGGCAGTCAGCGCATAGGCACTGATCAGCATCTCGAGGTTGGTTTCGTCGATCGGGTTGAAGTCCGGTTGATACACATCGGCCCACGCGCCAAGGTAGTCGTCGACTTGCCTGAGGTAACGCGGGTCGCCGCTCAACCGCCACGCCAGCGCGGCCTGGCGCATCACCGGCCAGTCTTTTTCGGCGGCAATGCTTTGCTCGCGAATGCCGTGGTGGGGCAGTGTGCCTTCAGTGTGCACATGGGCCAGGGGGTTGGGGCGGTCAGCCAGGTGCCGTTCTGCGGCAGCGAGCAGCGCCGTGGCCGTCGGCTTCGAGGCGCTCGGCTGGCACAGGCTGGGAGGTTGAGCGGCCGCCAGAGTCGCGTGGGAAAACGCGAGCAGCAGTGCGGTCAAAGCGAAGCGGGTTTTTTTCATGGCGGGCTCTGCCGGATCAGAACGCCCACACGCTAACATGCGGACGAATCGGTCTGGATGAAACTCCCGTATGCTCACCCTCCAATCGCGCTCACCCACCGGACAGCCCATGACCTTGCCCTTTGTGAAGATGCATGCCCATGGCGACGATTTCATCATCATCGACCGCCGTGGCCAGGAAGACCCGATCACCGCGCAAGTCGCCCGCCGTCTGGGCGATCGCCATACCGGCATCGGTTTCAATCAACTGGCGGTGATCCTCGACGGCGTCGACGCTGCCGCGCGTATCAAATTCTGGAACCCCAACGGCACGCCGCTGCAAACCTGCGGCAGTGCCACGCGAGGTGTCGCCGACCGCTTGATGCACGAAGCCGGCACCGATTCGATCGTGCTGCGCACCGACCGTGGCCTGCTGACGTGCGTACGCGCAGCGGGCCAGCAGGTGGCGGTGGACATGGGGGCGCCGTCGTTGGAGTGGTCGTCAGTGCCGCTGGCCGTCGCCATGCAGACTCTTGTCTTGCCGATCAAGGGCGATCCGGCGGCGTGCAGCATGGGCAACCCGCACTGTACGTTTTTTGTCGATGACCTCGCCGCCATCGACGTGGCAGCCGCAGGTCCGGCGCTGGAAACCCATGCGCTGTTCCCGGCCAGGACCAATGTGCATTTCGTGCAGGTGCTGGACCGCGCGCATATTCGTCTGCGTATCTGGGAGCGCGGTGGCGGCGTGCCGCTGGGTTCCGGTTCGTGTTGTTGCGGCGCGGTGGTCAACGGGATCCGGCGCGGCCTGCTGGATGACACGGTGCAGGTGCAGTGCGACGGCGGCACGGTCACGGTGCAGTGGGACGGGCAGGGCGGTGTGGTATTGACCGGCAGCGTGCAGCCGATCATGCAGGGCACGGCCTACGTGTGAGCGTGTCAATAAGGTAAAGTCGGCGCCTTCAGGACGAAACTCAGGTATCAAACATGATGGCGATTCTGCGGCAATCCGTGTTGAGTCTAGTGGCGCTGATGTTCATCGGCCTGCTGAGCGCTGCCCAGGCACAGACCTCGCCCATCGGCGTCGCCCTCGACCAGCGCGTGATCGACCTCACCAATACCCTCGACGCCAGCTTCACCACGCGCCTCAAAGACCAACTCGCCGCCCTTGAACAGCGCAAAGGCGCGCAAGTCGCGGTACTGCTGGTGCCCACTACCGGCGGCGCGAGTATCGAGGATTACGCCAATCAACTGTTCCGCGCCTGGAAACTGGGGCGCAAGGACGTCAACGACGGCATCTTGTTGGTGGTGGCCAAAGACGACCGCCAGGTACGCATCGAGGTGGGCTATGGCCTGGAAGGCACGGTCACCGATCTGTTGGCCCATCGCATCATCGAAGAGCACATCACGCCGGCGTTTCGCCAGGGCGACTACGCGGGCGGCGTGCAACAAGCGGTGAATGACTTGACTGTGCTAGTGGACGGCGGCGACCTGCCTGAGCAGGCCGCGCCGCAGGTTGATCCGCAGATCATCGCGGTTCTGCTGGCGTTTATCGCTGGCGCCATCGGCGGTGTGTTCATCGCTGCCGGCAAGCTGCACTGGCGCCGAGCGCTGATCGCCACCGTCGCGGTCACGGTGTTACTGACGATTTACGCCGGCGGCCATGAGTGGCCGCTGTACCTGCTGGTACTTCCGCTGACCCTGCTGATCGGCGGCGCCACGTTCGGTGCCCTGTGGCTGGCGCGCGCGGTGTTTTACTGCGTGGTGGGCGCGCTGGCGTATATCGTCGGGTTGCTGGTGGTGGACCACTTTGTGGCGGTCAACTTCGTACACTGGCTGGCGTTGCCGTTTGGCGGCGCGTTGGTGCTGGCGCTGTACGTGGGGTTGTTCTTCGTCATCCGCGAGTCCTGGAAGACCAAACCACGCTTTTTTCTCGCGCGTGCGCTGGCCGTCGCGGCGGTTTATGTGGCGGTCGGTTTTATGCTTGGGCACGGCTACCAGGGCTGGATCCTGGCGATACCGGCGGCCTCGGTCGTGGCGTTCATTGTCTTTATCCAGAGCATTTCCGATGGCGGCTCGGGGTCGGGAGGAGGGTCCGGCTCGAGTTCCGGCAGCTCCGGTTCCAGCTCCAGCAGCAGCTCGTCCGGTGGCGGCGGTTCCAGTGGCGGCGGCGGTGCGTCGGGCAGTTGGTAAGCCGTTAGCGCGGCGTGTAGCCCACCCAGCCCTTGGCGTAGAACAGCTTCACGCCTTCGAAGCCGGCTTGGCTGATCAAGGCAGCGTCCTCCTCGGGAAACAGCACCGGCAATTGTGCGCTGATCGTCGTTATCACCCGCTCGGCATCTGCCGCCGGCACGCCGGAGTCCACGGCAAACGCGGCGTAGCGTCGCAACCAGCGGGCCTTTTCCTGCGCTGCCTGCGGGAAACTGTGGTGCGCCACGACCAGTGGCGCGCCCGGCAACAACCGTTGCCACAGCGCCTCGAGCGTTTGCAGGCGCTGCTCGGCCGGGATGAAATGCAAGGTCAGCAAACACGTCGCCCCATCGGGCAAACGGGATGTGTCCAGCGGCTGAAAGACGTGTCCCTTGATCAGCAGCGGCACCAGCGAAGCCTTGAGCAACGCCAGGTCGTAACTGGAGCGGCCGACAGAAATTTGCCCTGCACGGTTTCGTAGGAATCGTAGGTGTCGTAGATCACCTTGATGCCCGTCGCCCTTTTCAAAGTCGGCCAAGGTGGTGTCGCCGATATAGTCCGCCCAGTTGTAGATGCGCACGGTATTGGCCGGGTCGTCGGCGGCCTGGCTCACGGGCATCGAGGCAAGCAATACGGCGCTGAACAGGGCGATAAAGGCTCTATGCATGGCGGACCCACCTTGAGTTGTGCGTGTTATCAGGTTCGGGGACTGATTGCACTGTCAGGCAGGTGGAGGGTGGGCGCCATACCCCGTGCGGGTAGGGATAACTCAGGGCAGGACGATGTAGTCGTTCTGTTGCACGATCGGCCTGTGCGAACCTTGCACCAGGTGCAGGTAGCGACCGTCGACCAGGTCGATGGGCAGGCAGTCGTCAATATCCATCACGCCGTCGGTATGGGCCTGGGACCAATGGCGCAACATCTGCTGTTTCCCCTTGCTCATCGCATCCTTTTTGTCGCGGGCGACCGCCAATAAATAGTGGTGGGCTTCGCCAAAAGCGTTGGCTTCGTAGCCGCCCAGGTTGATGAAGTACAGATGGTGCGCGTCGGCAGCAGGGGCCAAGTGGCTGAGTTCAACTTTCCAGCCATCGACGCCATCCACCGCCATCCAGGAGTCGATGTGCACACCCTTGGGGCTGCCGAACCAAGCATCGCGCAATTGCGGGTAGGTGTCTTGCAGTGTGTCCGCTACAGCGAACACCACATCGTGAACTTCAATTCTGGCCCGCGGGTGCTTGCCCCCGAGCATCACGACAAACAGCATTGCAGGTCCTTCCTGGCGACTTTTCAGAGGGCAACCATACTTCGATTGAACCCTTTTGTCCGCCCAATGCCACATTGTTAATCCGCGAACTCATCAGGAGGTTGTCATGCGCACCATCGATCTGGCCGGCGTTCCCGTCCCTGTCATCGGCCAAGGGACCTGGCGCATGGGCGAAAACCCGGATCGGCGCAGCGCCGAAGTCGCCGCGTTGCAGTTGGGTATCGACGAGGGCATGACCCTGATCGATACCGCCGAAATGTATGGCGAAGGCGGAGCCGAGGAAGTGGTCGGCGAAGCCATTCGCGGTAAACGTGATCAGGTCTTCCTCGTCAGCAAGGTCTATCCGCACAATGCCAGTCACAAGGGCGTGCCCCGTGCCTGCGAAGCCAGCCTGCAGCGCCTGGGTACTGATTACATCGACCTGTATCTGTTGCACTGGCGGGGCCAGTATCCCCTCGAAGAAACCGTCGAAGCCTTCGAATCATTACGTCAGGCCGGCAAGATCGGCCGTTGGGGCGTCTCCAATTTTGACGTGGCAGACCTGCAGGAACTTGCGTCCCCGGCGTGTGCAACCAACCAGGTGCTCTACAACATCGAAGAGCGCGGTATCGAATTCGACTTGCTGCCATGGTGGCAACGGCACCATTTGCCGTTGATGGCTTACTGCCCGATCGCCCAGGGGTGTGAGCTGTTGTCCAGTCCGACGCTCAAGCAGATTGCCCGTCGCCATGAGGTTACGCCCGCCCAGGTATCCCTTGCCTGGGTGTTGCGTCAGGACGGCGTGATTGCAATCCCCAAGGCTGTGACGCCCGAACATGTGCGGCTGAATGCCGGTGCTGCGAATCTCAAGCTCGATGAGCACGATCTGGACGCGATCGACCGTGTGTTCGGCGCACCCAAGCGCAAGCATCCGCTGGCAATGGTCTAGCCGACCAAGCAGGAGCGGCGCCGTCCCTGGTGGCCGCTTCTGCCTGAGCCGATGTTAGCCGGCTACTGGGCTACGCCAGTCGTCCGAGCCTGACGTGCCGGCGACTTCATGGGTCCAGACGATCTTGCGGTAAGTGAAATACACATCCTCCAAATGGGTGAAATGAGCGTTGTCCGGGTCCTGGCAGTTGGGCATCCGCGATTGAATGTCCACGATGGTTGCGCCTTCCAGTTCGGTGGTGAAGTAATGCTCCTGGGTACCAGCCGAGGAGGTACGGAACCATTCCAGGCGACATGACACTTCTTCACCCGTGGTCAGTGCGCTGAATAGCAACGGTGAGGACTTGTCGAAGACCTTGCTGACCATCAGCGGCTTGTGAACCCGTTGGCCGGTCGGCTGGCCCGATTGCGGGTCGCGGGGAATGATCACCTGGTGGGCAAACGCCTGCACGAGGATCTGATCCTCATGACCTTCCTGATAAATATTGCCTACCGAGTCCTGAGTAAATGTGCCTGCCGTGATCAAGCCTTGCTTGACACCGGTGATAGTGAGGTACGCGGGTGTTGGCATGACTGGTTTCCTTGCCTGATTGAGTAGGTAGTCCCGACGGCGTGTTTGCCGGCGGGCAATTGCCTATAACAAAAAGCGTGCCTGAAATGACGAGAGTCAATGAAATAAAGGGGCGCGGAGTGTTGTTGGTTTAAATATATAAAAGTTGTCGTCGGTTGGTGCCGATTTTAGTGTGGATGCTTGCGCGAGTGTGCGCAGTTAGTTGCTCATGCTGTTTTATTAAATGAATGCACGGATGCGCAGGGTATTTGGCTTTATTAAAGTGCGTGAAGTGTGCAAATAGCTGCGCAGGCCTGTTTTTATTGGCTTTGTAGGAAATTGCTTAAGTGCGGGCTGACCGCTTGAGGATTGATTCGTGTATGGCTAAGGTTCGCCTACTTCGTCACGTGCTGAACGAAGATTAATTGGCCTTCTAATGCGTATATTGATTGCGATTAGTTTGTCGCTCCTGCCTTGAATAGTTATGTGCGGCCCGGAATGGTTTATTCAGACACGCTCTACGCTTATCACCTTGAACTTGCACGCTTACCCTGCTCGTCAGAGGGTTTTGCCGGCTGTGATATGCGCTTTTCGAGTGAGTATGAAGCTCTGGAGTCCGAACTCGGCAAAGCACATTCGATACACGGTGCAGGCTTGCCGGACTGGCAGCGCGTCAGCGAGCTCGGCGAGCGGGTTTTGCGTGAGCACTCCAAGGATCTGCGCGTCGCCGTCTGGTTGACCTGGGCGTTGCACCAGCGCGATTCATTCCCCGGGCTTCTGGCGGGCCTCGGTGTACTGCTTCATCTGTGCAAGCACCACTGGGCGATTGTCTACCCTGCTAAATCACGTACGCGTATTGCCGCGTTGGGTTGGCTGGTGTTGCGGCTTGACCCCCTGTTCACCAAGCATCTCTCGCTTACTGATCAAGTGCCATTGTTTCAGGCGCTCCTGGAGCACCTGGAAAGCCTCGACGAGCTGTGGCGTGAACACCTGGGGGACGACGCGCCCTTGTTGTTACCGATCCGCAGGCAACTGTCAGAGCGTTTGGCGCTTGCCCTGCAGGGCGGTTCCGAGCCGCGTGGTGTTGCGGGTGCCATCGCTCAGGTCAAGCAGGTGGCGACGCAGCTGTTGAGGCCTGAACAGCCGGTCAACAACGAAAAAGACGCGCAAAAACTGTTGCGGGCATTGCAGGAGCAGGCTCGGCCACTGTGCGCCTGGTGGTTGCGCCAGAGTGCCACTGATCTGCGTGCCTTGCGCCTGAGCCGCACCCTGGCCTGGCTTGCGATCACCAACTATCCCGACGCCAACAGTGAGCGGATAACCGCTTTGCGTGGGCTTCCTCACGACAAACTCAAACGCTACCAGAGCCGTCTCACCCAAGGTCTTCACGCCGATCTTTTGCTTGAGCTTGAAGCGAGCCTGGCCGGTGCATTGTTCTGGTTTGATGGGTTGCGTATGGCCTGGGAGTGCCTCCAAGCCCTGCAGGCAGAGTGGGCCATGACCGAGCTGGAGATGAATTTTGCGTTGTTGTTGCAGCGCCTGCCGAGCCTGGCGGAGTTCAGGTTTGATGACGGCACCCCATTTGCCGACCCCGCGACGTGCGATTGGATAACGCTCCACGTCCTTCGCCACGTCCATAAAGCCGAACCTTTAAACGCCGCCGTTGATACCGGAAACGAGCCCTGGGAGGTGGCCTTGCAGGCCGTTATGTCCAGGCTGCGCAAGGAGGGTCTGAAGGCGGCAATTGCCACGCTCAAAGAAGGACTTCACGCCGCCCGCGGTGACCGGACCCGCTTCCATTGGCGATTGGCGCTGGCCCGATTATGCATACGAGCGGGCAAACACGAACTGGGCAGGATCCAGCTCGAACAACTGGACCTTGAATTACAACAGGCGGGCCTGGAGCGCTGCGAGCCAGAACTGGCCTTTCACGTCTCCCGGCTCCTGTATCGCTGTTACGACCTTTTGCCACAAGACCATGCCGTGCGCGAACGCAAGGAAGTCACCCATCGCAGGTTGTGCCACTTCGATCTTGAAGCGGTACTTGATTAGGCTCGCGAGCCCACCGAAAAAGGAGAAACACCATGCTCAAAGACGGTTCGGTAGCACCCAAGGAACGTATCAATATCACCTTCAAACCTGCCATTGGCGGTGTGCAGGAGGAAGTCGAACTGCCACTGAAGTTGCTGGTGCTGGGGGATTTCAGCCAGCGCGAAGATCCGCGCAAGCTTGAGGATCGAAAGCCCATTGGTATCGACAAAAACACCCTTGACGAGGTGTTGGCCAAACAAGCGCTGAGCTTGACATTGAGCGTCCCGAATCGATTGCAGGAGGAGGGTGGCATCGAGGAACTGTCCGTCGAGGTTCGGATTAACGCGATGAAGGACTTCAACCCCGCAAACCTGGTTGAACAAATACCCGAATTGCAAAAGTTGATGGCATTGCGTGAAGCGTTGATGGCACTCAAGGGCCCGCTGGGTAACACACCAAGCTTTCGCAAAGCCATTGAGCAGGCGCTGGCCGACGACGAGTCTCGTGCGCGCGTACTCGCCGAGCTGGGGCTGAGCGGCCCGACCACCTGAACTTTTCAGTAAAAGGACACTGACACCATGACGACCACCCAACAAAACCTGCAGCCTGCCCAAGCTACCGGCGAGTACAGCATCCTCGACACTATCATCGCCCAGACACTATTGAGCGCCGACGACGAGGCCTACGGCATTGCCAAGCGCGGCGTGTCGGCCTTCATCGAAGAGTTGCTCAAACCCCATAACAGCGCTGAGCCAGTGAAGAAACGCCTGGTCGACCGGATGATCGCCGAGATTGATACCAAGCTCAGCCAGCAAATGGACGAGATTCTTCATCATCCGGATTTCCAGGCGCTGGAGGCTTCCTGGAGGGGCCTGCAGTTGCTGATCGACCGCACCAATTTTCGAGAAAACATCAAGATCGAGCTGCTGAATGTCTCGCGTCAGGACCTGCTGGATGACTTTGAAGACTCGCCGGAAATTACCCAGTCCGGGCTGTACAAGCATATCTACAGCGCCGAGTACGGACAATTTGGTGGCCAGCCGGTGGGCGCGATCATCGCCAATTACTTCCTTTCACCCAGTGCGCCTGATGTGAAGTTGATGCAATACGCTTCAAGCGTTGCCTGCATGGCCCACGCACCCTTTATCGCTGCTGCGGGGCCGGCCTTTTTCGGGTTGGAAAGCTTTACTGGATTACCTGACCTCAAGGATCTCAGGGACCATTTCGAAGGTCCGCAGTTTGCCAAATGGCAAAGTTTTCGTCAGAGCGAAGACGCCCGCTATATCGGCCTCACCGTGCCGCGCTTTCTACTGCGAACCCCTTACGATCCGATTGATTGCCCCGTTAAAACCTTTGCCTATCAAGAGAACGTGGTGAACAGCCACGAGCACTACCTCTGGGGCAACACTGCCTATGCCTTTGCCACGCGCCTGACTGAAAGTTTTGCGCGCTTTCGCTGGTGCCCGAACATTATCGGCCCGCAAAGTGGCGGCGCGGTAGAAGACTTGCCATTGCATCATTTTCAGAGCATGGGCGAGATCGAAACCAAGATTCCTACAGAGGTACTGGTTTCGGACCGGCGCGAATACGAACTGGCGCAAGAAGGGTTTATTGCCTTGACCATGCGCAAGGGCAGTGACAACGCGGCGTTCTTTTCGGCCAGCTCCGTCCAGAAACCCAAAACCTTCGGCATCAGTGAAGAGGGCAAGGCAGCCGAACTTAATTACCGGCTCGGCACCCAGTTGCCCTACATGATGGTGGTCAACCGTCTGGCGCACTACCTCAAGGTCTTGCAGCGCGAGCAACTGGGCTCCTGGAAAGAACGCACGGACCTGGAGCTGGAACTCAACAAGTGGATTCGCCAATACGTGGCCGATCAGGAAAACCCCAGTGCCGAAGTGCGCGGTCGCCGGCCATTGCGGGCAGCCCGCATTGTTGTCAGTGATGTCGACGGAGAGCCGGGCTGGTATCGGGTCAACCTGAGCGTGCGCCCTCATTTCAAGTACATGGGGGCTGACTTCACGTTGTCCCTGGTCGGCAAGCTCGATAAAGAATGAGCAGAAGCCGGCGGATGCCCCCTAACGTAAGCCTTTTCGAACGCCTCGAAGGCGATGCATCAACCCAGCGGTGCAGTGTGGCGTCCGTCGCCGCACACCTGGGGAAAATGCTCAGCACCCGGGCAGGCAGTGTTCAGACACTTCCCGACTATGGTTTGCCCGATCTCAATGACATGCGGCTTAGTCTGCACGAGTCCTTGATCCGCTCACGCGCCTTGATCGAGCGATTCATCCGTGCCTACGAACCGCGACTGGCAAATGTACAAGTCAAAGTGCTGCCGCGTGCTACTGATCCTCTGGCCCTGGCGTTCGCGATCGAAGCTGCGCTGATCGTTAACGGTATTACACAGCCCGTTGTGTTCCATGCGCGCCTGGTGGATGGCGGGCGGGTTGAGGTCTGCGCCGATGGGCTTTAACCGTTACTTCCAAAGCGAGCTCAGCGCCCTGCGGCAACTCGGGCGGCGTTTCGCCGAGCGTAATCCCGCACTGGCGCCGTTTCTGGCTGAAAGCGGCCAGGACCCGGATGTTGAGCGATTGCTGGAGGGGTTTGCGTTCCTGACCGGTCGCCTGCGCCAGAAGCTCGACGACGAGCTGCCTGAGCTGACGCATTCCTTGATGCATTTGCTGTGGCCCAATTACATGCGGCCAATACCCGCCTTCAGCATCCTGCAATTTGACCCGTTGAGCCGTGCTGGCCCCGCCGTTCGGGTTGCCCGTGATACGGCGGTAGAAAGTGTTCTGATCCAAGGTGAGCGGTGTCGCTTCAGGACGTGCTACACCACGGATGTCATGCCACTGCAACTCACAAGTCTGGACTACAAGTGCCAGGGTGACGGGGCATGGTTGGATTTGCATGTGGACATGAGTGTCGAGGGTAATTTCAGCCAGTTAACCTTTGACTCACTGCGACTGCACCTGTCGGGTGACCGCTATATAAGCCAGGGGCTCTATCTCAGTTTGCTGCGACGTCTGGAGGGCATCCACTTGCTGTTGTTGGATGGCGAAGGGTTGCCGGTCACGGGTAACGATGGGCAACCCATGACGCTGCGACTGGGCGCCAACCAAGTCAAGCCGGTGGGGTTTTCGCAAGACGAGGCGTTGATACCGTATCCAGAAAATACCTTTCGCGGTTACCGCCATCTGCAGGAGTATTTCGCCTTTCCCGAGAAGTACCTGTTTGTCGATATCGAGGGGCTGAGTGTCCTGCATACACTTGCTCCTGAGCGGCTCGGCCAGGCCCGCGGCATGGTGCTGCGCTTCGAACTGCGCACACACGGACACGAACTGCCACAGCCCACGCTGGACAACGTGAAGTTGTATTGCACGCCCATTGCCAACTTGTTCAAACATGATGCCGTCCCCATTCGCCTGAATGGAAAAGAGGACGAGTACCTTCTGGTGCCGGGGGAATATACCCCGGGCAATGCCGCTGTGTTTTCCGTCGACAGTGTCACTGGCTGGCGCCCTGGCGGGTTGGGTTACCAGGCCTATGTGCCGTTCGAATCCTTTGAGCATGACTGGGACGTTGATCGGTCTACAGCGCCGGCCAGCTACAGCATTCGCCAGCGCTCTTCGCCGCAGCATGGGGGGCTCGACACCTGGATGGGGTTTGGCAGTCGCGAAGGTAAAGGCCAGGAAACGTTGTCGATCGAAATGACGTGCACCAACTGCAACCTGCCTCGGCAATTGCAACCAGGCGACATCAACCAACCCTGCGAGCAGGCACCGGAATCACTGACGTTTCGAAACATCACGGCGCCGACGGCGAGCTTCGCGCCGCCGCTGGACCAGGATTTCCTGTGGAAGCTGATCAGCAATATGTCGCTCAACTATCTGTCGTTGACCGATATCAACGCCTTGAAGGTGATTCTCGAAACCTATGACCTGCCGCGCTATCACGATCGGCAGGCGCAAAAGGTCAGTCAGACAAGACTCGGTGCGCTGCAGTCCATTCGCCATGAGCCGGTTGACCGACTGCACCGTGGGTTACCCATTCGCGGCCTACGTGTGGAATTGACAGTCGACCTCCAGGGGTTTCTCGGTCAGGGCGATCTGTTTGTGTTCGCATCGGTCCTCAATGAGTTCTTTGCGCTCTACGCCAGCCTCAACTCTTATCACGAGTTACGAGTCATCAGCACACAAGGAGACGTGTACCTATGGCCATCCCGCATGGGGCAACAGCCCCTGCTTTGAATGCGCTCTGTTGCGGCATTCGTGAGTACACACTGTTCCAGGCAATTGAGCAGGTGATTGAGCGATTGCGCGAAGCTCATCCGCTGATGGACGAAGACGCGCTGTACGACCTGTTGGAATTTCAGGCCAATCCAGGTCTGGGGTTTGCCGGCCACGATATCGATCGCGTGGCGTTCTTTATGGAGCACGGGCAATTACGCGCTCGCCTGCGGCTCAACATATTGGGTTTGGTCGGAGCCGGGTCGCCGCTGCCAGCGTTTTATGCAGAGCAGGCGTTTGCCGAGCTGTCCGGTGGCAACCCCACTCGCGACTTCCTCGACATATTCCACCACCGACTGCATCGGCTGATGTGGCCGATCTGGCGTAAATATCGCTATCGAGCGTGTTTCCAGACTGGCGCGAGCGATGCGTTTTCGGAGCAGATGTTTGCGCTGATCGGCTTGGGCGGCAACGCGATACGAGGTAGCGCGCAATTGGACTGCAAACGCCTGTTGCCTTACCTGGGGCTGTTGAGTATGCGCGTGCATTCTGCCGCCTTGATCGAAGCCGTACTGCGCTACTACTTCAAGCATGCCCCGGTGTTCATCGAACAATGGGTTGAGCGCCGCGTGGAGGTTGCCGATTTTCAGCGTAATTGCCTCGGTATCACCCGCTGCGATCTCGGTGAAAACCTGGTGCTGGGGCATCAGGTCAGCGACCGCAGCGCAAAGTTCAGGGTGCATGTCCTGGCGCTGAGCTGGCAGCAGTTTCACGCGTTCTTGCCCACGGGGAAGGGCTACCAGCCCCTGTGTTCACTGGTGCGTTTAACCATGCGAGACCCGTTGGAGTACGACCTGCGCCTGGTGCTTGCCGCCGGTGAAATCAGAGCCCTGCATATCGGTGCGCGCAATGTCTGTCGCCTGGGCTGGACCAGTTGGTTGGACCATGAGCAAGCCGATGGCGTGGTCACGTTTGCTGGCAACTTTCATTAGGGACGGATGATTATGATCAATGTGGACCTGCAACAGCTTATACGTACGCTGACACCCCCGGTACGTCGCGACCTGGAGCGCTCTTCGGAACGCTGTGTAACCCGCGGTGGCCGTGAAGTGCTCGTCGAAGACTTGCTGCTTGCCTTGCTTGAGCAGCCCGGCGGGCTGCTGGCCAAGGCCTTGGCCGACGCTGACGTGCCGATGAGCGCGCTGCAAGCAACGTTGCAGCCAAGAAGTGAGCAAAGCGCAACCCGCAATCCGGTCTTCTCTCAGGCGCTGGTGCATTGGTTGCAACAAGCGTTGATGGTTGCCCATCTCGAGCTGGGGCAACGCTCTGTGGATGAGGGCGCCCTGCTGCTGGCGCTGTTGCGTCATCCGCTGGAGTACGCCGGTGCTGGCTATCAGGCCGTGTTGGCCCGCCTGGATGCAGAGCGTTTACGGGATTTTCTCGCGAGCCAGGCACCTGAGGCCGAGCCGTTGGCGACAGAATCGTTGTTGCAGCGTTTTACCCATGACCTCACAGGCCAGGCACGTGAAGGCCTGATTGATCCGGTGCTGTGTCGCGACGGGGAAATTCGGCAACTGATCGACATCCTTGTGCGACGCCGCAAGAACAACCCGATCCTGGTCGGGGAGGCCGGGGTAGGAAAAACCGCAATTGTCGAAGGCCTTGCGCTGAAAATTGTCGCTGCGCAGGTGCCCGATGCCCTCAAGGCGGTTCGCGTACTGACCCTGGACATGGGGCTCCTGCAAGCGGGTGCCAGCCTCAAGGGCGAGTTCGAGCGACGGCTTAAAGGCGTGATTGATGAAGTCAACGCCTCGCCGCAGGCCGTGATCCTGTTTATCGACGAAGCCCATACGCTGGTCGGCGCGGGAGGCCCGGCAGGCGGTACTGACGCGGCCAATCTGCTTAAGCCTGCGTTGGCTCGAGGCGCTCTGCGCACGATTGCGGCCACCACCTGGTCGGAATACAAGCAATACATCGAGAAAGACCCGGCGTTGGCGCGACGTTTCCAGCCAGTGCTGGTCGGTGAGCCGAGCGTCGAGGAAGCCGTGTCGATCCTGCGCGGCCTGGTTCCGGTTTATGAGGCAAGCCATGGTGTCTACGTCCGCGATGATGCCGTCGTAGCGGCGGCACACCTGAGCGCTCGTTATCTGGCGGGCCGCCAGCTGCCGGACAAGGCCGTGGATGTGCTGGACACCGCCTGCGCACGAGTGCGCACGCGTCAGGCAATGCCCCCGGGGGCGCTGCAGAACCTGCACACGGAAAGGGCTGAAGGCAGGCGGCAACATGAGGCGTTAAGCCGGGACGCCGAGGCGGGGCTGCCGGTGGACGCTCAAGCACTGCAAGCGCTGAGCCGACGCTTGGACGCCATCGAGCAGGAATGTCAGGTATTGGAGCAGCAGCGGATTCAACAGGCTGGCCAGTCATCGGACAAACTTGAGGTGTGCCCGCGTTTGATCGCCGAGGTCGTCAGTGCCTGGACCGGAATTCCGGTTGAGCAGTTGGCGCTTGAGCCCAACGCAAAGGTATTGAGTCTTGCCGCTGCCCTGCGCACGCGCATCCTGGGGCAGGAGCATGCCGTGCAGGTGCTTGATCGTGCCTTGCGAGCGGTTGCTGCGGGCCTGAACAACGCGGATGCGCCGGTGGGTGTGTTTCTGCTGGTGGGCCCCAGTGGCGTCGGCAAAACCGAAACAGCATTGGCATTGGCGCAGCTTTTGTATGGCGGTGAGCGATTCGTAACCACCATCAATATGTCGGAATACCAGGAGAAGCACGCACTGTCCCGTTTGATCGGTGCGCCGCCGGGGTACGTCGGTTATGGCGAAGGTGGAGTTCTGACCGAGGCTGTGCGCCAACGGCCTTATTCAGTGGTACTGCTCGACGAGGTCGAGAAAGCCGACCCCGAGGTGTTGAACCTGTTTTACCAGGTCTTTGACAAGGGCCGCGCCAACGATGGCGAAGGCAGAGAAATAGATTTTCGCAACACGCTGATCCTGATGACTTCCAACCTTGGCAGCGACTGCATCAACGCGCTCTGTGAAACCGGTCGGCGGCCTGAGGCCCAGGTGTTGCAGGATGCTATACAGCCCGTGTTACGTAGCCACTTCAAACCGGCGCTGTTGGCCCGGATGCGTGTCGTGCCGTATTACCCGATTGCCGGTCCAGTCCTGCATGAGGTGGTAAGGCTCAAACTGGCGCGCCTCGGTGAGCGATTGCATCGGCGCAAGTTGGCCCTGACGTGTTCACCTGAGTTGATCGCGCACATGGCCGAGCGCTGCGCCAACCGTGACAGTGGTGCGCGGTACATCGATCAATGGATCGAGCGCTACTTGCTGCCGCAAATGGTTGATCGCGTTCTGAGTGCCATGGCCACGGATGAAGCATTGTCGTGGGTGCATGCAGGGTTGAATGCCAATGGCCTGCCAAGCTGTGAGTTCGGCCAATGACGAACGATCTGTTCACCCAAGTGGCCGAACCGCTGGTGTATGCCGCAGCCTTGCTGGACGGCTTCATCCGCGTGAGCCAGGAAAATGATCCGACGACGTTGCCAGGCCTATGTGCTGTGAGCGCTGCGCACCTGAGCCACTGTGAGCTCGCTCAGCTGTATCTGGTTGATGAAGTGACCGACCAATTCGAGCTTATTGCTCAACATTTGTCTGAGGCGCTGCCGGGCGGCGAACCGACTTCACGTCCGGTGGTGCAAAACCAGCAGCTGTTGCACTACGTCCTGAGAAAGCGTTGTTGCCTGGGCCTCGATGACGTGGGAAGCAGCCTCTATGACAGCGGCTTTTTACCAGCGACGCAGGCACCTTGGCGGGCGCTGTTGTGTGTTCCGCTGTTCAACCGCACCAATGCGGTCACAGGTGTACTCCTGTGCGCGAGCTGGCGGGCGACGCCACTGATGGGTTACGCGCCCTCGCTGGGGCAACTTGGCGGTTTCGCCGTGAACCAACTGCTTATGTTGCGTCGCATGCAACCTGCGTCAGTCATTAGCCGTTCATCGCGCGGTGGGTCGACCGCGGGGGCCTATGGCTTGATCGGCAACAGCACCGCGATGGAAGAAACTTGCCACCTGATCGGCAAAGTCCTGCAGACCTCTTATACGGTGCTGTTGCGTGGCGAGACCGGCACCGGTAAAGAGGTCGTGGCGCGGGCGATTCACACGGCCGGGCCACGCAGTGCGCAGCCTTTCGTGGTGCAAAATTGCGCTGCGTTTCCAGAAGGTTTGCTCGAAAGCGAACTGTTTGGCTACCGCAAAGGTGCATTCACCGGTGCCGAGCGCAACTATGCGGGGCTGTTCGACGCCGCGCATGGCGGTACCTTGCTGCTGGATGAAATCGGCGACATGCCGCTGTCATTGCAGGCCAAGTTGCTGCGGGTATTGCAGGAGGGCGAGATCCGCCCGTTGGGCGCCAGCGTCGCGCACAAGGTTGACGTGCGCATCATCGCCGCGACCCACCGCGACCTCGCTGCGATGGTGGCGCAAGGCAGTTTTCGTGAAGACCTCTATTACCGGATTGCACAGTTCCCCATTCAATTGCCTGCCTTGCGTGAACGCGATGGCGATGTGTTGCAGCTGGCGCGGCACTTTGCCGACAAGGCGTGTGCCGCGCTGGGTCGGGCGCCTGTCGACTGGTCCAATACGGCCCTCGATCAACTGTCGAGCCACGGCTTTCCCGGCAATGTCCGCGAGCTCAAGTGTCTGGTGGAGCGCGCAGTGCTGCTGTGTGACGACGGTGTGATTCTGTCGGCGCATTTGTCGTTACCACTGGCCTCGGATGCAACCGACGCCGTTGATGTGACGCTACGCCAGCGCATGGAGCGGGTGGAACGCGTATTTCTGATTGATTGCCTGCACAAGAACCGGGGCAATCGAACCCGCACTGCCCGTGAACTGGGAGTTGCTCGGCGCACGCTGCTCTATCGTCTCGCGCGCCTGAACATTCCTTTCGACGATGCCAGAGGCGAGGGCTGAATGTTGCTTTTCTGCATTGCCCTGCCTGACCGACGCCTGTGCCGAATCGAGCTGGGCAACCTTATCTCAGTAGGAGAAACCTGATGCCTGATCGTCCGTGGCAAGCCGTTGTGCTTGTGTTGTGTCTGCTGAGTGGCTGCAGCGCCAATTACGTGTTTGACGACGCTGATTACCGCCCGCTGGGTGAGCCCAGGGCGATCACTCGTGGCCAGTGAAAGGGGAGAGGCTGATCATGCAACTTATGCTTGAGCTTTTGGGTACCGAGGACGGAAGCCGTGCACCCACGGCGCGCAGGCTTTTTTCCGCTGCAGGCGGCGTGATCGGTCGTGGTGCCGGGTGTGACTGGGTGATTCCGGACGCCAGCCGTCTGCTCTCCAGTCACCATGGTTTGGTCGCCTATCGTGAGGGCCAATACCTGTTGACGGATATCAGCAGCAACGGTATCGGCGTAGCCGGCAGCGCCGAACGTCTGCGCAAGGGGCAGGCGCGATTGATCAGTGACGGCGACGTTTTTCAACTGGGAACCTTGTTGATTCAGGCGAAACTTGTGGCGTCGATGCAGCCTTGCGGTGAGCAATGGGACGCCAACACAGGACTGATTCCCGATGATGCATACCTGGCGTTGGACCCTATTCAAGCGCTCGATGTCGAGCAGCAGCGTCAGACCACGTCGCAGGACCTGGAGGCATTGGCAGATGGGGGCGACACCTCGGGTCCGTGGGCCGACGATCGGGTAACCAACAGGGATCATCTGGCGTTACCCCGGCGAGCTGTACCCGCTCAGGAAGCCGTCTCGATTCGCTCCGATGCGATGCCTGCAGCAGGCAGCGACGTTTTTTGGGAGCAGTTTGCGACAGCACTGGGTATTAGCCTGGAAACCCTTGATGCGACGGGTCGCGAGGCGTTGGCGATCAGAGCAGCGCGCCTGCTGCGTATGGAGGTAGAGGGGCTGCAACAAAGTCTGCGGACTTGTGAAGAGCTCAAAAACGAGATGAGTCTGCCGCTTTTCGAGACGCTGCAAAGGCGCCGGAGCCCTCTTAGAGACAGCGTCGAAACCGACGCTGTAATGGCGATGCTGCTAGGCACGGAGGATCTTGGCCAGTTGCCGGCCGAACACGCCATCACCCAGGCCCACCGGGATATGCAAGTTCATCAGGTTGCGTTGCTGGCGGCCTGCCGCAATGCACTGCGCACTACGCGCAGCGCCTTTGCCCCGGGTCATCTGCTGACATGCTTCGAATACCAGGGGCAACGGCGCCGACTTTTCACCGACGGAGGGTATTGGCGGGCTTATCAGCGTCACTACCAGCGTTTGCTCGAGGATGAGCAGTTCACCGATCGTCTGCCAGGCAGTGACTTCGCCAAGGCTTACGAAGAGCAGGTTCGCTTGATCTCAACCTTGCACGTCGATTATCCAGGATGAACATTATGTCTCGAGCCGCGCTTGCAACCACGCTGCTTTTGCTCGGCCTGTTGGCCGGCTGCAGCAGCGTGTCGCCGTTTTCTACCTTGACCAAGCTGGACATGGCGCTGGCCGCCAGTGAGCAAGTCAACCCCGACCTTCACGGCAGGCCATCTCCGGTAGTAGTGCACTTGATCGAGTTGCGGCACGCCGTGGCATTTGAGAATGCCGACTTCTTCAGTCTGTACAGCAATGCCGAGCAATCGCTGCCCAAGGACTGGCTGCGCAGTGAGGAACTTGAACTGCGCCCGGGTGAGCGGCTGGCGCTCAAGCTCGGGCTCGAACCAGGCACGCGCTTCTTGGGCGTGCTGGCGGCGTATCGAGATCTGCCCCATGTTCAATGGCGGTGGGTCGTGCCCATTACTCCGCAGCAGTTAACGCGTGCCGATCTTGTGCTGGACCAGACGGGTATCCGCGTTTCTTCGTCCATGCATGGCCAGGAGTCCGAGTGATATGCAGGTTCATAAAGTCATCTGGCAGGAAGGCATGCTGTTACGGCCGCAGCATCTGCAGCACAACGATCGCTATTACCACCAGCAGCTCAATCGGACGCGCTTGCTGGGGGCTGATGCGTGGGGGTTTCTGACGCTGGAAGTCGATTTGCAATACCTCAATTTCGGCAAGGTGGTGGTCAACCAGGCCAGTGGCGTATTGCCGGACGGTAGTCTGTTCGAGTTGGGCGGGACGATGGAACCGCTGGTCTTGCAGGTGCCCGCCAACGCCGGCAAACAGGCGATTTATCTCGCGCTGCCGCTGGATACCGGCAATCAGACCGAGGTTCGCCGCCAGCAGCAGACCGACGTCCTGGCTCGCTATCTGGCGTGTGACATCGAGGTGGGGGATTCGAATGCCGGTGTCGACTCCCGGTGTCACATCAGTTGCGCGCGTCCTGACCTGCGTCTGTTGCTGGGCGACCCTCCGAGCGAGCAGAGTTTCGTCGAACTCAAGATTGCCCAGGTGCTGGAGTCGACCGATGAAGGCGGCGTGAGCCTGGATACCGACTTCATTCCCTCCTTCATTTTTCTGCAGGGCCACGGGTACTTGCCGTCGTGCCTCAAGGAAGTGATCAGCCTGCTCTCCAGTCGCGGGGATGCCATTGCAGCACGTATTCGGGGTGAAGGCACCGCCGCAGGCACGGAAATCGGCGACTTTCTGATGCTGCAATTGATCAATCGCACCGAGTTGGAATTGCGTCACTGGCTGAGCCAGACCCACGTGCGCCCGCAAGCTTTGTTCCTGGCATTACTGTCGCTGTTCGGTGAGTTATCTACGTTCGCCAACGACAGCAAACGTGCGCACCTGGATGTGCGTTATCGACATGACGACCAGGGAGAAAGTTTTCGCGGGTTGATGGAGGGCGTGCGTGGCGTGCTGTCAATGGTGCTTGAGCAACACGCCATCGAGTTGACGCTGCAGCAACGCCAATACGGGGTGTTGGTATGCCCGGTGAGCGACCTGAAATTGCTCGGCACTGCGACGTTTATTCTGGCGGCCACTGCTCAGTGTGATTCGGAGGAATTGCGCCATCGCCTGCCTTCGCATTTGAAGGTCGGGCCGGTGGAGCGCATACGCGAGCTGGTCAACTTGCACTTGGCGGGAATCAAGGTCAAGCCATTGCCTGTGGCGCCACGGCAGATTCCGTTTCATGCCGGCAAAACCTATTTCATGCTGGATCTGAGTGCCCGCGACATCACGCAGCTGGAGCAGTCGGGTGGTTTCGCCTTCCATGTAGGCGGTGAATTTACAGCGCTCGAACTCAACTTCTGGGCCATCAGGAACTGAACACAATGGACAGTGAATACCTGCAGGATGAAAAGACTGTTTTGCTCGACCATCAGGGCCGTGGGCCGGGAAACGGCCCGATAACGGATTTCCCTGCGCCGCCGCGCTTTGAGCAGTTGGAAGATCGAATGATCTACGCCGCCCATGAGCGAGGAACCCCGCGCTTCAAGATGGGGTTCAACCCTCTCGTTGAGGCCGCATGGGCGTTGTTGTCGCAAGTGGTTCAGCTCAAGAGCGCCTCTGGCCGCGAAAGCTTGGGCACGGTCAACGACAGGATGGTATTGGCGATCACTCAGTTTGAAGCCCGCGCCTTGCACAGTGGTGTCGAGAGCAGCCAGGTGATGTCGGCACGTTATGTGTTGTGCAGCGTCGTCGATGAAGCCGTGGTGACCACGGCGTGGGGCAGCCGCAGTGACTGGTCGAAGATGAGCCTGCTGAGCCGCTTTCACAACGAAACCTTCGGTGGGGAGAAGGTCTTCCAACTGTTGGAGCGGCTGTCCCGCGACCCGGTCAAGCACCTGGCGATGCTGGAGCTGATGTACCTGTGCCTCTCCATCGGGTTCGAAGGCAAATACCGAATCATGGAGCGAGGTGTCAGCCAACTTGAAGCCGTGCGCGATGCCTTGTACCGACAGATCAGGCACGTGCGAGGCGAGCCACTGTCGGCGCCTTTGCAGCCCACGCGAGCAGGGCGTGCGCGACGTAAACGATTACCCGTCATCCCGGTGACTTGGGTCGCAGTCTTTACCCTGGCCTGTTTGTTGGCGATGTACACAGGATTTGCCTGGCGGCTGGGTGAAGAAGCCACGCGGGCGCTGCCACCCTTTCAATTTTCGGCGTCGGAACTGACTCAGACGCCCTTGTAAACGCTGGGAGCAATGAATGAACGCATTCTTCAAGAGCGCGCGCACCGTGCTGGGCACGATTTGGGTCTGGAGCTTGTTGCTGGTACTTTCCTGCGCGGTGTTGGTGTGGTGTTTCGGTCCGCTGCTGGCCGTGGATGATCACCGCTTCTGGCAAGGCGCGAGTGCTCGCCTGGTCACTATCAGCGTGTTGTTTCTGCTGTGGGGGCTGGCGATGGTCCTTGCCGGCATACGCCGGGCAGCTGAGCTCAAGAGATCTGAACGCCTGGCACGCCATGAGCAACTGGGATGGATTGAGGACGAACAGCGACAGGTACGCGGTCGCTTCAAAGAGGCCGTCCACCGCTTGAAAACCTCGCCGCGGTACGCAGGGCACAATCAGCGATGGCGTAATAACTTGCCCTGGTACCTGTTGATCGGCGAGCCGGGCAGTGGCAAGACGCGGCTGTTGGCGGCGGCGGGCTTACAGCTGCCATTTGATCGCGTAGACGCGATGGCGGTGGCAGGCACGGCTCATGCTGAATGGCATTTCGCTGGCGAAGGCGTACTTATCGATACCCCCGGTCGTTACCTGACGCAACCTGACAGCACGCTAGACGCCGCCGGCTGGTCAATGCTGTTGCGTCTGCTCAGGCAGCGGCGCCGAGTGCGCCCGCTTAATGGCGTGGTGGTGGCCTTGTCGGTTGAAACATTGTTGGGCCGTAATGAGCATGATTTGGACCTGCAGGCTCGCCAAGTGCACTCACGCCTGCAGGAGGTTCAGCAAACGTTGCACGTGGACGTTCCCATCTATCTGGTGTTGACCCAGTCTGACCGCGTGCCGGGGTTTGCCGAGTTCTTTGATGCGCCTCAGGGAGAAGAGGCAGAAAGCGTGCTTGGCCAGCCACTCGATGTTGGCAAGGGCGGCGTTGACATCGCACAGGTGCGCCGTGCGTTCGACGAGCTGCTACAGCGTTTAAGCGGTGAACTGATCACACGATTGCATCAGGAGCGCAATGTCGAGCGCCGTGGCCCTATGCTCGACTTCCCCCAGCAGGCGGCCCAACTCGGCGAGCGGTTGTGCCTGTTCGTGGAGTCGGCTTTTTCCGCGCATCGTTATCAGCGCATCAGCGGGTTGCGGGGTTTCTATCTGACCTGCGTCGGCGACAGGCACAGTCATTTCGTGCAGGGCCTGTTCAGTCGGGTGATCTTTGCCGAGGCAGACCTCGCCGGTCTGCAGACCCCGGAGCAACGGCGCATCCATTTGCGCCAGGGATTACTGGCCATGGCCGTTGTGCTGGTTCTCGGGAGCGCAGGCTGGCTGTGGACGCACAGCTACACCGTCAATCAGCAGCGCCTGGCGCAAGTGGCTGCACTGGCGATGCAACCCGCACCCGCTGCGCAGAGTGCTGACGACACCCTCACACTGCTGGCGCTGTTGGATGCCCGCTGGGCGGCAACGCAGGTTTTCCCTGCAACAGAAGACGCGCGGTTTGTTGAGCGCGCCGGCCTTTATCAGGGTGAATTGAGCCGTCCACCCTTGACCCACGCGTATCAGCTGGCCGTGCAGCAGCTGTTGCTGGACCGGCTAACGATAGTGCTTGAGGAGCAAGTACGCACCAGCCTTGGCAATCGTGAGCGACTGCTGGAAAACCTGCGCGCCTACCTGATGCTCAATCTGCGCGAGCGCCGGGATACCGGGTGGTTGGCGCAGCACATGGCAGACCATTGGTCTGCGCGTTATCCAGGTGATGCGTCGCTGCACAAACGCCTGAATGAACACTTGGCGCGGCTGCTTGAGCAACCGTTCACTGCGTCGCTCGATGAAGCCCTCGTGGCGAAGGCTCGCGAAGAGTTGCGGGGTGAGTCCCTGGCAGATGTGGTTTACCGGGTGTTGCGCGAGCAATCACGCAACCTCGAGCCTTTGCGGCTTGCCGAGGGCAGGGTATTCGCGGGTATTGATCCGCCTATTCCCGGGTTTTACACCAAAAGGTATTGGCAGTACTTCGAGGCACAGGGGCCGCGGCTGGTGAATGCCATCGCGCAGGACAACTGGGTATTGGGGGAGGGCGCCGACCTCAGTGCCATGGACTTGCGGCGGCTGATGATTGAGCTGCAGCAGCGCTATTTCAGCGAATATGCCGATACCTGGAGTGCCGCCCTTGGCCGCGTCAGCCTGCAACACAGTGACAGTTTGAGGCAGGATGCCGAACAGCTCGCGGGCTTGACGTCTGCGCAGTCGCCGCTGATGCAATTGTTGCTGCTGTTGCGAGAAAACACGCGTTTGCTGCCCGGTCATGACGCTTTGGCCAACGTACCCGTTCAGACGGGAGCGTTGGGGGTAATCGCTCAGACGGCCGTGGCTGAAGGGGCGAAAGCGGTCCTTCCAGACTCTGCCCGGCGAGCGTTGCAACGACGCTTTGAGCCACTGCACCAGTTGCTCGACGAGCAGCACAACCCGGGCGTCGAGTTGACGCAGGCATTGCGCCTGCTCGACGAGCTGCACCTGCAACTGGCTGCGCTCAACCGCGAGAGCTCGCCCGAGCAGGCAGCTTTTCAACGGGTAAAGCGGCGAATGGAAGGGCAGCAGGATGTGCTCGGCACTCTGCGTGACGCCGCTGCACGGTTACCGCTGCCGCTCGCAGGCTGGTTTGAAGGGATGGCTGACAACAGCTGGCGGCACCTGTTGGACGGGGCCTATGCGCACGTCAATCAGCGCTATCACAGTGAAGTGTATGGACTGTATGCCAAGGCGATCCGCCAGCGTTACCCGTTCGATGCTCATGCGAGCAGCGATGTTGCCCTTAATGATTTTCAAGAGTTCTTCAAACCCCAGGGCGTCATGGCGCGCTTTTATGAAAACTACCTGCGGCCTTTCGTCAGCGTTGACGGCAACCGTTACAGGTTGCGTGGTCTGGATGGCAATGGCTTGCCGGTTTCGCGTTCGGTGCTGGATCAACTGACGAAAGCCGAGGTTATCCGCCAGGTGTTTTTCACTGAGCCACAGGGTGAGGTGTCGGTTCGATTTACCGTGGCGCCCTACAGCCTGGATCAGTCGGTCAGTCGGGCGACCCTGCGCTTTGGCGATAAGCAGCTGGAATACCGCCATGGTCCCATCGTGCCCATGGTGTTTGACTGGCCGATGGAGGCCGACAACGGTCGCAGCAGCCTGGTATTGGAACGGGGCACGGAGCAACGCCCCCTGGGTATCGAGAAAGATACCGGCGCCTGGTCGTTGTTCAGGTTTTTTGACTTGATGCAGCGAGAGCCGGCGACCGGCAGGCATGCGCTGATATTCAAGGCCGACCTTGCCGGGCTGCGGGCCAATTACTTGCTGACCAGTCAGCGTACGCCCAGCCCGTTTGACATGGAGGCGTGGCGCACTTTCCGCCTGCCTGAGCAACTGTGAGCAACCAGCCTATTGAGTGGCGCAGTGCCGGGCGCACACAGCAGGGGCAGGCCCGGCCGCGTAACGAAGATGCGTTCCTGGACGGTTCGCGACATGGCTGTTGGGCCGTGGCGGATGGCATGGGCGGTCACCAGGGCGGTGATGTGGCTAGCCAATGGGTGATCCGCAGTCTCGCTTCATTGTCTGCCACAGGTGACCTTAATCAGCGCGTCAACGCGGCTCGGCAACGTTTGCAACAGGTCAGCCAACAGTTGGCGAAGGCGGGTAACCGGTCTGACGCGCGCGGCGATGTCACGATGGGCAGTACGGTGGTGGCATTGCTGCTCGAGCAGGGGCGCGCCGCCTGTGTGTGGGCAGGGGACAGTCGATGTTATCTGTGGCGCGAACAAAGGCTTTACCAATTATCGCGTGATCATTCACTGCAGCAGCGCCTCATGGATGAGCGCCAATTGAGTGTGGCGCAAGCTCGAGCCCACCCGGAGGCCAGGGCATTGACCCGGGCCATCGGTGCACGAACGCCGCTGCAGCTTGAGGTGCTGGAACTCAGCACCCGGCCAGGGGACGTATTTCTGCTGGCCAGCGATGGGTTGTATCAGGCGCTCAGTCACGCAGACCTGGGACTTGCGTTGAGCGTGGGAACGCCGCAGCAGGTGCTGGAGTGTTTATTTGCGACGGTATTGCGCAGGCCCGCGCGGGATGATTTGACCGCCGTGGTGGTACAGCCATGAATGACACATCAATGGCGCCCTGCCTACTCGCCGGGCGTTATCACCTCGAACGCGAGTTGGGCAGGGGCGGGATGGGCGTGGTTTATCGCGCTCGTGACTTGTTGCACGAGCAATTTGGCGCGTCCTGCTCCAGCGTGGCAATCAAGCTGCTGGGCGAGACTGTGTCTGAGTGCCCGGACGCGCATGTGCTGCTGTACAGCGAGTTTTCCCTGACCCGCAGCCTGCGCCACGACGGTGTGGTGCGGGCATTTTCGTTCGAGGTTGATACAACCAGCCAGGCCGCGTTTTTCACGATGGAACTGATGCATGGCATCACGCTGGACCGGCTGCTGCCCGAGTGCCCCACTGGGTTGCCCTGGCGAGAACTGCAACCGATGGTCTTACAGCTTTTGGATGCATTGGTTTACATCCATCAGCAAAACGTACTGCACGGCGATATCAAGCCTGCCAATGTCATGGTCAGCGAAGAAGGTGTGCGGTTGTTCGATTTCGGCCTGGGCCATGGGCAGGTGCCGGGGGCGGCGGGGTTGCCGAGTTTGAATCGCGACCGTTTTAACGCGTGGACACCCGCGTACGTTGCCCCGGAATTACTCGCCGGCGGGGCGCTGAGCACCGCCGCCGACCTGTATGGCGTGGCCTGCGTAGTGTACGAGCTGGCCCATGGCCAACGCCTGGATGGGCGTCAGCCCATGCACACCTTGGTTCGGCCTCGGCAACTGCCCAAGCGCTGCTGGCCAGCCTTGCGCTCGGCCCTGGCGGTTGACCCTGAACGCCGACAGCTGAGCGTCGCCGAGTTACGCGAAGCGATAGCCAACCAGCCTCGACGCGGGTGGCTGTAACCCAATACTCAATGGGCCAGGCCATGCAGTTGGCAGTAGTCGGCCCAGCTCAACCCGGCCATTTGTGCAACTTCCTTGTGCACTTCAAGGCGCTGGGCTTCGAAGGCCTCGGGTGAATCGGCCGTCAACTTGAGTGTCAGCTCCCAGGCAAACAGGTTCTGTCGTTCAGCTTCGGCTTCGAAGGCTTCATGCAGGCGTTCGGCGCGATACTGCTCCAGGGTTTCGCGCTTGGCCTGAGCAGCCAGCGGGTTCAGGGTGTCCAGCTGCGTGGCCACCTCTGGATGTTCGGTCAAGAATCTGTCTAGGGCGCGCTGGTGGTTATCGCCGGGTTGGGACAAGGTAAAACTCCTGGGGGCTCGGGCGCCGGTAGCGGGCCTGTGGTGAGGGGTTCAGCGGCGCAGGTATTTGCGTAAGCGGCGGCTTAGGCGATTTCGTATCGGCTCAAGCAGGAAAAATAACACGTAGGCACCCAGCATCACCGCCAGATCCAAGTCCAGCCAGGTTTCTTCGACGGGCCCGGTGAGGCGCTCGATCACATTTCTGGCCATGAACAGCAAGGTGACGCCCACTACCCACAGCAGGGCGTTGAACATCAGTGGACGCAGGTTGTGGGACAGCTTGTATTGCATCTTGAACAGTTCTCCTTGATGTCGGGCTCCTTTTCCTACGGGAGCCAAAACACGCCGATAGTACATTTTGAGGGAGGCTCATGACGTGGCGCAGATCATGGTGCCCGATGATGGATGTTGCTCAGGTGCCCGGGTTTTCGAGCAGGTAGCGTGCCAGGGCCGCATAGGCCGGCAAGGTGACACCGTCGTTCGCGGCATTGGCCGCAACCGGATGGGAAGCAAAGCGCACAATCACCATCTCGGCCGCAGGGTCGATGTAGATACTCTGGCCGTGGACGCCGCGGGCCATGTAGGCGCCATCGGGGTTATGACTGACCCACCACATGGCACGATAACTCCATCCTTTGAGTTGACTATAGCCTGCCTTGGCAAAAGCCTCTTTATCGCCGCCCTGGCGAATATCCTTGACCACGCTTTCAGGCACGATCTGCTGGCCATTGAAGCGGCCGCCATTGCGCAGCATTTCACCGAAACGGGCCATGTCCCGCAGCCCGGCGTTCAAGCCGCCACCGGCGAACGGTGTGCCGATGGAGTCCACGGTGAAATAGGCGTCCTGTTCACTGCCCAGCCGGCTCCAGATGCGCTCGCTGAGCAGTTGCGCGACGTTGCGCCCGGTGACGCGTGCGATCACCCAACCAAGCACGTCGGTATTCACCGTCTTGTAGCCAAATGCCTGCCCGTGTTCACCGCGTTGCCGCACCGTCTGCAGAAACTCGAAATAACTCCGCGGCCCGGTGTAGTCCTTGGGTTTGGGCAGCGGATTGCCGGCCTGTGCATGGGCCCAGACGTGCGCGTTGGGGTCGGCATAGTCTTCGCTGTAATCCAGGGCCGTGGTCATGTCCAGGACCTGGCGCAGTGTGGCGCTGCCAAACGCGGACTGGCCCAGTTCGGGCACATAGTCGGCGATTTTCCTACGCGCATCGAGGGTGCCGTCAGCCACCAGCATCGCGCCCAGTGTGCCTATCACCGATTTGGTGACGGACATGGCCGCGTGTTGCCCATCGTCCGTCAACACGCCGAAGTAGCGCTCGTACACGACGTTCCCACGGTGCAATACCACGATGCCATCGGTGTAGGTGGCATCCAGTGCCTGGCGCCACGTCAGCGGTTGGCTGGCGCCGGTAGGCACGACGGGCAGCGCATCGATTCGTGGGTCGAGCTGCCGGGGCAGAGGCAAGGGCGCGCCGAGCCCACGGGGAACATTGAGCGTGGGCATCAGTTGGCGAAAGTTCGCCACGCTCCAGCGCATCGCCGGGAAGCGAAAATAGCTGCCATCGTCAAAACGCACGGTGCGGTCCGGTGGCGGTGGGGCGCCGACCATCCATTTGAGGCGAGCAGGATCACTGGCCTGGGCGTCAGGAAAATCTGTAACGCTGGCGTAGACGGCGACGCTTGAAAAAACCAGCAATACAAAAGTCAGCGGCAGGGTGGGTCGCATCGGCAGGCACCTAGATGTCGTATAAAGCGGACGGAGCAAGGCCTGGGCTCGAGTCCGTTCGAGAATTAAGCTGCAAAGGATGAGCTTAATCACCCTGACCGACAAGGATCAGGGAGGTTAAATTAATTCTGAATAATTGCTGGTGTCACGGCAAAAGCCTTTCGCTCCCGGTCTCTGGCCGTGTAGCGTTGCAAGGGATATCGAGGCTGCCGACCACGGCAGAGGGCGATGGGCAGAGGGACGGGTCATGGCGAAAACGCTGTTCAAACTTTTCCTCACTCAGCGCCTTGCGGCCTTGGCCAGCACGGAGTCGTTACGCGCCATCCGTGAAGGCCTGTTGTGGATTTTGCCGTGTTTGCTGGTGTCGGCCGGTTTCCTGATTCTTTCTGAATGCGCCAGGGTGCTGGGGTTTGATCCGCAGGTGGTGGCCTTGTTGTCGGGGCTGCATAACCAGATCAGCTCGGTGATCCCGCTATTGGTGGCCGCCTCCATTGGTTACATGCTGGCGATCCAGTATCGCCTGCCGCAATTGCCGGTGGCGTTCCAGTGCCTGGCGCATGTGGTGGTCGCCACGTTCGTCTTGCGCGATTACCCGCGGGCGTCGGCGACGTTTGTACTGTTTATCGCCATCGCCTCGCCGTTGCTGAATGTACCGGCAGTGGCCTGGCTGCATCGCTTTCGCTGGACGCGTCTGGTCAACGAAGACCTGGTGGGCCATAACCTGCGGGGCGCCATCAACATGGTGGTGCCGGGGGCTATCACTGCGCTGTCGTTGGTGGTGGTGTTGTCGTTGCTGTTGCAGATACCTTCCGTGGCGCAGCTGCAAGGGCCGCAGGTGCTCGATGCGCTGCAATCGCCGTATGGCAGCGGCTTGTTTGTGACCCTGATGAATTCCCTGCTGTGGTTTTTTGGCATCCACGGCGTGTATGCCCTGCAGCCGCTGTTCGATGTGCTGGACCAGGCTGTGCTGCTCAATGGCGCTGCGCTGGGGGCAGGTGAGCCGATCAAATACGCGCTCAACAGTGGCCTGCTGGGGTGTTTCGCGTTTATTGGTGGGTCGGGCGGTGCACTGAGCTTGTTACTGGCGATCCTGCTGTTTTCCAGGAGCCAGTCCATGCGCCTGCTGGCGATGGCCAGTCTGCCTTTATCGCTATTTAATGTCAGCGAAGTGCTGCTGTTCGGCTTGCCGATCATTCTCAATCCGCGCTTGTTCGTTCCGTTTTTACTGGTGCCGGCATTCAACGCCATGCTGGCGCTGACGGCGGTACACCTGGGCTGGGTATCACCGGCTGTGGCCAGCGTACCGTTTACAGCACCGGTGTTGCTCAACGCCTACCTCAGTACCCACGGCGACATGGCGGCCGTGGTGCTGCAGGTGGCGCTGCTGGGCATCGGCACGCTGGTGTATGCGCCTTATGTGCGCGCAATTCATCGTCAGTCCAGCGACGCCAGCACGGTGTACCTCAAGTCGCTGGACATGACCTTTCGCGGCCTGGAGGAGAAGGGCCGGCTGCTGGAACTGGACCCGGTGCTGGCGTCCCAGAAGGCGCTGGCACGCCAGGCCGTCGAACTGAGCCGTATCCAGCAGATCAGCGATTATGAGTTCTACCTCGAATTCCAGCCTCAGGTCTCCACCCGCACCGGGTTATGCACCGGCTGCGAAGCACTGATGCGCGCCCGCGACAGCCAGGGCACGGTGCACTCGCCGTGGGAGTTTCTGCAGTGGCTGGCGCAGGCGCGGTTGATGCCTGACGTGGATGTCTGGGTAGCCTCCCAGGCCGTGCGCCAGTACCAGCATTGGAAGAAAGTCGGCTTTGCTCTGCCGATGACCATCAATATTTCCAGTGCCACCCTGACGAATGCTGCCTATGGCGAGCGTCTGGTGGAAATTCTTGCCCAGGCCCATGGGCAAGTGTCGGTAGAGATCACCGAAGATGCGTTGGTGCGCGATGTTCCGGCCACGCGCCAGACGATCCAGAAATTGCAGGCGATGGGCGCCAAGGTCTATATCGATGACTTCGGCACCGGCTTTTCCGCGTTGAGCTATCTGCACCAGTTTCCGGTGGACTTCATCAAGATCGACCGCAGCTTTGTGGTGGCCCAGCACGACCCCCAAGGTGCCCGTGTGCTGACCGGCATGCTGCGTTTTTGCGAGGCGCTGAACCTGGGGGTGGTGGTCGAAGGCGTGGAGACCGCCGAGCAACTGGCCTTCCTCAATACCGGCACCGAGCTGTTTGTTCAGGGCTGGTATTTCAGCAAGGCGCTGCCCGCCGATCAGCTGGAGCGCTTTGTGCGCGAGCGTGCGGCCACTCGGATTTAAGCTGGCGTGGCGGTGAACTCACGCTGCGTCTGCTCGATTTCTTCGACCAGCTTGTCGATTTGCGCCAGCCGCGCGCGGTTGTCGTGGTCCCAGGGGTGAAAGCCCGGTTTGAAGTAGTGCAGCCATGGCCGCAGCATGCGCGGGAACACGCCCTTGGGCCCGTAGAGAAACTTGAGCATGCGCCAGAAGCCCTTCACGTGCCCTCCGGCCTTGCGGTCGGCAATCAGCAGGCGCAGGTGGAAATCCAGCACTACCAGCCAGAAGAACACCGTGGTGGTCAGCATGGTGCCGGTGCGCAGCAGGTAGCGCCCAGGCCCGGGTTGGATCACGGTGTTCCACACATCGAACGCCACGGCTTTGTGTTCGGTTTCTTCGAGGGCGTGCCAGTACCACATTTGTTGGTAGCCCTTGAGTGACTCGCCAAAGCGCGTGGGGTCGCTGAGCAGAATTTCCGCGAGCATTGCCGTGTAGTGTTCGAGGGCGATGGTCACCGCCAGGTTGAACGATGGTGGCAGGTGTTTCTTTTGCAGGTCGAGCATGAATTTGAGGCGCCGGTCCAGTGTGTGCGCCGGTAGGCCGGCAGCTTGCATCAGGTCGTTATAGGCCACGTGCTCGCGGCTGTGCATGGCTTCCTGGCCGATGAACCCCTGGATTTCCTTTTTCAACTCCGGATCGTCGATGCGTTGGCGGTAGTGGCGCACGCTGTCCATGAAAAACAGTTCGCCCTGGGGAAACAACAGCGACAGTGCGTTGAAGAAGTGCGTGACGAACGGGCCTTGTTCATGCCAGTTTTTGATGCGCTCGGCGGGCAAGGCAAAACGGATATCGCGACGGATGGGCAGCATCATGGGTGCTCCTGTTCAGAGACGAGGTTCGTCGTTGGTTTCAAACACCGGCGTGCGCTGTTTGGGCGCCATGCGCTTGCTGGCAAACACCACCAGGGCTTGATAAGCGGCGGGCAGGCAACGGGCGAGCAGGTCGAGGAAATACGCGTCGCGGCCGATCAGCACGCGGCGTTTGTTGTGGCGCACGCCCTGCAGGATGACCTTGGCGGCCTGGTCGGCGTCGGTAATGAAGAGCTTTTCGAAGTCGGCGCGGGCCTGTTGCTCGTTGTGGATCAGAAAACCGGTCATGTTCGCGTCGATGCGGCTGCTGCGGCAGATATCCGTACGGATTCCGCCGGGGTGTACACAGGTGGCGGACACCCCGCAGCGTTGCAGATCGAGTTCCTGGCGCAGCGATTCGGTAAAGCCGCGCACCGCAAACTTGCTCGCGTTGTAGCCACTCATGCCGGGCTGGGCAAACAGGCCGAACACGCTGGAGGTGTTGACCACGTGTCCGTCGCCGCTGGCTTTGAGGTGCGGCAAAAACGCCTTGGTGCCGTGCACCACGCCCCAGAAGTTGATGCCAATGATCCACTCCAGGTCTGCGTAGTCCACACCTTCGACGGTGCTCGACAGCGCCACGCCGGCATTGTTGAAAATCAGGTTGACCTGGCCGTGGTCGGTCACGCAGCGTGCGGCCCAGTCGTGCATGGCCTGGCGATCGGACACATCCAGCACGTGGGTGGTGATCGTCACCGGTGACAGCGTCGAGGTCTTGATCAGCGCCAAGGTCTGTTCCAAACCCTGGCTGTTCTTGTCCGCGAGCGCCAGGTGGCAGCCTTCGCGTGCCAGCGCCAGGGCCAATGCGCGACCCATGCCGGACGCCGCGCCAGTGATTGCCGCCACGCGGCCGTTGAATGACTTCATGACAGGCTGCCTTCTGCGGTGGAGTGGGGCGCCGAAACCGGGCGGGGTGTCGAGGTGGGCAACAGCTCGGTGACATAGTCCTTGAGCGCGAAGTGCCGGATATCACGTTTGAAACGCCAGGTTGAACCGGGCCACAACGTGGTGTTTTTGCCGGTGCGCGGGTCGAGGTACCAGCTCTGGCAGCCGCCGGTGTTCCAGATGGTGCGCTTGAGCCGGGCTTGCAGCTGCTGGTTATAGGCCAGCTCCACCGTGGGTTTGACCTCGACCGTGGCAATGCGCTGGCGCTGCATTTGCGTAATGGCATCCAGGATGTAAGTGACCTGGGCCTCGATCATCAGAATCATCGAGTTATGCCCAAGGCCGGTGTTCGGTCCGACGATCAAAAACAGGTTGGGGTAGCCCGGCACGGTGGTGCCCTTGTACGCGTGGGCGCCGTCGCGCCAGGCATCCATCAGGTCGATGCCGTCGCGCCCGATGATGCAATCGCGGGGCAGCGGGTCGGTGGCCTGGAAACCGGTGCCGAAGATCAGGCAATCGGCCGGGTGCTTGATGCCGTCCGCCGTGACCACGCCGTCCGCTTCGATGCGCAGCACCTTGTCGCTGACCACCTCGACATTGCTGCGCGACAGCGCCGGGTAATAGTCATTGGAGATCAGCACGCGCTTACAGCCGATGGTGTAGTCCGGGGTGAGGGTCTTGCGCAGGGAAGGGCGCGCCACTTGTTTGCGCAGGTGGCGCAGGGCGATTTTCTGCACCATTTTCATCAACCTCGGGTGCAGGGCAAACCCCACCACACGACCTTCCAGCGCCCAGTAGAAAGCGCCGCGCACCAGGCGTTGAGTGAAGGGCAGGTGCTTGAAGGCCCAGCGCTCGACGCGGGAGATTTCGCGGTCCGGCTTGGGCATGATCCACGGCGGCGTGCGCTGGAACAGGTCCAGATGCGCCACCTGCGGCGCGATCTGTGGGACGAACTGAATGGCACTGGCGCCGGTGCCGATCACCGCCACGCGTTTGCCCTTCAATGAATACGCGTGGTCCCACTGCTGGGAGTGGAAGCGCTTGCCCTTGAAGCTGTCCAGCCCCGCAATATCCGGCAACGCCGGGCGTGACAGCCCGCCCATGCCCGACACCAGCACCCGCGCGCTGACCTTGCGGCCGTCGCTGAAGCTCAGTTGCCAGCGTTGCTGCTGTTCATCGAACACCGCACGTTCAAGGCCCATGCCGAAGCGAAGGTAGGGCGCCAGCTTGAAACGCTGCGCGCAGTGTTCAAGGTAGGCGCGGATCTCCGCCTGCGGTGCGAACTGCCGCGTCCAGTTTGGGTTGGGCGCAAACGAAAACGAGTACACATGGGACTGCACATCGCAGGCGCAGCCTGGGTAATGGTTGTCCCGCCAGGTGCCGCCGAGGGTCTCGGCCTGCTCGGCGATAAAGAAGTCGGTGATCCCGGCTTCCTTGAGTTTGATCGCCATGCACAGGCCGGCAAAACCGGAACCGATGATGGCGATGTCGATTGAATCGCTGTGGGCATTCATGGCGTGTCCCTCGTGGGCATCGATGTGCTCCTGTTTTTGTTGTGTCTTTTAGATAGAACACCATTGCAAAGAAAAAATGAATTAATTATTTTAAAAAAGATTTTAAATAATCTACCTGAAAATTTCGCCTACGCTAGGACCTTGTTCCGCATGTGCGACTTGTCCGACGGACGAGCACGGTATGCATGAAGTTTAGGTCCAGGGTGTGGACGATGGCTGAGGCCTTGATCAATACCGGTCAGGTCGCCAGCGGCAGGGAAGCAGAGGACCGAGCTATGGCTGTTGAATGGGTTGTCGCTGCGGGTGTGTTAGGGGTGGCGAGCGCGCTGTTGTGGGGCTTCAGTGCCTGGATGACGCGGCGTATAGAAGCCGCTGTTCCGATCAATGGGCGCTTCGTCGAGGTCGATGGCGAGCGCTTTCATTATGTCGAGGAGGGTGCAGGCCCGCCGCTGGTGATGATTCACGGGCTGATGGGCAGCAGTCGCAACCTGACCTATGCCTTGTCCGCCCAGTTGCGTGAGCGTTTTCGCGTGATCACGCTGGACCGCCCGGGTTCGGGCTATTCGACCCGGCAAACCGGTACCGCTGCAGACCTGCCGGCTCAGGCTCGGCAAATCGCGGCCTTCATCAAAACGCTGGACCTGGATAAACCGCTGGTGCTGGGGCATTCCCTCGGCGGGGCGATTTCGCTGGCGCTGGCGCTTGACCATCCCCACGCGGTGTCCGGGCTGATCCTGGTGGCGCCGCTGACGCATCCCCAACGTATGTTGCCGCCGGTGTTCCTGTCCCTGGCGGTGCGCCCGGCCTGGTTGCGACGGTGGATGTCCCACACCCTGACCGTGCCCGTCGGCCTGCTGACCAGAGGCGCGGTGGTGAAGGGCGTGTTCGCCCCCGACGCTGCGCCGTCAGACTTCGCCACGCGAGGAGGCGGGCTGCTGGGGATGCGTCCAGACAACTTCTACGCGGCCTCCACCGAGATCAATACGGTTAACGACCACCTGCCGGACATGGTCAAGCGCTACCCGCAACTGACCCTGCCAATCGGCCTGATCTATGGCGCGCGCGACAACGTGCTGGACTTCCAGAAGCACGGACAGGCCCTGGCCAGCAAAGTGCCCGGGCTGAAGATGCAGGTGGTGGAGGGGCGCGGCCATATGCTGCCAATTACCGCCACAGAGCGCGTGGCCGCGCTGGTGGAGCAGGTGGCCAAGCGCGTTCGCCCACCGCAAAGCGCCACCGTGCTGCACCCGCCATTTGCCTTGGCGAGCAAATAATGGTGTTAACCCGACTCGCGGTACAACGGCGTCGATGCCTGCTTTAGACACCTGACCAAACGGCTGAAAAACAGACTGGTCAGTCACGTCAAAAAGCCTTCGAGAAACTAGTTGACGACCTAACGATTCCGCGCTATTTATTTAAAAAAATTATTTCAATGTGTAATTTGAAACAATTTTTGAAGTGCCTAAGAGCGAATAAAATAATGAAAAAAACGCCTTTTATCGCATCTCCAAGCCGTCGCGTCCGGAGGCTGCCATGAATCAGACTCTGGTCACTTCTACCGTCTGGACCGACGGCAAACGTCATTTGTGGTGGCTGGGCATCATGCCTCTGGCGACTCCATTGCTCTCCGGCGCCCTGGCCATTACCACGGGCGTGCAGCAATTGTGGTGGGTCGGCGTGCTGGTGATCTTCGGCTTGATCCCATTGATCGACGGCCTGCTCGGTGAAGACGTCAGCAACCCGCCAGAATCCGCCGTCAGCCACCTTGAATCGCAAAGCTACTACCGCTGGATCGTCTACACCGGCGTGGTGTTCGTGCTCACCTCGGTGGTGGTGACCGGCTGGCTGGCCGCCGGTGGCATCGACTGGATCATCAGCGGCGGCCTGCTCAACGCCACGGCTAGCCTTGATCCGTCGAGCTGGCTGGCGAAGACCGCTGCGTTTATTACCGCGCGCACCCAGTTGCACGGTGAGATCACCTGGTTCACCTACCTGGGCATGGCGCTGTCCACCGGCGCCGCCACCGGCATTGCAATCAACACCGCGCATGAGCTGGGGCACAAGCCCAAGCCACTGGAGGTGTTCCTGGCCAAGGTCACCCTGGCGCCGACCTTCTACGGGCACTTCTACACCGAACACAACCGTGGCCATCACGTACGCGTGGCCACACCGGAAGACCCGGCCAGCTCACGTCTGGGTGAGAGTTTCTGGGCGTTCCTGCCGCGCTCGGTGTGGTTCAGCGCGGTGTCGGCCTGGAACCTGGAACGCGAACGCCTGCGCAAACTCGGCCTGCCGGCACTGCACTGGAAAAACGCCGTACTCGGCGCGTGGATGTACAGCGTGGTGTTGTGGGGCGCGATGATTGCCTGGCTCGGCGCGGCTGTGATTCCTTTCCTGATCATTCAGGGCATCTACGGGTTCTCGTTGCTGGAAGTAGTTAACTACGTCGAGCATTACGGGCTTAAACGCCAGAAGTTGCCCAACGGTCGTTATGAACGTTGCTCGCCGCGGCACTCGTGGAACAGTAACCGTATTGTCACCAATATCTTTCTGTTTCAACTGCAACGGCATTCCGATCACCACGCCAACCCCACCCGCAGTTATCAGTCATTGCGCCACTTTGATGAATCGCCGCAACTTCCTTATGGTTACGCGAGCATGATTGTCTGGGCCTATGTGCCGTACTTGTGGCGACGTCGCATGGACCATCGCGTGTTGAATCATTACGCCGGCGATATCACCTTGACCAATCTTCAACCGTCACAACGTTTGAAGTACCTGGAGAAGTACAGCAACAGCGCCAAGCCGTTTTGAGGTGAATTAAAAACAGCCGTGGGTTAACTCGGGATCTGTGCATCGCGCCGGTTTTTATCGCCCAGGGTTTATCGGTTTTATGCCAAGAAAGTTGTTTGACCCTACAACAATAACTTCAAGGGAAGGACGTTCATGATGCACAGCCCTGCCACGTTCACCGCGCATATCATACTGGCCGCACTGGGCCTGATCGTTTACCACCAGGCCCAAGCCGCACGCATCGAGCCGGCCGGCAGCGCCTTTACGGCCCAGGGCCCGATCAGCTTTTCCAAGGGTGCGCTGATCAGCGCCGATTGCACCATCAAGGTGGCCGGCAAGGTCGCGGCCGATGGTTCATCGGTGAATGTCGATAAAGTTGAATTCGACGGCGGCCTTAAATGCAGCCGCGTCGAGGCCACCAACTTACCCTGGGTGTTAGTTGCCAAAGACACCAAAAGCGGCTCCATGTCGAAGATCAGCGTCGATGTTCACGCCTTCGGCCTGGGCGGCAAGTGCGGGCCTTCTACGGCCGATGGAACGTGGGACAACGCCACCCGAAAGTTGGAGGCCACCAATGTGCCGATCGGCGAAGACTGCACGATAAAAACGGTGTCGATCACGATGCCGCCGACCTTCAAAGTGGTCGAATAAACAGATTAAAAAGATGCAGCGGTAATTGAATTGAGATTTGGCTGGAAAGGGAAGTTCTGCAGTTTCACCGTGACCTCTCGATCATGGCCATTACCCCTGGCGAAATGACTCGCCATAACATGTGAGGAAAAACAATGAAAAGCTTGAAGACCCTCGTTTGTGCAACTTCTTTTGCTCTGTGCTTTGGCGCCGCCTCGATGGCCAGTGCGGCGTCTATCACCCCGGACGGTCCGTTCACGACCAACCCCGGCACCATCGTTGTGAAGTCGCCCTCGTCGTTCGGTGCAGCCGTCACCTGCGGCATCACTTTTAGCGGCAACGTCAGCGGTGGCGTGGCCTCCATCAACGGTGCTTCGCTGACCGGCGGCGGTCTCTGCGCCTTGCCGACGCTGACCAACCTGCCTTGGGTGCTGACCGCTGCAACCAGCACCACCGGCACCGTGACCAACGTCGGCTACAAGATCACCTCGCTGCCTTCCACCAACTGCGGTCCTACCCCTATCGCTGTGGCGTGGACTGCGGCCAGCAAAACCCTGTCGGCCAGCAATCAATCGCTGAGTGGCAACTGCACCGTGGTGTCCCTAAGTGTTGTGGCGCCAACGCTGACGGTTAACCCGTAAGCGCGTGACTCCAAAGGGCTGATCACCCGTTGAAAGGCCGGTGCCTCGCATGAGGCGCCGGCTGCGGGAAAACCACCGGCGGAGCCGGTTGGGTACGGTACTTATTGTCTGGGGAACATGACAATGCAAAGCCTTAAAAAAACAGCCCTCCTGGGTTCGATGTTATTCACCCTGGGCGCTGTCTCGTCCATTGCAGGCGCAGCCACCTTTGCCCCGGCGGGCGCTGCATTTACCGCCTCGGGCTCAATCGCCACCGCGGTAAAGCTGCTGGTGTTTACCCCGGTGCCATGCACGATGACACTCAGTGGCCAAGTCGCGGCGGACGGCTCAAGCGCAACGATCACCGGTGCCACGTTCACCGGTAATGCGCTGTGTGGTATTTCCGGCCCGTTGAACTTGCCGTGGACACTGGTGCCGACAAATGCCACCACCGCAACGCTTTCTGGCTTTACCGAAAAATTTCCGTATGACAGCTGCCTGACGCCAAGTGTGCTGACCACACAATGGAGTGCCGCCGATGGCACGTTCAGCATTGCCAGCCCACACACGGTGAACGCCACCTGCAGGGTCACGGCTTTCAACTTCAAGCCTTCACCTGCCCTCACGATTAACCCTTGAAGACATCAACGCGTTAGCGCGTGGGCGCGCACAACGTGAAACGCGTCCCTGAATGAACGAACAGAAAGACGAGACGGCTGGGCCGGCTCAGTGTGATAACAATAAGGAGTGCCTCATGAATAATAAAAAACAACAGGTACAGGCGTTACTGGGGTTGGCGTTGATGGGCGGGCTGATGGTAGCCGTGCCTGTGCAAGCCGGCGGTTTTTCCACGCCGACGTATGGCGCACCGGGCTGGGGGCGGGCGTTCGGTGGTGGTTCGTTGTTCAAGAACGACCCGAGTTCGGCGTTCAACAACCCGGCGGCAATGGCTTTTGTTGACCATAACGTTGCACAAATGACCGTCGATTACGCGCGGATCAAGATCAAGTACAAAGGCCAGGCCAATGATTACCAGGGCAACCCGGTATCCAATACACCGTTTAACCCCGACGGTACTTTCGACCCCGCGCTGACCACGGTGAACAACAACGACGGCGGCCAGGGTGGGTTCACTGCATGGCTCCCAACCGGGTTCATGGTGATGCCGCTGGGTGATCGGTTTTCGTTCGGTCTGGCCCAAGTCGTACCGCAGGGCATGCGCACCACCTGGAACGAAGACTCAAAGTTTCGTGACTTTGCAGTGGACACCAAGATTGAAACGGTAGGGTTGACCGGGTCCTTGTCATTCAAGGTGCGCGATGACCTATCCATCGGTGCCGGGATGATCGTTCAGCACAGTAAAGGCTTCGTCAGCCAGAATATCGATTTGCTCGCCGCCGCTGCCAACTCCAAGTCTGAATTGGGCGGTATTCCGTTCCCGGCAGGCCTGGGCACGTCGCTGATTCGAGTCAAAGTCGATAATACGTCGGTGGGTTGGTTCACGGGGGTGGTCTGGAAACCCACCGAGCAAGACAGCCTCGGCCTCAATTACCACGCCAAAATCAAGAACAAGATGGAGGGCAAGTACAATATTCGCGCCGACGCCTTCTCGTATCAGCTGATGACGGGCCCGAGCCCATTCGGCGGTACCGGGACTATCCCGGAAGTGGCCTATCCGGGGCTGAAATTGATGCCCGACGGCGCCAATGCCAGCACTCAACTGGACATCCCGGCAACTGCGGGCCTGGACTGGGTGCACCAGTTCAATGATCGCCTGACCATGGGTGTGAGTGCGGTGTGGACCCAATGGTCATCCTTCAAGGACCTGACCCTCAAGTCCGACGGCAACACGATCGTTTCCATCCCCTACAACTACCGCGACTCCTGGATGTACTCCATTGGTGGCGATTTCAAAGCGACCGATGAGCTGACATTGCGTGCCGGTGTGGCGTCCGACCAGACGCCGACCCGCAACTCTACACGCGACCCGCGGATTCCGGACGGTGACCGGTACTTCCTGTCGCTGGGTGCGGGTTACGACGTCAAGGCGATTCCGGGCTTGACGCTGGATCTGGCGTATTCCCATCAGTTCGTGCAGGAGGTCAATCTCAAGACCAAGAACGTGGACCGCTTGGGCGCCGCGAGCCTGGACGGTAAGGCAGAATCATCCGGTGACGTAGTGGCTGTTTCGGCAACCTATGCCTTTTAAGGCCGTCACGCAGCGTTGAGGACAGGGGCGGCAAGCGCATCTTGGCGCCCTTGTTCAGAGGCTCGAAGCGGGGTTCGCGCTCGCGACGTGTGCAGCAGCGCATTTTTTGATTCAACAGGCTGACGGGCTCAGCCTGGTTTTTTTTAGCCTTGGCATTAAATAAAAATTTCAAAACAAAATTTGAATTTGTCTTTTCAAGTTTGTAGTGTGGCTTTACGCCGTCACTCATTTCGAGCGACCTGCGCATCGCCCATGCCCTGATTAGGTAGAGGTCTCCCCATGGTTATCTGGTTATTAGTGGGTGTCGCAGCAGCGATTGCCCTGGCGTATCGACAAGCCGCCGCCGCGCTGTGGCTGGGCGTTGGCCTGATCTGGCTGGCGCTTGGTTACCTGTTCAACGTGGTGGCCGGTCTGGGCACCAGCGTTGCGGCGCTGCTGGTGGTGGTGCCCGCGCTGCTGCTGACGCTCAAGCCCTTGCGGCGCGCGCTGTTGACCAGCAAGGCCTTGGGCCTGTTTCGTACGATCATGCCCGCCATGTCCGACACCGAACGCGCCGCCATCGAATCCGGCACGGTGTGGTGGGACGCCGAGCTGTTCAGCGGCAAACCCAACTGGGATCGCCTGCTCAAGGCTGCGCCGGCCAGCCTCAGCACCGAAGAACAAGCCTTCCTCGACAACGAAGTCGAAACCCTCTGCGACATCGCCAACGACTGGGAAACCACCCAGATCTGGCAGGACATGTCCCCCGAAGGCTGGCAGTACACCAAGGACGCCGGTTTTCTGGGCATGATCATTCCCAAGCAATACGGCGGCAAAGGTTTCTCCCACTATGCGCACTCCCAGGTGGTGATGAAGCTGTCGACACGCTGCTCGGCGGCGGCGATTTCGGTGATGGTCCCCAATTCCCTGGGCCCGGCTGAACTGCTGCTGCATTACGGCACCGACGCCCAACGCAATTACTACTTGCCGCGCCTGGCGCGAGGCGAAGACATCCCGTGCTTTGCCCTGACCAGCCCGTATGCGGGCTCTGATGCCGGCGCAATTCCAGACCTGGGCATCGTCTGCAAAGGCCTGCACGAGGGCGAGCAAGTGCTGGGTTTCAAAGTGACCTGGGACAAGCGATACATCACCCTTGGCCCCGTCGCGACGGTGCTGGGCCTGGCGTTTCGCGCCGAAGACCCGGAGGGTTTGCTGGGCAAGGCGGGCTCACTGGGGATCACCTGCGCGTTGATCCCAACGTCTCACCCAGGCGTCAACAGCGGTCGTCGTCACTGGCCTCTGAATGCGGTATTCCAGAACGGTCCGACTACCGGCAAGGATGTCTTCATTCCCCTGGAATGGGTGATCGGCGGCCGCGCACAGGTCGGCAACGGCTGGCGCATGCTGATGGAATGCCTGGCAGCCGGGCGGGCGATTTCCCTGCCGTCGGCCAACGTCGGCCTGGGCAAAGTCGCGGTACGCGGCACCAGCGCCTACGCGGCCATGCGCAAGCAGTTCGGCCTGCCCATCGGCAAGTTCGAAGGCGTGCAGGCGCCGCTGGCGCGCATGGCCGGGCATTTGTATGCCTGCGACGCGGTGCGCAAGGTCTCGGTGGCGTCGCTGGATGCCGGCGAAAAACCCTCGGTGATCTCGGCCATTGCCAAGTACCACGTCACCGAGCGCGCGCGGATCATCGTCAACGACGGCATGGACATCGTCGCCGGCAAAGGCATCTGCATGGGCCCCAACAACTTCCTGGCCCGTGCCTACCAGCAAAGCCCGATTGCGATCACCGTGGAGGGTGCGAACATCATGACCCGCTGCCTGATCATCTTTGGTCAGGGGCTGATTCGCTGCCATCCGTATGTGTTCCGCGAAATGGAAGCCGCGCGTAACCCGGACCAGCGCCAGGCACTGGAAGCCTTCGACCGCGCGATATTCGGCCATGTGAGCTTTGTCGTCGCCAATGCCGTACGCGCCGGGGTGCATTCGCTGACCGGCGGGCGGCTGCTTTCTGCACCGGCCAAGACCGAGCCGGCGCTGGCGTCCTACTACCGCCAGGCCAATCGGCTGTCGGTGGTGCTGGCGTTGATCTCGGATGTGTCCATGGGCGTGCTCGGTGGTGCGCTCAAACGCAAGGAAAGTATCACCGGGCGTCTGGGCGATATTCTGTCGCAGTTGTACATCCTGTCCTGCGTGCTCAAACGCTTTGAGGACGACGGTCGGCCCCAGGCAGACCTGCCGCTGGTGCACTGGGCCGCCCAGGATGCGCTGTTACGTGCGCATGAAGCGCTGGCCGAAGTGCTCGATAACTACCCCTCGAACGCCGCTGCGGCAGTGGTGCGGGGCTTGAGTTTTCCGTTCGGTATTCCCCTGCGCAAACCGTCGGATCGCTTGCTGGCCCAAGTGGCTGAGGTGGTGCAGACGCCAGGCGAAACCCGCGACCGCCTGTTGGCCAATTCCTACATCCCGCGCCCGGAAATCGACAAGCTGGCCTACGGCGAATTGGCCTTGCGCCTGTTGCCGCAGGTGGAGCTGATCGACGCTCGCCTCAAGTCGGCGGTCAAGCAAGGCCTGATCGAACCGATGCCGATTTCCGCCACCGCGTTCAGCGCCTGGCGCGTCAAGGCGCGGGCGCTGGACCTGATCAGCGACGAGGAAGACACCTTGCTCGGCCGCTATGTGGAATACGCCGACCACGGCATCCAGGTCGATGACTTCCCGCAGGACTTTGGTTTGCTTGAGGCGTTACAGCAGCGCAAACAAGCGTTGGAGCCGAGCGCCAAACGTCGCACACCCCAAAGCGAAAACGCCTCGGTCAACTAGGAGAAACACGATCAAGGTGGGAGCTGGCGTGCCTGCGATGGCATCACCTCGGTGCCTGTGAACGACCGAGTCGTCTGCAGCGCAGGCACGCCAGCGCCCACCGGCATCGGGTTTATAAAGCCAGTGTGTGTTGTGAGTGAATGCTTACTATGAGTGACAGCTACCTTTCCTTCGTCAACTCCCCGTGGGGCGGGCGCCTCGCCCGGGCCATCGGCCTGCCGCAGCCGTTGCCGTTGCAGCGCCATCGCAGCGGCCAGCAGGGCTTGGTCAACCCGGTCATCGTCGCCGGGGCAGGGCGGTTATCCACAAAGGTGCAGCAGATTTTTGCCGCCACCGACACCGTCGCGGCCACGCCAGCGACGCTCCGGGCGCCGTCCACGGTCAAGGTGCAGGGCGCGGTGTTCGATGCCACGGCGGTGCTCGATTTGCAGCAGCTCGACGAGCTCTATGTATTCTTCCACGCCAATGCCAAGCGCCTCAGTCAGCATGGCCGCGTGGTGGTGCTGGGCACTGCGCCCGAACATTGCCGGGACTTGCCCCAGGCCATCGCCCAACGCGCCCTCGAAGGCCTGGTGCGCTCGCTGGCAAAAGAACTGCGCCGGGCGATCACCGTGCAATTGGTCTACGTGGCGCCGGGCGCCGAAGACGCCCTGGACAGCAGCCTGCGGTTTCTTCTGTCGCGCCGTTCGGCCTATGTGTCCGGGCAGGTCGTGCGCCTCGAAAAACCGGTGGATGGCGAGGTTACCGTCAACTGGGATAAGCCCTTTGCCGGGCGCCGCGCATTGGTCACTGGCGCCTCGCGTGGGATCGGTTTGGCCATCGCCCAGGTGCTGGCCCGCGACGGCGCCCACGTGGTGTGCGTGGACGTGCCCCAAGCCCATGCAGCGCTGCAGCAGGCCGCCGCCGGTGTCAACGGCTCAGCCTTGCCGCTGGACATCACCGCCCCCGACTCGGCCGCGCTGTTGCAGGCGCACGTCGAACAGTACGGCGCTTTCGATGTGGTGGTGCACAACGCCGGCATCACCCGCGACAAGACCATTGCCAAAATGACCGAGACGGCCTGGCGCAGTGTGCTGGCGGTCAACCTGGAAGCGCCGTTGCAGTTGAGCAGTGCGTTGCTGCACCACCAAGGGTTGAACCCGGGCGGGCGCATTGTGTGCGTGTCGTCGATCTCCGGCATTGCCGGCAACCTGGGGCAAAGCAATTACGCCACCTCCAAGGCGGGTGTGATTGGCTTGGTGCACGGCCTGGCGCCGTTGGCGGCAGCGCAACAGGTCACGGTCAATGCCGTGGCGCCCGGTTTTATCGAGACGCAGATGACGGCCAGGATTCCACTGATGATCCGCGAGGCGGGGCGGCGCATGAACTCGATGTCCCAAGGCGGGCAGCCGATTGATGTGGCCGAGACCATTGCCTGGCTGGCGCACCCGGCGTCCGGCGGGGTCAACGGCCAAGTCGTACGCGTGTGCGGCCAAAGCCTGCTGGGAGCCTGAACCATGGACTACGTGACGCAGATCATCGACCCGCCACCGTCGCGCACCCAGCTGTTGCTCGATGGCGTGCGCGCGCTGCGCAAACCCAAGCTTGAGGGTGCGCCGTTGCTGCCCAGGGAATGCCTGGTGCGTTCGGCGGTGGCGCTGTCGGCCGGCGCCATCGCCGCGTATGGCCACGCCTGTGGTTTCCGGCGCGAGCAGGGCGTGCCGCTGTCCTATCCGCACGTGCTGGCGTTCCCGTTGCACCTGATGCTGCTCACACGGCCGAGCTTTCCGTATCCGGCCAGCGGCATGGTGCACCTGGCCAATCGCATTCATCAGCACCAGCGCTTGCACGAAGGCCAAGCGCTGCGCCTGCAAGTGTGGTGCGAGCGGTGGGTGGCGCACCCCAAAGGCCAGGCGCTGAGTATCGCCACGCGGGCCTACAGCGCCGACGCGCTGGTGTGGCAGAGCGACAGCCTGTACCTGCGCCGTGACGTGAAAGCCCCGGTCGGCGAGCCGTGGGAAGACGCGCTGACGTTGCAGGAAGACGGGCTGTTGCGCAGCCAACGCTGGGCAGTGCCGGCCGACCTGGGCCGACGTTTTGCCAAGGTGTCAGGGGACTTCAACCCGATTCACACCTCGGTGATCGGCGCCAGAATCTTTGGCTTTCGCTGCGCCATCGCCCATGGCATGTGGACCCTGGGCCGCGCACTCGCCGCTCAGCAACCGCCGGGCGGCCTGGAACACGCCCAGGCGCATTGCGACTTCAAACTGCCGATCTTCCTGCCCGGCCAGGTCACCCTGTGGAATCGCCCCGTGACCGGCCCGCGCCGTGAGTTCGAAGTGCGCAATGCGGCTGGCGATAAACCGCATATGCGTGGGCTTTTTGTCTGGAATGAGAACCGTCAATGAGTGACTACAGCTTCAACCCGGCCCCGACACGACGCGTGGCGATTATCGGCGGCAACCGTATCCCGTTCGCCCGCTCCAACAGCGTGTACGCCCACGACAGCAATCAGGACTTGCTGGTTGCCGCCCTGCAAGGCCTGATTGACCGCTACAACCTGCACGGCCAGCGTCTGGGCGAGTTTGCCGCGGGAGCGGTGATCAAGCATTCGCGCGATTTCAACCTGGCGCGCGAGTCGCTGCTGTCGACCACATTGTCGCCCCAGACCCCCGCGTATGATGTGCAACAAGCCTGCGGCACGGGCCTTGAAGCGGCGTTGCTGGTGGCGAATAAAATCGCCCTGGGCCAGATCGACGTCGGCATTGCCGGCGGCTGCGACACCACATCGGACGCGCCCATCGGCATCAACGAATCCCTGCGCCACACCTTGCTCGCCGCCAACCGCGCCAAGGGCATGGGCGATAAGCTCAAGGCGTTGCTGAAGGTGCGCCCCTCGATGTTGTTCAAGCCGTTGCTGCCGCGCAATGGCGAGCCACGCACTGGCCTGTCGATGGGTGAGCACTGTGAAGCAATGGCCAAGCGCTGGCAGATCAAGCGGCTGGCCCAGGATGAGTTGACCCTGACCAGCCACCAGCGCCTGGATGCCGCTTACACCCGTGGTTTTTTCGACGATCTGATCAGCCCTTATCGCGGCCTTGCGCGCGATAACAACCTGCGGGCTGACGCCAGCCTTGCGAAACTCGCCGGGCTATCCCCAGCCTACGACCGCCACAACGGCACGCTCACGGCGGGCAACTCCACGCCGCTGACCGATGGCGCTTCGGTGGTGCTGTTGGCCAGTGAGGCCTGGGCTGCCGAACACGGCTTGCCGGTGCTGGCTTACCTGCGTACCGGCGAAACTGCGGCGGTGAATTTTGTCGACGGCACCGAAGGCCTGTTGATGGCCCCGGCCTATGCCGTTCCACGCATGCTCAAGCGTGAAGGCCTGAGCTTTGCCGACTTTGACTTCTTCGAGATCCACGAAGCGTTTGCCGCCCAGGTGCTGTGCACGCTCAAGGCCTGGGAAGACGCCGATTACTGCCGTGAGCGCCTGGGCCTGGACGCACCGCTGGGCGCCATCGACCGCAGCAAAATCAACGTCAACGGTGGTTCGCTTGGCTGCGGCCACCCGTTCGCCGCCACCGGTGGCCGGCAGTTGGCGGCGTTGGCCAAAACCATCCATGACAACGGTGGCGGGCGCGGCTTGATTTCGATCTGCGCGGCGGGCGGGCTGGGTGTTACGGCCATCGTCGAAAAGTAGCGCTATAAAAACAACAACAAGGAGACTGCCATGAACGCTGTAAGCCTGGAACGTACCGAACGGATCTGGTTGAACGCTTACCTGCCCGGCGTGCCGGCGGACATCGAGGCCGGTATCGAGGACTACCCGTCGCTGCGCGAGGTATTCCTTGAGCACCTGGAGAAATTTCGCGAGCGCGTCGCCTACGTCAGCATCGGCACCGAAATGACCTATGCCGACTGGCAGGTGCAAGGCATCGCGTTTGCCGCGTGGCTGCAGGGCCAGGGCGTGAAGAAGGGCGACCGCGTGGCCTTGATGATGCCCAACTGCTTGCAGTACCCGATCTGCCTGTTGGGTACCATCCTGGCCGGCGCAGTGGTGGTCAACGTCAACCCGCTGTACACCTCCCATGAGCTCAAGCATCTGCTCAAGGACAGCGGCGCCGAGACCGTGGTGATCTTCGAAAACTTCGCCCACACCCTGGAAAAGGTCGTGGCCGGCAGCAGCGTCAAGCGCGTGGTGGTGGCGGCCATTGGCGACTTGCTGGGCGCCTTCAAGGGCGCGGCGATGAATTTCATTCTGCGCAGTGTGCAAAAGCAGGTGCCCGCTTTTAACCTGCCAGGCGCGGTGCGCTTCAATCGGGTGCTGAAACAGGGGCGGGTGTTGAATCACTTTCCGGTGGCCATGAACCTCGACGACCTGGCCTTTTTGCAATACACCGGCGGCACCACCGGGGACGCCAAGGGTGTGATGCTCAGCCACCGCAATATCATCGCCAACCTGTTGCAGGCCAAGGCCTGGGTCGGCGACCAACTGGACCAGGACCAGCAGGAAACCAACGTCACCTTGCTGCCGCTGTACCACATCTTTTCGCTGACGGTGAACTGCCTGATGTTCATGTGCCTGGGCGGGCGCAACATCCTGATCGCCAACCCGCGTGATGTGAAACGCGTGCAGATGATCCTGCGCAAGGAGCGCTTCAACGGCATTGCCGGGGTCAACACGCTGTTTAATGGCTTGCTCGAAAACAAGGCGTTCTGCGCGCGCGACTTTTCCGCCCTGCGCATGGTGATCGCCGGCGGCATGGCCACGCACACGGCGGTGGCCAAGCGCTGGAAGGAAGTCACCGGGCTGCCGATCATCGAGGGTTATGGCCTCACCGAGTGCTCGCCGGTGGTGAGCATCAGCCCGATCAATATCGCCCGCATGCGCGAGATGGAATTCACCGGCAGCATTGGCGTGCCGCTGCCTTCAACCTGGGTGCGTTTTATCCGCGAGGACGGTGAGCTGGCCGACACCGGTGAGCAAGGCGAACTGCAAGTGCGCGGGCCGCAGGTGATGCAGGGTTACTGGAAGCGGCCCAAGGAAACCGCCGAGGTGCTGGATGCCGAGGGCTGGCTGTCGACCGGTGATATCGGTGTGATGGACGAGCGCGGCTATATCCGCCTGGTGGACCGCAAGAAAGACATGATTCTGGTCTCGGGCTTCAATGTGTACCCGAATGAAATCGAAGACGTGGTGGCCATGCACCCGGGCGTGGGTGAGGTGGCGGCGGTCGGCGTGGAAGATGGCGTCACCGGGGAAAGGGTGAAGATCATCGTGGTGCGCAAGGACCCGAACCTCACGCGGGAGCAGATCCTCGCCCATTGCCGCGAATACCTGACGGGTTACAAAGTGCCGCGGTATGTGGAGTTCCGCACCAGCGAGTTGCCCAAGACCACCGTGGGCAAAGTGCTGCGCCGCGCCTTGCGCTGATTCGAAGGTAACGACAGTCCAAATGTGGGAGCGGGCTTGCTCGCGAATGCAGTGTGTCAGTTTGCACCTTTGGCACTGACCCACCGCCATCGCGGGCAAGCCCGCTCCCACAGAGATTGGGTTTACACAGCAAGCCGCGTTGGATGAACACGGTCAATGTGGGAGCGGGCTTGCCCGCGAATGCTGTCTGTCAGATTGCACCTTTGGCACTGACCCACCGCTTTCGCGAGCAAGCCCGCTCCCACAGGGATTGGGTTTACACAGCAAGCTACCTTGGATAAACACGGCCAATGTGGGAGCGGGCTTGCTCGCGAATGCAGTCTGACACTCAGCATTGATGTCGACTGATACACCGCCATCGCGGGCAAGCCCGCTCCCACAGGGGATCAGTGTTTCCAGGCCGCTGGATTGACCAGGTTTTTCGGGCGTTCGCCCGACAGCGCCGCCAGTAGGTTGTCCACCGCACACTTGGCCATCGCTTCGCGGGTTTCATGGGTCGCCGAGCCGATGTGCGGTGTGGCCACCACGTTGTTCAAACGCAACAGGGGCGAATCGTGGTTCAACGGCTCACGCTCGAACACGTCCAGGCCCGCTGCCCGAATGGTGCGTTGCTGCAGCGCCTGAACCAGCGCCGCCTCGTCCACTACTTTGCCGCGCGAGATGTTGATAAAGATCGTCTCCGGGCCCATCAGCGCGAACTCTTGAGCGCCGATCAGCTTTTCGGTTTCGGCGGTCAGCGGCAAGGTCAGGCAGACAAAGTCAGCTTCCTTGAGCAAATCCACCAGGCTGCGGTACTGCGCGCCGAAGCGTTCTTCCACCAACGGCTTGGGCGAGTGGCTGTGGTAGATCACCGGCATGCCAAACCCAAAATGCCCGCGTTGGGCCAGGGCTTCGCCGATGCGGCCCATGCCGATGATGCCGAGGGTTTTGCCATGCACGTCAGTGCCGAAATGGGACGGGCCGATGTTCTTGCTCCATTGGCCGGCACGCACCATGTCGGCCAGCTCCACCACCCGGCGCGCGGTGGCCAGGATCAGCGCAAAACCGGTATCGGCGGTGGTTTCGGTGAGCACGTCCGGCGTGTTGCTGAGCAGGACGCCGCGCTGGGTCAGGTAGTCGATGTCGTAGTTGTCGACCCCCACCGAGACGCTGGCCACCGCTTCAAGGTGTGGCGCCAGGTCGAGCAGCTTGGCGTCCAGGCGCAGGCTCGCACCCAGCAGGCCTTGGGTGCGGGGCAAGGCCTCGCGCAGCTTGGCCAGGCCAGGTTCGTCGAGCGCTTCGATCAGCGTGACGTCGGCCTGCTCCTGCAGGCGGGCCATCAAGGGCGCAGAGAGTTTCTTGTATAAAACGACAGACTTTTTCATCGGGTTTTCACCTTCAATCCAAGGGTCGGCATCGGCGCGCGTTCACGGTCGCTGGCGCCGGGCTTGAGGAAAATCGTCAGCACCACCGACAGCATCAGCGCACCGCTCATCAGCAGGTACGAAGCGCCGGGCGAACCGGTGGTGCTGTTGAGGTAACCCACCAGGTACGAACCGCCGAACGAGCCCAGCGCGCCCATGCTGTTGATCAGCGCCATGGCGCCGCCGGCGACGTTGGCCGGCAGGATCTCCGGCACGATGGCAAAAAACGGCCCGTAAGGCGCATACATGCACGCGCCGGCGATGACCAGCAGGCTGTAGGACCACCAGAAGTGTTCGGCGCCCAGTGCGTAGGAGGCGTAGAACGCAATGGAGGCAATCAGCAGGGGTGGCCACACAAAACGTTTACGTTTTTGCAGTTTGTCCGAGCCCCAGGACACCGCGAGCATGCCGATCACCGCCGCCAGGTAAGGCAACGCCGACAGCCAGCCGGCTTCGACCATGTCCATTTGCAGGCCGGCCTTGAGGATCGACGGCAGCCACAGCACAAAGCCGTAAACGCCGATGCTCCAGCAGAAAAACTGCAGCGCCAGGATGATCACTTTGGGCGAGCGGAAGGCCTCGGCGTAGTTCTTCACCGCCTTGATCCCGACTTGTTCGGCGGCCAGCGCACTTTCGAGGTCTTTTTTGTGCTGCTCACTCAGCCACTTGGCGTCGGCGGGTTTTTCATCCGCCAGCTTCCACCAGATAAACGCCCAGATCACCGCCGGTATGCCTTCGATGATAAACATCCAACGCCAGCTGAAATGCTGCACCAGGTAGCCCGACACCACTGACATCCACAGCATGGTCACCGGGTTGCCGAGGATCAGGAAGGTGTTGGCGCGCGAGCGTTCGGCACGCGTGAACCAGTGGCACAGGTACACCAGCATCGCGGGCATCACGGCGGCTTCGACCACCCCGAGCATGAAGCGAATGGCGATCAGCATGTAGGCGTTGGACACCACGCCGGTCAGGGTGGCAAGGCCGCCCCAGAGGATCAGGCTGACAAAAATCAGCTTTTTAACGCTGCGCTTTTGCGCGTAGATCGCCCCCGGCACCTGGAAGAAAAAGTAGCCGAGGAAGAACAGCGCGCCCAGCAGCGAGGACATGCCGGGGGTGATCATCAGGTCTTCGGCCATCCCGGAGGCGGCGGCGAAGCCGTAGTTGGCGCGGTCCAGGTACGCCAGGCTGTAGGTGATAAACACGATAGGCATGATGTACCACCAGCGGCGGGTGGCGAGTTTCAAGGTATCCATGGAGTTGCTCCTGAGCTTGTTGTAGTTGTGGCAACAGGGTGTACGTCATGCAACGGATCGAGTGGGTAACTCCGAACGAGTGGGCAAGCCTTCCATGTCGCCGCGGCTCTGCACGGCGCGGCTGCCGATCCAGTTACCGCGCTGTACCGCTTCGGGGAAGCTGAGGTTTTCCAGCAGTGCGCTGATCATGCCGACGGCAAAACCATCGCCGGCGCCGACGGTGTCGACGACTTTTTCCACCGGCACGGCGGCAACGAAGCCCTGGTCCATCTGGGTGCGGTAATAGGCGCCGTCCGGCCCAAGCTTGATGGCCACGGCCTCGGCGCCCTGGTCGAGGTAGAACGCGGCGATGTCGGCCGGGTCTTCGAAGCCTGTGAGCAAGCGACCTTCGCTCAAACCCGGCAAGACCCAATCGGCCATGGCGGCAAGGGCGTTGATTTCGGCGATCATCTGCGCCTGGCTGGCCCATAACGATGGGCGCAGGTTCGGGTCGAACGACACGCTGTGCCCGGCTTTGCGCATCTGCGTCATCAGCTCGCGGGACAGCTCACGGGTGGCCTCGGACAACGCCGGCGGAATACCGGTGGCGTGCAGGTGACGCGCTTGCAGCAGCGTGGGGCTGATGGCGGCGATGGACAGGTGGCTGGCCGCCGAGCCTTTGCGAAAGTACTCGACTTGAGGGTCTGCGCCGGCTTCTTCGCGGGACTTGAACTGAAAACCGGTGGGGTGCAAGGGATCGACCGCCACATGCTGGCAATCCAGGCCTTCCTTTTTCAGGGTGTCGACCACAAAACGCCCGAGGGAATCATTCCCCACCCGGCTTAGCCACGCCACATTGAACCCCAGGCGCGACAGGCCAATGGCGACATTGCTGTCGGCGCCGGCAATGCGTTTGTGGAACTGCGCTACCTGGGCCAGATCGCCGGTCTGCTCGGCGACAAACATCGCCATGGTTTCACCAAACGACAGGATATCGATCTTAGACATGGGCATTCTCCGCACGGGGTTGGCCAAGGATGGCGAGGGCGGCGACCTGTTGCGCGGTGACCTCGGTCAGGTCATCGCCTTGCAACGGGAATTCCACGGCCCGGGTAATACCTTGAGTCATATGCTTGAGCAGTCGTTCCCACAGATGCAGGTCGGTGGCGCCGGGCGGCAGGGCCACCAGCTTGCCGTCCTGGCGCCGGGCCACGGCCTTGCAGTGCAGGTAATCCACGTGACGACCGAGCAAGCGCGCCGCGGTGAGGGCGGACTGGTCTTGCCATTGCCAGTTGCCGATGTCGAACGTCATCTTGACGGGCAGGCCCAGGCGCTCGACCTCGGTGAAGAACCGCTGCATCGGCTCGATCCGTCCGCCGTGCAGGGTCTGGTCGTTTTCCACCAGCAGTTTGACCGGGTGTCGGTTGAGCAGGGCGTGCAGGCTTTGCAGGTCGTTGGTGTCGGTGAAGTAGCCGAGGGAGACTTTCAGCCAGCGCGCGCCGAATGCCTGGGCGCGGTCCAGGGTGTCATTCAGCTCGGCGTTGGGCTGGGCGCGGCCGGCGACCCACAGTTCCAGCGGCGAGGAGTACACCGATTCCAGGCCATGCGCGGCGGCAGCCTGGGCGAGTGTGGCCGGGTGCTCGGTGGTCAGTAGTTCTTCACGCCATTCGATGCGTTGGGCGCCGGCAGCGCTCAGTACGTCGACAAAACTCAGTTGGCCCTGTTGGCGAACACGCTCGGCGCCGTAGCTGGAAAGGCTGATGGAGACGGGGTATTTGTGCATTGTTGTTTACCTCTGAAACCGGTTTCATTTTTATACGCAAAACAAATGTGGGAGCAGGCTTGCCTGCGATGGCGGTGTGTCAGGCGACTACGGCTTCGCCGGGTAAACCGTCATCGCAGGCAAGCCAGCGCCCACAAGGGATTGTGTGGAACCACGGATGATTAATTCCGGCAAAAAATCCAGGGTGCGCGTCGGCGCATCATCGCCGCGCAGGCGCTTGAGCAAGCAGTCAAAGGCACTGGCGCCAATCGCTTCAGTAGGCTGGGCGAGGGCGGTAATGCCATTGCCCACCAGCGGGTACCAGTCCAGATCATCCAGGGCGATCAAGCCGACATCCTCAAACAGCCGGCAGCCTGAAGCCTTGAGCGCGCGGGTACAGGCCAGCGCGGCGATGCCGTTGGCGCAGAACAGCGCTTTCGGGCCGGGCGTGGCAAGGAAGGCCTGCAGGCGGCTTTGCAGCGCGTCGTCCAGCTCCAGCACCGCGCCGGTCAGCCCTGGGCGGCTGGCGATCTCGGCCTTGAAACTGGCCTGGCGCTCCAGGCGTGAGCTGGTGCCATCGGCGGCTTCGCTGACCAGCAACACGTCGCGATAACCCTGCTGTTGCAAGTGTTCGACGGCGATGCGTACCGCTGCGGCGTTGTTTAGCCCCACCAGGTCGCTGTGCAATGGCTCGACCTTGCGGTCCACCAGCACCAGCGGCATTTCCTGCTGCAGTTCCAGCAGTTGGTCAAGGTGATGGCCGAGGGTGTTCACGATCAGCCCTTCGATGTTGTACGAGCGCAGTGCGGCCAGGTGCTGACGCTCCTGCTCGTCATCGCGGTCGGTGTTGCACACCACCAGGCTGTAGCCGTGCTTGCGGCAAGCGGTTTCGACGCCATGCATCACGGCAATGGAATAGGGGTTGCGGATATCGGCCACCAGCATGCCGATCAAGCGTGTGCGCCCACGTTTCAAGCCACGGGCCATCTGGTTGGGGCGGTAGCCAAGTTCGCGGATGGCCTGTTCGATACGCAGCGCAATGGCGTCGGAGAGCAGGGCGCGGTCATCACCGATAAAGCGCGACACACTGGCTTTGGACACGCCGGCGCGCTCGGCAACATCAAGCATGGTCACGCGGCTGCGCTGGGCGGCGGAAAATGGAGTCACGATAACGGGCCTTTCTTATTGGAATTAGCCGTTTCAGTGCCTGAGAGAAGCTCTGAAACCGGTTTCATAAAATGCCAGGTGGCGCCTTTCGTCAAGGAATATTTAGAAATAGGCGCGTGCACAGCGCTGAAAAAAACGACGAGTGGATGGGCCTACCTGTTAGTTCTGACAGTATCCGTGTGCAGGCTTTAGGCGTTTAATTTTTCCATGGCAGGCACGAAGGCATTGCTCTCGTGACTCGCCATGCTGAAACTTTTCCTGAGGCCGGAACATGTCGACTATCCGAAAGCCCTACACGCGTTCCCGGCTTTTAACCAGGCAGGCCGTCATAGGCGACGGCTTGGATCCCGCTACGGTTCCAGGTGTTATGACCGCCGATGGCAGAGGGGTCGTGCCACTGCAACTGTTGCTCAGCCCGCTGAAGGTGCGTATTCCCGCGTGGGAGCCGATGCCAACGCCCGCCATCCCGGGTGACCCGGCTGACCCGGTGCATACGTGTGAACTTTGGTGGGAGAGCGATGATGGCATCAGGCTTCTCGACCGGTTTCTGATCGGGCCGCCACCGCCGGACATTCCGGCTTTTTTCGAGCGTGAAATCAGCATGCTCAACCTGCGCAGCCGCAGTCGAGTCGCGCGCCTTTACTACACCGTTCGCAATGTCGGCGGGCAGAGCACCAGTTTGCCAGTGACGATCACAATCGACCTGGAACCGCCAAAATTGATCGCGCCGACGGACATGGCACGCTTTGTCGTACCGCCAGAGCCGGCGATCAACGCGCAGTATCTGACAGACCATCAGCCCACGGCGTTTTACATTCCGGTCTACAACGTCGCGGCGCCCAATGACCGTATTGAATTCTTTTTATCCAATTCGCCCGCGCCTCCGTTGAAGCTGGCGGACGGCGGCTCGCTGGTAAATTTCAGCACCACGCCACCCACGGCAACCTTGAACTCGGATGCGTTTCGCGACCTGAACAATGGCCCCGGGTACCTGTTCTATCGGATCTATGACGAGGCCGGTAATTTCAGCACGTTGAGCAGCGGGCTGCCCTTTGTGCTGTCCCTGGGGCTGCCAGCCCCGAGCATTCGTCCGCCGATCTACAACGACGAGTTGATCAAGCGCAATGACGCTCGCGTCGATGAAGGCGGCGGCGTGTTTGTGCGCATAGACAGCTACCCGGGATGGTCCGCAGCTGCCCGGCATGAAGTGATTGTGTATTGGGATGACCGACCCACCACGCGCCGGTTGGTGTCGCAACTGCCGTTCGACGTGGACATCCCCTGGACAGTTCTGCGGGGGCCGAGTCCGGTGCTGGCGGCGCAGACCGTACCGGTACGCTACGAAATCTTTGGCCTCAACCCTGTGCCGACGTCGTCCAAGTCTCTTTCCGTCAATGTGAACCTGACGATCGCCGGCCAGGATCACCCCAATGCACCGGCATTGCTGAACCCGACGTTGGCGCCGGTGGAAATTGTGGGCCGCACCGGCACCAACACGCTGGTTGATGCAGACCGAGGTTACCCGGTTCGCGTGCGAGTGCGGCTGTTTGATACGCCCCGTGTGGGCGACTCGCTGAGCCTTTACTGGAACGGTGCAGGCCCGGTGGCCACCTATGCTGTGGGCGCCGCTGATAGTGCCGGTAGCTGGGTGTTTTTCAGCGATGTGCCGTGGTCCGTGATCAGCGGCGCCACTGCCGCGGTGTACGCGGTGCATTACACCACCACCAACGGCTTTAACGAGCAACGCGCCCCCGTTACCAATGTGAATACCCAGCTTGTCCCACTGCCTGCACCGCTTATACAACACACGCTGACCAATGGTTACTTGACCTGCAGTTCGCAAACCAACCCGGTTAACGGGGTGCCGTGGTCAATGTTGAAAGATGGCGTGCGTTGGTTAATAACACCCAACCCCGCGCTACGGGTGGGCGACATGCTCAAGTTCGTGTGGCAAGGCTTCAATGAGAATAACTGGAGCACTTTAAATCCAAGCGTTGTAGTCAGTCGGTCACTGTTATGGGAGCCCGCACATACAGTGGCCGGCGCAATCATTGTTCTGAATTCGTTTGACGCGACGCTATTGCCGGTGCGCAAGTACGGATCGGCAACCGGCAGTTATGAAGTCTGGCGTGACGGTGTGAAAGTTGGCGACTCACTCCCGGGACGAGTCAGAGTTGATTTGACTTACGGTACAGGTCGTTATTGTTCTGCAAATGGAATTGTGTCGGGTTGAATCATCGGTGTGTGTCAGGTGTGCACAAGGTATTTGGTTGTTTGCAGTAAAGCTTCGTGGTTGAAAAACAAGATTTATTCAATTGGCGAAGAGCATTGCTAGTCTTAGCCGTTTAACTGTCCGGAGCAAGATAATGGAACTTACGAATAGACAAATCATAGATGCTTTTGTACCCAGGGCGCCCTCCGATTACACACCCGAAAGATTTCAACTGGGCGCGTTTGCTGACCAAGTGATCGGATACACGGGGTTGCTGACGCGTGCGGCTTCAAAAGGACAGTCCACCAATTTGAATATTCCCCTGTGGGACGGCGCCAGTACCGACCCCGCGGCGATGGATGTATTAACGGTCGAGATTGCTCCGTACCTGGATCTGAGTGGTTTGGATGTCGATGCCGAAGATGCCTATTTCGGCTCCAGCAGCACCCGGTTTCAACGCCGACTGACCAGTCAACCCGATCCAGTGCCGGTGGCAATACCGCAAGCCTATCGTCCCCCGGGTGTGTATTTGGTCAGGTATCGGGTGCTCATTGCCGACTCGGGCGTCGATAACTTTTCAGTCCCGCAGCTGCTGGTCGTCGATGAGACGTCGCCCTATGACCGTCCCCGCATCAACCCGCCGGAACCCTCGTTACCGGTGGGCCTGGTCGGGCCTCTGGACCTTGCCTATATTCAGAGTCAGCCAAACCAGACGGCGCTGTTACCGATTCCCTACGACGCGCAAAACGGCCTGTCCGATGGCGATTACATCGAAATGTTTTTCGGCTCTTCGGATAAGCCTTACGCATTTGCGCCGCCTAACCCGGAAACAAAGTTCCGGGTTGATCCGGCCGTGCCCCTGACTCTTCCGTTGCCGGCAAGTGTTGTCGCGGCTGAACGCCGGGGCAACTTCAGTCTGCGCTATCGCCTGTTCGACGTGGCCGGCAACCCGTCCGAGCTCTCGTACAGCCTGGATTTGGCGGACCTGGCACAGGCGCCATTGCCCACCGAATTTTCTGCGCCAACTGTTGTACTGGCAGTGCCCGGTGACGGCTTGATTGATCGGGCTGATGTATTGTCCGGAGGCGGCGTACGAGTGCTGGTTCCCAGCTACACGAATGCGCTGCGCCCCACAGATGAAATCGTCGTCGCGCTGAGCTCAACGTTCGCCTCAATCCAGGTCACGGTGCCGCTGGGCACCACTGCATTCCCGGTGCCGGCTCTGTTCACTGCGGCCAATATGGATACGCTGTACGGGCCTCAAACACCCGGCAAGAACCGGGTGCCGGTGACGGCTTCGTACGTCGTGCGTCGCGGCGCCATCACCCATCCGACGCCGCCGTTGGAAACACCGTTCGATCTGGACCTGTCTATCGTGGGGCCTGTGGGGCCGGTGATCGTCGGGCCTGGCAACTTGAATCCGAACCTGTTGCCCGTGGTGGTCCAAGCGATGCGCGCCGGGGGCACATTCGGGCCTGACAACCATTTGGAGGTTGATGACGTAAATCTGGCGGCAAGGGCTCGAATTCCATTGTGGACGACGCCTGCATTGCCGGCCGCATCACTGCCGTTCACGGTGACCTTGAATTATGGTGGCCGTCTGCAAGCGCAGAATATCGTGACCCTGCCTGCCAGTGGGTTCGTGGATTTCACCATTCCCTTCAGTGATATCAGAGCGTTGGGCGGCCCTACGCAGTTGGCGTCTTACACCATCACGTCGGCGGCCAGTGCAAACCCAAGTGTGTCGGTCAATACAACGGTGATCGTCGACTCTGTCATCTTGCGAATGGAAGCACCGAGAGTCCTTAATAATACCGGTACGCTGAACTGCGATACGCTGAGGCCGATTAACAGCGGCAGACTCATCATCCATATTCCAGGCTCGGATTATTTGAGCGCGGGTCAACTTATAAACGTGACGTTCGTCGGGTTCCAGAATAATACCCAGACACCCCCGTCCGTGGTCACGGAATCTAGAACGTTTACAGTGCCCGATGCCACGGCTGCCAACATTGGGTGGGACCTTACATTCGACGTAAGTTCCACGGTCTTGTTTAACCCGATCAACGCCAACCGGTCATTGTTGACCCAAGGCTCGGCAACGGTAACCTTTGATACTCAATATCTTGGGCAAACAGTGCCTTCGCTTCCCGCCAATTATCGGGTGCGGGGTTTCCGTCCGGGCACGGGAAGTTCCAACTATTGCGCCGGCGGCGTTGTGCCCGCTTAGTTTAAAACATTGGGGTAGTTACCAGAGAGGGGCAGAACCCTCTTTGGTATTCCTGGCTTATATTGAATTTTTTAAAGGCGTAGAGGGCGCCACCACCCCACAGCAGTTGTTGATTTTTATCGGATTGATTGGGAGAAATCCTACAGATTTTAAGCGAGTGCTCGTCAATCATGGCGCCGCTTAATGGGCTGGGTCCCACGAGATTTAGAACCCGCCCTATTGTTTCGTGCAGGAACTAGAGGTTCATTATATGTCGGCAGTATTTAACTTCAAACCAACACCCTTGAGCCTTGCGTTGTCAGCCCCGGCCGTCACGTTAATGTTCCTGGTTACTCCCACTGCGCAAGCGCAAACACAAGTCATTTTGCCCAATACGTCGATATCGGCCGCTACGCCGCTTGATAACTATGTACTGTCTGGCGGATCAAGCCTGATTGCGCACGGTGCGACGACCCGGCAGATTCAAATGGTTAACGCAGGTTTGACGCTGGAGCCGGGCAGCAAAACGTTAGATATTGAAGCCCGACTGCAATCGAAAGTGGTCGTTGATAACTCTCAGGTGACGGCGCGCCCCACGATCACCCAGGCCATTTCGGTCGCGGGTAACAGCAGTGCCTTAATCACCAATAACAGTACGGTCACCAACGCCACGGGTTGGGGGGTGAGTGTCACGCGCACGACAGGCGGCACGGATGGTTCATCCCTAACGGTCAAAGACAGCAGTGTTATCGGTGCTACCCGCGGTATTTCGGCCGCCGGCTACGGCATGGTGAACCTGGACAATGCCCGCGTAGACGCTACGGCTGCGACAGGTGTCGGTTTGGTGCTGCTTAATGCCGACGCTGTAGCGCGCAATAACAGCCGTATTACTGGCGGGGTGAACGGCGTCAATATGCGCATGGAGGGGGACCTGACGCGGACCAACTCCTTGATCCTGGATAATTCCGTGGTCCAGGGCAAAAGCGGTTCAGCCATCCTGGTCAATCCGCCGCTCACCAACAGCACCAAGGCTGATATCCAGGTTCTTAATGGTTCGAACCTGCTCAGCGGTAATGGCGTGCTGCTTCAAGTGGACAATAACTCCAGCGCCAACCTGTTCGTCGACAACAGCCAGTTGATCGGCGACGTGGTCATTGGCGCGGGTAGCGCGGGCATGGTGCAACTCAACAACAATGCCTCGCTGACCGGCCAGTTGCGCAATGTCGAGCAACTCGACGTCAACAGCAACGCCCAATGGGTGCTGGTGGGTGACAGCCAGGTCAATACCCTGAAAATGGGCGGCGGCAACGTAGTCTTTGGCGCCCCGGGCCAATTCTTTCAACTGAACACCCATAACCTGACCGGTAACGGCACGTTCAAAATGCACACCAACTTCAACACCGGCGAGACCGACCTGTTGAATGTCAATGGCAACGCCGAAGGTAATCACCAACTGTTGATTGGCGCCAGTGGCTCGGAGTTGGCCACCGGTGAGGCCATCAAAGTGGTACACACCGAAAGCGGCGGCGCGAGGTTCGGGCTGGTGGGCGATACCGTCGATGTCGGCGCTTTCGAATATGGGCTCAAGCAGGAAGGGACCGATTGGTACCTGGATACCGAGAAAAAGGGCACCAGTACCAGCGCCAAGGCGGTGCTGGCATTGGCCAACGCTGCACCTGCGGTACTGGTGGGTGAGTCGAGCATATTGCGCACCCGCATGGGCGAAGTCCGCTTTGGCCAAGGCAAGAGCCAGGGCCTGTGGATGCGCGGCTACGGCAACAAGATTGACGTGGCGGCCAACAGCAACGGCGTGGGCTACTCACAGAACCAGACCGGCCTGACCATCGGTGCCGACACGGCGCTGGATGCGGGTGACGGCCAGTGGACGCTCGGTGTCATGGGCGGTTACAGCAACTCAACCCTGGGCCTGAGCCGTGGCAGCAGCGGTATGGTCAACAGCTACTACCTGGGTACCTATGCAACCTGGCTGGATGAAGAAAGCGGCGTGTACGTGGATCTGGTGGGCAAGGTCAACAAACTCAAAGGCCAAAGCCAGGTCAACATGAGCGACGGCCAACGTGCCAAAGGCAAATACACGCAAGACGCGGTGAGCGCATCTGCCGAGGTGGGCAAAAACATCAAGCTCGACGATGAGGGCCTGTATGTTGAACCGTTTGCCCAGTTGTCCGTCGCCGCCATTGGTGGCGCCAACTACACCATGGACAACGGCCTGAAGGCAAAGAGCGATCGTGCCACGTCAGCCATCGGCAAGGTGGGTGTCACCCTGGGCAAAAATGTCCAGCTGGACAGCGGCAGCATTCTGCAGCCGTACCTGCGGACGGCGGCGGCGCGTGATTTCAGCCCGGACAACCGGGTGTACATCAACGATCAGAGGTTTAATAACAACCTCTCGGGCGCGAGCGTCGAGGTAGCGGGCGGCATGGCTGTTTCGTTGTCGAAAAACCTTAGCCTGCATGCCGAAGTCAGTCACAGCAAAGGCAAGGCATACGACATGCCTTGGGGCGCAACCGCAGGTTTGCAGTACGCCTTCTAAAGTACATGTGCACGAAATAGGGGAAGCCTCGGCTTCCCCTTTTTTTGCCCGTCTGATCAGCACGCTGGGCCTAACTGAACAACCCTGCGGCAATGTTGATCGAAAAACCCAGAATCGCCGTATTGAACAGAAAACCGATCAACGACTGGCCCAGCACCACTTTGCGCAGACCGCGCGTGGCCACGCCCACATCGGCTGTTTGCACCGCCACGCCGATGGTGAACGAGAAGTACAGGAAGTCCCAGTAGTTGGGGTTGCGCAACCCTTCGGCAAAACGCAACGCCGGCTCCTCGCCCTCCCAGGTGTAGAAAAGGCGTGCGTAGTGCACGCTGAAAATCACCCCGATCAGCAACCATGAGCCGACCACGGTCATGCCGGTAAAGCCGTAATGCAGCAGGCGCGCCGTGCTGTCGAGGTCTTTGCTGCCCACCAGGTTCACCGTGATGGTCGCAAGGCTGGCAATCGCCGCGATGCACACCATGAACAGGACCAGCCTGGCGTGTTCGTCTTCGATCTCGGCGATGCGTTTTACGTCGTCGGCGCGAGCACGGGTCGCCAGCCACAGCATCAGCAGCAGGTAGGTCCAGACGCCGGCGTTCCAGCCGATGAGGATTTTGCTGATCAGCGTATCGGCAGGCGCCAGAATGCCCACGGCAAGACCGAGTACGGCGGCGGATGAAAGGCGAGGGTGGGTGCGGGCGAGGAAGGCCATAGGTGCTCACAACAAGAGAGGTTGTGAGCACCATAGCGCATTTTCGGACGGGTTATGGACGCTTGCGCACCCACTTCATGACGACCACAAAGAACACCGGCACAAACACCACTGCCAGTGTTGCGGTGATCATTCCGCCGATCACCCCGGTGCCAATGGCTTGCTGGCTGGCGGAGCTGGCGCCGGTGGCAATCGCCAGCGGCACCACGCCGAGGATAAACGCCAGCGACGTCATGATGATCGGCCGCAGGCGCAGGCGCGCGGCTTTCAAGGTGGCGTCGATCAGGTCCTCGCCTTGCTCATACAAATCCTTGGCAAATTCAATGATCAGGATCGCGTTCTTTGCCGACAAGCCGATGATGGTGATCAAGCCGACCTTGAAAAACACATCGTTAGGCATGCCGCGCAAACTCACCGCCAATACCGCGCCGAGCACGCCCAGCGGCACCACCAGCAACACCGAGGTCGGGATTGACCAACTTTCATACAGCGCCGCCAGGCACAGGAACACGATCAACAGCGACAGGCCCAACAGCAACGGCGCCTGGGAACCGGACAGACGCTCCTGCAGCGACAAACCGGTCCATTCCTGGCCCAGCCCTGCGGGCAATTGGCTGACCAAGCGCTGGATTTCTTCCATGGCCTCACCCGTGCTGTGCCCTGGCGCCGCTTCGCCGCTGATGGCGATGGCGGGGTAGCCGTTGTAGCGGGTCAGCTGCGCAGGGCCCTGGGTCCATTTGGCTTCGACAAATGCCGATAACGGCACCATCTTGCCGGCGTTGTTGCGCACATTGATCTTCAACAAATCCGCCACCTGGCTGCGCTGATCGCCTTCGGCCTGCACCACCACCCGTTGCATACGGCCCTGGTTGGGGAAGTCGTTGATGTAGGCCGAGCCGATGGCTGAAGACAACACATTACCGACGTCAGCGAAGGAAACCCCCAGTGCATTGGCCTGCTTGCGGTCTACTTCCAACTGCACTTGTGGCGCCTCGGCCAGGGCGCTTTCACGCACATTGGCCAGGATCGGGTTTTTCTCGGCGGCCGCCAGCAGCTCAGTACGCGCTGCCATCAAGGCGGCATGGCCGACACCGCCACGGTCCTGCAACCGGAACTCGAAACCGCTCGAGGTGCCCAGGCCGTCTACCGGCGGCGGCAGGATCGCATAGGCAATCGCATCCTTGAGCTCGCTGAACGCGGCGTTGGCGCGGTCGGCAATTGCCGCCGCCGAATCGTCGCTGCTGCGTTTGGACCAGTCCTTGAGCGTGGTAAATGCCAGCGCCGCGTTCTGCCCGGAGCCAGAGAAACTGAAGCCCATGATCATGGTGGTATCGCCCACCCCTGGCTCCTGGGCGTTATGCGCCTCGATCTGCTCGGCTACCTGCACCGTGCGGTTCTTGCTAGCGCCCGGTGGCAGCTGGATATCGGTGATGGTGTAACCCTGATCTTCCACCGGCAGGAACGAGGAGGGCAGGCGGCTGAACATCCAGCCCAGGCCCACCAGCAGCACCAGATAGATCAGCAGGTAACGACCACTGCGTTTGAGGGCGTAGGCCACCCAGCCTTCATAACGGTCGGTGAGGCGTTCAAAACGCGTGTTGAACCAACCAAAGAAACCGCCCTTGGCGTGGTGCTCGCCCTTGGCAATCGGCTTGAGCAAAGTGGCGCACAGGGCGGGGGTCAGGGTCAAAGCCAGGAACGCCGAGAACAGAATCGAGGTGGCCATCGACAGCGAAAACTGCTGGTAAATCACGCCCACCGAGCCCGGCATAAAGGCCATCGGCAGGAACACCGCGACCAGCACCAAAGTGATGCCGACGATGGCCCCGGTGATCTGGCCCATGGCTTTACGCGTGGCCTCCTTGGGCGACAGGCCCTCGGTGGCCATGATGCGCTCGACGTTTTCGACCACCACAATCGCATCGTCCACCAGAATGCCGATGGCCAACACCATACCGAACATGGTCAGCACGTTGATCGAAAACCCCAGCAACAGCATGGTCGCGAAAGTGCCCATCAGCGCGATCGGCACCACCAGCGTCGGGATCAGCGTGTAGCGCACGTTCTGCAGAAACAGGAACATCACCGCAAACACCAGCGCCATGGCTTCCAGCAAGGTGTAAATCACTTTAGTGATCGAGACTTTGACGAAGGGCGAGGTGTCGTACGGAATCTTGTACTCCACATTGGCCGGGAAGTAGCGCGACAGCTCATCCATCTTCGCCCGTACCAGCGTCGCGGTGTTCAGCGCGTTGGCGCCCGGCGACAGCTGCACACTGACAGCGGTGGACGGCTTGCCGTTCAGGCGTGTGGAAAACTGATATTCCTGGCTGCCGATTTCCACCCGCGCCACATCGCCGATGCGCACGGTGGAGCCGTCCGGGTTGGCCTTGAGCACGATGTCGGCAAACTCCGCCGGCGTCGACAGCTGGCCTTTGACCAGAATGGCGGCGGTGATTTCCTGGGTGTGAGTGCCCGGCAAATCACCGATGCTGCCCGCCGAGACCTGCGCGTTCTGCGCGCTGATCGCGGCGTTGACGTCGGCCGGCGTAAGGTTGAAGCCAATCAGCTTCTGCGGGTCGATCCAGATACGCATCGCGCGCTCGGCGCCATACAGCTGCGCCTTGCCCACGCCCTCGATGCGCTTGAGCTCGTTCATCACGTTGCGCGCCAGGTAATCGCTGAGCGCGACGTCATCGAGCTTGCCGTCGCTGGAGGTCAATGTCACCAGCAGCAGGAAACCGGCAGACACTTTCTCCACCTGCAACCCTTGCTGGGTCACCGCTTGCGGCAGGCGCGGCTCTACCGCCTTCAGACGGTTTTGCACATCGACCTGGGCCATTTCCGGGTCGGTGCCCGGCTGGAACGTTGCGGTGATGGTCGCCGAGCCTAGGCTGCTCTGGGATTCGAAATACAGCAGGTGATCGGCACCGTTGAGCTCCTGCTCGATCAGGCTGACCACGCTTTCGTCCAGGGTCTGGGCCGAGGCGCCCGGGTACACCGCATAGATTTCCACCTTCGGCGGCGCGACGTTGGGGTACTGGGCCACCGGCAACTGCGGAATGGCGAGCGCGCCGGCCAGCAGGATAAACAGGGCGACCACCCAGGCGAAGATCGGGCGGTCAATGAAGAACTGCGGCATTGTCAGGTATTCCTTTGCTTAGCGGACCGAGGCCTGGGCATTCGGCGCGGGGCTGTCGTCCACTTCGACTTTTTCACCGGGGCGTGCGTGTTGCAGGCCCTCGACGATGATGCGGTCACCGGGTTTGAGGCCATTGCTGACGATCCAGCGATCCTCGATCACCGCGCCCAGCTCCACCGGTTGCTGGCTGACGACCTGTTCGGCGTCCAGCAAGAGCACCATCGGGATGCCGGCGCTGTCACGGGTAATGGCGCGCTGCGGCACGCTGATGCCCTGTTTGTCCACTGCCTGTTCCAGGCGCACGCGTACAAAGCTGCCGGGCAACAGGTCGAGGTCCGGGTTGGGGAACTCGCTGCGCAGGATGATCTGCCCGGTGCCGGGGTCGACGCTGATTTCGGCAAACAGCAATTTGCCCGGCAGCGGGTACAGGCTGCCGTCGTCCTCGATCAGCGTGGCCTTGGCCTGGTCCTGGCCGACCTGCTTCAAGCTGCCGGCACGGAAGGCCCGGCGCAGGTCGTTCAACTCGCGGGTGGACTGGGTCAGGTCAGCGTGGATCGGGTCCAGTTGCTGGATGATCGCCAGCGGCGTGGCTTCGTTTTGCCCGACCAGCGCGCCCTCGGTGACCAGCGCGCGGCCGATGCGCCCGGAGATCGGCGCGGTCACGGTGGCGTAGCCCAGGTTGAGTTTGGCGCGCTCGACGGCGGCTTTGTTGGCGGCGACTTCGGCATTGGTCTGGCGCACGGCGGCGCGGGCATTGTCGTAATCCTGGCCGCTGATGGCGTTGCCTTCGACCAACTGGCTGTAGCGCTGCTCCTGCAGACGCGCCTGGAAAGCGTTGGCCTGCGCCTTGCTCAGGTTGGCCTGGGCGCTGTCCAGGTCGGCTTTGAACGGGGCGGGGTCGATGCGAAACAGCACGTCGCCCTGTTTCACGTCGTGACCTTCCTTGAACACGCGCTGCATGACCACACCGGCCACCCGTGCGCGCACTTCCGCAATACGCGGCGCGGCAATCCGCCCGCTCAGTTCACTGCTGATCGAGAGAGGCTTGGCTTGCAGGGTCTCGATGCGGACTTTGGCCAGCGGCATTTGCGGCGCCTCGTCCGCCGACTGGCCACACGCGCTCAGGGCGAGCGCCAGGGCCAGCAGGCAAAACGGCGCAAACAGATTCTTCGACATGCTCATATCCCAATATTGACTGGCGCATCCTAAAGACACCTGCGCCGTGGTGCTGTGAAGCTGTGTAGCTCGTCTGTGAAGAAATGTAAGGCGCGACCCATAGTCGCCTGAGGGCGTATATCCTTGCACAATCCTGCAAACAGCAAAGATCAAATGTGGGAGGGGGCTTGCCCCCGATGGCGGTGGATCAGCCAATCAATCTAGCCACTGAACCACCGCTTTCGCGAGCAAACCCGCTCCCACATTGGGTTTCTGTACACCTGATGAACTGCATTATTTGGAAACACCATGCCCAACATCCTCCTGGTGGAAGACGACGCCGCACTCTCCGAGCTGATTGCCAGCTACCTGGAGCGCAATGGCTACCATGTCAGTGTGCTCAGCCGTGGCGACCACGTACGCGAACGCGCGCGCCTCAACCCGCCGGACCTGGTGATCCTCGACCTGATGTTGCCCGGCCTCGATGGCCTGCAGGTGTGCCGCTTGCTGCGCGCAGACTCGGCGGGCTTGCCGATCCTGATGCTGACTGCGCGCGACGACAGTCACGACCAGGTGCTGGGCCTGGAAATGGGCGCCGACGACTATGTCACCAAGCCGTGCGAGCCACGCGTGCTGCTCGCCCGTGTGCGCACTTTGCTGCGCCGCAGCAGCCTGTCCGAACCTCAGATGGCCAACGACCAGATCGTCATGGGCAACCTGTGCATCGACCTGTCGGAGCGCACCGTGACCTGGCGCGAGCAGGCCGTGGAACTGTCCAGCGGTGAATACAACCTGCTGGTGGTGCTGGCCCGGCACGCCGGTGAAGTGCTCAGCCGCGACCAGATCCTGCAGCGCCTGCGCGGTATCGAGTTCAACGGCACCGACCGCTCGGTGGACGTGGCCATCTCCAAGCTGCGCCGCAAGTTCGACGATCACGCGGGCGAGGCGCGCAAGATCAAGACTGTGTGGGGCAAGGGCTACCTGTTCAGCCGTTCCGAGTGGGAATGCTGATCCATGTTTCGTGTCCTGCTGCGCCTCTACCTGATCACCATCATCACCTTCAGTGCGGCAATCTTCCTGATTCCGCGGTTGGTGATCCAGCTGTTTGAACACCGCTACATGGACTACAACGTCGAGCAGACCCGTGGCCTGCAGACGCTCATCGTCAAACAATACCTGCGCGCGCCGGTCGAGCGCTGGTCCCAGGTGACCGAGCAATTGGGCCGCGACTTCGCGCCGCTGAAAGTCAAACTGCTGTTGCGCCAGGACGCCAGCTACACGCCTGCAGAAGAAAAGCTGCTGGAGCAGGGCAAGCCGGTGATCCGCCTCGGCGAATGGGGCTGGATGGAAGAAATCAGTTCGCCGGTCAACCAGCAGTTTGCGGTCAAGCTGACAATTCCCCCCGACCCGATGGACATGAACTTGCTGTACTGGTCGATGAACGTGCTGATCGGCGCCGCGCTGCTGGCTTGCCTGCTGTTTTGGCTGCGCCCGCACTGGCGTGACCTGGAGCGCCTGAAAAGCACCGCCGCACAACTGGGCAAGGGCAACCTGGGCGAGCGCACGCATATTCCGCCCAGTTCCAACATTGGCAGCCTGGCATCGGTGTTCGACACCATGGCCGACGATATCGAGCGCCTGCTCAATCAGCAGCGCGACCTGCTCAATGCGGTCTCCCATGAACTGCGCACGCCGCTGACCCGCCTGGATTTCGGCCTGGCGCTGGCGTTGTCCGAAGACTTGCCCCACGCCAGCCGCGAGCGCCTGCAAAGCCTGGTGGCGCACATTCGTGAGCTGGACGAGCTGGTGCTGGAATTGCTGTCGTACAGCCGCCTGCAAAACCCGGCGCAACTGCCGGAGCGAGTGGACGTGGTGCTCGACGAGTTTGTCGACAGCGTGCTGGGCAGCGTCGATGACGAATTGGAAAACCCCGAGATTGTCATCGACGTGGCGCTCGATTGCGCGGTGGAGCGCTTCCGCCTCGACCCGCGTCTCACCGCCCGCGCGCTGCAAAACTTGTTGCGCAATGCCACGCGCTATTGCGACAGGCGCATCCAGGTGGGCGTCAAGGTGTGTGCCAAAGGCTGTGAAATCTGCGTGGATGACGATGGCATCGGCATACCGGTAGACCAGCGCGAGCGGATCTTCGAACCCTTCTACCGCCTGGACCGCAGCCGCGACCGCGCCACGGGTGGCTTCGGCCTCGGCCTGGCCATCAGCCGGCGTGCGATGGAGGCCCAGGGCGGCACGTTGACGGCCCAGGCATCACCCTTGGGCGGGGCACGGTTTCGCCTGTGGTTGCCCAGCGTCAGCTGATCAGAGCACCTTGACGGCGCGGCCGATCGCCTGGATCGGCCCGGTGGGTTTGCCGGTCGGCGAGCCATTCGGGTCTTCCAGGGTCAACTCGAACAATTGGTTGGGCGCCAGTGGCGGCAGTTTGTCCAGCGGCACCGACAGTGTTTGCCCTGGCTTGACCAACCCCAGCGACACCGGGCCTTGCCAGCCATCCGCCTTGGTCCAGAATTGCAGCGCCTTGTCGGCAGGTACTTGCATCACACCCAATGGAATCAACTGGATCTGCTGAGTATTGCTGGCCTGGATCACCCACCCCGGAGCCTGGCTTTGCGGCGCCACCAACACCACCACAAAGGTGGGTTCAGCAGTGGGCGGGCGGGTCAGCAGCAGCGTCGCCAGGACCAACGTCGCCACCAGCCCCGCGCCGGCCAAACCACGCCAGAGCGCCAGCAGGTTCCACCACGGTGTTTGGCGGTCGGTGCGGGTGTCGGCAGGCGTGACGGTGCGCTCGATGCGCCGCCACAGCTGGGCAGAAGGGGGCACCGGTTCGGCCAATGCGGTCAGCGGCAAAAGGCGCTGCTCCCATGCGTCCACCGCCGCGCGCAACGCGGCATCCTCGGATAAACGCTGCTCAACCTCGGCGCGTTGCGCCGCGGGCAGGGTACCCAGCACGTATTCGCCAGCCAGTTCGTCCAGAGGGTTGCTCATGCCATGCACTCCCGCAGCGCAGCGAGGCTGCGTTTGATCCAGGCTTTGACGGTCCCCAGCGGGGTGTCCAGTTTCTGTGCGATTTGGCTGTGGGAATAGCCGTCGACATAGGCATGCAGGATGCACGCGCGACGGGCCGGATCGAGCTGCTCCAGGCAGGCGTGGACCTGCCCCGAGCGCGAAGCGAATTCAAAGGTGTCGGGTGTGGCGATGTGCTCGTGTGCGTCGCCCAGGGGTAATTCCCGGTAGTGATTGCGCACGGCATTGAGCGCCAGGTGCCGGGTCACGCTGAACACCCAGCCGCGCGCCGCGCCACGGTTGGGGTCGAAACTGCCGGCGCCACGCCAGATCTTGATAAACGCGTCATGCACGATGTCTTCGGCCAGGGACTTGTCCCTGGCAATGCGAAAGGCCACGCCGAGCAAACGGCTGCTGTCCTGCTCATAGAGCTGGCGCAAGGCGCGTTGATCCCCACGGGCGCAGGCCAGCAGACAGGCTTCGTAATCAAAATCGGCGTCAGGCAAGGCCACGTGTGTCCACCACTGTCATAACAATCGCCACCGCACTGCAGGGCGCCGGCGTGCCGGCGAAAAAGGGCACGGGCGCAGCGTATAACCCAGGTGCCCTGCGTCATCGTTGACGACCCTCGCCGGCAAGCCGGCCCTTACAAGGGCAGCGTAGCTGAGTTTGTTCTCAGTTGGCCGCCCAGAAGATGTAGTCGGCCTGGTACTTCACCACTGCCTGCGTGCCTTTGTTGGCAGCGCTGCACTCGGTGCTCGGCGCCACGCCACCCTTGAGGGCCACGCGCTGGATATAACTCACACCGCTCATTGCGCCTTTGCCTTCGGCCGGGTTGGCCTTGACCAGTTGATACGGCAGGTTGCCAGCACCGGAGGGCGCCACGGCCAACTGCGTGCCGGTGACTTTTGAACCGTCCTGGGCTTGCCATGTAGCGGGTGGGCCGAAATAGGTGCCCACTGGCTTGCCGCTGCGGTCATTCAACACCGCCTTGGGGCCGACAAACGTCCACTCGGTCTGGCCCGCGGCGTTAGCTTTGTCGCGGCATTCGTAGGTGATTTCGCCGACGCCTGTGGTCTCCAGCGCCACCTTGTGCCCATCCGGCACCTTGATGCTGTCGGGCAAGACGGTCTGGGCGAAAACCGTTGGCGCAGCGGCCAGCAGGGCGGTCAGGCAGAACAGTGCTTTAGCGTTCATGGGTGATTCTCCATTGAGTAAAACAGCGGGGTCACTGTAAGCACTACCCAGGCCGCGCTCGATTGGATGCAGTGATTAGAAAATAAATGCGCAAGGGCGCACACTGTGCCCCCGCTTTACCCGAGGAGAGATTGGCAATGACTGGTGTTCACACGTCTGCTCAACAAGGTTTCTCTACCCAGGCCGTCACTTACGCCCAAGGCCGGCCCGACTATCCGCGACAACTCACCGGCTGGCTCACTGATGCGCTGCACATCGATGCGCAATCGACGGTAATCGACCTGGGCGCCGGTACCGGCAAGTTCACCCGTTTGCTCAGCACCCTGGCGCCCACGCTGGTGGCGGTCGAACCGGTCGAAGCGATGGGCGCGCAGCTCAATAAACTGTTGCCCGATGTGCGCCTGGTCAATGGCACGGCCGAATCCATTCCCCTGGAAACCGCCGTCGCCGATGCGGTGGTCTGTGCGCAGGCGTTCCATTGGTTTTCTACCGAAGCCGCGCTCGCAGAAATCCACCGCGTGCTCAAACCCGATGGGCGCCTGGGGTTGGTGTGGAATGTGCGCGATGAATCGGTGGATTGGGTCGCCGCCATCACCGACATCATCACCCCCTATGAAGGCGATACGCCGCGCTTTCATTCAGGCCGCTGGCGCGAAGCCTTCACCGGCGAATATTTTTCTGCGCCCCACATGACCTGCTTTGCCTATCAGCATGTCGGCAGCCCTGGGGAGGTGATCATGGATCGCTTCCTGTCGGTGAGCTTTATTGCGGCGCTGCCCGCCGCCGAAAAAGCCAGCGTGACTGCGCAGTTGCAGGCGCTGATCGCCACGCATCCTGCCTTGCGAGGGCGTGACACCGTGGCTTTTCCGTATCAGACGCAAGCTTACGTCTGTCATCGGCTGACACAAAAGGCATAAAGTCAGATCATATTGATATAAGTCGTTATAAGAAAAATCGCTATCCTGCGGCCAGAAATTTATAAGGCCGCGGGTAGCTGTATGGATGTGGGTAATTTTGGTTTTGTCATCGCTGGCCTGGTGGTTGGTTTTATCGTTGGCATGACCGGTGTCGGCGGAGGGTCTTTGATGACCCCGATCCTGTTGTGGTTCGGCATCAACCCGGCGACCGCCGTGGGCACTGACTTGTTGTACGCGGCCATCACCAAGTCAGGTGGCGTGCTGGTGCACAGCAAGAACAGGAATATCGACTGGACCATCACCGGTTGGCTGACCTTGGGCAGTGTGCCTGCGGTGCTGCTGACCCTGTGGTTCCTTGCCAGTTTGCATACCGACCCCAGCGCCATGAACGCGGTGATCAAGCAGGCGCTTGGTGGGGTGTTGCTGCTGACGGCGCTGGCGATTCTGTTCAAGAAAAGCCTGCTGGCTTTTGCGCAGCGTCATGCGGGTGACGACTATCACATGAGCCCGCGCAATTTGAACGTGTTGACGGTGGTGACCGGTGCGATCCTTGGCACCATGGTTGCTCTGACGTCCATCGGGGCGGGTGCGCTTGGTACCGTGGCGCTGTTTATTCTGTACCCGTTTCTGGCGACGCGTCGGTTGGTGGGTACCGAGATTGCTCATGCCGTGCCGCTGACATTGGTCGCCGGGCTGGGGCACGCGAGCATGGGTAATATGGATTGGCATTTGCTGGGCTTTTTGCTGATGGGGTCGTTGCCGGGGATTTACCTGGGGAGTCACATGACCGGTAAGGTTCCTGATGGTGTGTTGCGGCCTTGTCTGGCGGTTATGTTGATGACTATTGGCTATAAGTTGGCGTTCTGATGTTTTCGGGGGGGTGGGTGGGTGAGTACATATCCGTTGCTGCGGTCACGGCCACTTAGGGTTCCGCTCTTACAGCGGGTCACTTTTGGCAAACGCCCCAAAAGTAACCAAAAGGTCTTTGCCCCACCACTCGGCACCTCGCCTGGGCTCGGTGTGCCCTCACTCCGGCTTGAATCCGTGGGCCGCCGCGACGGGCCATCCATGGCCCAACGCGGCTAACCCGG
>NZ_JCBCUX010000012.1:0-222359 GCF_059862645.1 Pseudomonas sp. MF08831 | reverse complement strand
GCTCCGCATGAGCTACGTCAGATACAGGCTTATTCAATGGGTATACCTGCGGGCAAGGCTTTGTTTTCCACCCGTTCTTGTCTGAGCTGGTCTGTGTGCTGAGAGGTGAGTTGGCCAGACGGTTACGTTGTTTTTACTTATCGCTGCACTTTTCCTGGGAATGCCCGAGGCGATGGCTCACGCCGTCGCGGAAGGTGACAAAGGCTTCATCCAGGAAAGCTCCGGCGTCATGTTGCTGCCTTTCATTTACATGGGCGCCAAGCACATGATGACCGGGTACGACCACCTGCTATTTCTGTTCGGGGTGATCTTCTTCCTCTATCGCCTGAAAGACGTGGGGCTGTATGTCACGCTGTTTGCTGTAGGTCATTCGGTCACGCTGCTGCTTGGCGTACTTACAGAGGTCAGCATCAGCTCGTACATCATCGACGCCATCATCGGCTTCTCGGTGGTGTACAAGGCGCTCGATAACCTGGGCGCATTCCAGCGCTGGTTCGGTTTCCAACCCAACACCAAAGTGGCCACGCTGATCTTCGGCTTGCTCCACGGTTTTGGTCTGGCGACGAAGATCCAGGAATACGAGATCTCACCTGATGGCCTGATTCCGAACCTGATCGCCTTCAACGTTGGTGTTGAGATCGGCCAGTTACTGGCCCTCAGCGCGATTCTCATTCTGATGGGGTATTGGCGGCGCACCGGCAGTTTCTGGCGCCACGCCTATACCGCCAACGTCGCCATGATGAGTGCCGGTTTCCTCTTGATGGGTTACCAGATCACCGGCCTGTTTGTCTCCGCGTAAGGAATTCTGACCATGTTCAATACTCCGCTTCCCACTGTTAATGAATTGCCAAGCACTCGCAAACTGGTGCGCTCCACTGTCATTGCACTGCTGACTGCGGTCGGCCTGCTGGTGACAGTGGTTATGCCTTCGGAATATGCCGTCGATCCAACGGGTGTGGGCCGAGCACTGGGACTGACCCAAATGGGCGAATTGAAGATCATCCTTGCTCAGGAAGCTTTGGCGGATGCCGCGCCACCGCAAGCTGCTGCTCCAGCTCCAGCTCCACAGGTTGCGCAAGTCCAGCCTATTGCGAAACCTGCTGCTCAGCCGGCTCCCACACCCACTTCAGCTTTGAAGACTAATCAAATGAGCGTCACGCTCAAGCCAGGTGAAGGGACTGAAATAAAGTTCGAAGTCTTGAAGGGCAAGTCTGTTGGCTACGAATGGACTGCGGTTGGTGGGCCTGTGAACTTCGATACCCATGGCGAACCCTACAACGGTGAGAAGGGTTACTTCCATAGCTACAACAAGGGCAAGCAGGTCAAAAGTGATAAGGGTGAATTTACCGCCATCTTTGACGGCACCCATGGTTGGTTTTGGCGTAATCGCAGCACTAACGACGTGACCATCACACTGAAAACCAGCGGCGATTATTTGGGCGTCAAACAGTAATCAGAAGCAGCGATGGCTGTGCTACGGCAAGAAACGCAGCGTGCTGCTTGACCACATGTCATTCAATTTCATCCATTTTTGAAGAGTATTCCAATGAAAACCCCAACAACCATGATCCGTTCGATGCTCCTGATCTGCTTCCTTGGTTTGATGACGGCCTGCGGAGGCGATGAAAAAGACGCAACTTCTGAGATCGCTGGGCACGGCCATTCACACGAGTGACGCCGTAAATAAACAAGGCCGCATTGCGGCCTTGTTCCTCAAAGAAGAGGCACGGGAGTTTTCTTTTATTCTCAGTCAGCAGGCCAAGCAGGTAAGCGGATCTCAAAGGTCGTATAGCCTCCTCCGGAGACACACTCAACGGCGCCATCATGGGCGTCAACCAGTGATCTGACGATTGCCAAACCTAACCCCGCGTTGTTCGTAGCACCCTCTCTACGTGCAGGATCGACTCTGTAAAAACGGTCAAACAACCGGGGCAGATGTTCTCCAGCTATTTCCTCGCCGGGGTTCTTCACTGACAAGCTGATTATGCTACCCAACGACTCGATTTTTACGGAGACAGTGCAGTCAGGAGGGGTATACCTGAGCGCATTAGAAAGTAAATTCGAGATCATCCTATCCAACATCGTACCGTCACCATAGACCGCGCCGTGTCCGGAGACTTGTAGCTTTACTCCGGTGTCTTCTGCCAGCAACTGGTAATACTCGAAAAGTTTTTCGACCACCGAACGCAACTCGACTTTCTCTTTGGCAGGTAGAACCAGACCGTTGTCCGATTTTGCTAAGAAAAGCATGCCGTCAATAATGCTGGAGAGTCGGTTCAGATCCTCCAGGTTTGAATAGAGATTCTCTTCATAAGTGTCCGGTGCACGTTTCTTTGAAAGGATGACTTCGGTGTGTGTACGCAGATTGCTGATAGGGGTTCGTAGCTCGTGCGCAATATCGGCTGAAAAGTTGGACAGCCGAACAAAAGACTCTTCAAGGCGAGCAAGCATGGCGTTGAAAGAAGAGACAAGGCTCTCAAGCTCACGAGGCACCGAGTCCATCGGGATGCGTTCTTTCAGCGAACCGGCTGACATTGAGGCCGCGACTTGCGTCACCTGTGCGACCGGCTTTAACCCGCTGCGCGCCACCAGCCACCCTAACGCTGCGCTGACCAGAGCGCTGATAGCCAGCCCAATGACCAGCCACCAACGCAAAGTTTCAACGAAGTGCATGTGACTGGTGATATCCATACTTAACCATGCGGTTAGTGGCTCAGCTTCATTCACTAAATGAACTTGGGCCTTCATGCCTCTATACGTATGGCCGCCAGCCGTCCACTCCAACAAACCTTCCCCAGCCTCATGAACCGCAGCGGTAGGCTGTGCAGTTCCGTTGGGAGTAGCGAAGATCGTCCTCCCTCCGTTGGTGACAATCGATGCTGAAAGCTCCTGATGGGCGCCCAGCAGGGCTTGCAGTTGTAACACCACTTCTGAAGAGTCTACGGAGCCGGCCTCGCCATCCATGATTTGCCGAATGGATACGAGCTTTTCCGTCATCGCTTGACGGTCGAGCGCTTTGAAGTGATGTCTACTAAAAGCATCGAAGGTAAAGCCTGCTACAACCAGCACGGCTACCACGGCACAGACAAACATCATGCTCAAACGGAAGGTAAGAGATACACGCTTCATTCAGTATCCGGCGCATCTAGCATGTAGCCCATTCCCCTGGTGGTCTGAATCAGCTTAGTGTCGAAATCATCATCGATTTTGGCCCGGAGCCGGCGAATTGCTACTTCGATCACGTTGGTATCACTGTCGAAGTTCATATCCCAAACCTGCGATGCGATCAGTGATTTTGGCAGGACTTCCCCTCTACGGCGCATAAGGAGTTCTAGGAGGGAGAATTCTTTGGCGGTGAGGTCAATGCGTCGACCTGAGCGGGAGGCACGTCGTTTCAGAAGATCGACCTCCAGATCGCCGATTTTGATAGATGTTTGGTTGGGTACGGCGGAACCACGGCGGAGCAAGCTTCTGACGCGAGCAAGCAATTCGGAAAATGCAAAGGGTTTGACTAGGTAATCGTCCGCTCCTAGTTCCAACCCTTTGACCCGGTCATCAACCCCGTCCCTGGCTGTCAGAAACAAAACAGGAACTGAGTTCCCGGCTATGCGGACAGATTGAATGACCTCCCAGCCGTCCAGGCCGGGCATCATTACGTCCAGGATCAGAAGGTCATAGGTCTCATTTAACGCATGGTGCAACGCCTCTGTTCCCGTAACAACTCGGTCGACAGTGAAGCCAGCCTCCACAAGACCCTGCTGTAGGTACATTCCGATTTTGGGTTCGTCTTCTGCGACCAAGAGTTTCATGCACGGGCTCCGGTTTGCGGTGTTCTAGTGTGCTACCAATCTGACATCTGTGCGCAAGCTTACGTAAATGTAATTGCCTCAACAGCCCACGGATCGCCCGATGCCACGACAGGTCGGTGTGTGATGGGTTGGATGGAGTGAATTGGCAGGCGGCTTACAAAAATGTAATCAGCGATTTGAGCTTTTTGCGCTTAACCTAATTCCAACCACTGTGGAAGCATGACGGCTGGCCCAAGGCTAGGGGGCTTGCAGAGCAACCGCATACTAAAACGCTACGAGGTGCATCGAATGTTCAAACGAAAGCTATCGCTCGCCGTGGGCTTGATGATTTGTGCTGTCGCGCAGGCGGCTGAGCCGCTCACAATCGATGTGCATCGTGACGCGAACTGCGGATGCTGCAAGGAGTGGGTCAAGCACCTTGAATCGAATGGATTCAAGGTGGTCGACCATGTTGAAAGCAATATGAGCGCTATTAAGCAGAGCTTAGGAGTGCCGCAGGGACTCGCGTCATGCCATACGGCTGTTATTGACGGCAAGTTCGTAGAGGGGCATGTCCCTGCGGAAGAAATCAAGAAGCTGAGTGGCCGCTCAGACCTCGCAGGAATTGCAGTACCAGGCATGCCAGCAGGCTCCCCCGGCATGGACTACGGCCAGAATCATCAACCTTATCAAGTATTGGGGCTCACCAAGGCAGGTGCGCAAGAAGTGGTCGCTGACTACCCCTCGAGCCGATAGTTTTTACCTAGTCCTGAGCGTCCATAGTGACGCTCAGATCTGGCTCATGAATCACCCTTGAGCCATCTCGATTGAAGGGCTCAACGTTCCTAGCCATGCCACCAAGAAAACGATGACAACTGCACAGGTCGATTCGAGCATCACACTTTTTCTCAAGGCAGTTGCTGCCAGAGAATAATCCCCAGCCTTCAAAGAACGTTCAAGTGAGGGACTCAGGTAGAAACGATTGAGTGCAGCAAGCCCAATCATCCCAGCGAAAAGCAGGACTTTCATCAGCAGGAGAATGCCGTAGGTGCTAGTTACGAGTTCGATTACTGTCGGCCCGACAATGAAGAGATAATTAGCGACGCCAGTAATTATGATTGTGCCAACAATAAATCCACCCGCTGTTTCGAATCCTTTAAGCGCTCGTGACAGCACTCTTACGAGTTGCTCCGGATTAGCCCCTTTAATCCTCAACATCAGGCCAAACGCCGCAAGAGCTCCGATCCAGCCCCCAGCGGAGAGGAGGTGCAGAATATCAGCTGCAAAGTGCCAGAACCGCTTAGTACCTTCGTCCATTGCCCCATGACCTGTCCAAGCAAGCGTGGACAAGGCGATGCTGCCTGCCAAGGTAGCAACCCAGAGACTCCCTGTTGGCCATCGCTTGCTCTGACTTGCGACAAAAATCACCACTGCCAGCGAGATCATGCGCGTCACCCAGCTATAGCCGATCTCAGTCTCGTACAGCATCATTTCCAGATGAGGCCGCAGCTCGTCCCAGTCGGAGGCGCCGCTCATATTGCTTGTGATAATCATGAAAGCTGCTACGGACAAAAGCATGCCTATAGCAGCGGTGCCGGGCAGTATCCACCCAAAATGCAGCACCGCTCCGGACACGCGCTCTTTACCCCGAAAGCTGTACAGTCCAAAGACCGCCAGGCCGAACAGGAGCATTAGATCCAGATAAAGCGCGAGGCGCAGCGCCACATTCAATGGGTCGCCCACGCTTATTTCACTTTGAAAGTAACGCTGCCGGTAATCGGATGGGTATCGGAGGAGACCGCTCGCCATTCGACTTTGTAAGTACCAGCGGTGAGAGGAGAGGCCGGGGTCAAGATCATGGTTTTAGGATCGGTACTGCCAGACACGCTGGCTTTCATGGGCATAGGGGAGTGTGACATGCCAGGCATTTCCGTCATGACCAACTTGGCCCCGGAAAACTGAGTAACCAGGTTTTCGGAAAAATGCAGTTCAATCTTCGCAGGAGCTGGGCCGCTCTCGCCTTCAGCCGGAGTTGAAGACAGCAGCTTCGGGTGAGCTTGGGCAACTGCACTGAGCAGCAGGCTAGAAGAAAGAGCGACGGCCACAACACAGGATTTGAATACGGACATGCAAGGCTCCTCACAGCGCGAAGCTGTTGTAATGAGGTTAGATAATTATTTAGTACCGCTAACTTTGTTTCAGAACCACACTCGGACGCCGAGCACTAGGCGTGCTTCGTTGTTATCTTCGCCTTCCTCGCGGGCATAGTCTGCGGTTCTGCCATAAGCCCGATTCCAAGTTACACCGACGTAAGGTGCGAATTGCGGGCGGACTTCGTACCGAAGCCGCAAACCAACCTCACTTTCAGACAGCCCTGAACCGACCCCGCGTTGAGGATCGTTTTTGCCATAGAAATTGAATTCTGCCGTCGGTTGCAGAATCAGCTTATTGGTAAGGAGAATGTCGTAGTCACCCTCCAACCGAGCAGCGGTCTGGCCACCTTCACCCAGATAAGCAGTAGCCTGGGCCTCGAAATTGTAGAGAGCCAGGCCCTGAATACCGAAAGCAGCCCACGTTTGTGGGTCGCCTGGTTTGAAGTCTTGACGAACCCCACCGACTAAATCCCACCAAGGGCTAATGGAGTGGCCCCAAAGTGCCTGAACCTCTGCTTCTTCAGTCTTCCCATTGGTGCGCTCACCTTCGGAGCGCAACCATAGCCGATCAACATCTCCCCCTATCCAACCTTGTGCTTCCCAGTTCAGCGCGCTTCCATCGTCAGCATCCTGCCATTCCAGTTTCTCAAATATAAAAAATGAGTTGATTGCAGTGTCATGAACTTCATGACCACCAGGGGCGTTATAGACTGCGGCTCTGTCAGCATCGGTAAGTGGTGGTATCGGAGTCCGGCTTTGAGTTAGTGGTTGCTTGGCGGGCTGCATACCCTCCATTTTGCTGTGATCCATGCCCTGCATCTGGCTGTGATCCATGCCCTGCATCTGGCTGTGATCCATACCCTGCATCTGGCTGTGATCCATGCCCTGCATCTGCCCAGCGGCCACCCCCTGGCTAGACTCAGCAGCTGCCGGCAAGGCAACACCAGCAGTGAGAGCGACCGTGAGTACAGCCGAGTGCATGCGAGTCCCGCTTAAGAAATTACTCATAGCCATCTCCTTATTCCTCCACGCGCACTTCACGGAACATGCCCATTTCCATGTGGTATAGGAGATGGCAGTGATAGGCCCAGCGTCCCAGCGCATCTGCAGTCACCCGGTAGCTGCGCTTTGATCCTGGCGGCATATCGATGGTGTGTTTGCGGACAAGGAATTGCCCGTTTTCATCTTCAAGGTCGCTCCACATCCCATGCAGGTGGATGGGGTGAGTCATCATGGTGTCGTTCACAAGAACGAACCGAACTCGCTCGCCATACTTCAGTTTTACCGGCTCGGCGTCTGAAAACTTCACGCCGTTGAAAGACCAGGAAAATTTCTCCATATGACCGGTCAAGTGCAGTTCAATAGTGCGACTTGGCTCACGGCCATCTGGATCCTCAAACGTGCTTTTTAGATCAGAGTACGTCAGCACCTTTCGTCCATTGTCGCGAAGGCCCATGCCAGGATCATCGAGCTTCGGAGAGGTCGACATTGCTTGCATGTCGACGAGGGGATTGTTGGACTCTGTGGCTGGGTGCGACTGCATTTCTCCCATACCATTCATGCCGCCCATGGACATATTGCTGTGATCCATTCCCTGCATGCTGGACATGCCTTGCATAGCACCAGAGCTATCTTTCATGGCTCCGCCGTCCATACCTGACATACCCTGCATCGAGTCGTCTCCCATACCGGCCATTTTGCTGTGATCCATTCCAGCCATATCGCCCATACCGGCCATCCCACCGTGATCCATACCGGCCATACCCATGTCGGCCATGGTGACTAGAGGACGAGGGTCTAGCGCAGGCACTGGAGCAGTCATGCCAGACCGGACAGCCAAGGTGCCTCTGGCGTAACCCGACCGATCCATCGACTGCGCAAACAGTGTGTAGGCCTCTTGCGTGGGTTCGACGATCACGTCGAAAGTCTCGGCAGTGGCGATCCTGAACTCATCCACGCTTACCGGTTTGACGTATTGGCCATCAGCGGCCACAACAGTCATCTTCAAACCTGGAATTCGTACATCAAAGTAGGACATGGCTGAACCATTGATGAACCTCAACCTGAGCTTTTCGCCAGGTTTGAAGGTGCCAGTCCAATTGGAGTCCGGAGCCTGTCCGTTCATCAAGTAGGTGTACGTCGCACCACTGACGTCCGCAATGTCCGTAGGATTCATCTTCATCTCGGCCCACATCTTGCGATCAGCGACGGTCGCTGACCAACCTTTGTCAGCCACGTCATTGATGAAGTCACCCACTGTTCGCTTATGGGTGTTGTAGTAGTCCGCCTGTTTCTTCAGTGTTTTCATCAGCGAAGCAGGATTTTCATCAGTCCAGTCACTAAGCATCACCACGAGGTCGCGGTCATACTCAAAAGGCTCAGGCTCTTTGGCATCGATGACCAGTGGGCCGTACACACCAACCTGTTCTTGGAAGCCGGAGTGACTGTGATACCAGTACGTTCCGTTCTGCTTGACCTTGAACTGATAGACGTACGTGCCATCAGGCTCAATTCCATGGAAGCTAAGGCCTGGAACACCGTCCATGTTTGCCGGAAGGATAATTCCGTGCCAGTGGATAGAAGTCATATCCTTGAGGCGGTTCTTGACCCGCAAGGTCACGGTATCGCCCTCACGCCAGCGCAGCTGGGGCCCAGGAATCCCGCCATTTATGGTCATGGCCGTCCGGGAGTTCCCAGTGATATTTACCGGTGTTTCTCCGATGAAGAGGTCAAACTCTGTACCTGACAAGACATTGGCATCGCCCACTCTAGGGGCGGCCCAGATAGGGGTATGCCAGAGGCCTAAACCACCGAGAATCCCGCCTGCGGTGAGTCCTTTCACAAAGGTGCGCCGAGAGGTTTTGGCTTGCATACCGATTCATGTCCCGTCAGTCGGATGTTAGATGTGCGCACTGGGCGTGCCCCTAAGGGCTAACGCTAGACGAGCTAGTGCGCTTGATGTATCGGAAGATGCCATAAGCCAGCAAACGGGGTGATTACATTTCAGTAAGCTGGTTGGCTCAGCAATGGTGAGGCTGCTTTTCAGCCTTGAGCTTCTCTTGTGCAATATTTTCTTGCGCCTCAGCTCCGGGGGCAGACTTTCCGGTGGCCATTGCCGTCTCGCGAGCTCGTTCCATGCGCTCAACCGCACGGTCGCCGCCACCTTCGGCAAAGGCCAGGGACGATATAGCCAAACTGAGTGTAAGAATCACAACGTTGGTTGCTTTCATAGTGCATCTCCTTCAAGGAATTGACTCTCGATGAAACCAGAGAGTTTGAGCGTCAGCTCGATGAGGATGATGAGGGAACGTACCTGTCAGCACGCTTAGCCGGTGATTACACTTTTGACAGCACCCGGAGAAACTCAACATCTGAAAGATCGATGGGCGTCATAAAATTTGACCGCACCACAGAACCGACAGCCGGCTGCATAAATTGATGTAGATCAACTGTGGCACTTCAATGTGGAGTATGTTGAAAAATCAAAATCCGCTAATCAGTACCGGAGATTCTCCATGTTCTGGTTTCGCCATCGTCAACCAACGTTCATACGCCTCGCCATCGTGCTGTGGGTGTTAGCGTTTGGTCTGGCAGCGACCCAGGGATGTCTGGCACAGCCCAGCCACAATCCGGCTACAACTCATGTCTCGCTGATCACCACGCAAGATCACGATAGCCACGACGCCCATGCCCTCGGTTGCCTTCAGCACTGCTCCGATGCGGCAATAGCTGTAAGTCCTTCGCTCCATCTTCAAATATTTGACCTGTTCAGTTGGACGTTTCTGCTCCTTATCCCAGCGTTGCTGATTTTGTATCCCGCCAATCCCTCCGCTTTTGCCTTTCTTGCATTACGGCGTCCTGTACCGGCCAGACCTCCTGCCCGCCTGATTTTCGTCCGTTTCAACGATTAATCCGACCTTCTGCGCGCCGATCTTCGGCGCACTGTCTGACTGCGCCAACCTGGCGCGGCTTGGTATTACCTGAATTGTCCTGACCCTTTGGAGATTGCCATGCATGCCACATTGAAATTTATCCTCGCCACCCTGCTCGTGAGCAGCCCACTTATCGCCTCGGCAGTCGATGAGCATCACCCGGAGGGGCAGACCGCGCCCGCCAAGACAAGCGAAGCAGCTACGCCGATGCAAAACAATGTCATGACCGAGCAAATGCAAAAAATGCAGGCTGCACACGACAAGGCAGCCGCCGCCAAGACCCCTGCCGAGCGACACGCCGCCATGCAGGAGAGCATGAAGACGATGAAGGAAAGCATGGACATGATGCATAAGAACTGTCATGGCAAGGGCATGGGCAGCAACAAAGACGGCATGGAGATGGGAATGATGAACATGATGATGAAAATGATGGATCAGCAAACGAGCATGATGAACATGCCGACGAGCAAGTGACGCGCACAAGCCTGTAGGCAATGCAGCGACGGTTTTACCTTAACCAATATGCCAAGGGTAAAACTGCCGCCCGTTGCACCTATACGACGTATCACTAAACCGCACTCCCTCAGGAGTACAGAACCATGGTGAATTCGCCACATTCCGCTAACACCTCTCCAACATTTTGGAGGAGCAAACCCGGCATAGCGCTGGGTATGCTGCTGGTGATCGTGCTGTTCTATCTGGCAAGAGAACACTACGGCCATATGCTGGGTTTACTGCCTTATATGATTTTGCTGTTGTGCCCGCTGATGCATTTTTTCGGGCACCACCACGGTGGTCACAATCATCACGGCGAAACCTCAGTCTCAACCAAGGATGCGAACAGGAGTTAGCTCATGCACACCCCTGAGGTTCGTCAAGAGCACGGCCCAATACAGAACTCTGAACCCCAAGCCACTGGCTCCCATGACCCGGTATGTGGCATGACCGTCAGTAACGACAGCCAGTTCAGCACGGAATATGAGGGGCAACACTACCGGTTCTGCAGTCTGAAATGCCAAACGGCCTTCAGGACAGCGCCCGAGCGTTATCGAATATCTCAACCGAAAATCGAACCAGTCCCTCAGACAACAGCAGAACCGTTAACGGGTGCCGCTGAATACACATGTCCCATGCATCCGGAAATTCGCCAGATCGGCCCCGGCGTCTGCCCTAAGTGCGGCATGACCTTAGAGCCGGTGATTCCCGAATTGGAGGAAGAAGAGAACTTAGAACTCAAGGACTTCACCCGGCGCTTCTGGTGGACATTGCCGCTGACAGTGATCGTCACCGTGCTGGCTATGGGTGGCCATGCCCTGGAGTTGTTCCATGGCACCACGCAAAATTGGGTCGAGCTGGGATTGGCTACACCCGTCGTGCTGTGGGCTGGCTGGCCGTTTTATGTGCGTGGTGTGCGTTCGGTGATTCAGCGAAGTCCGAACATGTGGACGCTAATCGGCCTCGGCACGGCGGCGGCCTTCCTTTACAGCGTCGTGGCAACCCTGACCCCCGATGTATTCCCCAGCAACTTCATGATGGAGGGCCGCATCGGTGTGTACTTCGAAGCAGCGGCTGTGATCATCTCACTGACCCTTCTCGGCCAGATGCTTGAACTCAAGGCTCGCTCGCAAACCTCGGCTGCCATCAAGTCGCTGCTTGGACTGGCCCCAAAAACTGCCCGACGGATCAATGCCGATGGCACGGAAGAAGACATCCCTCTGACACACGTACACAGCGGCGACACATTACGTGTGCGTCCGGGAGAAAAAGTACCTGTAGACGGCCAGGTATTGCAAGGCGAAAGCGCTGTAGATGAGTCGATGCTCACCGGCGAACCGATACCGATCATGAAGAGGGCCGGCGACGCGCTGATCGGCGCCACTCTCAACATCCACGGTAGTCTGGTGATGCAGGCGCAGAAGATAGGATCAGCGACCCTCCTCGCACAGATTGTGCAGATGGTTGTGCAGGCACAACGCTCAAAAGCGCCGATGCAACGGCTGGCAGATGTGATTGCTAGTTACTTCGTGATTGTGGTGATTGCTATCGCCGCGCTGACTCTACTCGGCTGGGGGCTTTGGGGGCCCGAGCCAAGTTGGGTGTTCGGACTGATCAACGCTGTCGCGGTCATGATCATCGCCTGTCCCTGTGCCCTTGGCCTAGCGACACCGATGTCAGTCATGGTTGCCACCGGCAAGGCTGCTGGCAGCGGCGTATTGTTTCGCGATGCCGCCGCTATCGAAAACCTGCGCAAGATAGACATCTTGATAGTCGACAAAACTGGCACCCTCACGGAAGGTCGACCAGCGTTCCATAGCGTCGAGGCCGTACCCGGATTTACTCAGGATGAAGTGTTGCGCCTGGCCGCAAGTCTCGATCAGGGCAGTGAGCATCCATTGGCCCACGCCATCGTCGAGCAGGCTCGTGCCGCAGGGCTAAAACTGGTGACACCTGAAACCTTCGAGTCAGCCTCAGGTATTGGTGTAAGCGGTCAGGTCGAGGGTCGCCGACTGATGATAGGCAATACCGCGTTGATGCAGGAAGCCGGCGTTTCCACAGACAGCTTGCAAGAACATGCCGAGAAGCTACGCGGCGACGGTACGAGCATCATGTACCTGGCAGTGGACGGCGCCCTGGCGGGTTTACTGGCTGTTGCCGACCCCATCAAACCCACCACGAAGCTGGCCGTCGAGCGTCTGCAGGCGGATGGCGTCAAGGTCATCATGGCCACTGGCGACGGCCTTACAACTGCTCGCTCGGTAGCCCGCCAGTTGGGCATCGAGGAGGTTCACGGCGAGGTCAAGCCGCAAGATAAAGAACGTCTGGTGGCATCTTTGCAACTAGCCGGACACCGGGTGGCGATGGCCGGCGACGGCATTAATGATGCCCCCGCACTGGCTCGCGCTGATGTAGGAATCGCCATGGGCACTGGCACTGACGTGGCGATGAACAGCGCTCAGGTCACTCTGGTGAAGGGGGATCTGCTCGGTATCCTACGGGCGCGCAGCCTGTCAGTCGCGACGGTGAGAAATATGCACCAGAACCTGGCCTTCGCCTTCCTTTATAACGCCATGGGCATCCCACTGGCTGCCGGCTTGTTCTATCCACTTACCGGTCACCTTCTGTCACCGCTCATTGCCGCACTGGCCATGAGCGTGAGCTCGGCGTCGGTAGTATTCAACGCCTTACGTCTGCGCCAGGCTTCCATTGATTGAGTGACAACGACCGCTTGACCTTGCCATGGCGGCAAGGTTGAGGATAAGCCAACGCCGCAAAAAAGCCTCATGCGTTAGTCTTTCCATGATCAACTTTGTTGTGAGGAGTCACCAATGAAAATTGTTGAACTGCAAGTCCAAGGCATGAGCTGTGGTTCATGTGTCAAACATGTCACCGAAGCGCTGCGCCCAGTTGAAGGCGTGAGTTACGTATCGGTGGATTTAAAAGCCGGACGGGTGAAGGTCAGCGGCGATTCGCACAGCCATGCGCTGCTTACAGCCCTGGAGAACGCGGGCTATCCAGCACAGCTGGCGACAGTGGAAAGCGTAGCGAGTAAGAAAAACTCGGGCTGTGGCGGGAACGGCGGCGGTTGCTGCTGCCGGTAAGAATTAGTAATAAACTGGAGAACTCGCATGAATGCCAGTCTGCGAATTGCCGCGTTCACGACACTACCCATGACCGGAGCGGCACAAGCCGCTGAAGTCATCGACGTTTACCGCGATCCTAACTGCGGCTACTGCAAGGCAAACCATCTCAGCTCTATCGCTACCATCATGACGCTTTAGTAAAATGCTTGAAGCGTCGTCATCAAAGGTCATCCTGCTCTTCCCGAATGTCGACTTCGCCCATCGCTCCTAGGTAAATTTTGCGACAAGGAAGCTTGGTGATAAGCCCGTTTTCGAAAAGCACCCTGGGTATATCGCCAAACAAACTCGACACTTCCCATTTCTCTGTGAGCGGCTTCACTGCCTCTGCTATTAATGAATCGAGGTCGAAGTCCTGCGTTGCAACAAAGGGCCCAGCGCGGTCGTAATTCTCAAAAATGCCCGAGGCAATGCAGATGACTTCGCCTGCCTTGACGATCATGACACCACCTCGAAGCCATTCAGGAGGGTTCGCCAGTGGAAGAAGACCACGACCATTACTGTAACCCTCGCGGGGTGAAGTGGTGCATCCCCCGTGAAAGCCGCAGAAACTCACGCAGGCTTGCACGTCCATTACCCCTCTGGAACGTCGCCAAGACGTAACGACTATTCTCCGTCGTCATCACCCAAAACCTGCCTTCACGCTCGACTTTGATCACATCAGAAGTGCGGATCAAATGGCCGTCGCCGAACCGCCCATACTGGTCTTTACGGTTGTGACCAAACACTACGCCTATGCCCGTTCGGGCTTTGATGGAGGCGCTGCAAAGATACGCTGTGATCGGTCTATCGAAGCCTTGCGCCTGAGCTTTTTTGATTCGTATTAGGTCGAATTCTGTGTGGCGCTTCCCATAAAAATCCAAGCCAATCATGTTCAGCATTGTTGCACTCCGTTGGCGGTATATACGGCGTAACCAGGAATTCCACACGCAACCATCTGTGCTGGTATCGTGCAGAAATCTTGGTAAATCTCAGGCTGTACGAATCATGTTTGCGTGATAGATCGGACGAAGGTTGCTCAGCACATCAGTGTTGAAGCTAGGTTGGTGAGAGCTGTGGTATTTGGAGCCGGTCTCCACCTCTAGCAGGCACACAACACACTCGTTTTGGTCTTCACCAAGCGTCACTTTGGTCAGCTTCTCCATGCGCCAAACTCCCGTGCCATTCATGTGGGCAGGTGTGACAACTTGCACCTCTGTGATGATCGTCTCCGAGTCCTGGGCAATCAGCAGTTGCTGAAGCCGTGGTTCGCTGTCGATCATCAGAACCGCCTCTGAAATTCGGCCCTTGGTCTTGGCCTGGACGGTTACGTGATACCAGTGATTACGAAGCACTTTGGATACCTGATGCCATTGGTACTGACCCTCACCGAACATGCCTGGTAGGCCCAGCATGTCGGCGTCGTGTGTTCTAAACATCGTATGTCCTTGGCCTGAAGGGGCTCCGATATAGAGCGCAGGTTAGAAGAGGGAGAAAACGTCTTTCAGGCTTGCGAGCTGTTCATGACCAGGGCCAATCAATACGTAAACAGAGTTTCTGGTCTCGAACGCAATACCGTCGTGGAGACCGGTGCACATGCTTGAACGAACCCAATCGCCGCGTTCGAAACGGCCTTGGCTGTCCTCGGCCACGTTGTGAGCAAACAGGATCATCGGGAGCTGGCCCGCTGCATGACATTTGAAGAGTTCGTCGCGGGTGACTTCAATGCGAAATATTGTCCAGTCGCGGACTAGGCAGTAAGGCTTTTTAGGAAAGCGTTCGACTGCTAAAGCTCGAGCTGCAGAGGTGCTCGACAGGCCCTCAAGTGGTGTCCGTGGCGCATTCATGAAGTCGGGTTCTTCGACGCTAGCCATAGGGCTTCCTTTCATTAATAACCGGGAAATTGACAATTCAATCCCGCTTGTTGTCGCTCGCACTCGAGCAGATGGCTGCCGCAAGCAAGGTGCTTAGCTCCGCTTACGGATGTATATGCATCGAAAAGCAGGCCTCAAAAACGCTGATAGCGCCGTAATACGGATCATAGCCCGTGTTATGGTGCGTCGCAATATGGCCTTATCCTCGATTTGCGTGGGGAAATGTCATGGAGGCCGCAGAAGCCCTAGCTGTAGTGGTGCGAGCACTGCGTAGAAAAAAAGGTCTTACGCAAGAAAACCTGATCACTATTGACCGTTCCTATTGGGGCCGGATTGAGCGTGGGGAGGTGAACATCACGATTGATGTGCTCATTCGTCTCGCAGCGCTGCTTGAGGTTGAGCCGGCCTCATTGATTCTCATGGCGACGTGTCTACAGTCCAACGAGCCGCTTAGGGAGGGGCTGAAGCGTCTGAATAAGCAACTAAATAGGATAAAAAAGGACAGCGTAGATATTGAGATGGAGTCGTTGGTAAGTGCAGGGAAGCTTCCTCCTGGTCGACCGGCGCGATCCGGAGCAGCGCAGAAAGCCGCAGAGGCAAATCGCCTGAACAGTGAGGGAGTGTCAGTGACTGAGATATCGGAAGCGTTGGGTCTGTCTAAAACTACTATTCGTAGGTATTTGACCAGCAAGTCCGAACAGGCCTGATTTTTGAATGACCAGCACCAGGTTGAAAATGCCTCAGGAAGGTTTGCTGTGAAAGACAGCTTTAGCTCACCTTGGCCTCTTAGGACTTCATTACCCTTTCTTCAGATCGCTTTCGGTGAACATGCTAGCGATGATACGGGCGTCAAGAAGAGCGTGATGCGGAAGCGGAGCCCCGTCACTTGAGGCATCTAGAGTGGTTGCATCGGTGGGGTAATTCCGAACGTTCCTTGGCCATGTACCATTGTCATATGCGAGTTCGCAGAAAAGCTCCCAGTCGTACTGTGGAGCGTCTGTGACAATCTCCAGGACTTCGTCGAACGAGGCTAGGTAATCGAGCAGTGCAGTTCTTGCCCTGATAATGGGTTGTGCATTGCCACCGCCCCAGAGCTGCGGAAGAACGATCTCTATGACGAAGTCGCTGCAATCTTCCTCTCGCCATGTGTCGAGCAATTCCACGTAGAATTCGCGTCCATTTTCAGCTAACCAGTGCGAGTGATATCAGCTTCGCTGTGGCTGAGAGCTTGGTGAACTCGCAATCAAGAAAGAGCCTCATTTTGCTGGAACTCCGTTATGACTAGGGCTCGCCTGGATATGGTGCAGGAAGGTCAGCTATGGGAAATGGCCCTCGAGCATCTTGGCTCAGACGGACTCCTCGAAGCTGTCATAGAAATGTGGAGCCGCGCCGGGTGCCCGTCCAGACCAGTCGTTGAGCATCTATCCCACGACAAGGTTAGCCAAGAAGTCTTGAATATACTGAAAATTGCCCAGGAACGAGTCGGTGCCTTCGTACCGGGTCGAATTCGGGCTGCAGGCACAGTCACCTTATACGCTCGTCACGCCAGCAGCTTGGTTGATGGGCTCATCACATTGCTACCAAAGGCGCAGCTTTCGCGTGCCCTGCGAGGCTCATGTATTGAAATCGAACTGGGGATTTAACGTCCAAGCAGTTTCCCGATGGACGCCGGTCAGCAGCAATCCTTGTAGAATTTTACCAGTGAAGTGCCACCCCTTTGAGATGCTCTATGAACTCTGAATTAACCGAAGAAGAAATGCGTCGTGCCCTTTTTGGTACGCCTCAGCCAAAGGAGCAAGTTTCTACTCCGCTAGTGCTGGAGCCTGTGCCAGAGATCGTTTTCACGAAGCCCGCAGAGGCTCCACTAGCCAAGAAGAAAGTGACGAAGGCGTTTACGCCCAGGCTGCGGGTCACGCTCCGGGTTGGGAACGAGTTTGAGGGGAAAATGACCGAGTTGATTCACGAGGCTGATACGTTGAGCTCGTTGCTTGCGGAGCAGGAGGCCGTGAGGGCTGCAAGGAAGAAGTACAAATATGTTGAGGTCGTATCAGTCAGATCGATGTAGAGGCCTAGCTGAACTACTCAGGCGAATGGTGGCGCTCATAACATCTTCACATTTCGACCATGTCCAAGGCTGATCTAAAAAGGGTAATGTTCAGCTTTCGAATCAGGGACGACTTGCATGGCTTTGAAAATCCGTACGGCGACGGTAGCAGACGCTGTAGCCATCCAGCGCATTTACGCCCCCATCGTTTCGACAACGGCCATCTCGTTCGAAGAGATTCCGCCAAGCGCTGAGGAAATCGCTCAGCGAATAGCGACAACGCTTTTGACATATCCCTACTTGGTGGCCGAAGAAGGTGGGGAGATCAAGGGCTATGCCTACGCAAGCCAGCATCGCGCTCGTCCGGCCTACCGATGGGCTGTGGACGTGACGGTGTATATAGCCGAGTCGGCTCGCCGGCAGGGCGTTGGCCGTGAACTCTATGAAACCTTGCTTCCGATTCTCGAAAAGCAGAGGTTTCGCGCAGCTTACGCCGGAATTGCGCAGCCCAATGAAGGAAGTGTCGGTCTGCACGAGTCGCTAGGATTCGTACACATTGGGACGTATCCAGAAGTGGGCTTCAAGCTTGGAAAATGGCACGACGTCGGTTACTGGAGGCTTGGGCTGTGTCAGGCAACCCCTCCGTTGGAACCCATTCTTTTCCCCAAGCTTGAGGTTGCATCGCAGTAGGTTCACTCGCTGTGCGTTGTGACTATCAGACTTCGGCAGTGAGGTGGCCTTGCAGCTGCTTGAGCACAGCTCGGGCAACGGTCATCCTGTGGAAGTGACTAACCTTGCGCTTTTTTCAGCCCTTTCAATCGCACGTTCGCTCTTTGCACAGCTGCCATTTTTTCAGGCCGCTTCATGCGTTTCCACTTTCTAATGTCTTCCTTGCTGCGCCCGCAACTCACACAGAGATCACCACTTAGCTGGCAAGTCGAGATACAGGGATTTTCGATTTCTTTAGCCATTGTCAGTCCCCTTTAGTCGCGCCTGATTGAGCAAGGCGATTTTTCCAGTTGCCACCATGCGTGCGCTGGCACTCCTCCTCAGAGTCAAAGCAGACATAGCGGTCTGAAAGGTTCAGATCGATGTCGGCCTCGTTCAACGCGATAGAGGTCAACTCAACAATGCGCGCCTTCGCTATAGCCTGGGCGAGCTTCTTGTCAGCCAGTGTTTCGAACACCCAGACTACCTTGAGGGTTTCACTCAACGCATTCAGGTCGGCGGTGTGAGTGAGCCACGTAAATCCTTCGATCTCCCCTTTTGCTGTTTCGCACGCTTCGGTGAGGGTAGTAATTAATCGACGTTCGATACGCGCAAGCTCACGTTTCCCTAGTGGCATTAGGAGTTCCTATGAAGTCGAGGTTGGGGAGCCGGTGAATCAAACTAATCGAAACTCGACCGTAAGGTGGCTGACTTCGTGGACAGGCTTCAGTCGTTCACGAATGCTTTCAGCGTTCAAAGTGGATTCGCCGAGGACGCTGACAATAGCCGCATGCGCCTCTGGCCCGACCCGCCAGACATGCAGGTCTGTAATGGTTGCATCACCCGGCTTCTCTACCAGCTCGCGGATTTCATCTGCAACGTGCTCATCAGTTTGATCCAGCAGTACAGCCGAGGTGACGCCCATCAAACTCCATGCCCAACGCGCAATAACTATGGCGCCCACAATGCCCATTACCGGATCCAGCCACACCCATCCGAGATACCGGCCAGCGAGCAGTGCTGCAATTGCCAGGACGGAGGTCAGAGCGTCCGCTATCACATGGACGTAAGCTGATTTCAGGTTGTTATCGCCGTGCCCATGATGATCATGATCGTGCCCATGACTGTGACCGTGGCCAAGCAGAAGCGCGCTCACAATGTTTACGATCAAACCCACAATCGCAATGAGCGTAGCGGTTCCGAATTGAACCTCCGTCGGCTGCAAAAGACGCATGACCGACTCTACGGCGATTACCAAGGACACCATGCCGAGAATGAGCGCCGATGCAAATCCACCCAGGTCTCCAACCTTGCCCGTACCGAAGCTATAACGACTGCTGGAGGCGTGGCGTTTTGCGTAACTGTACGCAACTGCAGCGATGCCCAAAGCGCCTGCATGGGTTGCCATGTGAAAGCCGTCGGCGAGTAGAGCCATCGAGCCAGTGATATAGCCGGCGACGATTTCGCCGACCATCATCACCACCGTTAGCGCCACAACCCAAAGGGTACGTTTGGCATTTTCTTCGTGTGCTGACCCGAGGAACACATGGTCATGTACGTGATTAATTTCGATGTTGTGGCTGCTGCTCATGAGCATGTACCTAGATTTTTCACTTGGAATAGCGGCGAATGGCTTCAAGAAGCTCTTCGACACCCTTGTTGCGCTCTTCATCGCTAAGCGTTGGGCTCGCTACATGCTCTCTGGCGTGATCCTCAATAATTTCGTCCATCAATCCGTTGATAGCTCCACGTGTGGCAGCTACGAGATGCAATGTTTTCGCGCAATCGGCATCCGATTCCAGTGCACGCTCAACGGCTTGGATTTGCCCCGCGATGCGTTTCACGCGCTTGAGAAGATCGTCTTTGTTTGAAGCTATATGGCCCATGGGAGAACCCCCTTTGACTGTGCATACGCGCATCATAGGTATACCCCCTATACCTATGCAAGCGCCGTTTGACGGAAAGCTCATAAACAGCTATTTGCCGAAACTGGCTTCAGATAGGAGGAAGGGCGAAACAGGATGATCAGGACTCTGCTATTGGCCGCTCTTTGCTATGATGTTGACAAAGCGAGCAGGTCAAACGAGATGCAATTGCTGGTTAGGTCGAATGCAGACGGTGGCCAAGTGGAGTGCGAATGGGACTCCAAGGCCACGTACTTCGGGTGGGATCAAACCCTGTTGCCATTCTCATCAATGACGACTTGTCCGTCTTCCTTGACGAAACTGCCGCTCTGCTCCTGAGGCAGAAGGTCGAGAACGGCCTCTGACGGGCGACACAAGCGTGTGCCCAACGGCGTCACGACGATGGGGCGATTGATCAGGATAGGATGAGCCATCATGGCATCGATGAGCTGCTCGTCAGTCAGCGATGCATCGCCCAATCCCAGCTCCTCGTACGGAGTGCCTTTGATACGCAAAAGAGCCTGCACTCCGATACCCATATCCCCAATGAGTCTGACAAGTGTGGTGCGATCAGGCGGGGTCTTCAGATACTCGATAACCGTCGGTTCTTCCCCGCTGTTACGGATCAACTCCAAGGTGTTGCGAGAGGTGCCGCATTCGGGGTTGTGGTAGATCGTGATCTGGCTCATATCGCTTCCTCGTACTGACGTTAGATGGAGCGCTGGTTGACGCGTTTGGAAAGCTCTTCGGCGGACTCTTTACGCTCGGAGTACCGATCAACCAAATAATCCTGGCGATCCCGCAACAGTAGGGTGAACTTCATCAGCTCTTCCATCACGTCCACGAGACGGTCGTAGTACGAGGACGGCTTCATACGACCTGCCTCGTCGAACTCGGTAAATGCCTTGGCAACCGAAGATTGGTTTGGGATGGTGAACATCCGCATCCATCGGCCCAGTACGCGCAGCTGATTAACCACGTTGAAAGATTGCGAGCCACCGCAGACCTGCATCACTGCAAGGGTCTTTCCTTGCGTAGGTCGTACAGCACCTATCGCCAGCGGAACCCAGTCAATTTGGGCTTTGAATACTGCACTCATAGAACCGTGACGCTCAGGGGAGCACCACACCTGCCCCTCAGACCATTGCATCAGCTCGCGCAGCTCTGCGACCTTGGGATGTGTATCGGCAGCGTCATCCGGAAGCGGCAGACCCGATGGGTCAAAGATCTTGGTTTCAGCGCCAAACTCATTCAGCAGGCGTGCCGCCTCTTGCGTGACTAACCGACTGAATGAGCGCTCTCGCGTTGATCCATACAGCAGAAGAATGCGAGGTTTATGGAGCGAAGGCGTGCGAGGCGACAGTTGCTCCAGCGACGGAATGTCGATCAGGTCGGCGTGTACGTTCGGCAATGTGTCTTGCATATAAACTCCTACGGCGGCGCCTGGTTGGGTGCCGCCTCGGTTGATCTTTAAAGCGAACCGATGCGGTTCAGTTCAGCTTTCAACTGTTCAGCGCTGATGGTCTTCAGTGGCAGCGCAAGAAATGCGCTCACGCGCTCGTGAATTTTGGCGAGTGTGGTTTCAAAAGCTGCGGTGATCTCGGCTTCCGAACCGCTAGCGTCAGACGGGTCGGCCAGACCCCAATGCGCCTTCAAAGCTGGCCCAAAGAAGATTGGGCATGCCTCACCCGCTGCCCGGTCACAGACAGTGATCACGATGTCTGGAGGTGAGGCTTCAAAAGCATCCGAAGCCTTGCTGCTCAAGCCCGCCGTGGAGATACCCGCCGCCTCCAGCGTTTGCAATGCCCGTTGATTCACCCTGCCACTGGGAAAGCTTCCTGAGCTGACGGCTTCTACACCCTCGGGCGCCAAGTGGTTGAAAAGCGCTTCGGACAGAATGCTGCGGCAGCTGTTGTGGGTGCACATGAACAAGACTTTCATCAGACGATTTCCTTGATTCAAAAACTGAGGCGCAGTGCCAGGGCGGACAATGTGGCGACGAGGATGGGCACGGTCAGCACGATCCCGGTCTTGAAGTAGTAACCCCAACTGATCGTTATATTTTTCCGGGCGAGCACGTGCAGCCACAACAGAGTTGCCAAGCTCCCAATTGGGGTGATCTTCGGGCCCAGGTCGCAGCCGATGATGTTGGCGTAAACCATCGCTTGCTGGACAACACCATCGACTTCGGCGGCATGAATGGATAAGGCGCCTACCAAAACGGTGGGCATGTTGTTCATGATCGAAGACAGCAACGCTGTTAGCAGCCCTGTACCAAGGGACGCGCCCCAAACGCCATAACCGGCGAACACGTTCAGGATCTGCGCGATGTGGTCGGTCAGACCGGCGTTCTTCAGGCCATAAACAACCAGGTACATACCCAAAGAAAAAATCACCACCTGCCATGGCGCCTCTTTGAGCACCTTGCTTGTATTGATGGCGTGACCACGAGCCGCGATGACGTAAAGAATGAATGCACAGACCGCTGCAATGGCGCTGATTGGCACCCCCAATGGCTCAATGACAAAGAAGCCGATCAGGAGTAGTGCCAACACCCACCAGCCGGCTACAAAAGTGGCCCGGTCGTGGATTGCTTCGTCCGGATTGTCCAGTTGGTTGAGGTCATAGGTCTTTGGTAAATCTTTGCGGAAAAACCACAGCAGCATGGCTAACGTCGCCGCCACGCTGACGATGTTTACCGGCACCATGATCGAAGCATATTCGTTGAAGCCGATATCGAAGTAGTCGGCAGAAACGATGTTGACCAGGTTGGAAACCACCAGCGGTAAGCTCGCCGTATCCGCGATAAAACCGGCTGCCATGACGAATGCCAACGTAGCAGCAGGAGAAAAACGCAACGCCAACAACATCGCGATCACAATGGGTGTGAGGATCAACGCTGCTCCGTCATTAGCGAACAGGGCAGACACCGCTGCGCCCAGCAGGACGATAAATGCGAACAACTTGCGGGTGCTCCCGCCTCCCCATCGGGCCACATGCAGCGCAGCCCATTTGAAAAAGCCTGCCTCATCAAGCAACAGACTAATGATAATGACCGCGATGAACGTTCCGGTAGCGTTCCAGACTATGCGCCATACCTCCGGTATGTCTGCGAGGGTAACGACGCCTGCCAGCAACGCCACGATGGCACCGAACATCGCACTCCAGCCAACCCCAAGCCCCTTGGGTTGCCAGATGACAAGGACGATGGTTGCGATAAAGATCAATACGGCAATCAGCATTTCATTAATCCGGTTGGGCGCGAATCAGCTACACACGGCTTGGTTGATCGGGCGGTCGTTCATGCCGCAGAGGCGCTTAGCCTCGGTTTCTAGCCATTGCTGATTGGCGTCTACCACTTCCTTCAAAACTGCAGTCACCCACGTGGGCAAGTCAGGATTCAGCCGGTAGTACACCCATTGGCCTTGGCGACGATCCAACAGCAAACCGGCAGAGCGCAGTAGCGCCAAATGACGAGAAATCTTCGGCTGACTCAGGTCGAGTGCTGCCGTTAGCTCGCATACACAAAGCTCACCTTCACTCACGACAAGCAGCGAAATTTTTGCTCGGGTGTCATCCGCCAGGCACTTGAATAAGGTGGTGGGGTTCAAGGGTTCTGTCATAGATCCTCCAGGTGTTTGGTCTTGACCAAAACGAAGAGCTTGATGCGCTCGTGGATGTCGTGGAGCGTGTGGCGAAATGCGCCAGGATCATCGCTAGTTACTGGGTCAGGAAAATCCCATGCAATGACTTCACCTGCACTGGGCATTGGTAGGCACTCGCTTGCGGATTTATCACAAAGAGTGATTACGTAATCGAATCGATCAGCTTGAAACTCGCTGATGGAATTGCTGTGCAGGCCCGTAGCATCGACTCCAACTGCCTCCAATGCTTGAGTCGTGCGCGGATCAACCTCAGACGGTTCAGATCCTGCGCTGAAGGCCTCGAAGCGCGGGTCGGTGTGCCGCAGCAAAGCCTCTGCAAGCAGGGAGCGGGCTGAGTTGGCAACGCACACGAAAAGCACTTTGATAGCAGGGCTCATGGTGGAATTCGATGCATATGGGAAATCGAATATACGCTTTAGCGAATATTCGGTAAAGCGAATATGATGTCTGCTGTTTGGCATGTGCCCTAACGTTCCATGCGTGTCGGCATAACGGAGATGAGAGGATGGAGGGGAAGATGATGATCCAGGCAAAGGAAATAGCCGGAGGACAGTGGCAGCGCTTTCGCGATGCGCTGAAATCTGCTGACCTTCCAGCAGACGATATTGATCTTCCAGGCCGAACCTTTTTTGAGTTCTCACGGGATGGTGAGACTGTTGGATGGGGAGGGTTTGAAACGCATGGTACGGACGGGTTGCTGCGTTCCTTGGTCGTAGTGTCGGCCTACAGATCGAAGGGGGTCGGTGTCGCCGTGCTTCGGATAATTGAAGCGATAGCCGCCGAGCAAGGAATCGCTCGATTTCATTTGCTGACAACAACTGCGTCAGGCTTTTTTGAGCAGCAGGGCTATGCAGTAAATCAACGAGTCTCTGCGCCGCCTCTGATTTCTCAGACGGAGCAGTTCAGGGGGCTTTGCCCTGGCTCGGCTTGCTACATGTGCAAAGCATTATCTGCGAATGCACGAAAGTAGCTGATCACCTTGGTGATGGCTTTTAGCCTCGATGCCAGCTAGATTTGGAGCTTCCTACGATCAAGGATGGATATGAAAAAGCTCATCGCAGTAATGGGGATCTGTGTCGCACTTGGCGGTTGCGCTACGTCCCACTACACCGCAGGGCGAGACTTTCCGTCGGCCAGTGTAGCGAGCATCACCAAAGGTAAAACGACGACTACTGAGTTGAAGTCGCTGTTTGGTGAGCCCTACGCTAAGAGCGCAGTCAGCGAGACTGACGAGAAGTGGATCTACACTTACACCAATGGCTCAGCCCATGCTCAAAGCTACGTGGTTACCATGAAGGTTACGACTACAGGCACTCAGAAAACTCTCGACGTCTTGATCCGAAATGACGTGGTCATCAACTACACGTTCAGCGAAGGCCCCGCTCCAGGCACTACCACTGCGACGAACTAAGTTCACCACCTTGCCATTGGGCGACCCACCGCGCTCAGTACGTTGTTGATGGAGCATGCTCATGGACAGAACATATGCCTTCGTGGATGAGTCCGGGAATTCCGACCTTGATACGTCAAAGGGAGGAAGCTCGGGCTTCTTCATCGTGTGCTCCATTCTGGTGGCAGAGAAAGACCTGGAAGCTGCTTATACCCAAGCTGAAGCACTCCGCATGCGTCATTTTCAAACAGGTGAGATCAAATCCAGCAATCTAAAGCCGAAGGATTCAGATCGCCGTGCCCGAATCCTCAACGAGCTAGCCGAGCTGCCATTCAAGCTCTATTTCACTGTCGTTGATAAATCCCGAATTCACAAAGACGGTGGCCTCCGTATCAAAACCTCGTTCATAAAATACGTGAACGGGTTGCTCTATGATCGTTTGTTCCGCGCATACCCAGACCTTCAGATGATCGTAGACGAGCATGGTGGCCTGGAATTTCAGGAGAGCCTCAAAAGCTACGTTGCAGAACGGTTCATCGACGACCTATTTGGCGATAAGGATGCCTTCCAGGCGGTAGCCAGTAAGGACAACGTTTTGGTTCAGGTCGCAGATTTTTTTGCTGGCTCAGTGGCTCAGATTTACGAGGAGAAAGCATCGGAAGAAGCAGTTCTTGCCTATAAGAAGATCCTCCGCAGCCTGACTCTTGGAATGCTGGAGTGGCCATCCAAGTACCAGTCTCTTCTGCCGCCACCAACGAATGAGGCTGGATATGCAGACTATCAAATACACCAGGAAGCTTTACGCCAAGCAGACCATTTTAGCGAGCGCGTTGAGGAGCATCCTGATGAGAATGAGCACCTGCAGCTAAGCATTTTACGATTCCTGAGATTTCAGAGCGAATTCGTCACCAAAGACTACGTGCCAACTGCAGAGATCATTGCCCACCTCAAAGATAGTGGCTTCGGAGAGGTCAACGACCAGAGAATTCGCTCCAGTGGCGTTGCAAAACTTCGCGATGCGGGGGTAATCATCTCTAGCGCCGTTAAGGGTTATAAAATTCCCCAAACACGTGCGGACATTAATGACTTCCTAGAGCGGGCATCAGGCATCGTCGTCCCTCTTCTCGAGCGCGTTAAAAAGGCACGAGAGGTGTATCGGCTGAGTAGTCGAGGAGAATATGACATCGTGACTGCAGCCAACCTGACTGAGCTAGCCAAGCTGCTCGCTGCGCTCGAGGCATTTGCAGATGACTGAGCTCAGTCATGGCCAGGAACCTCACCAGGCTGCATTAATACAGGATGAAATCCTAGAGATTCTGAAAGAAGCCAAGGTGCTCGCGCGTAGATTCTATCGCCTCACCGGCAAGCCGCTGGGCGTGACCGGCGAGGTGGCAGAGTACGAAGCTGCTACTAGACTCGGGCTGTCACTACATCCAGCAAGGCAAGCAGGTTACGACGCTACAGAGACGCTGGAAGATGGCGTCGCGAGAATCCAGATCAAGGGCCGCTGTATCCTGAACCCGCTAAAGATTACTGGCCGTATGGGTGCAATTGATCTACGACAGCCCTTCGATATTGTGCTTTTGGTGCTGCTTGATTCTAAGTTCAACGCATTTGCAATGTACGAAGCGAGTCGTGCCAAGGTAGAGGCAGCGCTGACCTTACCTGGGTCGAAAGCCAGAAATGAACGTGGAGCGCTGGCTATTAGGCAATTCATGTCGATAGCTAGCTTGCGCTGGGCTCGCCAAGAGCCCAGCGAATCAGAAAGTTAACTGCCAATTAGAGTCGAGACCTAGTGGTAGGGTGCTCTGAGATGCAAATTTAATGTCCCCAATACGGCACATTAACCGTCATTTTTAGGCTTAATGACCCTATCTGGGGACATTACGCTGAGCAACGGGATACGGACAAAGGTGACTACAACTCTTACCTCAGCCTGCAACCATAAAAAGCCAACCGTAGTTGTATTATAGCTTTATGAAAAAAAGGCTGAAATGTAGTTCCACGCGCAGAAAAAATAATAATTGATGTAACTCGCTACAAAACTAGGTGCCGCAAGTGATAGGAAGTAATGGACAATCGCTGCGTACAGACAGAAACACACAGCCCAAGCAAGCCAGTAAACTGTACGTCCGGAGGATATAGGTTTTTCAACCAAACGCTTCCAGTCGTCCGCAGACATGAAGTTGTAGATCTTCTTCCGCCATCCTTCTCGACTGCTGTCAGCAAGGCTGTTAAAACGCAAGGTTGATAGAGTGTTGATAACTATGCTTAATATGAGAAGCACAGAAACGCCGAGATAAAGAATAGTGGTTGCTGTATCGGCTACGCCTGTAGTCGCTATCGGAGTCTTGAGAGCTAAGACAACACCCGCCACCGCGAAATCACGCCAGAGAGCTGATATTAAATCCCTTGTCGCAGTTTGTGTCTTATTAACCTCTTCCTGCAAACCCTTGCGCAGATCCCCCAGGCTTTTGACAGCCTCTTTGCTTTGATCCTGGAGATGAAAGGCGAACGCTTCCTTGGCCCCGGAGAGACTATTTTTTAATAGCGTCGTTGAGCCAGATGGCCATGTTGTCCCACTAATCCAGTTGATAGCAATGTGGTTGTTGAAAAGTTGAAATTTCGTTTCAGACTCCCTAGGGGTAGAGTAGATCCACTGGCAGGTGTCGTGAAGTGTTTCAAACTCGATATCAGCCCAGTTAATAGGCTGGTCTATAGGTATGGGGAGCGAGCGCCCGCCTCGGAATATTACGTGAGTCTCATCATCTTCCTTGCGAATCTCAGCAGGCAAGCAAAATGAAAGCTTTTCCACCGCCACGCGTTTCCAGGCCGAAAAAGGGTCGCTTTCAGAAATTGGCTCAGCAGTGAGCAGCCATGGCTCAAGCGATTGAGGGGTAAGGGAGTGGGTAAGATCCCGTACCGTCTTCCAAGGCTTTTCAGGATGTTGAGTGGCGGTCGGTAAATTTTTATCCCCACCAATTTCTTTCACTAAAAACTGATGAGTAGAAAACTCAAAAGTTTCTCCTGCAACCCATACACACATCTTTTTCTGTGAGTTCTGTGTTGAAAATTGATTTGTCCTCAGCCAATTTTCGAAACCTTTAATGGTGAGAAAATAACACCAGCCATCATTCGCTGGTTTTTCCAGGATGACCGTTAGTCTGTCATTCTCTACATCCGCTAAATCGAAATCCTTGATGTCGATGCTATCGGACACCTCTCCGAAAAGCTCTATCGTTCCGATGCCCTCAGAGCCAAGGCGCAAGGTAAGATCTTTCAATTCTCGGACAAAATCGGAGGAAGTAACGCTTACTTCATCAATTCGAAGAACAGTTGCGGTTTCGACCTGCGCAGAACCACCCGACGCAGTAAGTCGCTCAAAGAAACTGCGAAGTTCTAGCGCTAGCTGTTTCATGATTCACGCAAACGACTTGTACGAATAGTAATGACAGTTTCATCCTTTTTGTTTTCAATAGTTAAACTTCCCTTTGCCCGTGCAGGCATATTGATGGTTATGCCTTCGCTTGTTACGTATTTTTTCGCTTCATTGGTTGGTAGTTCATCGTTATCATAAGCAAATACCTCACCTGTCAGGTTGAGATCTTCCAAATCTTTGTTGAAAGTTTCTCTAATTTCATCTCCGCCATTGATGCCAAAAAAGTCGGTGAAAAACTCTTCGACCTCAAACTCCTTGCGCTTCTTCGCTATCTCAATAACTTTTTCAGCAACCTTAGAGGTGATGGCGGGCGGTAGGTCGCTTAAATGCGCTCTGACAGTCTTTTTTATCGCTTTGACAAAATCCGCTGTCATTTCCTTGGAGTTTCGCAGGCGCTCCACACCTAGGAATTCTTTGAAAAAATCGCTAATTCCGGAGCGACTCATCTTGTCGATGATTACTACCTCGGAGTCATGCGAATCCAAATCAATTAGCGCGGACTTTTGAAGAGCTTTTGGTGACTCCGTAAAGTTATTAGTTACAGCTTGGAGTATGGCTTTAGCTCCCTGCGTCTGGAATGTTACTACCTTTTCAGAGTCATATTTAATAAGCGAGTAGAATTTCTTGTTTCCTGTAACCAACCCAATAACAATTAGCACCCCTGATTTCATCCGTCTATCACCAAGTCGGTGAAATTGACGTGCTAGGCTCTTAGAAACGTCGACAAAATCAGACTCGCCTTTCTCCCACCCTTTCAGCTTTGCCTTGACCTGGGATATTTCAGCGAAAGAGAACTTATTGCCTTTTAGAGTTTCTTTGATACGTTCAATGAAGAACGGCTCGAATGTCCCTAGGGGCGTGTCGTCAAAAAGTATGGGATCGTCGGCCCGGTGATGTACCACGTGAAATATAAAATTCACGATTTTCAGGGCGTCTATTTCTTTATCGGTAAGAGTGGCCAAGCTAATTCCCCATCCTTGTTGGTGGCTACATGACATCAATCATCGATATAAGCACCTTTCCAGCATTATGCCTAGGGTCTTCCATAGTCTCTGCCATAAAGCACTACTGTATGAATATACACTTGTAGGGGGTGTTTTCCAGCAGGATGTTTCACCTAGGATCACCTGTCCGATGGAAGGCTCGGGGGGAATGTGTCAGGCGTCTTGGCTGGGCAGTGACCACGACCTAGATAGTTTGGGGTTTGAAGGGTGTTGCAGGTATGGCGGTTAGTGTAGTCAGCCTGGCAGGAATAGAGGGGGATTGTCAGCTCAAGTGGCGTTGTACGCCCCCTCTCGATGTGACAAGAATTGAGGATTTTCTGACCCCTTTGGGAAAACCCAGAAACCGTCCAGGTAGCGTCGGGTCATGTCGTTCATCGCCAGCTTGCGGCCCAGGTTGCCGATGATCAGGCCGGCAACCACCATCGCAATCGGTGCCGAGACGTGCAGTTCGGTGGCCAGCGCCGAGCCGCCGATCACCAGCGCCAAGGTCAGCATGACCTCAATCTGGTGCTGCTCGATGCTTTTGATCATCAAGTACACCAGGTAGCCGATCAGCCCGCCGAACACCACGCCGCCAATCGCTTCATGGGCGAACAGCATGGCCGTGGCGCCGACGGTTGGCGTTTCACCCAACTGCGCGATGCCCAACAGCACGGTAAACACCACGACCGCGGTGCCATCATTGAACAGCGATTCGCCGACAATAGTGGTTTTCAGCGGTTTCGATGCGTTGGCGGTTCGCAGCACGCCCAGCACCGCAATCGGGTCGGTGGGCGAGATCAGCGCGCCGAACAGCAGGCAGTAGAGGAAGCTCACGTGCCAGCCAAACAGGGCAAAAATGTAAAACGCTAGGCTGCCGATAACCACGGTGGCAATCAACACGCCAAAGGTTGCCAGCAGACCGATGGGCCAGCGATAACTGCGCAAGTCATTCAGGTTGACGTGCAAGGCGCCGGCGAACAGCAGGAACGAAAGCATCCAGTTCATCAACAGATCGCCAAAGTCGATCTGGCCGATCAATTGCTGAATACGCTCCTCCAGGCCTGGGTAGCCGATGAAGCTCAGGCCTTGCAGGATCAGTGAGAACAGCAGGGCGGTGACCATCACGCCGATGGTGGGCGGCAGGCCGATAAAACGGAAGTTCACATACGTGAGCAGGGTGGTGAGGCAAATGAAGGCGGCGACAAGTTCAAGCATCCGGGGTCCTTGGAAGGTGGAGTGTGCGTTGGTTAATGGGTGGATGGACCGCAGCAGTGGCGGGATGTTGCAGGCCATGGGGCAAAAGGCCGGTAGAACCTTTGGCGGTGGCGCGGTTCATAGCGGTTAAGTGCGGTGTGGCATTTTTAGTGCTAAAACTCTAACCGCTGGCTAAAACTACAAAAGGAATCAGTGATGACGGTGGCTTTCTGGTGTGTGTTGATCGCAATTTTCCTGCCTTATCTGTGCACGGGTGTGGCCAAGTTCAGCGGCGGCAAGTTCGGGCCTCGGCAGAACCATGACCCTCGGGCTTTCCTGGACACCCTCGATGGGTTCGCCAAGCGCGCTCACAGTGCACAACTCAACAGCTTTGAAGTGACGCCGGCGTTTGCGGCGGCAGTGATCATTGCGCACTTGGCTGGCACGGCGTCACTGGTGACCATCAATGTGCTGGCGGTGCTGTTTATCACCAGTCGGCTGCTGTACATCATTTGCTACCTGGCGGACTGGGCGATGCTGCGTTCGCTGGTCTGGGCATTGGGCATGGCATTGATTGCGAGTTTCTTTTTTGTCTCGATCTAAGGCCTGATGCGATTTCTCGTGTGAGCTGGCTTGTTGTGCCGAGCCCGTTTTTTGTTGTGCCGAGCGGAATGGGTGTGCGAGCGGGCTTGTGGTGGCGAGCGGGCTTGCCCCGCGTTGGGGCGCGAAGCGGCCCCACTAAAAGCGCCGAGTTCTTTCAGAAAGAACGCGGTGTGTATTTTTTTAGGGCCGCTTCGCAGCCCAACGCGGGGCAAGCCCGCTCGCCACATCAATCCCGCTCGCCACATTAGGTCTGCTAGTCACACCAGCCCGCTCGCCACACACGCGTGCCCAGCACCATGAGTCGCGCCTGTCAGTAGCACTCAGGTACCGGCAGGTGCATCCGGTACGTGTGGCAACGCTGCGCCTTTGGGCCACAACATCCAGATCTGGCCCTGCTGCTTCATATTCCCCGCCAACTCGCCCGCTGCATCACCGGTGCCCCAGAACAAGTCTGCGCGCACTTCGCCGGTGATTGCACCGCCGGTGTCCTGTGCGGCCACGGGTCGGGCAATGGGCGAGCCGTCAGGTTTGGTGGTCGACAGCCATAACAGGCTGCCCAGCGGAATCACCTTGCGATCCACCGCCACGCTGTAGCCCGCCGTCAGCGGCACATTCAGTGAGCCGCGCGGGCCTTCATTGCTGTCCGGGCGAGCGCTGAAAAACACGTAGCTGGGGTTGCTCGCCAGCAGTTGTGGAATACGTTGCGGGTTAGCCTTGGCCCAGGCGCTGATGGCGCCCATGGTCACGTCTTCTTTTTTCAGCTCGCCTTGCTCCACCAGCCAACGGCCGATCGGGCGGTACGGGTAACCGTTCTGGTCGCCATACCCCACACGCAGTTGGCGCCCGCCGGCGAGTTGAATGCGGCCCGAGCCCTGAATCTGCAAGAACTGCAGGTCCATCGGGTTGGTCAGCCAGGCAATCGGCTTGGCGGTGGAGCCCTGGCCGTTGATGGTGCTGGCGTCGTCATATGGCTTGAGCACACGCCCTTCGAGGCGGCCGCGCAGGCGCTTGCCCTTGAGTTCCGGGTAGATGCTTTCCAGGTTGACGATGATCAGGTCATCCGGCACCCCGTACACCGGCACATGGGCAGTGGCGGTTTCGGTCAGGCTGCCGGGGTAGACCGGTTCGTAGTAGCCGGTGATCAGGCCGTTCGGCGTGTTGTCGGCCGAGCGCAGGCCGAATACGTCCAGGCGCTCCTTGAGAAAGCTGCGCACCGCCGGAGCGTTGCCCGGCACGCTGGTCGCTGCTGCGCAGGTCGCACCCCAGATCGGGTCGGCCTTCAGGCGTTGGCAGGCGCTGCGCCAGGACTCAAACCCGGCCAGCAGGTCGCTGTCGGAAACAGCCGGCAAGGCTTCCCACGGTGCACTCACATACGTGGCGACGGCATGGGGTTTAACGGTTTCATCTTTGCCGGCGTCTTTGTTGCCATCGCAGCCGGCCAGCAGTGCAATGATCGGCAGAGCCCACGCCAGGCGGCGGCTCCAGGGTTTCAAGGTGACATTCATACAAACACTTCCTGAAGCGATTGCCCGCGCCGCAGCGCGTTTGGGCAACCCCTATTATTAATAGGGCTATTGGTCTTTACGGGCGGGGCGAGGATACTGGCCGCCGTTCCCGTGACCTGAAGCCATCATGACTTTTAAAAGACTGACCGTTGTATTGCTGGCCTGCCTGACGTTATCCGCTTGTGGCGGTGTTGATCCGAATTCACCCCTGGGTCAGCGCAAGGCAATCTTCAAGCAAATGCTCAAGACCGGCGAAGACCTGGGCGGCATGTTGCGTGGGCGCATCCCTTTCGATGGCGCGAAGTTCGCCGAAGGCGCGGTCAAGCTTGACGCGTTGTCCCACGAACCGTGGAAGCATTTCCCGAGCGTGCGCGAAGAAGATCACACCAGCGCCAAGGACAGCGTGTGGCAACAGCAGGCACGGTTCCAGGCGTTGGCCCGAAACCTTGAAACGGCCACCGGTGAACTGGTGATCGCCAGCCAGGTGCAGCCTTACAAAGCCAGCAACCTGGGGCCTGCGGTGCAGAAAGTCGAAGATGCCTGCACGGCTTGCCATAAACAGTTTCGGGATCACTGACCGGGTTTACTGGTCGAGTTCTTCAACAGCGTCCTGCAGCTCTTTGCGTGACTGCGCCAACTTGTCCTTACGCTTGTTGATCTTGTCTGCGTCACCCTTTTTCATCGCCTTGTCGAGGTCGGCCTGACGGCGGCTGACTTCGTGCTTGGCGTCGAGCACCTTGTTTTCGCGTTCTTTCCTCAGGGATGCGTCGGTGCAGTTGGCGGTGACTTCGCTCAGGGCTTTTTCCAGGCCAGCCTGTTGTTGGCTGTTGCCGTGGGCCTTGGCTTGTTCGATCTGAGCGCTGATGGCTTGGCGCTTGGCGGCGCAGCCGGTGAGTTCCGGCACCTCTTCAGCGGCCAGCAGGGGTGTTGCCATGAAGCTTGCAACCGTTAACAAGGCAAAAGGGGCAAGAAATTTCATAAAGGCTCCAGGGTGCAATCAAATGGCAGGATGAATTCTGCCGTTGGTTAAAAAATGGTCGGGCCAGGTTAGAACCCGTCTATCCCCGCCTCGCGGAGTGTCTGAGCCAACGCCTGTACTTGCGGGTCGCGAAAAAAGGCGCTCAATTGCGCTGCGCGGCCCGGGCCGATGCCATCGGTGGCCAGCCAGGCCTGGGTGTCTCTGGCGGCCAGGGTCTGCCAGCCGCCGTCCAGGTCGTTACGTGCCGAGGGCGGTACACCCAAGGCTTTGAGCCATTGTGCAAAGGGACGTTGCCGAGCGTTTTGAATGCTATCGAGCACCCGCGCGCGGCTGCGTTCGCCGAAGCCGTCAATGTTAGCAAGCTCTGCCGCATCCAGGGTCAACCAATCGAGAATGCCGGCGATTAGACCGGCCTGGATCAATATGTTCCAGGTTTCGCGGCCAATATGCGGCATGGCCAGGCCTTGGTTGCCGCTCAGCCAGGTCAGGCGGGCCAGCAATTGCTCCTCGCAACCAGGGTCCAGTTGCCAACAGCTCAAGGCGTGAAAATTACGCGCATCGGGCACTCGTACTTCCACCCTGTTCTCGTTGCGCAGGATCACGTGCTCCAAGCGGGGGATAACATGGCCGGCAAGGCTGATGGACACCTGATCGCCGGGGCGAATATCCAGCACTTGCCAGCGTTTCAGGGAGCCGACGCTCACGCGGTGGATGTGCCGGTCATCCAGCCGTACCGGCTCCAGCTCAAGAATGGGCGTAATACGCCCGGTGCGGCCGATGTTGAACCGCACGTTACGCACCAGCGCGAGCGCCTTGGCGGCCGGGTATTTCCAGGCGACCGCCCAGTAGGGAGCGCTGGCTTGCCAGCGTTTGCCGGGCGCATGCACAGCCTGGTGCAATACCACGCCATCGCTGGCAAACGGCAGGGGATGGTTGTACCAGTAACTGCGCCAGTGTGAGGCTTCAGCGATGTTTTGAATGCGCTGGCTGTAGCGATGGCTATCGGTGAAGCCCCAGCGTGAGAGAGTGGTCAGGCGCTCGTTGAAGTCGGTCGGGCCGTCAGGCCAGGCCCAGACAAAGAGCCCGATCCCCGCGGCATCGGTGTCGCTCAACTGAAGGCGGTTCATCAACCCGGCCATCTTGCTGCGAGCATTCAGCCCGCCCTGTTTCGCCTGCACATGAGCGTCGAGGCGCCAATAGAGTTCGCCTTGCAGCACCAGGTCGATGGGCTCCGGCAGTTGCTGGACAATGCCGGGGATCCGGCGTGCGGCAGTCGACCAATCCTGGCCGAGGCGTCCGTCACCCCGGCTGATAAGCCGGCTCAACCGGCCCTGGCGATAGACCAGCGTCACCGCAACACCATCGACCTTGGGCTGAATCCATACGTCTTGCCGCGTCCTGAGCCATTCATCGACAGCCTGCTCATCCAGTAACTTTTCAAGTCCGGTATGCGCGACCGGGTGAGGCCGTGTGCCCCGCGAACTCGCGAGTGGCTTGTCAGCCGTCAGGCTGTTTTTGGGGAAACACGTTCGCCAGTGGTCCAGGCGGTGGCGCGCCTGATCGTAGAGTTCATCGCTGACCGGAGATTGGCCGAGCCGGTGGTAGCTGTCATCCCACAGCGTGATCTGCCTGGCCAGCGCGCCGACCTGTGATCGGGCGTCCTCGGGACAGTCTTCTGCCCACACCAGAAAGGGCAAGGCACTGAGTAACAGAGCAATCAATAAACGCATCATGAGCATCCTTGCTCGGAAGGGGCGCCCAGCCTAAGTGATCCAGGCGGCCACAAAAAAGCCCCGACAGCGCGGGGCTTTTTACCGGGTGTTTCGAATTACTTGAACAGGCCGCCCAACGCTTTCACCGCATCGTTCTTATCCATCTTGGCTTCCTGTGTTTGCTGCCTGGCGTCGACTTTGGCTTAAGACTCGGCCAGTTTGTTACAACCTTTGTTGACCTGCTCTCGTGCGGCTTTAAAAGCCTTCACGCTCAGCACGTCGTTCTTGGCCTGCGCCACGTCAATCTTGCTATGCAGGTCTTTGGCGTGTGGCTGGCAGTCGCCGGGTTTGTCGCCCAGTCGGGAACTCAGGGCGCCAAATGTGTAATGCCTGTTGCGCAGGCAATAAAAAGCCCCGCCGGGCGAACCCGGCGGGGCTTTTGGGGCAGCGCGTGCTTACAGGCCGGCGGCCGTGCGCAGGTCGTTGGCGCGGTCGGTTTTTTCCCAGGTGAACGTGGTGAAGGTGTCGTCGCCGACAGTCTTCTGCGCAGGGGTACGGCCGAAGTGGCCGTAGGCTGCAGTTTCCTGGTACATCGGGTGCAGCAGGTCAAGCATGGTGGTGATCGCGTATGGACGCAGGTCGAAGATCTCGCGCACCAGCTTGACGATTTTGTCGTCGCTGATCTTGCCGGTGCCGAAGGTATTCAGCGAGATCGACGTAGGCTGGGCTACACCGATAGCGTAGGAAACCTGGATCTCGCAACGCTCGGCCAGGCCGGCAGCGACGATGTTCTTGGCCACATAACGACCGGCGTAGGCCGCCGAACGGTCAACCTTGGACGGGTCTTTGCCCGAGAACGCGCCGCCGCCGTGACGGGCCATGCCGCCGTAGCTGTCGACGATGATCTTGCGGCCGGTCAGGCCGCAGTCGCCCACCGGGCCACCGATGATGAACTGGCCAGTCGGGTTGATGTGGAACTGGGTGTCCTTGGTCAGCAGTTCGGCCGGCAGCACGTGCTTGACGATCAGCTCCATCACGCCTTCGCGCAGGTCGGCGTAGGACACGTCCGGGTTGTGCTGGGTCGACAGTACAACGGCGTCGATACCCACGACTTTGCCGCCTTCGTAACGGCAGGTCACCTGGGACTTGGCATCCGGACGCAGCCACGGCAGCAGGCCGTTTTTGCGGGCCTCGGCCTGACGCTGCACCAGCTGGTGCGAGAAGGTGATCGGCGCCGGCATCAGCACCTCGGTTTCGTTGCTGGCGTAGCCGAACATCAGGCCCTGGTCGCCAGCGCCCTGATCTTCAGGCTTGGCGCGGTCCACGCCCTGGTTGATGTCGGGCGACTGCTTGCCGATGATGTTCATCACGCCGCAGGTCGCGCCGTCGAAGCCGACGTCGGAACTGTTGTAGCCAATCTTGGTGATAACGTCGCGCACGATCTGTTCCAGATCGACCCACGCGGTGGTGGTGACTTCACCGGCGATGATCGCCACGCCCGTTTTCACCAGAGTCTCGCACGCCACACGGGCGAACTTGTCTTCAGCAATGATGGCGTCCAGCACCGCATCAGAAATCTGGTCGGCGATTTTGTCCGGATGCCCTTCAGACACGGACTCGGAGGTGAAAAGGGAGTATTCGCTCATCTCGATGTTTTCCTGATATTTACCGATGGTGAGTGTCGCCAGCCGGCCGCTGAAAATGGCGGACCTGAATCTGGAAACCATTACGTAAACCTACATAGAGGCTTTCCCCGGGAACGAGTCCCGCAGCGGTGGCCCAACGGGCCAGATCGTCCTGTTCAAAACCCAACCAGAGATCACCGCAGGCCTCCTTGGCCCAATTCTGGTTGTGGCTGCATAAATCTGTGACCAGCAGGCTACCGCCGGGTTGCAGCAAATTTGCCATCTGCTTGAGGGCGTCGGCGGGGGCGGCGAAATGGTGCAAGACCATGTTCAACACCACGCAATCGGCCCGCAGGTTTGTGTCGTTCAACGCGTCCGCCAGCTGCAGGCTGACATTGCCCAGCGCCTCGCGCTCGCACAACTGGCGCGCCAGTTCGAGCATCGCCGGGCTGTTGTCCAGGGCCGTCACCTGCTTGAAGCGGCGCGCCAGCTCCGGCAGGAAACCGCCATCGCCAGGGCCGACTTCCAGCGCCGTGGCCGAATAACTGAAGCCCAGTTTGTCCAACAGCGCCAGTACGCTTTCGCGGTATTGCGGCAAGCCGGCAATCAGGTCTTGTTGGGCGCGAAACTTCTCGGCGACCCGTGAGAAAAAATCCTGGCTGGCGGCAGCGCGTTGTCCGTGAACTTGGCTGATGCGCGACTGCACGTCGCCGGGCAAGCTCAAGCTGTCCACCTCTTCCAGCAGCGCGGCGTGCAGTTTGCCGCCGAGCAGCTCGGTGTGGGGCAGGGCGCGGCGGTAAAAAATCGCATTGCCCTCGCGGCGGGTGGCCACCAGGTCAGCCTGGGCCAGGACCTTCAAATGGTGGCTCATGCCGGATTGGCCAATAGCGAAGATCTGCGCCAGTTCCAGTACGCCGAAAGAGTCGTTGGCCAGTGCGCGCAATACGTTCAGGCGTAACGGATCACCAGCGGCCTTGCACAAGGCTGCCAGTTCATCGCCGTCGTCAGGACGCAGGGAGGGCACGGGTAGGTTCATAAGGCCAGCAGTCTAGTGACGGGCGGATATCCCCGCAAGGCCAATATCAAAAAGTTTTGATATTGGTCGATAATCGGTAGTTATAAGCAGCCGCTATAACCTTTAGACGAAGCGGTCAGGCTTTTCTGCAAGCGATTAGCGCGCAAACCGCAGGAAAAACACCTCAAGTGACTATCTGTGATTGCCCGCAGGCGGTGGCTGAGGGAAAATGCCGATCCTTTTTTCCGTTTCTTTTAAGCAACCCCAGGAGATCAGCGATGCCCAGCCGTCGTGAGCGTGCCAACGCCATTCGTGCCCTCAGCATGGATGCCGTGCAAAAAGCCAACAGCGGCCATCCCGGTGCCCCGATGGGCATGGCGGATATCGCCGAGGTACTTTGGCGTGACTACCTGAAACATAATCCGAGCAACCCGTCGTTCGCCGACCGTGACCGCTTCGTGCTGTCCAACGGCCATGGCTCGATGCTGATCTATTCGCTGCTGCACCTGACCGGCTACGACGTCACCATCGATGACCTCAAGAGCTTCCGCCAGCTGCACAGCCGCACCCCGGGTCACCCGGAATTCGGCTACACCCCAGGCGTTGAGACCACCACCGGTCCGCTGGGCCAGGGCCTGGCCAATGCTGTTGGCTTCGCACTCGCTGAAAAAGTCCTGGGCGCGCAGTTCAACCGCCCTGGTCACAACATCGTCGACCACCACACCTATGTGTTCATGGGTGATGGCTGCATGATGGAAGGCATTTCCCACGAAGTGGCTTCCCTGGCCGGTACCCTGGGCCTGGGCAAGCTGATTGCCTTCTACGATGACAACGGCATCTCCATCGACGGCGAAGTCGAAGGCTGGTTCACCGATGACACCCCGAAGCGTTTCGAAGCCTACAACTGGCAAGTGATCCGTAACGTCGACGGCCACGATCCGGAGGAGATCAAGACCGCCATCGACACCGCCCGCAAGAGCGAGCAGCCGACCCTGATCTGCTGCAAGACCACCATTGGTTTCGGCTCGCCGAACAAGCAAGGTAAAGAAGACTGCCACGGCGCCCCACTGGGTGACGCGGAAATCGCCTTGACCCGTGAAGCGCTGAAGTGGAACCACGGCCCGTTCGAAATCCCGGCTGACATCTATGCCGAGTGGAACGCCAAGGAAAAAGGCCTGGCGACCGAAGCCGAGTGGGACCAGCGTTTTGCGGCCTACTCCGCCGAATTCCCAGAGTTGGCCAACGAACTGGTACGCCGCCTGGCCGGTGACCTGCCTGCCGACTTCTCGGAAAAAGCCTCGGCCTACATCGCCGAAGTGGCGGCCAAGGGCGAGACCATCGCCAGCCGTAAAGCCAGCCAGAACACCCTGAACGCCTTTGGCCCGTTGCTGCCTGAAATCCTCGGCGGTTCGGCTGACCTGGCCGGTTCCAACCTGACCCTGTGGAAAGGTTGCAAAGGTGTCTCGGCCGAAGACGCCAGCGGCAACTACATGTACTACGGCGTGCGCGAGTTCGGCATGAGCGCCATCATGAACGGCGTGTCCCTGCACGGCGGCCTGGTGCCTTACGGCGCAACCTTCCTGATGTTCATGGAATACGCGCGCAACGCCGTACGTATGGCCGCGCTGATGAAGAAGCGTGTGATCCATGTGTACACCCACGACTCCATCGGTTTGGGCGAAGACGGCCCGACGCACCAGCCGGTCGAGCAACTGACCAGCCTGCGTACCACACCGAACCTGGATTGCTGGCGCCCAGCCGACGCGGTCGAATCTGCCGTGGCCTGGAAACACGCCATTGAGCGTAAGGACGGCCCTTCGGCGCTGATCTTCTCGCGTCAGAACCTGCAGCACCAAGTGCGTACCGACGCGCAGATCGCTGCGATCAGCCGTGGTGGCTACGTGCTCAAGGACTGCGTTGGCGAGCCGGAGCTGATCCTGATCTCCACCGGTTCCGAAGTCGGCCTGACCGTTCAGGCCTACGACAAGCTGACGGCCCAGGGCCGCAACGTGCGCGTTGTGTCCATGCCGTGCACCAGCCTGTTCGAAGCCCAGGACGCCGACTACAAGCAATCGGTTCTGCCGTTGCAGGTCAGCGCGCGTATTGCCATCGAAGCGGCTCACGCCGACTACTGGTACAAGTACGTGGGCCTGGAAGGCCGCGTGATCGGCATGACCACCTACGGTGAGTCGGCGCCGGCGCCAGCGTTGTTCGAAGAGTTCGGTTTCACCCTGGAAAACATCCTGGGTCAGGCTGAAGAGCTGCTGGAAGACTAAGTCAGTCTGCGTTGTCTGCACTGGCGCTATCGCGGGCAAGCCCGCTCCCACATTTGGATCGCGGTCTAATGTGGGAGCGGGCTTGCCCGCGATGGCGTCAGAGCATTCAACACCGAACTAACATTGATCGAGAACCCCATGCCCCAACCGCGTCCCTACAAAGTTGCACTCAACGGCTACGGCCGCATTGGTCGTTGCGTCTTGCGTGCTCTGTTTGAGCGAGGGGCGGCGGCCGGGTTTGAAATTGTCGCGATCAACGATTTGGCCGACATGGCCAGCATCGAATACCTGACACGCTTTGACTCCACCCATGGCCGGTTTCCCGGCGAAGTGCGCGTTGAAGGCGACTGTCTGCATATCAATGGCGACTGCGTGAAAGTCCTGCGCAGTGCCACCCCCGAGGGCATCGACTGGGCGGCGCTGGGCGTCGACCTGGTGTTGGAATGCTCCGGTGCTTACCACACCCGTGCCGATGGCCAGCGTTTTCTCGACGCCGGCGCACCGCGTGTGCTGTTTTCCCAGCCGATGGCCAGCGAGGCGGATGTCGACGCCACCATCGTCTACGGCATCAATCAGGATTGCCTGACCGGCAATGAGCTGCTGGTGTCCAACGCCTCCTGCACCACCAACTGCAGCGTGCCGCTGTTGCGCCTGCTGGATCAGGCGATTGGCCTGGATTATGTGTCGATCACCACGATTCACTCGGCGATGAACGACCAGCCGGTCATCGACGCCTATCACCACGAAGACCTGCGCCGCACGCGTTCGGCTTTCCAGTCAGTGATTCCGGTGTCTACCGGGCTGGCGCGAGGTATCGAAAGATTGTTACCGGAACTTGCCGGGCGAATTCAAGCCAAAGCCGTACGGGTGCCGACGGTGAACGTGTCTTGCCTGGACATCACCATGCAGACTGTCAGCGACACTGACGCGACGGAGGTCAACCGGATTCTGCGCGACGCCGCCACCAGCGGCCCGCTCAAGGGTTTGCTGGCCTACACCGAGTTGCCGCATGCCAGTTGCGATTTCAACCATGACCCGCATTCGGCGATTGTCGATGCCAGCCAGACCCGCGTTTCCGGCCCCAGGCTGGTGAACATCCTGGCTTGGTTCGACAACGAATGGGGGTTTGCCAACCGAATGCTGGATGTTGCCGAACATTATCTGCACATCGCCTCCACACAACCTCAACAGTAATTCAGGAACTGCGACCCATGACCGTGTTGAAGATGACCGACCTCGATCTGCAAGGTAAGCGCGTACTGATTCGCGAAGACCTCAACGTCCCAGTCAAGGACGGTGTTGTCACCAGCGATGCGCGAATCCTGGCCTCGCTGCCGACCATCAAGCTGGCCCTGGAAAAAGGCGCGGCCGTGATGGTCTGCTCCCACCTGGGTCGTCCGACCGAAGGTGAGTTCTCCGCCGAAAACAGCCTCAAGCCGGTAGCCGACTACCTGAGCAAGGCCCTGGGCCGCGACGTGCCGCTGGTGGCTGACTACCTGGGCGGCGTTGACGTCAAGCCAGGCGACATCGTGCTGTTCGAAAACGTGCGCTTCAACAAAGGCGAGAAAAAGAACAGCGACGAACTGGCCCAGCAATACGCGGCCCTGTGCGACGTGTTCGTGATGGACGCCTTCGGCACCGCGCACCGCGCCGAGGGTTCGACCCATGGCGTGGCCAAGTTCGCCAAAGTCGCCGCCGCCGGCCCGCTGCTGGCCGCAGAACTGGATGCACTGGGCAAGGCCCTGGGCGCTCCGGCGCAGCCAATGGCGGCCATCGTGGCCGGTTCCAAAGTCTCCACCAAGCTCGACGTGCTCAACAGCCTGAGCCAGATCTGCAACCAGTTGATCGTCGGCGGCGGCATTGCCAACACCTTCCTGGCCGCAGCCGGCCACCCGGTGGGCAAGTCCCTGTACGAGCCGGACCTGCTCGACACCGCGCGCGCCATCGCGGCCAAAGTCAGCGTGCCGCTGCCGGTGGACGTAGTCGTGGCCAAGGAATTCGCTGAAAGCGCCGAAGCCACCGTCAAGCTCATCGCTGACGTGGCCGCCGACGACATGATCCTGGACATCGGCCCGCAAACCGCAGCCAACTTCGCTGAACTGCTGAAGTCGTCCAAGACCATTTTGTGGAACGGCCCGGTGGGCGTGTTCGAGTTCGACCAGTTCGGCAACGGCACCAAAGTACTGGCCCACGCCATTGCTGAAAGCTCGGCATTCTCCATCGCCGGCGGTGGCGATACCTTGGCGGCCATCGATAAATATGGCGTTGCTGACCAGATCTCCTACATTTCTACCGGTGGCGGCGCGTTCCTCGAATTCGTCGAAGGCAAAGTGCTGCCGGCCGTTGAAGTGCTGGAAACTCGAGCCAAAGGCTAAGGCTCGTGATCCGGAAAAGGAGTATTCCCATGATCAAGTCGTTGGCACTGGTGATCGCAGCGGGCCTGTTGGCCGGCTGCGGCAGCACGCCAAGCGCGAAGCCTGCCGCTGCAGAGCCTGCGCCTACGCAGAAAAAGAGCTGCTACCAGGCTGACTGGCAAGCCGAAACCATGCCGGTGATCAACAAGCGCATCGGCAACGAGCGGCTTGAGCAATACGACGCCGCGCCCAACGGTCAGGAACAGGGTTGCCCTTGACGGGTCTGATCAACTAACCGACAGCTTTGGCGGCCTTTTGGGTCGCCGTTCGAGGATTGGCAATGAAAGGCGTTTTCGCCCTGGCAGCCCTGGCCTTGTTGGCCGGCTGCAGCAGCATGAACATGTTCAACAAGGCAGAGCCGGCCGACAAGTGGACCACCTGGACGTGCGACAGCAAGGCCGAGGTCAACTGGCGCTTTGCCAACCAGGCGCGTTCCGAGGTGGATGTACGCCTCGGCGGTTCCGACCAGGTTTATCGTCTTAAACAGGACGTTGCTGCCTCGGGCGTGCTGTACAGCAACGACCAGTTGGCGTTTCACCAAAAAGGTGAGGAAGGCCTGATTTACTGGGTCGCCACCGATGATTTGATTGGGCGAGGCTGCAAGGCCCAGTAGTGAGCCCAATGAAAATCAAATGTGGGTGTGGGCTTGCCCGCGATGACGGTGGGTCAGTTACCGAAGATGTCGACAGACAAATCGCCATCGCAGGCAAGCCAGCTCTCACATTGATCGGGTTTCAAATTGGAGCTTGTGTCAGGTCCGTCACTGCAATAACGATTCAGCAGGCCAAGCCTTAACCCCTTGATCTGCAATAACTTGAATAGCAGCCGCCGCTACGGCAGGCTTGCACGATTAACGACCCACGATCGGGAGAGACAACACAATGGCACTTATCAGCATGCGTCAAATGCTGGACCACGCAGCCGAGTTCGGCTACGGCGTCCCAGCCTTTAACGTCAACAACCTTGAGCAGATGCGCGCCATCATGGAAGCCGCTGACAAGACCGACTCCCCAGTGATCGTTCAGGCTTCGGCCGGTGCCCGCAAATACGCCGGTGCCCCTTTCCTGCGTCACCTGATCCTGGCCGCCATCGAAGAATTCCCGCACATCCCGGTGTGCATGCACCAGGACCACGGCACCAGCCCTGACGTGTGCCAGCGCTCCATCCAACTGGGCTTCAGCTCGGTGATGATGGACGGCTCCCTCGGCGAAGACGGCAAGACCCCAACCGACTACGAGTACAACGTACGCGTGACCCAACAAACCGTGGCCATGGCTCACGCCTGCGGCGTTTCGGTTGAAGGCGAGCTGGGCTGCCTGGGTTCGTTGGAAACCGGAATGGCCGGCGAAGAAGACGGCATCGGCGCTGAAGGCGTGCTGGACCACAGCCAGATGCTGACCGACCCGGAAGAAGCCGCTGACTTCGTGAAAAAGACCCAAGTGGACGCCCTGGCCATCGCCATCGGCACCAGCCACGGCGCTTACAAGTTCACCAAGCCGCCTACCGGCGACGTGCTGGCGATCGACCGCATCAAGGAAATCCACAAACGCATCCCTAACACCCACCTGGTGATGCACGGTTCTTCCTCGGTACCGCAAGAGTGGCTGGCGATCATCAACCAGTACGGTGGCGACATCAAAGAAACCTACGGCGTGCCGGTTGAAGAAATCGTCGAAGGCATCAAGTACGGCGTGCGCAAGGTCAACATCGACACCGACCTGCGTCTGGCGTCCACCGGTGCGATGCGTCGCCTGATGGCCACCAACCCGAGCGAATTTGACCCACGTAAATTCTTCGGTGCCACTGTGACCGCGATGCGTGACGTGTGTATCGCTCGTTACGAAGCGTTCGGTACGGCCGGTAATGCTTCGAAGATCAAGCCGATCTCCCTGGAAGCGATGTACCAGCGTTACCTGAAAGGTGAGTTGAACGCCAAGGCGAACTGAGCCTCAGGCGTTTAAACAAAAAGCCCGCAGCGATGCGGGCTTTTTTGTGGCCGGGATTTGACCCTTGTGCGTTGCGCCGAGCTGATTCGCCGCAGGGTTGCCCTGCCAATGCAGATTGCCTGTGGGTGCCGAGCTTGCCCGCGACGCGGCGTGTCAGTGACCGAATGGGTTGGCTGACAGTCTGCCATGGCGGGCAAGCCCGGCTCCCACAGGGATCAGCGGCGTGTTTAAACGCGAATAATCCGTGGAGTCGTAGGGCCAGGCCTGCTTGAAATCAGGCGACACTCATTCGTGATCAATATCCAGCTTCGCAAACGTCACCCGCGCGCCTTCCTTGCTGTTGCCACTGTTGTCCTGCACATACGCGCCGGCCTTGAAATACAGCGGTTTTGCGCCCCACGCGGCACCAATGCGCTCATTCCACTGGCCGTCAGCGGCCTCGACGGTCAGCAGCCCGGCTTTATTGAGGTTGATCACGTAGGTGAAACTCTTCTCCAGCGGCACATTGGAGGCCACGATAATCACGCGGCCTTCATCCTCGTCCGGGCGCATGCGCACTTTGGCGACAATGTTGCCGGTCTGGGTTTTTTCCTTGAATTGATATTCAAGCTTGATCAGGGGTTTCTGGCTGTCATAGGCGTGGATCTGACCGATGACTACTTTGCCGCTCGAGGGCACCTGGTTGACGGCCAGGGTGGCGCGCAGAAAGTTGTCGGCGTCGGGGTAAGTCCAGTTACGCAGACGCCCGTCGGCATAGGTTTCGCGCAATTCGCTGCGCGGGTAGACGGCGTTTTCTGTGCGCGTGCCGGTCACGGGTGTCCAGAATTGCACGTCGCTGCCTTCGGCCTGGAAATATTGGTCCTTGAAGCCGCTAAGCAGTTTCGGAGTGTCGATGGTCGTGGGCGGCGAGCCGACCGGAATGCTCAGGTTCCAGGTGGAAAGGTCGATCATGGTGTTGGCCTTTTTACAGAGGTGAGGCTTTGGCCCGGGGGCCATTCACGTTCTTTATAGGCGGTGATCGTCCGGTTGTTAAACAATTGCTGGCAATTTATTGGCGTCAGAGGAGTGCCAAAAAGCCATGTTTCCCATGGGCCGTGGGCTGTAGCGCTTGACCGTTAGTCGGCTTCCTGAGCTTTGGCGCAATGATGGCACCCGCGTCACTTCTGCTTTTTTAGAACCGGGGCTAGAGTGAGGCCTCAGTGTTTGTCCGGTTTTTATATCAGAAGTGACCGGTACAGCCCTTCAAGGAAGAGACGTAGCATGGATTGCGCTCCACACCCCGGCGATGGTAGTTCGGTTCTTCTGGTGGTTGATGACTACCCGGAAAACCTCATCAGCATGCGTGCGCTTTTGCAGCGTGAAGATTGGCACGTGATGACCGCGGCTTCCGGGCTGGAGGCGTTGGAGTTACTGCTCGCGCACGAAGTCGACCTGGTCTTGCTGGATGTGCGCATGCCCGGCATGGATGGCTTTGAGGTTGCGCGCCTGATGCGTGGCAGCCAACGCACGCGCATGACGCCAATTATCTTCCTGACCGCCCATGCCCAGTCGCCTGCCTCTGTATTGGAAGGCTATGCCAGCGGCGCCATTGATTACCTGTTCAAACCCTTCGACCCCCACATTCTCAAGCCCAAGGTGCAGGCGTTGCTGGAACACCAGCGCAACCGCCGTGCCTTGCAGCGCCTGAGCCATGACCTGGAGTCCGCGCGCGCCTTTAACGCCTCGGTGCTCGACAACGCCGCCGAGGGCATTCTGGTGGTGGGCGAGGGCAGTGTGATCCAGTACGCCAACCCGGCCATTTCGCGGCTGCTGAATGCGACGATGGCCGAGTTGCAGGGCGAAAGCTTTTTGAGCTTCCTGCAAAAGCCCCATGTGCCGGCCTGGCTGGGGTTCGCGATGTACGAGGCGTATCGCAAAGGTGAGACATGGCGCCAGCACGACGCCATTTTGCGCACCAGTCGCGGCCAGCAGGTGCCGGTGGCATTGTCCTGCGCGCCGTTACCCGCCGAGCAGAAGGCCATGGTCGTGACGGTGCTGGACATGTCCGAGGTGCGCCATCTGCACCAGCAGTTGGAGTTCCAGGCGGTGACCGACCCGTTGACCGGCCTGCTGAACCGGCGCGGCTTCCACCAGGCAGTGGAAAACACGTTGCTGCGCAGCGAGCGAACCGAGCAATCGCTGGTGCTGCTCTACCTGGACCTCGACGGCTTCAAGCGGGTCAACGATTCGTTGGGCCACGACGCGGGAGACCGGGTGCTGCGCTGGGTTTCCGAGCAAATGCAGGCGTGTCTGCGTTCCTACGACATTCTTGGGCGCATGGGCGGGGATGAGTTCACCGCATTGGTGGAGCTGGAATTCCCGGAACAGGCGGCGAAGATTTCGGAAAAACTGATCGAACGCGTGTCGGTGTGTCAGCAGGTCGACGGTTTGGATGTGATGCTTGGCGTCAGCATTGGCATTGCGACCTTCCCGGACTGCGGCTCGGACCTCAATGGCCTGCTGCGCGCGGCCGACATCGCCATGTACGAAGCCAAGCGTGCGGGGCGTCAGCAATATCGCTATTACGATCAGGAAATGAACGGCCGTGCCCGCTCGCGTCTGATGCTTGAAGACAGCGTGCGTACCGCGATTCAAAACAAGGATTTCACCTTGGTGTACCAGCCCCAGGTCTCGCTGGAGGACGGGCGCTTGCGTGGCGTCGAAGCGTTGTTGCGCTGGCAGCACCCGAGCGTCGGCGATGTGCCGCCGGGCTTGTTTTTGCCGTTGCTTGAAGAGGCGCGGCTGATCAGCCAGTTGAGCGCCTGGATTTACCAGCAGGTCGCCGCCCAACGTCAGGCCTGGCAAACCAGCTTCGATGAAGAACTGGTGCTGAGCGTGAGCCTGAGCAGCAGTCAGTTCAACATGCCCAACCTGGCCGGCCAACTGCAGCAGGTCCTTGAGCGACATGGGTTGCAGGCGCGGCAGCTGGAGGTGGAAATCAGTGAAGACAGCCTGATGAGCAACCTTGATGAAACCAACAAGCAGCTCAAGTTGTTGCGGCGGATCGGCGTGCGTATTGCCCTGGATGACTTCGGGTTGGGCCAGTGTTCGCTGGCCCATCTGCGTGACCTGGAGTTCGATACGTTGAAGCTGGACCCGCAATTGGTGGCGCGTCTGCCGGGTTCGGTGCGGGACGCCGCGATGGCGCGCAGCATCATCCAGTTGTGCGGGCATTTTGATGTGTTAGTGATCGCCGAAGGCGTGGAAACACTCGAACAGGCGCAATGGCTGAAGGCCAATGGTTGCTCGTTCGTCCAGGGGCCATGGGCGGCCCAGCCCTTGATTGCTGAGGAAGTGGCCGATTGGTCTCACCCCCGTCTGCTTTGAATTCGCTACACTGGCGCCCATTCGAACCCTGTTGCAGACCCCATGACCGCGCTGAAATACCTCCAGGCTTACCCCGCAGCGCTCCAGGAGCAAGTGCGCCAGATGATCGCCAAGGATCAATTGGGCGCCTACCTGGAGCAACGCTACCCCGAGCGCCATGCGGTGCAAAGTGACAAGGCGTTGTACAGCTATGCCCTGGCCTTGAAGCAGGAACACCTGCGTAACGCGCCGGCCATCGACAAAGTGCTGTTCGACAACCGCCTGGACCTGACCCACCGCGCCCTGGGCCTGCACACCACGATTTCGCGGGTGCAGGGCGGCAATCTCAAATCCAAGAAAGAGATTCGCATCGCGGCGTTGTTCAAAGAGGCGGCGCCGGAATTTCTGCGCATGATCGTTGTGCACGAACTGGCGCACTTCAAGGAATCGGACCACAACAAGGCGTTCTACAAACTCTGCGAATACATGATGCCCGGCTACCATCAGGTGGAATTCGACCTGCGGGTGTACCTCACGTATCGCGACTTGCAGGGCAAGCCCTAACCTCACCAGGCGACCAAGCATGGACGTGAGCAAGACCAAAAGCAGTTTCTATCGCCGCCTGTACGTGGCGTACCTGATCGACAGCGGGCTGGCCAGCAGCGTCCCGGCGTTGACCGACGCCACCGGGATGCCGCGGCGCACGGCGCAGGACACGATTGCGGCATTGGCCGACCTGGACATCCTGTGTGAGTTCGAGCAGGAAGACGGCGCGCGCAATCATGCCGGGCGCTACCGGATTCGTAGCTGGGGGGCGATTGACCGCGAGTGGATCGAGGCGAATCTGGGGGCGATCAAGCAGGTGTTGGGTTATCCCTGAATGTAGCGATTATTGCGCTGACGCCTTCGCGAGCAGCTCGCTCCCACATTCGACCGCGTTTCAAAGGGTGAACACGGTTCAATGTGGGCGCTGGCTTGCCTGCGATGGCGCGCTCACTGACGCCGCATGCCAATGTGCGGAATATCGTCCTCCAGGTATTCCTCACCCTCCGCCACAAACCCGTACCGCCCGTAATACCCCTGCAAATGCGCCTGGGCTGACAGAAAAATCGGCGTTTCAGGCCAGATGTCGTCAATCCGCTTGAGAGCTTCTTCCATCATTTGATGGCCCAGCCCGGTGCCGCGTGCCACTGGCGCGACGATCACTCGGCCGATCACCACATCACCGCCCTGGGATTCCGGGTCCAGCAGGCGCAGGTAGGCCACCAGCTCGTCGTCTTTCCAGGCCATCAGGTGGTGGGTATCACCCGAAAGGTCCTGCCCGTCGAGGTCCGGATACACGCACTGCTGTTCAACAACAAAGACCTCGCTGCGCAAGCGCAGAAGGGCGTACAGCTGGTCCTTGCCCAAGTCTTCCTGGTGTTTGCAGACCCAATTAACCGTCATGGTGTGTTCTCTTGTTAATGGCTGTTGCCGATAGTAAGCGTGACGGTCACGACTGTCTAAATTCAGCATTTTTGTGAATGGCGTCAATTTGCCATCATTCAGTGCGAGCGCGGCCCGGTTCTTTGTGTAATCTGCAATGCAGGTTCATTGATGAGCTACTGTTATCAGGCCACTGCCTGCCCGCCAAGGACTTTAAGCATGCCGCGATTTTCTCGTGCCGTTGCTTTGATAGGAGTGTTGTTGCTGGCCACGCCAGCGGTCGCACAACGTCTGCGTTTGGTAGCGGATGCCTGGCCACCGTTTACCGATTCGACATTGATCAACGGTGGGCTGGCCACCGACATTGTCAGCACGGCCCTGGCGCGCGCCGGCTACGCCAGTGATTTTGAGCAGGTACCTTGGGCGCGGGCGTTGATGGGCGTGGGTGATGGCCGCTATGACGTGTTGGTCAATGCCTGGTACGACGAGGCGCGCACGCAACTGGGGCAGTTTTCCGCTGAATACCTGCTCAACCGCGTGCGGTTTATCAAGCGCCGGGATGACCCCATCGACTATCAGAACCTGGAACAGCTGCACGGTGAGCCCATCGCCGTGGTGCGCGGGTATGCCTATTCGGCGGCGTTCGACCAGGATGCGCAGTTGCAGAAAGTGCCGGTGCATAATTTCGCCATGGCCGTGCGCATGCTCGCGGCGCAACGCGTGAGGCTGACGCTGGAAGACGAGTATGTCGCCCGCTATTACCTGGCACGCGAGTCGCCGCGTGTGCGCAATGCGGTGGAGTTTTTACCCCAGCCGTTGAGTGAAAACAGCCTGCATATTCTGGTCAGCCTGAAGAACCCCGAGCATGCGCAGATCATTGCCGGTTTCGACCGCGAGATTGCCAAGATGAAGGTCGATGGCAGTTATGCGCGGTTGATGAAGGCGCATGGGATGTAGTTTGTCGTGTTCTTGCGGGCCTCTTCGCGAGCAAGCCCGCTCCCACATTTAACCGCGTACATCCTTTTTAATGCGGTCGAGTGTGGCAGCGGGCTTGCTCGCTAAGGCGGCCTAAGCCGCGCGGGTGTCCTTGATCAGGTGCGCCGCCAGCGTGCGCAACGGCCCCAGCTGCCGGCAGATCAACGCCAGTTGCGTCTGCACCAACCGCTGCCCCTCATCGATCTCATCCGGCATCTGCTCCAGGTCCGCCGCCAGGGCTTCTTCGGCGTCGCTTTGAATCGCGATCGGCTGCTTGTTGGCCAGCCCCGTGGCGATCTCGTCGATACTCGCTGCCAGGCTGTTGCCGGCGCCGTCGATCAAGTGCTCACGCACTTCAGCCGGCAGCTGGGTTTCCCGGTGTGCGCCCAGCCCCGACAGGTAGCTGAGCAAGGTGTGCGACAGCACCAAAAAGCGGAAGCCTACGTCAGCCTCTTTGCGAAAGTGCCCAGGCTCCATCAGCATGTTTGCCAGCGTGGTGGACAACGCCGCATCCGCGTTGTGCGCGTTGCGCCGGGCCAGGCGGTAGGCCAGGTCGTCGCTCTTGCCGGCGGCGTATTGCTGCATGATCTGGCGCAGGTAGATGCTGTTGCAGGTCAGGGTGTTGGCCAGCACCTTGTTCAGGCGCCGGCCTTGCCAGTCCGGCAGGAACAGGAACACCGCCAGGCCCGCGATCAGGCTGCCAATCAGCGTATCGAACAGCCGTGGCAGGAACAGCCCGTAGCCATCACCCACCTGGTTGAAGCAGAACAACACCATCAAGGTGATCGCCGCCGTGGCCAGGGTGTAGCGGGTGGTGCGGTTGATAAAGAACACCAGGCCGGCGGCGATGGCGAACAGCGATTGCACCAGCGGGCTTGGGAACAGGTCGAACAGGGCCCAGGCCACGGTCAGGCCGATGGCCGTGCCGATGATCCGTTGGCCGAGTTTGCGCCGGGTGGCGCCATAGTTGGGCTGACACACGAACAGGGTGGTGAGGATGATCCAATAACCCTGAGAGGCGTGAATCGCATGCAGGGTGCCGTAGCCAATGGTCAGCGCCAGGGCCAGGCGCAAGGCATGGCGGAACAGCAGCGAGGTCGGCGTCAGTTGCGTGCGCAGGCGCGTCCACATTTCCTTGAGGTTGCGTGGCGCACGGTCCAGCAGGTTGCTGTCGGTGGCGTCCGCGAGGGCGTCGGGGTTGCTGGCGTCGCCGAGCAGGCGGTCAAGCGTCGACAGGTTGGCTGCCAGGGCGCGCAACGAGCGCAGCAGGCCGCGCCAGGCAGGGTTGCTCTGAATGCGCAGGTGTTCCAGCGAGGCATTCAGGTCGCCCAGCGCTTCGGCAAAGCTGTCGTCATAAATGAATGGCTGGCGCAGCTGGATCGACTCGCCCAGGGTTTCGCAGGCTTTGCCCTGCTGGCGCAACAGGCGCTGACAGCGGAACAGCACGTCGCTGTGGAAAAAGGCGTCGGCCAGTGCGTTGTACGGGTAGTGCGAGGAGCTGGCGCGTTCGTGGATGTCCTGGGCAAGGAAGTACAGCTTCAAGTAGCGGCTGACCTTCGAGCCGGGCCGACCATTGCCCACGCGGTGCAGGATGATTTCCTTCGCCGCATTCAGCGCTGCTACAACGCGCCCGTTTTGCTGGGCGAGTTCCAGGCGGCGCGCTTCCACGTCCAACTGGCGGATCGGTTCGAACAGCGACGATTTGAGCTTGAGATAACGCCCCAATTCGCGAAACAACCGCGCCAGGCTTTGCTGCACCGGCTGGTTGGAAAACAGTGCCTGCCACAGCACCGAGAGCACACCATACCAGGCGGCGCCGGCCACCAGCAGCAGCGGTTCGTGCCAGAAATCAGAGACGGCGCCCCCGCGCTGGTCCACACCAATCATGGTGTACACCGACAGAATCAGCGTCGCCGAAGCAATCGCGCCATAGCGTTCGCCCAGCGCACCCAGCATGGTCAGGCAGAAACTGGCCAGGGCCAGGGCGATCGCGAAAATCCACGGGTAAGGGAACAGCAGCTCCACCGACAGCGCGGCGATGCTGAAACACACCAGCGTCACCGCCAGAGCGTTGAGGCGGCCTTGCCAACTGTCATCGGTCTCGGCCAGGGCGCTGGCGATAATCCCCAGGAACAGCGGGATCAGCAGCGTCATTTCGTCCTGATACCAGCACAGCGCCATGCTGCCGGTGAGGGCGATGAACACCCGTACGCTGTAACTGAATTTATCCAGCGCCCACAGGCGCCGCATGGACTGCTTGAACGAGGTCGATGACATGAAGGCTGGAGTCTTCCGGGACGATGCCGCTAAATTGAGCTATCAAGGACGTCACGGCAAGCGTGGCGATCACATCAATTGCGCAAAATAACTTCCAGGCGCCCCCAAATCTAATGTGGGAGCTGGCTTGCCTGCGATAGCGATGGTAAATCCAACGCCGCTAGCGCAGGCAAGCCAGCTCCCACAGGGTTTTGCATTTCAAGGTTTAAGCGGCGTCAGGCGTATTGCGCGGCGGCGTAGCCCGACGCCCAGGCCCACTGGAAGTTGAACCCGCCCAGGTGACCGGTCACATCCAGCACTTCGCCGATGAAGTAGAGCCCAGGGCTTTTCAGCGATTCCATGGTCTTGGACGACACTTCCCGCGTGTCAACTCCACCCAGCGTTACTTCGGCCGTGCGATAGCCTTCAGTGCCCGCCGGCACCAGTTGCCAGCTCGACAGCTTTTGCGCGATGTCAGCGATTTCGGCGTGGGTGTACTGCTTCATCGGTTTGGACGCAAACCAGGTGTCGGCCAGCAGGTTGGCCATCTTCTTGGTAAAGATCTCACCCAGCAGGGTTTTCAACTCGCTGTTGGGGCGCTCGACCTGTTGCTGTTGCAGCCAGGCGTGGGCGTCGTGGTCGGGCAGCAGGTTGATTTCGACCGTGTCGCCGGTTTCCCAGTACGAGGAAATCTGCAAGATCGCCGGTCCGCTCAGGCCGCGGTGCGTAAACAGGATGTTCTCGCGAAAGCTCTGGTCGTTGCAGCTGACCAGGCAGTCCACCGAGGTGCCGGACAGCTCGCCGCACAAGTCCTTGAGCTGGTCGGTGATGGTAAACGGCACCAACCCTGCGCGGGTCGGCAGCAGTTCATGGCCGAACTGCTTGGCTACCTGATAACCGAACCCGGTCGCGCCCAGGGTCGGAATCGACAGGCCGCCCGTGGCGATTACCAGGGATTCGCAGCGCAACTCACCCAGGGTGGTTTGCAACTGATAACCGGCCTCCAGCTTGGCAATTTCGTGAACCGACGTGTCCAGGTGCATGCTCACGCCGGCTTGTATGCATTCATCGAGCAGCATGCCGAGGATGTCGCTGGACTTGTTATCGCAGAACAACTGGCCGAGCTTCTTCTCGTGGTACGGCACGCCATGCTTGGCCACCAGCCCGATAAAGTCCCACTGGGTGTAGCGGGCCAGCGCAGACTTGCAGAAGTGCGCGTTGTGCGAGAGGAAGTTGGCCGGCTCGGTGTACATGTTGGTGAAATTGCAGCGGCCACCGCCGGACATCAGGATCTTTTTGCCGGCCTTGTTCGCGTGGTCGATCAACATCACCTTGCGCCCACGCCCGGCGGCGGTCAGCGCGCACATCAAGCCTGCGGCGCCGGCGCCAATGATCACAACTTCGGTCGAGCGCACAGCAATGTCCTCACAAAAAATTGATCTGAAATGCAATCAAATGGGGGAGCTGGCTTGCTTGCGATGCACCCACTCGGTCGATCTGTCAGACCGAGTCGCCTGCATCGCGGGCAAGCCCGGCTCCCACATTGATTTGGTTCCTTCGATGGGAACGCGGTGTTTTTTACAGGATGCGCACGCGCAGCGAACGGCCTTTGATTTTGCCGTCATTCAAACGCTGCAGCGCCTGCTTGGCGATCCCGCGTTCCACGGCCACAAAGGCCTGGAAGTCAAAGATCGCGATTTTCCCGACCTGGGCACCCGGAATCCCGGCTTCACCGGTCAATGCGCCGAGAATGTCACCTGGGCGAACCTTGTCTTTACGGCCAGCGGCGATGCACAGGGTGCTCATCTGCGGCAGCAACGGGCCGCCGCTTTGTGGCTTGAGGTTGTCCAGCTGGTCCCAGTTCAGCGGCGACTTCTGCAGTTGCTCGATGGCCTGGGCGCGGTGCGCTTCGGACGGCGCCACCAGGCTGATGGCGATGCCGGTTTCGCCGGCGCGGCCGGTACGGCCTACGCGGTGAATGTGGATTTCCGAGTCGCGGGCCAGTTCGACGTTGATCACCATGTCCAGCGAGTCAATGTCCAGGCCCCGCGCGGCCACGTCGGTGGCGACCAGCACCGAGGTGCTGCGGTTGGCGAACATCGCCAGTACCTGGTCACGGTCGCGCTGTTCCAGGTCGCCATGCAGGCCGACGGCGGAAATGCCTTTGGACGTCAGGTGATCCACGGTTTCCTGCACTTGCTGCTTGGTGAAGCAGAACGCCACGCACGAGGCCGGGCGGAAATGCGCCAGCACCTTGGTCACGGCGTCCATGCGCTCTTCTGGCGAGATCTCGTAGAAGCGCTGTTCGATCTGGTCGTCGGAGTGGAACGCTTCGGCCTTCACTTGCTGCGGCGCGCGCATGAACTTGGACGCCAGCTGCTTGATGCTCACCGGGTAGGTGGCCGAGAACAGCAGGGTCTGGCGGCGCGCCGGGGTCTTGCTGATGATGTCTTCGATGGCGTCGTAGAAGCCCATGTCGAGCATGCGGTCAGCTTCGTCGAGAATCAGTGTGTTCAAACCGTCCAGCACCAGCGAACCCTTGCGCAGGTGCTGCTGGATGCGGCCCGGTGTGCCGACGATGACGTGGGCGCCGTGTTCCAGCGAGGCAATCTGCGGGCCGAGGGACACGCCGCCGCACAGGGTCAGCACCTTGATGTTGTCTTCGGCGCGCGCCAGGCGACGGATTTCCTTGGCGACCTGGTCGGCCAGCTCACGCGTCGGGCACATCACCAGCGCCTGGCAGCCGAAGTAGCGCGGGTTGATCGGGTTCAACAGGCCGATGCCGAAGGCGGCGGTTTTACCGCTGCCGGTCTTGGCCTGGGCAATCAGGTCCAGCCCCTTGAGGATCACCGGCAAGCTTTGCGCCTGGATCTGCGTCATCTCGACATAACCCAGCGAGTCGAGGTTAGCCAGCATGGCGGCGGAGAGAGGCAAAGTATTAAAAGCGGTGGCGATGGTAGTCACGGGACTGGCTCTGCAAAACAAAATGTCGCGCAGTGTAGCAGCCCGCCGGGGTTTTTCTCGCAAGTTCTAGACGAGGGGAGGCGGGCAGCGGCATGTTACGCGCTGCAAGCCGCCGGCTTGAGGCTTACAGCTTGACGCTTGCGGCTGCTGCTAATGCTCAATGTCGTGCTCACGGCTGACCACGCGCTTGCCGTCTTTTGGCGACAATTGCAGGAAGATCGCCGCCGCCAGCATCGCCATGATGCCCACGGTGACGAAGGTCAATTGGAACGCGCCGAGCACGGTGTCGACCCCATCGTTGCCCACTTCAGCGGTGAAACCACCCAGCAGCGCACCGGCGCACGCCACCCCAAGGCTCAGGGACAACTGCGCCACCACCGAGAGCAAACTGTTGCCGCTGCTGGCCTGGGCGTCGTCGAGGTCGATCAGGGTGACGGTGTTCATTGCGGTGAACTGCAAGGAGTTGATCGCACCCAGCACCGCCAGCATTACCAGTAGAAGCGGATAGGGCGTCTGCTCGCTGACCAGGCCCATGCTCGCCAGCATGATGCCCAGCGCCAGGGTGTTGCCGGTCAGCACCACGCGGTAGCCCAGGCGCTCGATCAGCGGCCGGGCGATGGACTTGGCAAACATCGCCGCCGCCGCCAGGGGCAGCATGCTCATCCCGGCTTCGGACGGCGAGTAACCGAGCGCCACCTGCAACAGCAGCGGCACCAGGAACGGCAATGCGCCGCTGCCCAGGCGGGCGAACAGGTTGCCGAGAATGCCCACAGCAAAGGTGCGCGTCTTGAACAGCACCGGCGAGAACAGCGGGTTGTCGATATGCCCGGCGCGCAGCCAATACGCCGCCAGGCACGCCAGCCCGCCGAACAGCAGCAACATCACGCGCAAATGCGGCAAGTGCAATTCGCCCAGGCCCTCCATGGCGATGGTGATCAGCACCATCGCCGCGCCAAACAGCACGAACCCCACGCTGTCGAAACGCGTGCGCTCGCTGCCGCGCAAGTCGGGGATCAATTTCCACACGGCGTAGCATCCGATCATGCCCACCGGCAGGTTGATCAGGAAGATCCAGTGCCAGGTCAGGTATTGCACCATCCAGCCGCCCATGGTCGGGCCGAGCAATGGGCCGAGCAGGCCGGGAATGGTAATGAAGCCCATGATCCGCACCAGTTCGGAGCGCGGATAAGCGCGTAAGACGACCAGTCGCCCCACCGGCAGCATCAGCGCGCCGCCCAAGCCCTGGATGACCCGCGCGCCCACCAGCATGGTCAAGCTGCTGGACAGGGCACACAGCAGCGAGCCAATGCTGAACAGCATGATCGCGCCAAAGAAGATTTTTTTGGTGCCGAAGCGGTCGGCGACCCAACCCGAGGCCGGGATCAGCAAGGCGACGGTGAGCATGTAAGCAATCACCACGCCTTGCATGCGCAGCGGGTTTTCCGCGAGGTCCCGGGCCATGGCCGGAAGTGCGGTGTTGAGAATCGTCCCATCCAGCGACTGCATGAAGAAGGCAATCGCCACCACCCAGGGGAGCCAGCGGGCGGTCTTGGCGTCGAGAGGGGCGCGATTGGGCATGAGCTACCTTTTTGTTAGCAGGCTATGTGTCGGCGATTATGCGCCATCCGTCGCTCCTTTTCCCACTGGCGGTTCGTCTAAATCTGACAATGTCGCGTGCTCTCTGACGAGGTAATCCAGCAGCGCACGGTGCACCGCCAGCGCAGCCTCGCGGGATTCAAGGTCGAGCAAGTGGCCGGTGTGTTCGGCGACGGCGAACGTGCTGCGGCCCACATGTTGTTTGAACAGCCGGGCCTCCGCTGCCGGGGTGTACTCATCCAGCGCGCCGTTGATGAAATGCACCGGTGTTTCGATCTGCGTGAGCGCCGGCAAGTAGTTGCCATCGCCCAGCCCCAGCACCTGGTGGATATGAAAGCGCGCCTGGCGGTACTCGGTGGTGGCCATGTTCGACAGGTGCCGGTGGTTATTGCGCTTGAGCCTGGGTGACAGGTATTTGCCGACCGTCTCGTTGAGCAGGTGACCGACGGCGGACTTGTCATCCGCTTCGATCAACACGCGCACGCGCTCCACATAGTCGAGCATGGCCTGGTTGAGGTTGGGCGCCAGGGCCATCACCACCGAGCTTTCGATAGAGGGCGGGTTGTGCGCCAGGGTCAGCAGCGTGGAGATGCCGCCCCAGGAGGCCGACACCAGGTGGCTGACCTGGAAACGTTCCACCAGAGCACGCAGGATTTGGACTTCGTCGTCCTTGGTGACCAGGTCAAGGTTGCTGTTGTGCTCGCGCGAAAGGCCGGAGAACGGCAGATCGAACAGCAGCACATTGAAGTGTTCCGCCAGGCATTTGCTGGTGCGGGCGAAGGAGCGGGTGGTGGACAGTGCCCCATTGACCATCAGGACGGTTTTCTTTTCCGAATCGTTACCGAGCTGCTCAACGTGAACGTTGTAGTGTTTGAACAGCCCTTCTATGACAAAACTTCCATGGTCCATGTCAACGCTCCAGCTTGCCCAATCCAGGCAAGGTCATGCATCACGTGCGCACACGTGGGGTTAGTGGCGGGGTGCCACTAACCGTTATAACGAGGTTTTTTACGGGCGACAACCGGCCGTGTTCGAGGGCGGCGAAGAAGGGAAATGACAGTAGGAGGGGGTGGAGCAGTGATGTATGAAATCGGCGAGACCCCCTGTGGGAGCGGGCTTGCTCGCGAATACGGTGGGTCAGTTAACGGTATGTTTACTGATACGACGCTTTCGCGAGCAAGCCCGCTCCCACAGGGGGGTGATGTTTACAGGGTGAGAGTCAGGCGTTTGACCAACGCGCCTGGCAACAAGTTGGACGCGGTATTGCGCTGGCTATACGTGCTGGCCGACAACAGCAACTCCCGCTCAGCCGTCAGCGCTTCCAGCTGTGAACCGAGCAACTGATAGACGCTGTCATCAAAACGCATGGTGCTGACCGGCGCCTTGATCTCGCCGTCTTCCACCCAGAAGGTGGCAAAGCGCGTCATGCCGGTCAGGCGGGCGGCCGGCAGGTCGGAGTAGTTCAAGTACCACAGGTTGCTGATGTACAGCCCGGTGCCCAATTGCTTGAGGATATCGGCCTGGGCGAGGCTGCCCGCGGCCATCTGCAAGGCGCTGGGCGACTCGTCGCTGCTGGCGCCGTTGGTGCTCAGGCCGTATTCGGCAGCGCTGCGCGAGTTGATCAACTGGCCCTCGGCTTTGCCCGCGTTGATCAGCGTGACGTCCCCGCGCGGGTAGCCTTCGGTGGAGAACGCCTGGCTCAGCGAGCCGCTGATCTGCTCATCGACTTTTACCAATGGGCTCAACGACTGCTCACCGGCATACAGCTTTTGCAACGAGCTGGCTTTGCTGGCGATGGCCTGCGCGGAAAACCCGCCCCAGGTGATGATGCTGATGATTTCTTCCAGCGCTGCCGGCGCCAAGTAGGCGCGGTACTGCCCAGGGGCGAGCTGGTGCAGCGGGCGCCCAAGAAACGCCAGTTGCTCGCGCGCCTGCTGGAAGCGTGCGGCGAATTCGGCGCTGTTCCAGGTGTGCCCGGCGTAGCTGGCTTTGACCGCTTCGCCATTGGCGTGGAACAGGCTGAAATCGAAGTTGAAACTGTTGGCCTGGTGCCAACCGAACGCGCCGTCGGAACTGGCGAACCCACGGCTGATCGGGCCAGCAGCGTAAAAGCCGACCAGGTCCACACCTTCTGCGGCCTGGCTGATGTCTTCCAGCACCTGGGCCAGTTCCGGCAGCGGCCGTAGCTGCTCGTTATGGCTTTGCCAGGCGTTGTGGTTCAGCAGCAGGTACGGGTCCTGTGGCAGCAAAGGCAAGGTTTCGCGCAACTGTTGCAGGCCATCGGCGAGGCGCTGGCGGTCCAGTTCCGGCTCACCCGCCAGGGTAATGCCGAGGTCGGCGTGGCGGCCGTCGTTGATCAGCTTGAGGTTGAGGCTGGCCTGTTGCACCTGGCCGGCCTGGCGCACCTGGGCGTGGTTGAAGCGTACGAACTCGGATGATTCGTCTGCGTAGCCGAGGTGAAATTGTTCCTTGTCGGTGATGGCCTGCTTGAGCCAGTTCACCAGTGCCTTGAAGTTGTTCATCAGGCATCTCCCCCAAATACGTCGACATCACTGAACACACACGCCGGTGACGCGTGACCCACGCGAATCACTTGGTTGGGCTCGCCTTTGCCGCAATTCGGCGTGCCCAACACCTTGAAGGTGCTGGCGTCGCCGACGGCGCTGAGCTTGCGCCAGAACTGCGCGGAAATCGCACGGTAGTTGGGGTTCTTCACCACGCCCTTGAGCTCGCCGTTTTCGATCAGTTGGCCCCACTCGCAGCCGAACTGGAATTTATTGCGCGCATCATCAATGGACCATGAGCGGTTGGTGCTCATCAGAATGCCGTGCTCGATACCGCTGATCAGCTCGGCCTGGGTTTTGTCGCCGGCCTCGATGTTCAAGTTGGCCATGCGGTCGATCGGCGCGCGGTTCCAGCTGCACGCGCGGCTGTTAGCGACCCCGCCGAGCCCCGAGCGAAATTGCGACAGCGCGCCGCCCAATGGTTTGAGCAGCAGACCGTCGCGGATCAGGAACTGCTTGGTGGCGCGGGTGCCGTCGTCGTCATGGCTGTAGCTGGCGAGCTGCTCGGGGATGTCCGGGTCGAACGTGACGTTGAGCAAGGGCGAGCCGTATTGCAGGTGGCCGAAGTCACTGACCTTCACGAAACTGGTGCCGGCGTAGTTACGCTCGTCGCCGAGGATGCGGTCCAGTTCCAGCGGGTGACCGATGGACTCGTGGATCTGCAGGATCATCTGGTCGGGCATCAGCAGCAGATCACGCGGGCCGTTTGGTGTATTGGGCGCGAGCAGCAGTTGCAGGGCTTCGTCGGCCACTTGGCGGGCGGCGCCGGCCAGGCCGAAGCGGCGAATCACGTTCGCACTGCCTTGTTGGCCGAAGTTGGTGCCGCCCAGGGTGCGGGTCTGGCTGTCGTTGCCGTCAAACGCGGTGACGCTCAGGCCCGGGTAGACGAAACGCTGAGCCTGGCGCAGTTCGGCACCGGCGCTGTTGAGGTAGATCTGCTCCACGCGGGTGGTGCCCAGGCTGACTTCCCAACTGACCAGACGCTCGTCCTTGGGCACGCTGGCAGACTCATCGCCCAGCAATTGGTAGCAGTCGCTCAAGGATGGGAAGGGCTGGTCGAGGTCCGGTGACAGGTAGTCGGCGACGTCACTGGAGACCGGCTGCGTGTGCAGGTCGAGCAGGGCGTGGGGCAAGATCCGCCGGGCTTGCTGTTCAGCGCGCTCAAGGGCGGCTTGCAGGCCGGCAAGGGAGATATCGTTGGTGGCGGCGTAGGCTTCCACGCCGTTCAGACGCACGGTGAGCATGGCGCCCTCGTCGTGGTTCAGGTGGGGCGGCTCGGCGATGTTTTTGCGGACCGACAGGTATTGGCCGGATTCGCGGACGTAACGCAGCGAGAAAAATTCGGCGCGGGTGCGCAGGGCACTGAAGTGTTTTTTGAGGGTGGTGTGGTGGTCGAACATGGGGCCTTCCTTGTGGGCGGCTCGGCGCGGGCAGGCAAATAGAGTAGGCCTGGGCTGGGAGCTGATCAAGGAAAGAGGTTTTGCAGCGTCTGGTCGGGCCCTATCGGGGACAAGCCCCCTCCCACATTTTGACCCTGTGCACCCGATCAAGTGTGGGAGGGGGCTTGCCCCCGATAGGAGCGCCGCGGTGTATCAGTTACTGCGCGGTCGGGCCCACTTCACGCATTGGTTTGCCACGCACCGGCGCATCGCCTGCCACGTAGTAATCCGCAGTGCTGCGCGGCAGCGGCTGACGGCCACGGATCTTGTCGGCGATTTTTTCGGCGATCATGATCGTCGGCGCGTTCAGGTTACCGGTGGTGATGATTGGCATGATCGACGCATCCACAACGCGCAGACCCTGCATGCCATGCACACGGCCTTCGCCATCCACCACAGCCATCTCGTCGGTGCCCATCTTGCACGAGCAGGACGGGTGGAACGCGGTTTCGGCGTGCTCGCGGATGAACTTGTCGAGTTGCTCATCGGTTTGCACTTCAATACCCGGGCTGATTTCGCGGCCACGGTATTGGTCGAGTGCCGGCTGTTGCATGATTTCACGGGTCAGGCGGATGCCGTCACGGAATTCCTGCCAGTCCTGCTCGGTGGCCATGTAGTTGAAGAGGATGCTCGGGTAATCCCGTGGGTTCTTCGACTTCAATTGCACGCGGCCACGGCTTGGCGAACGCATGGAACCCATGTGCGCCTGGAAACCGTGCTCTTTCACACCGTTGCTGCCGTTGTAGTTAATCGCCACCGGCAGGAAGTGGTACTGGATGTTCGGCCATTCGAATTCCGGGCGCGAACGGATAAAACCGCCGGCCTCGAACTGGTTGCTGGCGCCGATGCCAGTGCCGTTGAACAGCCACTCGGCACCGATGGCCGGTTGGTTGTACCAGAGCAGCGACGGGTACAGCGACACTGGCTGGGTGCAGGCATATTGCAGGTACAGTTCCAGGTGGTCCTGCAGGTTTTCGCCGACGCCTGGCAGGTCGTGAACCACCGGGATGTCGAGGCTTTCGAGCAGCTTGGCCGGGCCGACGCCGGAGCGTTGCAGCAGTTGCGGCGACGCGATTGCGCCGCTGCACACCAATACTTCTTTACGCGCACGGGCTTCAACGCGCTCTTCGGCGGCGCCGATCAGGTAACGCACGCCAACGGCACGCTTGCCTTCAAACAAGACTTTGTCGGTGAGGGCGTGGGTGACGATGGTCAGGGTCGAACGCTTTTTAGCCGTGTCCAGGTAACCGCGTGCGGTGCTGGCGCGACGGCCTTTAGGCGTGACGGTACGGTCCATCGGGCCGAAGCCTTCTTGCTGGTAGCCGTTCAAGTCGTCGGTGCGCGGGTAACCGGCCTGCACGCCGGCTTCAACCATGGCGTGGAACAATGGGTTGTTGCCGGCCTTAGGCGTGGTCACGCTGACCGGGCCATCGCCACCGTGGTAGTCGTTCGGGCCGATGTCGCGGGTTTCGGCTTTACGGAAATACGGCAGGCAGTCGAGGTAAGTCCAGTTTTCCAGACCTGGCAGCTTCGACCAGTTGTCGTAGTCCATCGCGTTGCCACGGATGTAGCACATGCCGTTGATCAGCGAGGAGCCGCCCAGGCCCTTGCCGCGACCGCATTCCATCCGGCGACCGTCCATGTGCGGCTCTGGATCGGTTTCGTAGGCCCAGTTGTAGCGACGGCCTTGCAGCGGGAACGCCAGCGCGGCCGGCATTTGGGTACGGAAGTCAAAACGGTAATCCGGGCCGCCGGCTTCCAGCAGCAGGACGGTGACGCCTTCGTCTTCGGTCAGACGGGTCGCCAGGGTGTTACCGGCGGAGCCGGCACCCACAATGATGTAATCGTATTCTTGGGACATAAATGCACCCTCTTTGAAGTGTGGTCAGGTCGGGCCTCATCGGGGGCGAGCCCCCTCCCACAGGGGACTGCATGCCAAATGTGGGAGGGGGCTTGCCCCCGATGGCGGCCTCGCAGGCAATCCAACGCTTGGGTGTTAGAACACCGAGGCGTAGTCGCCCAGCTCAACCTGTACCGATTTGATGCGGGTGAAGTTGTTCAGCGAGCTGATGCCGTTCTCACGGCCCACACCGGATTGCTTGTAGCCACCGACCGGCATCTTGGCGTCGGATTCGCCCCAGGCGTTGATCCAGCAGATACCCGCTTCCAGCTGATGAATCACGCGGTGAGCGCGGTTCAGGTCTTTGGTGACCAGGCCAGCAGCCAGGCCGAAGTCGGTGTCGTTGGCGCGGCGGATCACTTCTTCTTCGGTTTCGTAAGTGAGGATGCTCATCACTGGGCCGAAGATTTCTTCACGGACGATGGTCATCTCGTCGGTGCAGTCGGTGAACACGGTCGGGGCCACGTAGGCGCCTTTGGCGAAGTTGCCATCGGTCAGACGGTCGCCGCCGCACAGGACGCGGGCGCCTTCTTCCTTACCTTTGGCGATGTAGCCGAGCACGCTTTCCATATGGGCGAAGCTGACCAGCGGGCCGAAGTTGGTGTTCTCGTCTTGCGGGTCGCCAATGCGGATGCGCGCAACACGCTCAACGATCTTGGCTTCGAAGGCCGCTTGCAGGTGCTTGGGCACGAACACGCGAGTGCCGTTGGTGCAGACCTGGCCGGAGCTGTAGAAGTTGGCCATCATCGCGATGTCGGCCGCGCGATCCAGGTCGGCGTCTTCGAACACGATCAGTGGCGACTTGCCGCCCAGTTCCATGGTCACTTCTTTGAGCGAAGAGCTCGAAGCGCTGGCCATGACTTTCTTGCCGGTGTCGGTGCCGCCGGTGAACGAGACTTTCTCGATGCGCGGGTGCTCGGTCAGCCAGGTGCCGACTTCACGGCCGCTGCCGGTCAGGACGTTGAACACGCCAGCCGGCACGCCAGCTTCGGTGTAGATCTCGGCCAGTTTCAGGGTGGTCAGCGAGGTGACTTCGCTTGGCTTGAAGATCATCGCGTTACCGGCAGCCAGGGCCGGTGCGGATTTCCACAGGGCGATCTGGATCGGGTAGTTCCACGCGCCGATACCGGCGACCACGCCCAGCGGCTCGCGGCGGGTGTAGACGAACGAGGTATCGCGCAGTGGGATCTGCTCGCCTTCGATGGCCGGCACCAGGCCTGCGTAGTATTCCAGCACGTCGGCGCCGGTGACGATGTCGACGTATTGGGTTTCGGAGAAGGCTTTACCGGTGTCCAGGGTTTCCAGCGCGGCCAGCTCATCGTTGCGCTCGCGCAGGATGTCGACGGCACGGCGCAGGATGCGCGAACGCTCCATGGCGGTCATCGCGGCCCAGATTTTCTGGCCTTTTTCGGCGCTGACCACGGCACGTTCAACGTCTTCCTTGGTAGCACGTTGCACTTGGGCGAGAACTTCACCGTTAGCCGGGTTGATGGCTTCGAAGGTGGCATCGCTGCCAGCGTCGCTGTAGCCGCCGTCAATGTAGAGTTTTTGCAGTTCGAAACGGGCCATAAAGTCCTCGCAAGTGCATAAGTGGTTGGCGTTACCCGCCGCCGGTGAGCCATGGGGTTTCTGGCAACACTGAGCGGCAGACGTTCAGGGGTTGAGCGGTTATGTGTGCTCTAACTCACCTGTTTGGCCAATTGGAAATCCATGTATTCGTAAGCGATCCGTTGCGCCTGCTCCGTGTCGAAAGCGTCTCCCGACAGGGCGCCGCGCAACCACAAACCGTCGATCAAAGCCGCCAGGCCCCGGGCTGCGCTGCGTGCATCTTCCAGCGGCAGCACTCGGCGAAACTGGCAGCACAGGTTGGAATACAGACGGTGATCGTTGATCCGCTGCAGCCTGTGCAATGCCGGGTGGTGCATGCTGGTTGCCCAGAAGGCCAGCCAGGTTTTCATCGCCGGGCCGTTGACTTGGCTGGCGTCGAAGTTGCCGCCGATGATCACCTGCAGGTGGGCACGGGGGCTGTCGTCTTTTAACGCTTGCCGGCGTTCGTGGACGTTCTCGATCAGCACATTCATCAAGTACCGCATCGTCGCGGCGATCAGGCCATTCTTGTCCTGAAAGTAGTGACTGATGATGCCGTTCGAGACGCCGGCCAAACGGGCGATCAGCGCAATGCTGGCATCTCCCATTCCGACCTGATCGATGGCCGTCAAAGTGGCTTCGATCAACTGCTGGCGGCGTATGGGTTGCATACCGACCTTGGGCATGTAGCACCTCTCCTTAGGCCTGCCGGTGGGCGATAAACGTCCGTCGGCTTGAAGGCCAGTCTATTTTGTTTTGATTGAACGTTCAATCAACAAAGAATAAGATCTGCGACAAATGGTCGCGACCTGCAGATATTTCCTACCTGTGAGCCACTGCCTCTGACACCTGCAAAAACCCTTGAAACAGGCCGTATCAGGGCCTGGCCACTGCTTCGGCGCGGCTCAAGAATTTTCGGGGTGTCTTTATAACACCCGTCCGTCGACTGCCGAAAAATCGATGTCCCGGGATAACCGTTGCCTTGTGTTTCTCTCTCGCACTGCCTGGAGCATCTGCGCCATGAGTTCTGCCTCTCTTATAAAGACCCCGCCGGAAAAGGTCCGGGTCAACGGTTGGGTGTTCTACACCTCCACCGCGCTCATTCTGTTGTTGACAGCCATTCTGATCATCGCCCCGCAGGAGGCCGGGCGCATGCTCGGCGTAGCACAGGCGTGGCTGTCGAAAAGCTTCGGCTGGTACTACATGGTGGTCATCGCTGCCTACCTCGTGTTTGTGGTCGGCCTGGCGTTTTCGTCCTACGGCAAGTTGAAACTGGGCAGCAAGGACGACACCCCGGACTTCAGCTACGGCGCCTGGGCCGGCATGCTGTTCTCGTCGGGCATCGGCATCTCGCTGTTGTACTTCGGTGCCTCGGAGCCTTTGGACCACTACTTCAACCCGCCCGAAGGCACGGCCGCCAGCAATGGCGCGGCACGCCAGGCGTTGCAACTGACGTTCCTGCACTGGGGCCTGCACGGCTGGGCGATTTATGCGCTGGTCGGCCTGGCCGTGGCGTACTTCGCGTATCGCCATAACCAGCCCCTGGCCTTGCGTTCGGCGCTGTACCCGCTGGTGGGCGAGCGTTGGGTGAAGGGCGCGGCCGGCCACGCGGTGGACGGTTTCGGCATGTTCGTGACCCTGCTGGGCCTGGTGACCAACCTGGGGATTGGCTCGATGCAAGTGTCGTCGGGGCTTGAAAACCTGTTCGGCATGGCGCACAGCAACACCAACCTGTTGATCGTGATCATCGTGATGAGCACCGTGGCGACCATCGCTGCCGTGTCGGGTGTGGAGAACGGCATTCGCCGCCTCTCCAACCTCAACATCGTGCTGTTCAGCGGCTTGCTGATCTTTGTGCTGCTGTTCGGCCCCACCCTGCACCTGCTCAATGGCTTGGTGCAGAACACCGGCGACTACCTCAACGGTATCGTGCTGAAAACCTTCGACCTGTATGTGTACGAAGGCGACGCCGACAAAACCGAGCGCTGGATGGGCCTGTGGACGCTGTTCTACTGGGCCTGGTGGATTTCCTGGGCGCCGTTTGTGGGCATGTTCATCGCGCGTATTTCCCGTGGCCGCACCGTGCGTGAACTGGTGGCCGGCGTGCTGCTGATCCCGCTGGGCTTCACCTTGGCGTGGTTGTCGATCTTCGGTAACTCGGCGCTGGACCTGGTGCTCAACCACGGTGCCGTGGAGTTGGGCAAGACGGCGCTGGAACAACCGTCGATGGCCATCTACCAATTGCTGGAGCATTACCCTGCGTCGAAAATCGTGATCGGCGTGTCGATCTTCGTGGGCTTTGTGTTGTTCCTGACCCCGGCGGATTCCGGCGCGGTGATGATGGCCAACCTGTCGTGCAAAGGCGGCAATGTGGACGAAGATGCGCCGCACTGGCTGCGGATCTTCTGGTCGGTCGTGATCACCCTGGTGACCATCGGCCTGCTGTTTGCCGGCAACTTCGAAGCCATGCAAACCATGGTGGTGCTGGCGGGGCTGCCGTTCTCGGTGGTGCTGATTCTGTTCATGTTCGGTTTGCACAAGGCCATGCGCCAGGACGTGGCCATCGAACAGGAGCAAGCGCAATTGGCTGAGCGTGGCCGCCGTGGTTTCAGCGAGCGTTTGACTACCCTGGACCTGCAACCGAGCCAGGCCACCGTGCAGCGCTTTATGGACAAGCACGTAACGCCGGCCTTGGAAGAGGCGGCGACGGCGCTGCGTGAGCAAGGGCTGGAAGTGCAGACCTTGTTGGGCAAATCCAAGCGTTGCATCGGTGTGCGCATCGAGATGGAAGAGGGCAACCCGTTTGTCTATGAAGTGAGCCTGGATGCGTATTCGTCGGCACCGAGCGACTTGCCCGAAGAAGAGCGCACACGTTACTACCGGGCCGAGGTCTACCTGCACAACGGACCTCAAGAGTACGACCTGATGGGCTTTACCCAGGAACAGATCACCCGGGACGTGCTCGATCAGTTTGAAAGCCATCGGCAGCTCCTTGGCCGTGTCTATAGCTGATAGTTAATCCGAGTGGCGCCTTCCCTGGCGCCGCTGTTTCAAGATTGGAATGGGGTCAAATGTAGGACCCAGTTCATTCAGCCGATCTGTGCACTGCTCAGCCCAGGTTCTTGCCTAGCAGGGCATGGTAAAGCTCGCTGTCCCCCAAAATTCCCACCACCTGGTTGTTGTTATGCAGCACCAGTTTGTTCCCGGTGTGATAACGAATCTGCAACGCATCGCGCATGCCGATATTGGAGTCCACCAGCGTCGGTACCCGGCCCAACCCTTCCACGGCTTGCCCCGGTGCCCAGTTCTGCAGGTTCATCACCGCTCCATTCTGGCGGGCGCCCTGGATCGTGTTGCCTTCGGCCAGGTCCAGCCAGGAATCGCCGCCCGGATCGAGGCACACCGAGCCGTTGACCCGCGTGCAGTTGTCCAGCGTGCGCATCAGGCTGCGGCCGCACAGCACGTTCAGCGGGTTGGTATGGGCGACGAAGGTGCGCACATAGTCATCCGCCGGGTTCAGCACGATCTCTTCCGGCACGCTGTACTGGATGATCTTGCCGTCTTTCATGATTGCGATGCGGCTACCCAATTTGAGCGCCTCATCGAGGTCGTGGCTCACGAACACAATGGTCTTGCTCAGCTTGCGTTGCAGCTCCAGCAGTTCATCCTGCAGGCCTTGGCGAATGAGTGGGTCGAGGGCTGAGAAAGGTTCGTCCATCAGCAGGATATCGGCGTCCATTGCCAACGCGCGGGCCAGGCCGACGCGCTGCTGCATGCCGCCGGACAGCTCGTCGGGCTTCTTGTTACGCCATTGGGCCAGGCCCACCAGCTCGAGCTTTTCATCCACCAGCGCGCGGCGTTCTTTCTCCGGACGGCCCTGCATCTCAAGGCCGAAGCTGATGTTTTCACGCACCGTCAGCCACGGCATCAATGCGAACTTCTGGAACACCATGGCGATGCGCTTGGTGCGCATCATTTTCAGCTCGGCCGGGGTGCACGACGCAATGTCGATCTGGCGACCTTCATGCTCCACAAACAGCTGGCCACGGCTGACGGTGTTGAGGCCATTGATACAACGCAGCAAGCTGGATTTGCCGGAACCGGACAGGCCCATCAGCACGCAGATTTCGCCTTTCTCGATGTCCAGGCTGGCTTTTTCAACGCCGACAATCTGCCCGGTCTTTTTCAGGATTTCGTTGCGGTGCATGCCCTGGTCAAGCAGCTTGAGGGCTTCGCGCGGGTCTTTGGAGAAGATCACATCGACATTGTCGAATCGGATAATGCTCATGCATCACCCCCTACTTTGGCGTCGGGTTGTTTGCAGATGCGGTCGAGCATGATGGCCAGCAACACGATTGCCAGGCCGGCTTCAAAGCCCAGGGCGATGTCGGCGGTGTTGAGTGCGTTGACCACCGGCTTGCCGAGGCCGTCAGCGCCTACCAGGGCCGCGATTACCACCATCGACAACGACAGCATGATGCATTGGGTAATGCCGGCGGCAATGCTCGGCATGGCGTGGGGCAGTTCAATGCGTGAGAGCAACTGACGGCGCGAGCAGCCAAAGGCCTTGCCGGCGTCCATCAATTCTTGCGGCACATCGCGGATGCCCAGGTAGGTGAGGCGGATCGGCGCGGCAATCGCGAACACCACCGTGGAAATCAGCCCGGGCACCACACCCAGCCCGAAGAGGGTCAGGGTAGGGATGAGGTAGACGAAGGTCGGCACGGTCTGCATCAGATCGAGCACCGGCCGCATCAGGGTGTAGAACATCGGTTTGTGCGCGGCAACAATGCCCAGCGGCACGCCAATGACCACGCAGACCAGGGTGGCGAACAGCACCTGCGCGAGGGTTTCCATGGTTTCCTGCCAGTACCCCAGGTTCAGGATCAGCAGGAAGGAGGCGATGACAAATACTGTCAGGCCCCATTTGCGTTGAATGAAGTGAGCGAGTAGCGCAATCAGACCGATCAATGCCAGCGGATTGAACCAGGTCAGCGCAAACGTCACGCCGTGGATCATCGTTTCCAGGGTCGATGCGATTGCGTCGAAGTAGTTGGCGCCGTGTTGGGTCAACCATTCGACGAAGGCAGCGATGTACTGGCCTAGTGGGATTTTCTGTTCAGTCAGCATGGTAGTGAATGTCCACATGCGAAGGGGAAAACATCCCGGGCCAGCGCACCGGCCCGGGGTCAGCGATTACTTGTCCAGGTAAGCTTTGACCGCCTCCAAACCGGGTTTGCCATCCACGGTGGTCACACCGGCCAGCCAGGTGTCGAGCACTTGTGGGTTCTTCTTCAGCCAGGCTTTGGCTGCGGCGTCGGGCTTCATCTTGTCGTCGAGGACGTTACCCATCAGGGTGCTTTCCATGTTCAAGGTGAACGACAGGTTTTTCAGCAATTGGCCAACGTTGCTGCATTCCTGGGTGTAGCCCTTGCGAACGTTGGTGTAGATGGTGGCCTGGCCGTAGTTGGGGCCGAACGAGTCATCGCCACCGGTCAGGTACTTCATCTTGAAGCGGGTGTTCATCGGGTGCGGTTCCCAGCCCAGGAACACGATGGCCTGGTCACGCTTGGAGGCGCGTTCCACTTGCGAGAGCATCCCGGCTTCGCTGGACTCGACCACTTTGAAGCCGGCGGTTTTCAGGCCGAAGGCGTCTTTGTCGATGAGGGTCTGGATGGTGCGGTTGCCGTCGTTGCCCGGCTCGATGCCGTAGATCTTGCCGCCCAGTTCATCCTTGAATTTGACGATGTCGGCGAAGTCTTTCAGGCCCTTGTTGTACAGCGCCTCCGGGACCGCCAGGGTGTACTTGGCGTTTTCCAGGTTGGCGCGCACGGTTTCCACGGTGCCGGCATCACGGTACTGCTTGATGTCGTTTTCCATGGTCGGCATCCAGTTGCCGAGGAAGATGTCCATGTTCTTGCCGTCGGCCAGTGACTTGTAAGTCACCGGTACCGAAATCATCGTGGTGCGCGGCTTGTAGCCCAGGCCCTTGAGGACTTCGCTGGTGGTCGCGGTAGTCACGGTAATGTCGGTCCAGCCGACATCGGAGAAGTTGACGGTCTTGCACTGTTCCGGTTCTGCAGCGTGTGCCAGGACTGGCAGACTCAGCATGGCGGCCAACAACAACGAGGGTGAACCTTTCATCGGGGTAGACTCCTGTGTCTTTTCTGGCGGCATTCGCCGCGCTTTATAAGTGTTGCGGTTGGGGCGTGCATCGCGGCGACGGCACGGTGCCTTGCAAACGAGTCGAGACTGATCATGTACCAGTGAAAATCTGACGCCTACAGGGGGCGTCGTATCCAGTACAGGGATGGTCGTATCCAGTGTCGGTGACGTCGCTTACAGGTTTTTCCAATGGCAAAACCGCAGTTTTTACCAATCTGCACCGCTAAAAACGGCCAAAACGCCCGATCGCACGGGAGCGACGCTGGTGAGCATGGTTACGTCGGTGTGAAACGCCGTGAGGGCAAGCAAAAGCTTGATGATGCCGCCATCTGGGCGATCTGAGCGTAGCACCTCGTTCAAGCCTGGCCGTGCTTATCGAGGAGTTCTACCGCAATGGCTATCAGTGTTTTCGACCTGTTCAAGATCGGCATCGGGCCTTCTAGTTCTCACACCGTCGGCCCCATGCGCGCCGCGGCGTTGTTCGTCCAGGCATTACGTGAACGTGAACTGTTGGAACAGGTCAGGCGCGTTGAAGTTCAGCTGTACGGCTCATTGTCGGCCACCGGTATCGGCCACGGCAGCGACACCGCCACCATCATGGGCCTGATGGGCGAGTGGCCGGACGCAATCGACCCGGCGCACATCGGCTTGCGTATTCACACCCTGCGCGAGACCGACACGCTCTTGCTCGACGGCCGCCTGCCGGTGCCCTTCGTCTGGGCGCGCGACATGCGCCTGCTCGACGAAAACCTGCCGTTTCACCCTAACGCCATGACCCTTGTGGTGTTCGGCGATGACGGCGAGCTGCACCGCGATACCTACTATTCGGTCGGCGGCGGTTTTGTGGTGGACCAGGCCCAGGCGCAAAGCGGCGTGGCTGACATGGACCGTACCGAGCTGCCGTATGATTTTTCCAGCGCTGTAGAGCTGTTGCAGCTGTGCAAAACCCATAACCTGCGCGTGGCCGAGTTGATGCTGGCCAACGAAAAGACCTGGCGCAGCGAAGAAGAAATCCGCAGCGGCCTGATGAAGCTCTGGCGCGCCATGCAGGATTGCGTGGAGCAGGGCCTCAAGCACGAAGGCATCTTGCCGGGTGGTTTGAACGTGCGGCGCCGCGCCGCCAAGTTGCACCGCAGCTTGCAGGAGTTGGGCAAGCCGAACGTGATTGGCTCGACCTTGAGCGCGATGGAGTGGGTCAACCTGTTCGCCCTGGCGGTGAATGAGGAAAACGCAGCGGGTGGGCGCATGGTCACCGCACCGACCAATGGCGCGGCGGGGATCATCCCGGCGGTGCTGCACTACTTCATGAAATTCAGCGACGAGGTCACCGAAGCCAACGTGGTCGACTATTTGCTCAGCGCGGCGGCCGTGGGAATTTTGTGCAAAAAGAACGCCTCGATTTCCGGCGCCGAAGTCGGCTGCCAGGGTGAAGTGGGTTCGGCGTGCGCCATGGCCGCGGCGGGGCTGGCGGAAATTCTTGGCGCCACGCCGGAACAATTGTGCAACGCCGCCGAAATCGGCCTGGAACACAACCTCGGCCTGACCTGCGACCCGGTGGGCGGGCTGGTGCAAGTGCCGTGCATCGAGCGCAATGCGATTGCGGCGGTGAAAGCGATCAACGCCGCGCAAATGGCCCTGCGTGGGGATGGCCAGCACTTCATCTCCCTGGATCGGGTGATCCGCACCATGCGCGATACCGGCGCGGACATGCATGACAAGTACAAAGAAACCTCGCGGGGCGGGTTGGCGGTGAGTGCGGTTGAGTGTTGATCCAGTGATACCGCCATCGCAGGCAAGCCAGCTCCCACAAGGGAATGCATTCCAAATGTGGGAGCTGGCTTGCCTGCGATAGCGTTAGTTGCAGCAACACTGCTCATAAAGTGAACACCCGGATCCAAAAGCGCCACCTTTTAGCGCGTCGCAAACAGATAAGTAGCCCCCAAACGATTTCCCGTCCGCCCACCGGGTTCCCGTGCGTGCGGTGACAGACGTTTCCTACGCCCGCAAAGCGCCTTCCCACAAGTGCTACCGATCTGCTCACACCCTGTGAGCGGGCGCGCTCCGACGTCCTTTTCGGGGCCTATCCCGCACTTCCCACGCGGGCTTATATAGACGCGTCATCAGGTCGTTTTCAGGAGTTATTGAATGGCCATTCAATTTTAGGCATGGCATTTGCTCTATCAATTCAAAGCCTCTCCTTTCCAGGGTGAGCGCAATAACAAGAGCCTCGCCTGAGGCCATCACCCGCTTTGTGTGAGGAGATACCGCGATGACGTCGTTCAACTCCGGGGCTCAACCCCAGAACCGTGCGCCTCAATCCATCGGCTTTTTGCTGCTGGACAATTTCACGCTGATTTCCCTGGCCTCGGCAGTGGAACCCCTGCGCATGGCCAACCAGCTGTCCGGCCGCGAGCTGTATCGCTGGACAACCCTGAGTGTCGACGGAAACCAGGTGTGGGCCAGCGACGGTCTGCAAATCACCCCCGATGCCTCCATGCACAAAGCCCCGGCCCTGGACACTGTGATCGTGTGCGGCGGCGTGGGAATCCAGCGTACCGTTACCCGTGAGCACGTGTCGTGGCTGCAAAGCCAGGCGCGTCAGTCGCGTCGTCTTGGCGCGGTGTGCACCGGCAGTTGGGCCTTGGCCTGCGCCGGTTTGCTCGACGGTTTTGATTGCAGCGTGCACTGGGAATGCCTGGCGTCGATGCAGGAAGCCTTCCCGCGCGTGGCCATGAGCACGCGCCTGTTCACCCTCGACCGCAATCGCTTCACCAGCTCCGGCGGCACCGCGCCGCTGGACATGATGCTGCACTTGATCAGCCGCGACCACGGCCGTGAACTGTCCGCCGCCATCTCCGAAATGTTTGTGTACGAACGCATCCGCAACGAACAGGATCACCAGCGCGTGCCGCTCAAGCACATGCTTGGCACCAACCAGCCGAAGCTGCAGGAAATCGTCGCGCTGATGGAAGCCAACCTCGAAGAGCCGATCGACCTGGATGAGCTGGCGGTGTACGTCGCCGTGTCGCGTCGTCAGTTGGAGCGGCTGTTCCAGAAATACCTGCACTGCTCGCCGTCGCGTTATTACCTGAAGCTGCGCCTGATTCGTGCGCGGCAACTGCTCAAGCAAACGCCGATGTCGATCATCGAAGTGGCCTCGGTGTGCGGGTTTGTGTCCACGCCGCACTTCTCCAAGTGCTACCGCGAATACTTCGGCATTCCGCCGCGCGATGAGCGCGTGGGGTCCAACACCACCCAGCAAGTGGCGATGATGCCGATTCCACAGGCGCTGGTGTTGTCACCGTTGTCCGGGCCGATGTCGGCGTTGAGCCAGGCCAGGAATGAGTCGACGTTTGCGAGTGTGAGGCTCTAGACCGAGTCGGCTTCATCGCAGGCAAGCCAGCTCCCACATTCGACAGCATTTCAAAGATGGAACTCGGTCAAATGTGGGAGCTGGCTTGCCTGCGAAAGCGATCTATCAGGCGCCAGAGTTCTGCTTGAACTGCACCAACGCCGGCAACAACTGCTTATCGATCGCCTGGCGCACCGCCGGCAAGATCGTCGCACTGCCGGTGTACATCTGTTCCACCATGCCCTTGAGCGCCTTGGCCCGTGCAGCGCTCAAACCACGTACCGCGCACTCGCAAGCCTGCTCGGCGGTGGCACCGCTGGAGACTTCAAAACCCAGCGAGCGCAGTTGGCCCAGCAGGTCATCCTGGTCAATCAAATCCGCGTGCATCATGACGTTCATCCTGGTGTAGGGAGCGGGGACTGACTGGGATTCTGGTAGGCCCCTGGCCGGTCGGCAAGGGCAGAATTGACGAATGGCTCATATGGCTATGAGCAGGTCGTTTTCGGGTCATTTACCGACAGAAGTAATAGGCACACTGAATGCCAGGCACGCACCTTGAAGGTTTGGTCACCCTCGGGATGTCACGCTCACACCAAGCACTCTGCCCCGATCCAGTCACGGCTTGATCGGGGCTTTTTTTGCCTGGGGTTGGTGGTGATTGCACTGGCCTCTTCGCGAGCAAGCCCGCTCCCACATTTTGAATTGTGAACGCAGTCCAATGTGGGAGCGGGCTTGCTCGCGAAGGGCGCACCTCGGTTTACCTTTGCAACACCAATATCCTGGACAGCAACTCATCCCGGTCAATGTAACAACCCTGAAAATGCCGCGCCCCGGAAGCCGGGTCAAACGCATTGCGCGCATGCAAGGTGCGGCGGTTATCAAAGCACCACAACTCCCCCGGATTCAGCCGTTTGACCAGCCTGAAACGGTCCTCGCGGGTCATCGCAATAAAGCGCCGATACGCGCGATACAACAACGGCATCTGCTCCACCGGCGCCTCGAACGGCCCGCGCAGAAAGTTGGCCATGCGGATCTCCGCCACGTCACCCAAGGCATCCAGCGCAATGATCGGCGCCAGGCGGCGATAGTCGCTGTGACGGTCTTTATTGCGAAACTCCACGGGGATTTCACACAACGCACGAAACGCTTCAGGGTCTTCGCTGCGCAGTGCATGGGCGATGGCGAACCCATCGACAAAAATGCTCTCGCCGCCCGTGGCCTCGTTCACCAGGCAATGCAGAAATTGCAGCCCCGGTTGCAGCTCGCGCGTTGGCAAATCGCTGTGCAACGGCAGGTTAAAGGCGGTGTACGCATTGCTGTCAGCATCGGCCTTGGACTGCACGTTGAACAGCACACCGAAGTTGCTCTCGCGGATAAACGAAATGCGCTTGGCGATCAGCGCCAGCGAGCCAGGTTCGGTGGGCACGCCACGGATTTGCGTGAGGCCCGAGTCACGCAAGGCCAGCAACCATTGCAGCAGGATGTTCGGGTCTTGCATCACGGCCGCGTAGTCGAAAACGGGCAACACGAAGGTGCTGTCCCATCGCTGCGATGCGGGCTTGGCTGCACGGCGTTCGGCGCGTGATTCGTCGTCATAGGCATGGGCCCGCAACCAGCCCGGATCGTAATGGCTGCGATGGCCGCCGCTCCATTGCACACTCAGGCATCCCTGATCGATATGCGCGCTGACGGCAGTCAGGTGTTCGTCGACATCGACAATCTCGAGCACCTGCTCGCGGGTCACGCTGTACACGCATTGCGCGCACGGGCAGTTGTCGCGCAGCCACTGATGATGAAACGGGCTCACCCGCCCATCGGCCCATTGCACGCGTAGCTGATCGGTCAGCACCTGCACCTCGGCGAGGTCGCTGATCGTTGGGTAGGTACGAAAATCGGCAACAGCGGCGGCGGTTTGCATGGTGGCTCCTTATTGTTTTTTGGGCGGCAATCCAATCACGCGGCCGAGGAGGGCGGGGCGCGCCAACTCGGCCTGCTGCGCGCTGATCGCGGTGAGTTTTGCCAGGGTGGTCTCGGTAAACGGCGCCGAATGCGGACCGGCGAGATCGACGTGTAGCAACATCTGTTCGTTGCCCGCCAATTCCTTCTCGTCGCCCACCAGGTGCAGGCTGTGATAGAGGTGCAGGCGCTTGGCATCGTGGGCGATCAGCTGAGTGCGCACCTCTACCTCGGCACCGAGTTTCACCTCATGCAGGTAGTTCAGGTGCAGTTCCAAAGTGAACAGTGAATGGCCGCTGGCCTCACGGTTTTCACTGTCCAAACCCAGGGTGTCCATCAGTGCGTCGGTGGCGTAGCTGAAGATCAGCAGGTAGAACGCATCGCGCAGGTGGCCGTTGTAATCCACCCACTCGGGCTGGATTTTGGTGGTGTAGGTGGTCAATGCAGGCATGTCTGGGATTCCAGGTCATTAATCGGTCAACTGTGGGAGCGGGCTTGCCTGCGATGGCGGCGGTGAGTCGTACACCGCTGTCGCAGGCAAGCCAGCTCTCACAGGAAATCAACAGCCGTTACTCAGCGAAGCTCATACCGTGTTTGGCTTTGGTGGTCTTCACCGCCTCAAGCACCGCCAACAGGCAATCATCACGATAGCGTTCCAGCGCCGAAATGCTGTGTGTGCCCAACTGCTCACTGGTGCCATCGACCACATCGTCGATCAACTTGTCGGTCAACTCCGGTGCCGGCAAATACGTCCACGGCAACTGCAGCGCCGGGCCGAACTGCGCCATGAAGTGGCGCATACCGGCATCGCCGCCCGCCAGCGTGTAGGTGAGGAAGGTGCCCATGAACGACCAGCGCAAGCCGGCGCCAAAGCGGATCGCATCGTCGATTTCACCGGTGGTCGCCACGCCGTCATTCACCAGGTGCAGCGCCTCACGCCACAGCGCTTCGAGCAAGCGGTCAGCGATAAACCCCGGCACTTCCTTACGCACGTGCAACGGGCGCATGCCAAGGGATTCATACACCTTGATCGCCGCCTGAATCGCTTCGGGCGCAGTGTTTTGGCCGCCCACCACTTCCACCAGCGGCAGCAGGTAAACCGGGTTGAACGGGTGGCCGACCACGCAGCGTTCCGGGTGGGTGGAACCTTCGTAGAACTCACTCGGCAACAGACCCGAAGTACTCGACCCAATCAGTGCATTCGGCTTGGCCGCCGCGCTGATTTTGCTGTGCAGTTCCAGTTTCAGCTCCAGGCGTTCCGGGGCGCTTTCCTGGATGAAGTCGGCGTCTTTCACGCACGCTTCAATGGTGGTGACAAAGCGCAGGCGGTCTTGAGACGCACCCGGTGCCAAACCTTGTTTCTCCAACGCGCCCCAGGCGTTGGCGACGCGCTTGCGCAGGGCCGCTTCGGCGCCGGGCGCGGGGTCCCAGGCGACCACATCCAGGCCGTGGGCGAGGGCGCGAGACACCCAGCCGCTGCCGATAACGCCGCTGCCGAGGGCGGCGAAGGTTTTGATTTCAGTGATAAAGCGCATGGCAATTTCCTAAAGTATTCGCAAATTCTGTGTGAGGAACCGGTTCAAATGTGGGAGCGGGCTTGCTCGCGAAGGCGGTGTGTCAGTTGTTGCATTCGGTGACTGATACACCGCCTTCGCGAGCAAGCCCGCTCCCACCTTTTCAATTCGGTTTCGGCAGGAAGTTAGCCGCGCTTGGTCAGGCCCATCTTGATTCGACCTTGCGCCGGGGTCATGACCCGCGCGCCGAGGCGGCTGAGGATTTCACTGGCGCGTTCCACCAGTTGGCCGTTGGTGGCGAGCACGCCCTTGTCCAGCCACAGGTTGTCTTCCAGGCCGACGCGCACGTTGCCGCCCAGCAGCACCGCTTGGGCCGCCATCGGCATTTGCATACGGCCGATACCAAAGCCGGCCCACACCGCATCGGCGGGCAGGTTGTCGACCATGGCTTTCATCGTGGTGGTGTCGGCCGGCGCGCCCCAGGGGATGCCCAGGCACAGTTGGAACAGCGGGTTGTCGAGCAAACCTTCCTTGATCATCTGCTTGGCGAACCACAGGTGGCCGGTGTCGAAAATTTCCAGCTCGGCCTTCACGCCCAGCTCCTGGATACGCTTGGCGCCAGCACGCAGCTGGGCCGGGGTGGAGACGTAAATGGTGTCGCCATCACCAAAGTTCAGCGTGCCGCAGTCCAGGGTGCAGATTTCCGGCAGCAGCTCTTCCACGTGCGCCAGGCGCGTCAGCGGGCCGACCAGGTCGGTGTTGGGGCCGAACGCCATCGGGTTTTCGCCGCCGCCGATTTCCAGGTCGCCGCCCATGCCGGCAGTAAGATTGACGATGATGTCGATGTCGGCCTCGCGGATGCGCTCCATCACTTCGCGGTACAGCGCGACGTCGCGGCTGAATTTTCCGGTTTGCGGGTCACGCACGTGGCAGTGCACCACGGTGGCACCCGCCTTGGCGGCTTCCACGGCGGCGGCGGCGATTTGTTTGGGCGTGACCGGCACGTGTGGGCTTCTGCCGGTCGTGTCGCCAGCACCGGTGAGTGCGCAGGTGATGATGACGTCGTGGTTCATGAGTCGGTTCCTTACAGGCGGGCGTAGTGATGCCGCTCGCAGCCAACAGCGGCTGCGACGCGGTGATTCGGATCAGGTTATTGGCTGGTCAATTGCAGGTTGGCTGCGGCCGGTTTGCCATCGAAGGTGGTCACGCCTTCAAGCCAGCGCTGCTGGTCCTGCGGATGGTCCTTGAGCCACTGCCTGGCGGATTCGAGCGCGTCTTTGTGATCCAGCAACGGCTGCATCATTCGGCTTTCGTCGGCGGCGGTGAAGGTCAGGTTGGTCAGCAGCTTATGCACGTTCGGGCATTGTTCGGCGTAGGTCGGCGAAGTGACGCTCCACACCGTGGCCATGCCTTCGTTCGGGCCCAGGGCGTCGTCGCTGCCGGTGAGGTAGGTCATGGCAACGTTGACGTTCATCGGGTGTGGCGCCCAGCCAAAGAACACCACGGCTTCCTTGCGGCGTACCGCGCGGTCGACGGCGGCGAGCATGCCGGCTTCGCTGGACTCCACCAGCTGGAATTTGCCCAGGCCGAACTGGTTCTTGGCGATCATCGCCTTGATCTGGGTGTTGGCGCCCGAACCTGGCTCGATGCCATAGATCTTGCCGCCCAGTTCTTTCTCGAACCTGGCGATGTCGGCGAAGGTTTTCAGGCCCTTGTCCGCTAGGTAAGTCGGCACGGCGAGGGTGGCGCGCGCGTCTTCCAGGCTGGGTTTTTCCAGGACTTTGACTTGCTTGGCGTCCACAAATGGCGTGATGGTCTGGGTCATCAGCGGGTTCCAGTAACCCAGGAACAGGTCCAGGCGTTGGTCGCGAATGCCGGCGAAGATGATTTGCTGGGAGGCGCTGGTCTGTTTGGTCTTGTAGCCGAGGCCGTCGAGCAACACTTGGGTCATGGCGCTGGTGGCGATCACGTCGGTCCAGTTCACCACGCCCATGCGCACGTTCCGGCAAGATTCTGCATCGGCCGCGAGTACGCTGGTGCTCAAAATGGCGCTGGCGCTGAGTGCAAGCACGCAGCGGCTGATCAGTCGGTTCATGGTGGTTCCCTCGGCAGGTCGTTATTGTGGGTTCCGGCGTCTTTGTGCGCCGTGGCATCAAGTTACGTACCTTCGGGCTCGACAAAACGCACGGCGGCGACCCGCTCTTGCACTGCAGCGACCTGTGCTCTTGAATGGCCGGTTGAACTGGCGTATCACAGTGAACACGCTGCCCGTCTTACGAGAGCGCCACCATGTCCCAGGATTTCTATTTCTTGCTGATGCCGGGTTTCTCGGCCATCGGCTTTATCTCCGCGCTGGAACCGCTGCGTGTCGCCAACCGCTTTCGCGGCGAGCTGTACCGCTGGCACGTGCTGAGCGCCGATGGCGGCGCGGTATTGGCGAGCAATGGCATGTCGGTCAACGCCGACGCCGCATTGGAGCCGCTGAAAAAAGGCGCGACGCTGATGGTGGTCGCCGGCTTCGAACCCTTGAAGTTCACCACCCCTGCGCTGGAGCACTGGCTGCGCCGCCTCGACCACGACGGCGTCACCCTCGGCGCCATCGACACGGGCGCCTGTGTGCTCGCCGAGGCCGGCTTGCTCGATGGCCACCGCCTCACGCTGCATTGGGAAGCCATTGACGCCTTTAAGGAATCTTATCCACAGCTCACCGTGACCCAGGAGCTGTTCGAAATCGACCGTCGTCGCATCACGTGCGCGGGCGGCACGGCGTCCATCGACCTGATGCTCGACCTGATCGCCCAGGCCCACGGCCCGGACCTTGCGATCCAGGTTTCCGAGCAATTCGTACTCGGGCGCATCCGCCCACGCAAAGACCACCAGCGCATGCAGATCGCCACGCGTTACGGCATCAACAACAAGAAGCTGGTGCAAGTGATCGGTGAAATGGAACAACACACCGAACCGCCGCTGACCACCCTGGCACTGGCCGAGGCGATCAAAGTCACCCGGCGCCAGTTGGAGCGGTTGTTTCGTCTGCATTTGAACGACACGCCAAGCAACTTCTACCTCGGCCTGCGCCTGGAAAAAGCCCGGCAGCTATTGCGTCAGAGCGACATGAGTGTGCTGGAGGTGAGTATTGCGTGCGGGTTTGAGTCGCCTTCTTACTTCACGCGCAGCTATCGGGCGCGGTTTGCCAAGTGCCCAAGGGAGGATCGGCGACGAGAGATGGTTTGACGGGCAATTATAGTTAATTATACTCGCCACTATAATTTATAGTCCTTTCCATAATTGAGTATAAAAGCATGTCGAAGAACAGCGGCTTCGTGTTTCGCCGCCCCGCCCTGGCAAGCAGTATTGCCGACGGTTTGGTGGGGGCCGGTATTCAGGATTTTACCTCTGGCCTGTTTCTGGCGGCGCCGCGCCGCACCGGCAAAAGCACCTTTTTGCGTGAAGACCTGATCCCCGAGTGTCAGCTGCGGGGTTGGCTGGCGGTGTATGTCGATCTCTGGGCCGATAAAGAGAAAGATCCGGCGGAATTGATCGCCAGCGCCATTGCCGCTGCGCTGGTTCCCTTTGAGAAGGGCATTCGCAAATTGGCCAAGAACATTGGCATCGAGAAACTAAGCTTTCTGCGCACCCTGTCCTGGGACTTCACCAAGCCACAATTGCCCGTCGGTGCCACACTGACCCAAGCCCTGGAGTTGCTGCACAGCGCGGCGGAAAAACCTGTGGTGCTGGTGATTGACGAAGCCCAGCATGCTTTAACCACCGAGTCCGGTATCAACGCGATGTTCGCGTTGAAGGCCGCCCGGGATCAGCTCAACCAAGGCCGTGACGAGGAGGGCAGCGGCTTGCGCCTGGTGTTCACCGGTTCGAACCGCGACAAGCTGGCGCATTTGGTGTTGGGCAAAAGCCAGCCGTTCTTCGGCTCCAGTATCACGCCGTTTCCCTTGCTCGGCAAAGCGTTCACCCAAGCCTACACCGCGCACCTCAACGCGCATTTGGCCAGCACCAATCAGTTCGACGCCGCCGACATTGATGAGGCGTTTGAGTTGGTCGGCCGTCGCCCCGAGATGCTGCGCACCATCATCGGTGAGGTGGCGCTGGAACTGGGTGAGGCCAGCAACCTGGGCCAATTGCTGCACAGTCGCGCCGAATTCCTGCGCGCGGGCGTGTGGACGGAGTTCGAAAGTGCCTGGAACAACCTCACCGTCCCCCAGCGCGCTGTGCTGGAGGTGATGGTGGCGCGTTCGCAGAACAACGAACCCTTTGCGCCTTTTACCGACAGCACCCTCACGGCGGTCAGCAAGGCGCTGGAAGACATGGGCAGCGATGTGGTGCCGGGCACCCAGACCATACAGGCGTGCATTGATGCGCTGCGCGACAAGGAGCTGGTGTGGAAGTCGAGCCGTGGCGGGTATGCCCTGGAAGACAAGTCATTCGGGGATTGGCTGCTGCACAAGCGCTGAAGCGCACCACAATACCAATGTGGGAGGGGGCTTGCCCCCGATAGCGGTGGGTCAGCAGCCTATAAGTGACTGACACCCCGACATCGGGGGCAAGCCCCCTCCCACATTTGATATGCGTCGTGGTTTATTTTTTTACCAGCGCCGAGCACGCCGCTTTGTAAGCCTCGTGCTGATACTTGTTCAGCGAAGCCGGCAACTCAAAGTTGTGCTTCTTGTTCTGCGCATTGATGGTCTGCGGCGACAGCAGTGTCACCTCAACCCCCTCCAGCAACTGAAACACGCCTTCAATCTTGAACGTGGTCGGCCCACCGGCAAATTCGCCTTTCTTGCTGCGCTTCTTGATCGCGATGCGGGTGATGGCGTTTGCCTGCACAAACGCCTTCACCTGGGCGGCGAAGGCTTTGACGTTCGCCGCTTCATCGTCATCCTCAAGCGCGATTTTCTTGGTGGCCAGGGCGACGTGGGTCAGCGCCTGATTGTCCTGAGAGGCGACAGCAATGATGGCTTCGCTGCCTTTGATTTCGATGCCGCAGATAGTCATTCAATGGCCTATTAAAAATGGGGCTGAGTGGCGAGTATCAGTAATGCCGGTCTTCTTCTTGATGTTGATAGATCTGATGCGCCGTCCAGAACATCAGTATCGAGAACACCACCATCAGGCCGACGCTTACGCTCATGATGTAGAAGTTAGGCGAACTCGATTTAAAGTTCGCCTTGATGTTATGCACCGTCGGAAACCATTTTGAGTACACCACGGGGACCGGGCCGCCCACTTCGTAGCCAGGGTCGTCGACGTAGCTGCTGTTGTTCACCATGCCTTCGATGCGTTGGCCTTCATGCTCGAAGGCGTAATACACGTTGATGCTGGAGGCCCAGGCGCTGAGGCGTTCCAGTTGGGTGATGTGCCCGATGGTTTCGATGGGCGCCGCCTTTATCAGTGCAAAAGGTGCGCCCCGGCTCACCGACAAACTCAGCATCAGCGACAGTATCAGCATGGCCAAAAACAGCAGGGCGGCGCGCGTGTAGAGGAAATCCCTCTGCGCTTCGCGTGGGTAATACATGTGAATTCCTTTTCAATAATCCTTGGCGCTTGCAACCGGCTTATTCCTGGCCGATCGACTCCAAAAACTCCGACCGCTCATCACTCATCCGCGCCAGGCAGTCATTGAGTTGAATCGCGTATTCCTTGCTGCCGTTGACTGCCGGAAAGGTGTCCACTGCGCAATCGGCGTCACGCAGTTTTTCCCACTTTTGCTGAGCATCCTTCAGACGAGCGGTAATGTCGGCCAATTGCGACTTGTTGCTGCCATAGGTCGAACCCATGCGTTCCAGCAGGCCTTGATAGTTGTCTTTGAGCAATTGTTCGGCGGTGGTTTTGTTGTAAGTGGCGCATTCCAGGGTTTGTTTGTCGTTTTCGATGCCATCGCAGGGCGTGTTGTCGGTGTCTTCGGCCGCGTGGACGCCGGTTGCGATGAGTGCCAAAGCCAGGAAAATCGATTTCATTGCGCCGTCTCATTTCAGGTGATGCGGAATTCTGGCTCAAGCGTAAGACAAAGAACAGTCGTCAGTCAGACGTGTCATGTAGGCCTTTGTCGCGGATTGACGCTTTCGGCAATTCCCCTGTCGTTTTTGCACCCGGTTCGTTCAGCCCCTGGGCATATGCTGGCCCCAAAGCGCCGGCAGACGATTCGGCGCATGAATCGCCAATAAGGGGACGCCTGATGAGCCCAGCGCAATTGCACGCCGACAGCATCGTTATCGACGGGCTGATCATTGCCAAGTGGAACCGCGACCTGTTCGAGGACATGCGCAAAGGTGGGCTGACCGCCGCCAACTGTACCGTGTCGGTGTGGGAAGGCTTCCAGGCCACGATCAACAACATCGTGGCCAGCCAGACCCTGATCCGTGAGAACAGCGACCTGGTGATCCCGGTGAAAACCACCGCCGACATCCGCAAAGCCAAGGAACAGGGCAAAACCGGCATCATCTTCGGCTTCCAGAACGCCCATGCGTTTGAAGACCAGTTGGGCTACGTCGAGATCTTCAAGCAGCTCGGGGTTGGCGTGGTGCAGATGTGCTACAACACCCAGAACCTGGTGGGCACCGGTTGCTACGAGCGCGACGGCGGCCTGTCAGGCTTTGGCCGTGAGGTCGTCGGCGAGATGAACCGCGTCGGCATCATGTGCGACCTGTCCCACGTCGGCTCCAAAACCAGCGAAGAAGTCATCCTCGAATCGAAAAAGCCGGTGTGCTACTCCCACTGCCTGCCGTCCGGGCTTAAAGAGCACCCACGCAACAAGTCCGATGAAGAACTCAAGTTCATCGCCGACCACGGCGGTTTTGTTGGCGTGACCATGTTTGCGCCATTCTTGGCCAAGGGTATTGATTCGACTATCGACGACTACGCCGAAGCCATCGAATACACCATGAACATCGTCGGCGAAGACGCCATCGGCATCGGTACCGACTTCACCCAGGGCCATGGCCAGGATTTCTTCGAAATGCTGACCCATGACAAGGGCTACGCCCGCCGCCTGACCAGCTTCGGCAAGATCATCAACCCGCTGGGCATCCGCACCGTGGGCGAGTTTCCGAACCTCACCGAGACCTTGCTCAAGCGCGGCCACAGCGAGCGCGTGGTGCGCAAGATCATGGGCGAGAACTGGGTCAACGTCTTAAAGGACGTCTGGGGCGAATAAGCCACCGCCAACACTTCTTTTCCCCAGGCCATCCGGTGCCTGGGGCATTCAAACGAATTTTCTGGAGTTAAGTTTCCATGGCCAAGATCGCCCCGCAATTGCCTATCGAAGTCGACAGCGAAACCGGTGTCTGGACCTCCGACGCCCTGCCGATGCTGTACGTGCCGCGCCACTTTTTCGTCAACAACCACATGGGCATTGAAGAAGTCCTGGGCAGCGAGGCCTACGCCGAAATCCTCTACAAGGCTGGCTACAAATCCGCCTGGCACTGGTGTGAAAAAGAAGCTGAATGCCACGGCCTGGAAGGCGTCGCGGTGTTCGAACACTACATGAAACGCTTGTCGCAACGCGGCTGGGGCCTGTTCAAGATCCAGGACATCGACCTCGACAAAGGCACCGCCAGCGTCAAGCTCGAGCACTCGGCATTTGTCTACGTGTACGGCAAGGTCGGGCGCAAGGTCGACTACATGTTCACCGGCTGGTTTGCCGGCGCCATGGACCAGATTCTGCAGGCGCGCGGCAGCCAGATCCGCACCGTGGCCGAGCAAGTGTACGGAGGCTCCGAAGAGGGCCACGACGACGGCCTGTTCACCGTCAAGCCGCTGTAAGTCGAGGAACCGTGCCATGGCTTTCGAAGCAATGTTCGCGCCGATCCAGATCGGCAAACTGACCATCCGCAACCGCGTGCTCAGTACCGCCCACGCCGAGGTGTATGCCACCGACGGCGGCATGACCACCGACCGCTATGTGAAGTATTACGAAGAGAAAGCCAAGGGCGGGATCGGCCTGGCGATCTGCGGCGGTTCTTCCAGTGTGGCCATCGACAGCCCGCAAGGCTGGTGGAAATCGGTGAACCTGGCCGACGACCGCATCATCCCGCACTTCCAGAACCTGGCCGATGCCATGCACAAGCATGGCGCCAAGATCATGATCCAGATTACCCACATGGGCCGTCGCTCACGTTGGGACGGTGAGCATTGGCCCACGCTGCTGTCGCCGTCTGGCATCCGCGAGCCGGTGCACCGCGCCACCTGCAAAACCATCGAGCCGGAAGAAATCTGGCGCGTGATCGGCAACTACGCCAGCGCGGCGGCGCGCGCCAAGGCCGGAGGCCTGGACGGCGTGGAGTTGTCGGCGGTGCACCAGCACATGATCGACCAGTTCTGGAGCCCGCGCGTCAACAAGCGCACTGACGAATGGGGCGGTAGCTTCGAAAATCGCATGCGTTTCGGCCTTGAGGTATTGAAGGCTGTGCGGGCTGAGGTCGGCCCGGATTTCTGCGTCGGCATCCGCCTGTGCGGTGATGAATTTCACCCGGACGGCCTGTCCCACGAGGACATGAAACAGATCGCCAAGTATTACGACGACACCGGCATGTTGGACTTTATCGGTGTGGTCGGCTCGGGCTGTGATACCCACAACACCCTGGCCAACGTGATCCCGAACATGAGTTATCCACCGGAGCCGTTTTTGCACCTGGCCGCCGGCATCAAGGAAGTGGTCAAGGCCCCGGTGCTGCACGCGCAGAACATCAAGGACCCGAACCAGGCCACGCGCATTCTGGAAGGCGGCTACGTGGACATGGTCGGCATGACCCGTGCGCACATCGCCGACCCGCACCTGATCGCCAAGATCAAGATGGGCCAGATCGACCAGATCAAGCAGTGCGTCGGCGCCAACTATTGCATCGACCGCCAGTACCAAGGGCTGGACGTGCTGTGCATCCAGAACGCCGCGACCTCGCGTGAATACATGGGCGTGCCGCACATCATCGAGAAATCCACCGGGCCCAAACGCAAAGTCGTGGTGGTCGGTGCCGGGCCTGCCGGGATGGAAGCGGCCCGCGTCGCCGCCGAGCGTGGGCATGACGTGACGTTGTTCGAGAAGAAAGAGTTTATCGGCGGGCAAATCACCACTGCTTCCAAAGCGCCGCAGCGCGACCAGATTGCCGGGATCACGCGCTGGTTCCAGCTTGAGCTGGCGCGCCTGAACGTCGACCTGCGCCTGGGCGTGGCGGCGAACGCCGATGCGATCCTCGACTTGCGCCCGGACGTGGTGGTGCTGGCCGTCGGCGGGCACCCGTTCCTGGAGCAGAACGAACACTGGGGCGCAGCAGAAGGCCTGGTGGTCAGCAGTTGGGACGTGCTCGACGGCAAGGTCGCGCCGGGCAAGAACGTGCTGGTGTACGACACCATTTGTGAATTCACCGGCATGTCGGTCGCGGACTTTTTGGCGGACAAAGGCAGCCAGGTCGAAATCGTCACCGACGACATCAAGCCGGGCGTGGCCGTGGGTGGCACGTCGTTCCCGACCTACTACCGCAGCATGTACCCCAAAGAAGTGATCATGACCGGCGACATGATGCTGGAAAAGGTCTACCGCGAAGGCGACAAGCTGGTGGCGGTGCTGGAGAACGAATATACCGGCGCCAAGGAAGAGCGCGTGGTCGATCAAGTGGTGGTCGAGAACGGTGTGCGTCCGGATGAAGAGATCTACTACGCGCTCAAGCAGGGTTCGCGCAACAAAGGCCAGATGGACATCGAAGCGCTGTTCGCGATCAAGCCGCAGCCGTGCCTGAGCGAGCCGGGCGAGGGGTACTTACTGTTCCGCATCGGTGACTGTGTGGCGCAGCGTAATACCCACGCCGCGATCTATGACGCCCTGCGCCTGTGCAAGGATTTCTGACGAGGTGATCTCGGCCAAAAAGGTGGGAGGGGGCTTGCCCCCGATGGCGGCGGGCCAGGTGATACAGCTGTAGCTGACCCACCGCTTTCGGGGGCAAGCCCCCTCCCACATTCAGGCCAGTTTCACAGTAGATATGTGCGGTTTGTGGGAGCTTCACCATGTTGAACACCTTGCTGCCTGTTCTTTTGTTCGCGGCGCTGGGCCTGGCTTTGCTGGGCGCCCTGCGCCGGGTGAACATGTGGCGCCGCGGCCGTGCCTCCAAGGTCGACCTGCTCGGCGGCCTGCTGGCCATGCCCAAGCGCTACATGGTCGACCTGCACCACGTGGTGGCCCGCGACAAATACATCGCCAACACCCACGTCGCCACCGCCCTGGGCTTTGTGCTCTCGGCGTTGCTGGCGATTCTGGTGCACGGTTTCGGCCTGCATAACCGCATCCTCGGCTACGCCTTGCTGCTGGCGTCGGTGCTGATGTTTGTCGGCGCCACGTTTGTCTACCTGCGCCGTCGCAACCCGCCGCCGCGCCTGTCGAAAGGCCCGTGGATGCGCCTGCCGAAAAGCCTGATGGCGTTCTCGGTGAGCTTCTTCCTGGTGACTTTGCCGGTGGCCGGGATTCTGCCGGCCGACTTCGGCGGCTGGCTGCTGGCAGCATTACTGAGCCTGGGCGTGCTGTGGGGCGTGTCGGAAATGTTCTTCGGCATGACCTGGGGCGGCCCGATGAAACACGCCTTCGCCGGTGCGCTGCACCTGGCCTGGCACCGCCGCGCCGAACGTTTTGGTGGTGGCCGCTCCACCGGCCTGAAGCCGCTGGACTTGAGCGATAAAACCGCGCCGCTGGGCGTGGAAAAACCCAAGGACTTTACCTGGAACCAACTGCTCGGCTTCGACGCCTGCGTGCAGTGCGGCAAGTGCGAAGCCGCGTGCCCGGCGTTCGCCGCCGGCCAGCCGTTGAACCCGAAGAAGTTGATCCAGGACATGGTCGTCGGCCTGGCCGGTGGCACTGATGCCAAGTTCGCCGGCAGCCCGTATCCCGGCAAACCGGTGGGCGAACACGGCGGCAACCCGCACCAGCCGATCGTCAACGGCCTGGTGGATGCCGAAACCCTGTGGTCATGCACCACCTGCCGCGCCTGCGTGGAAGAGTGCCCGATGATGATCGAGCACGTGGACGCCATCGTCGACATGCGCCGCCACCTCACCCTGGAAAAAGGCGCGACGCCGAACAAGGGTGCCGAAGTCCTGGAAAACCTGATCGCCACCGACAACCCCGGCGGTTTCGCACCGGGCGGCCGCCTGAATTGGGCGGCGGATCTGAACCTGCCGCTGTTCAGTGAAAAAGGCAGCGCCGACGTGTTGTTCTGGGTCGGCGACGGTGCCTTCGACATGCGCAACCAACGCACCCTGCGCGCCTTCGTCAAAGTGCTGAAAGCGGCCAAGGTCGACTTCGCGGTGCTCGGCCTGGAAGAGCGCGACAGCGGCGACGTCGCGCGGCGTCTGGGCGATGAAGCCACGTTCCAACTGTTGGCCACGCGCAATATCCAGACCCTGGAAAAATACTGCTTCAAGCGCATCGTCACCTGTGACCCGCACAGCTTCCACGTACTGAAAAACGAGTACGGCGCCTTCAACGGTAACTATCGGGTGCAGCACCACAGCACCTTTATGGCCGAACTGATCGGCGAAGGCGCGTTGAACCTGGGTCAGCACAAAGGCAACAGCGTGACCTATCACGACCCTTGTTACCTGGGCCGTTACAACGGCGAATACGAGGCGCCGCGCCAAGTGCTGCGCGCGCTGGGCATCGAGGTCAAGGAGATGCAGCGCTCGGGCTTCCGTTCACGCTGCTGCGGTGGCGGTGGTGGTGCGCCGATCACCGACATTCCCGGCAAGCAACGTATTCCCGACATGCGCATGGACGACATCCGCGAAACCGGCGCCGAGCTGGTGGCCGTGGGTTGTCCACAGTGCACGGCGATGCTGGAAGGCGTGGTTGAACCACGCCCATTGATCAAGGACATCGCCGAACTGGTGGCTGACGCTTTGCTTGAAGACGCAGCACCGGCCAAGTCTGCAACCCAACGTGAACCTGCGGAGGTGCATTGATGAGCGACATTATCCGCCGCGACCCACGGGCCGAATGGATCGCCCGCAACCGCCTGCACCCGCTGCATGCGGCGATGCAGCCGCAGCAACACAGCTGGATGGGACCCAACGGCGTCATCCGCAAGAACGTACATGGGGTCGGTTTTATCGGCCCTAACGGTATCAAGCGTATCGACCGCAGCGGTGCCCAGCAGGGCGGCGCGGCCAAGCGCACAGCGGCGGTGGAGGTGCTGTTGCCATTGCATCAGGTGCCAGCGCCGGCGTTTTACATCAGCGTGGTGCCGGACATGGTTGGCGGCCGCCTGAGCAGCCACGACCGCGACGTGCTCGGCTTGGCGCGGCAACTCGCCGGCAGTGACGGCGCCGTGCTGGCGGTGGTGTTTGGCGAGCACAAGGAAAGTGCCTTTGCCACGGCGGGCGTTGATCGCCTGCTGGTGTTGGAAGGTCACGCATTCGACGGTTATTCACCGGAGCAACGCGTGCAAGGCCTGCGGGCTGTGGATAACCAGTTCAACCCGCGCCACTGGCTGCTGCCGGACAGCCGCAGCGGCGGTGGTGAGCTGGGGCGGCGCTTTGCCGCGAGCCTCAAGGAACGCCCGGCTACGCGGGTGTGGCAGATCAAGGGCGAGGAGTGCATCGGCCGCGCGGGTGCGGGCCAGGAAGACCTGGCCCGGCCATTGCCGCGCCTGATCCTGGCGGCCGTGGAGTGCGCCGAACCGGTCAGCGAAACACGTCACGAAGCGTTGCCCGTGGAGTTATCCACACCCTTGGCGCGCAGCTTGCCGCGTATTGAAGACCTCGGCGCGGTGGCGGTGGACCCCGGCGCGATTCCCATGGCCGAAGCGGAGTTTATTTTCTCCGGCGGCAATGGCGTGAAGGACTGGGCACTGTTCCACCGGACCGCCGCGGCGCTGGGCGCCACCGAAGGCGCCTCGCGGGTGGCGGTGGACGATGGCTTTATGGCGCGTGATCGCCAGGTCGGCGCCAGTGGCACCTGGGTCACCGCGCGGGTTTACGTGGCCGTGGGCATTTCCGGGGCGATCCAGCACCTGCAAGGCATTGGCGCCTGCGACAAGGTGGTGGCAATCAACCTCGACCCCGGCTGCGACATGATCAAGCGTGCCGACCTGTCGGTGATCGGCGAGAGCGCCGCGATTCTGCAAGCCTTGATCGCTGCGGTCGAGGCCTACCGTAACGGCGCCAAGCGCGATGCGGCTTAAGGAAATGACCATGACAACGCCTGTAATCAGCTTGGTATCCATTGGCGCCCACCCCACTTCCGGCCGGCCACGCCGCGCGGAGCAGGATGCCCGCGCCGTCGAGTTGGGCCTGCAAATGGTGGGGGATAAGTTGCAGGTGCTGCACGCCGGCAACATTCACGAGCCGACGTTGCGCAGTTACCTGGGCATGGGTTTGGCGCAATTGCACGTGCTTGAGCAACCGGCCGGCGCTGACGCCTTGCCGGCCCTCAGCGATTACCTGCGCGATGCCGGTGCCCAGGTGGTGCTCACCGGCAGCCAGGCGGAAACCGGCGAGGGCTCGGGCATGTTGCCGTTTCTGCTGGCCGAGCAACTGGGCTGGCCGCTGATTGTCGGGCTGGCGCAGGTGGAGTCCATCGACGGCGGCATCGCCCACGTGCTGCAAGCCTTGCCGCGCGGCCAGCGGCGGCGCTTGAAAGTGCGCCTGCCGTTTCTGGCCACGGTGGATAACGCCGCGCCCAAGCCGCGGCAAAGCGCCTACGGCCCTGGGCAGCGCGGCGCATTGGCCGCCCATGACGTCGAGATCGAGCAGGACGAGTTATTCACAGGTGCGGTGCTGCAGCCGGCCAAGCCTCGGCCCAAGCGCCTCAAGGTGATCAAGGCCAAGAGCGGCGCCGACCGTATGAAGGCTGCCACGGCCAAGGCCAGCGGCGGCGGTGGACAAGTGCTCAAGGGGCTGAGCCCCGAGGCGGGTGCCGAGGCCATTCTCAAGCTGCTTATTGAAGAAGGCGTGGTGCGGTGATTTTCTGTCGGAGCTGGTTTGTGTGGGAGCTGGCTTGCCTGCGATAGCCTCACGTCGGTCTAACTGATAAACCGAGTTGCCTGCATCGCGGACAAGCCCGGCTCCCACATTTGATTAGTGGGCTTACCCACAATCCCTGTTGATCCACCTGTGGATAACCTGTTCGCGGCTGTCCACACCCCCTGTATATCAAGCCCTGCAGCCCGCTGTACGAAAAACAACCAGCCTAACTGACGGTTTTTGCTTGGGTTTTTCCACAAGCGTGGGCATCGCCCGAGACAGACTTGCCCCCAAAGTCTGTTGGCGCTTCTGTGGATAAGATGTTCGCTATCGGCTACAGGCCTTATAAACAAAGGCCTTCAGTGGGTTGTTCAAAATATGATCAATTCGTCTGGTTTGCCGACGGAAACCCCTGAATCGCCTGAATTGTGAAGCTTTGACGCGGTTTTCCACAGCATTGACAAAGTTGCCCCCAAAGTCTGTTGGTGCTTCTGTGGATAAGGTGTTTGCGTAGTTCTACAGGCCACGTGATCAGAGGCTTTCAGAGGTTTGGTTAATAAATGATCAGGTACGGTGAAAACTGCAAGGCTTGAATAAGTCACGGATTTTCTTCGTTTAATTCGAAGAGGAAGGTGCACTTGCCCACAATTGCTGTGGGTGGCTTTGTGGATAAGTTGTTGGGCGAAGGCTGGAGGGCAGGGCTGTAAAGGGTTGCAAGGCAGTTGATCAAATTTTGAGCAGTGCGCAAACCTAATGTGGGAGCGGGCGTGCTCGCGAAAGCAGTGTGTCAGTCGCCAGATGGGCTGGCTGATCCGCCGCATTCGCGGGCAAGCCCGCTCCCACATTTTGATCGGTCGCGTGTCAGTTACTCGTGTACGGCCACGCCCTTGAGATACGGCGCAGGCGCGGCGCCCAGGTTGCTCAGCAAACGCTCGCTGTACCAATCCACAAAATTCACCACACCAAACTCATACGTCTTGGAGTAAGGCCCTGGCTGATAGGCGGTGGAGTTGATACCGCGCTGGTTTTCTTCGGCCAGGCGACGGTCCTGGTCGTTGGTGGCGTCCCACACCTTGCGCATGCGCTCCACGTCGTAGTCCACGCCTTCGACGGCGTCCTTGTGCACGATCCACTTGGTGGTAACCATGGTTTCCTGGGCGCTGATCGGCCACACGGTGAACACGATGATGTGATCGCCCATGCAGTGGTTCCACGAGTGCGGCAGGTGCAGGATGCGCATCGAGCCCAGGTCCGGGTTCTTGATGCGGCCCATCAGCTTGTTGCAGCCTTGTTTGCCGTCCAGGGTCATCGACACAGTGCCTTTGAGCAGCGGCATGCGCACGATGCGGTTACGCAGGCCGAAGCTGGCGTGGGCGTAAGGGATCTTCTCGGCATCCCACGCGGCGGCGGAAGCGGCGACGTGGTCCTTGAAGGCCTGGTCGGCGCGCGGATCGGTGACGTCGTCCCACTCCAGCAGGGTTTTCAACAGTTCCGGGTGCGAGGCGTTGCAGTGGTAGCACTCGCGGTTGTTTTCCAGCACCAGCTTCCAGTTGGCTTTTTCGAACAAGGTGGTCTGGATCGCCACCTTGGTGTTTTCCATGTCGTAGGGTTCCATGTAGTGGTTCAGCGTCGACAGGAAGTCGTCGATGGCCGGCGGGTTCTCGGCCAGGCTGATGAAGATGTAGCCGCCGGCGGTCTTCACGTTCACGGGTTTCAAGCCGTACTGCTTCATGTCGAAGTCGGCGCCCATCTCGGTGCCGGCGAACAGCAGGCGGCCGTCCAGCTCGTAGGTCCACTGGTGGTAGTGGCAGACGAGTTTGGCGACCTTGCCCTTGTCGCTGGTGCACAGGCGTGAGCCACGGTGACGGCACACGTTGTGAAAGGCATGCACCACGCCCTCGGCGCCACGGATCACGATGATCGGGTTCTTGCCCACTTGCAGGGTCAGGTAGTTGCCCTTGGTGGGAATCTCGCAGGTCATGCCGGCGATCAACCACTCTTTCTGGAAGATCTCCTGCATGTCGATATCAAACAGCCGCTCGTCAGAGTAAAACGGCTGCGGCAGCGAAAAAGTGCGCTCGCGCTCTTGCAGCATTTGCGCGGTGGCCTTGCGTGCGGGTTCCAGCGGATCGCCCAAGCTTAAGGTTGCGGTGACGTCCATCGTGTGTGTCCTCAGGGCCATTCTGTGTGGCCGGCGAAAAGTGGCTAATCAGGTTTTGCAGCAAGGCGTAAAGAAAGCGTCTGTGTTGGGAGCGAGTGTGGGCCCGGCAAAGGCCAGAACCTTGTCCATTAGCGACATGGCCCACTCTGATCCCGACGCGCAACCCCCGTGGTATGGGGGCTGGTCGCGATAAGTATGTGAATGTCGCAGATAGGTAAATGGACGCTTCTCGCGTTACGCAGAATCGCCACCATCAGGCCGATATACGGCTGCGGAGAACAGCATGTCCAACAGCTTCCTGAATCCGGTCACCACCCAGACCTGGGCCAATGGTCGGCACATTGTCCGTTGCGTCAAAGTCATCCAGGAAACCTGGGACGTGCGCACCTTCTGCTTTATGGCCGACCAGCCGATCCTGTTCTTTTTCAAGCCGGGGCAGTTCGTCACCCTGGAGCTGGAAATCGACGGCCAGCCGATCATGCGCTCCTACACCATCTCCAGTTCACCGTCGGTGCCGTACAGCTTTTCGGTGACGATCAAGCGCGTGCCGGGCGGCAAAGTCTCCAACTGGCTGCACGACACGCTGCACGAAGGCCAGGAGCTGGCGGTGCACGGGCCGGTGGGGCTGTTCAATGCCATCGATTTCAGCAACCCGAAAGTGCTGTATCTGAGCGGCGGCGTCGGCATCACGCCGGTGATGTCCATGGCGCGTTGGTATTACGACACCAACGCCAATGTCGACATGACGTTCATCCACAGCGCGCGCTCGCCCAAAGACATCATTTACCACCGCGAGCTGGAACACATGGCGTCGCGAATCGACAACTTCAGCCTGCACCTGATCTGTGAAAAACACGGCCTCGGCGAGCCCTGGGCCGGTTATCGCGGCTACCTGAACCACAAGATGCTCGAACTGATGGTGCCGGACTTCCTCGAGCGCGAAGTGTTCTGCTGCGGCCCTACGCCGTACATGAACGCGGTGAAGCGTCTGCTGGAAGTGGCGGGCTTTGACATGACGCGCTACCACGAAGAGTCCTTCGGCGCGACGCCGCCGGAAGCGCGTGCCGACGCGGTGGAGCAAGCCGAACAGGCCGCCGACGCCCCCGAAATCGACTTGGCCGATCTGCATCAGGTGGAGTTCATTGCGTCGGGCAAGAGCATTCGCGTGGCGCCGGGCGAAACCGTCCACGCCGCTGCGGCCAAGCTTGGTTTGCTGATTCCCAAAGCCTGCGGCATGGGCATCTGCGGCACCTGCAAGGTGATGAAGCTGGGCGGGGAGGTCGAGATGGAGCACAACGGCGGGATTACCGAGGAAGACGAGGCCGAAGGCTACATCCTGTCGTGCTGCAGCGTGCCGAAGGGTGATGTGCGGATCGAGTTCTGATAGGCCGAACCCTCAAGCGGGCAGGGGCAAATGTGGGAGGGGGCTTGCCCCCGATGGCAGTGGAACAGTCACTGATGCATTGACTGAAAGACTGCTATCGGGGGGCAGGCCCCCTCTCACATTTTCTTCAGTGGTGAATTCAGGCGCCCATCACTTCGCGTATATCGGCTGCCAATTCGCGCACGCGCTCTTCCTCGGTATCCCACGCACACATGAAGCGCGCGCCACCTTTGCCGATGAAGGTGTAGAAGCGCCAGCCCTTGGCCGTCAAGGCCTCGATGGCCGCTTCCGAGAGTTGCAGGAACACGCCGTTGGCTTGCACCGGGAACATCAACTCCACACCAGGAATGTCCGCCACCAGGCTGCTCAGCAATTGCGCGCAGTGGTTGGCGTGGCGGGCGTGTTTGAGCCAGGCGTCGTTTTCCAGCAGGCCCACCCAGGGCGCCGAGAGGAAGCGCATCTTTGATGCAAGCTGACCGGCCTGTTTGCAGCGGTAATCGAAGTCTTCAGCCAATTTGTGGTTGAAGAACAGGATGGCTTCACCCACCGCCATGCCGTTTTTCGTGCCGCCGAAGCACAATACGTCCACGCCGGCTTTCCACGTCAGGTCGGCCGGGGAGCAGCCGAGGAACGCGCAGGCGTTGGAAAAGCGTGCGCCGTCCATGTGCAGGTTCAGGCCCAGTTCCTTGCAGGTGGCACTGATCGCGCGGATTTCTTGCGGGGTGTACACGCTGCCGACTTCGGTGGCTTGGGTCAGGGTGACCACGCGTGGTTTGGGGTAGTGAATGTCCTGGCGCTTGAGCGCGATCTCGCGGATCGATTCCGGGGTCAGCTTGCCGTTTTCGGTGCGGGCAGTGAGCAGCTTGGAGCCGTTGGAGAAAAACTCCGGCGCGCCGCATTCGTCGGTTTCGACGTGGGCGGTTTCCGAGCAAATCACGCTATGGTAGCTCTGGCACAGCGAGGACAACGCCAGGGAGTTGGCGGCGGTGCCGTTGAAGGCGAAGAATACTTCGCAGTCGGTTTCGAACAGATTGCGGAAACCGTCGGCGGCGCGGTGGGTCCATTCATCATCGCCGTAGGCGCGCTGATGGCCCTGGTTGGCGAGTTCCATGGCGGCCCAGGCTTCCGGGCAAATGCCGGAATAGTTGTCGCTGGCGAATTGTTGGCTCTTGTCGGTCATGGCCCATTCCTGTGGTCGATGTTGGTGCGCACTGTAACCAAGAATGTTGGGCGGGCGCACGCACTGTAAATGCAAAGTCACTGGGGAATTATGCACGGTACTGAAACGATTCCTGCCAAGCAGGCGCGCGATGGCGCCCTGGACCTGCTCAAGTGGCTGGCGCTGCTGAGCATGGTTTTGGATCACCTGCGCTATGTCGGTTTGAGCCTGGATGGCCTGTACGTGCCGGGGCGCCTGGCATTCCCCTGGTTTTGCCTGGCGATTGCGGCGAACCTGCACCGGGTCAAAGATGCGCCGGTAACGGGCCAATGGCGTTACCTGGGCTGGTTGTTGCTGTTCAGTGTGATCAGTGAAGTGCCGTACCGACTGTTTATCGACGATGCCGATACCTTGAACGTGTTGCCGACCCTGGCGCTGGGCCTGCTGGTTGCCAGAGGATGGCAGCAGAAGGCGCTTGTTGAGCGAGGATTGGCGCTGATCGCCCTCACTTTAGGCGCAGTGTTTTCCACGCATTTGATGTTCGGTTTTTTTGGCGTATTGCTGCCACTGGCGATGCTGCTGGTGTTCAGTCGGCCATGGTATTTCGGTGTGTTGCCGGGGTTGGTCTGCGTGGCGGCGAATCAATGGCAGATTTTGCTCAACAGCGGCTCAATCGTGGCGCTGACCGGGTTGGCCGCCTGCCTGATCGCGCCTTTGGCTGGCTTGGTCTTATTGCGACATGCCCAAAACGTCTCGCCGCCCGCCATGCGGCGCTGGGCGTATGCACTCTATCCCGTGCATTTCCTGCTGCTGCTACTCGTGCGCCACATCATCGCCTAACCCCTGTGGGAGGGGGCTTGCCCCCGATTGCGATGTGTCAGCCAGCCTAGGTGCAAGCTGATCCGCCGCTATCGGGGGCAAGCCCCCTCCCACATTTGATCGTCTTATCGCGACACGCCAACCCTGTGACGCCACCGCCCATGCGGCGCTGGGCGTATGCGCTCTATCCCGTGCATTTCCTGCTGCTACTCGTGCGCCAGATCATCGCCTAACCCCTGTGGAGGGGGCTTGCGACACGCCAACCCTGTGACGCCGCCCGCCATGCGGCGCTGGGCGTATGCCCTCTATCCCGTGCATTTTCTGCTGCTGCTACTCGTGCGTCAGATCATCGCCTAACCCCTGTGGGAGGGGGCTCGCCCCCGATTGCGGTGTGTCAGCCAGCCTAGGTGCAAGCTGATCCGCCGCTATCGGGGGCAAGCCCCTTCCCACATTTGATCGGTGTTGTTGCCGCTATGTCGTAAACGCACCTTTGCGTGGCGTCCGTAGGCATTTGACCTGTCTGCGCCAGCCCTACCATCGCATCAAAGGCCCTGCACGGGCCTCAACAATACGAAAGGCTGGGAGAGACGCGATGTTCAGCAAAAAAGACCAGATCCAGGGATATGACGACGCCTTGCTGGCGGCGATGAATGCCGAGGAGCAGCGTCAGGAAGATCATATCGAGCTGATCGCGTCAGAGAACTACACCAGCAAACGCGTGATGGAAGCTCAGGGCAGCGGCCTCACCAACAAATACGCCGAAGGCTACCCCGGCAAGCGCTACTACGGTGGCTGCGAGCACGTCGACAAGGTTGAAGCCCTGGCCATCGAACGCGCCAAGCAGCTGTTCGGCGCCGATTACGCCAACGTGCAGCCGCACTCCGGCTCGTCCGCCAACAGCGCGGTGTACCTGGCGCTGCTGAACGCCGGCGACACCATCCTCGGCATGAGCCTGGCCCATGGCGGTCACTTGACCCACGGCGCCAAAGTGTCGTCCTCGGGCAAGCTGTACAACGCGGTGCAATACGGCATCAACACTGACACCGGCCTGATCGACTACGACGAAGTCGAGCGCCTGGCGGTGGAGCACAAGCCGAAGATGGTGGTGGCCGGTTTCTCCGCTTACTCCAAAACCCTGGATTTCCCGCGTTTCCGCGCGATCGCCGACAAGGTTGGCGCGCTGCTGTTCGTCGACATGGCCCACGTCGCCGGCCTGGTGGCCGCCGGTTTGTACCCGAACCCGCTGCCGTATGCCGATGTGGTCACCACCACCACCCACAAAACCCTGCGCGGTCCGCGTGGCGGCTTGATCCTGGCCAAGGCCAACGAAGGGATTGAGAAAAAACTCAACGCCGCCGTATTCCCCGGCGCCCAGGGCGGCCCGCTGATGCATGTGATCGCCGGCAAGGCGGTGTGCTTCAAGGAAGCGGCGGAGCCTGGCTTCAAGGTCTACCAGCAACAAGTGATCGAAAACGCCCAGGCCATGGCCAGTGTGTTTATCAAACGTGGCTACGACGTGGTGTCCGGCGGCACCGACAACCACCTGTTCCTGGTCAGCCTGATCCGTCAGGGCCTCACCGGCAAAGAGGCGGACGCCGCCCTTGGTCGCGCCCACATCACGGTCAACAAGAACGCCGTGCCGAATGACCCGCAGTCGCCGTTCGTGACCTCGGGCCTGCGCATCGGCACCCCAGCGGTGACCACACGTGGCTTCAAAGTGCCGCAGTGCATCGAGCTGGCCGGCTGGATCTGCGACATCCTCGACAACCTCGGCGACGCCGATGTCGAGGCCAACGTGGCCAAGCACGTGTCTGCCCTGTGCGCTGATTTCCCGGTTTATCGCTGAGCGCGGTTTTGGAGTAATGACTATGCAACGCTACTCGGGCTTCGGCCTCTTCAAGCACTCACTCAGCCACCACGAAAACTGGCAGAAGATGTGGCGCACGCCCACACCGAAAAAGGTCTACGACGTGGTCATCGTCGGCGGCGGCGGGCATGGTCTGGCGACCGCCTACTACCTGGCCAAAGAACACGGCATCACCAATGTGGCCGTGGTCGAGAAAGGCTGGCTGGGCGGCGGTAACACCGCGCGCAACACCACCATCGTGCGTTCCAACTACCTGTGGGACGAGTCGGCGCACCTGTACGAACACGCGATGAAACTGTGGGAAGGCCTGTCCCAGGACCTGAACTACAACGTGATGTTCTCCCAGCGTGGCGTCTACAACCTGTGCCACACCCTGCAAGACATCCGTGACTCCGAGCGCCGCGTCAGTGCCAACCGCCTCAACGGCGTGGACGGCGAACTGCTCAACGCCAAACAAGTGGCCGACGAGATCCCGTACCTCGACTGCTCGAAAAACACCCGCTACCCGGTACTCGGCGCCACCGTGCAACGGCGCGGCGGCGTGGCCCGTCACGATGCCGTGGCCTGGGGTTTTGCGCGAGCTGCCGACGCCCTCGGCGTGGACTTGATCCAGCAGACCGAAGTGATCGGCTTTCGCAAGGAAAACGGCGTGTGCATCGGTGTGGAAACCAACAAGGGCTTTATCGGCGCCAAGCGCGTCGGTGTGGTGACGGCCGGTAACTCCGGGCACATGGCTTCGCTCGCGGGCTTCCGCTTGCCGATCGAATCCCACCCGCTGCAAGCGCTCGTTTCCGAGCCGATCAAGCCGATTATCGACAGCGTGATCATGTCCAACGCCGTGCACGGTTACATCAGCCAGTCCGACAAGGGCGACCTGGTGATCGGCGCCGGCATCGACGGCTACAACGGCTATGGCCAGCGCGGCTCGTACCCGGTGATCGAACACACCATTCAGGCCATCGTCGAGATGTTCCCGGTGCTGTCGCGCGTGCGCATGAACCGTCAGTGGGGCGGCATCGTCGACACCACGCCGGACGCCTGCCCGATCATCTCCAAGACGCCAGTGCCGAACATGTTCTTCAACTGCGGTTGGGGCACCGGTGGCTTCAAGGCCACGCCGGGCTCAGGCAACGTGTTTGCCGCGAGCCTCGCCAAGGGTGAAATGCACCCACTGGCCGCGCCTTTCTCCATCGACCGTTTCCACAACGGTGCGTTGATCGACGAACACGGCGCTGCAGCCGTCGCCCACTAACAGGAGAAATTTCCTATGTTGCATATCTTCTGTCCTCACTGTGGCGAACTGCGCTCCGAAGAGGAATTCCACGCGTCCGGCCAAGCGCACATCCCGCGCCCGCTGGACCCGAATGCCTGCACCGATGAGCAGTGGGGCGACTACATGTTCTTCCGCGACAACCCCCGCGGGCTGCACCACGAGCTGTGGATTCACGCCGCCGGTTGCCGCCAGTATTTCAACGCCACGCGCGACACCGTGACCTACGAAATTCTTGAAACCTACAAGATAGGCACTCAGCCGCAATTCACCGCCAAGGCTTCTGGAGAGAAGGTATGAGCCAGATCAATCGCCTGTCCAACGGTGGTCGCATCGACCGTAACAAAGTCCTGACCTTCAGCTTCAACGGCCAGAGCTACAAAGGCTTTGAGGGCGACACGCTGGCCGCCGCCTTGCTGGCCAATGGCGTCGACATCATCGGCCGCAGCTTCAAGTACTCGCGCCCGCGCGGCATCTTTGCCGCCGGTGCCGAAGAGCCGAACGCGGTGCTGCAGATCGGCGCCACCGAAGCCACGCAAATCCCTAACGTGCGTGCCACGCAACAGGCGCTTTACCAGGGTTTGGTCGCAACCAGCACCAACGGCTGGCCGAGCGTGAACAACGACATGATGGGCATTCTCGGCAAGGTCGGCGGCAAGCTGATGCCACCGGGTTTCTACTACAAAACCTTCATGTACCCGCAATCGTTCTGGATGACGTACGAGAAGTACATTCGCAAGGCAGCAGGTCTGGGGCGCTCGCCCACCGAGAACGATCCGGACACCTACGACAACATGAACCGTCATTGCGACGTGCTGATTGTGGGCGCAGGCCCTGCCGGTTTATCGGCTGCTCTGGCGGCTGCGCGCAGCGGTGCGCGAGTGATCATCGCCGACGAGCAGGAAGAGTTCGGCGGCTCGCTGCTGGATTCGCGCGAAAGCCTCGACGGCAAGCCGGCCACCGAGTGGGTTGCCAGTGTGATCGCTGAGCTCAAGGCTCTGCCGGACGTGGTGCTGCTGCCCCGCGCCACCGTCAACGGTTACCACGACCACAACTTCCTGACCATTCACGAACGCCTCACCGACCACCTCGGTGACCGCGCGCCGATTGGCGTGGTGCGTCAGCGCATCCACCGTGTGCGGGCCAAGCGCGTGGTGCTGGCGACCGGTGCCTGCGAGCGCCCGTTGGTGTACGGCAACAACGACGTGCCGGGCAACATGCTCGCCGGCGCGGTCTCGACTTACGTGCGTCGTTACGGCGTGGCACCCGGTAAAAAGCTGGTGCTCTCGACTAATAACGACCACGCCTACCGCGTGGCGCTGGACTGGTTCGACGCGGGCCTTACCGTCGTCGCCGTGGCCGATGCGCGCCACAACCCTCGCGGTGCGCTGGTGGAAGAAGCCCGCGCCAAAGGCATTCGCATCCTCACCGGCAGCGCCGTGATCGAAGCGCGTGGCAGCAAGCACGTGACCGCTGCTCGCGTCGCCGCCATTGACGTTAAAGCGCACAAAGTCACCAGCCCCGGTGAGTGGCTCGACTGCGACCTGGTCGCCAGCTCCGGCGGCTACAGCCCGGTGGTTCACCTGGCTTCGCACTTGGGCGGCAAGCCGACCTGGCGTGAAGACATCCTCGGTTTTGTGCCGGGCGAAGCACCGCAAAAACGCGTGTGCGTGGGTGGGATCAATGGCGTCTACGGCCTTGGCGATTCTCTGGCCGATGGCTTTGAAGGCGGCGTGCGCGCGGCCAGCGAAGCCGGTTTTGCGCCGGTGGAAGGCACGCTGCCCAAAGCCTTGAGCCGTCTGGAAGAGCCGACCCTGGCGCTGTTCCAGGTGCCTCACGAGAAAGCCACTGCACGGGCGCCGAAGCAATTTGTCGACCTGCAAAACGACGTGACCGCCGCCGCCATCGAACTCGCCACCCGCGAAGGTTTCGAGTCGGTCGAGCACGTCAAACGCTACACCGCGCTGGGCTTCGGCACTGACCAGGGCAAGCTCGGCAACGTCAACGGCCTGGCCATCGCGGCCCGTTCGCTGAATGTGACCATCCCGCAGATGGGCACCACCATGTTCCGCCCCAACTACACGCCGGTGACCTTCGGCGCCGTAGCGGGCCGCCACTGTGGGCACATCTTCGAGCCGGTGCGCTACACCGCGCTGCACGCCTGGCACGTGAAAAACGGCGCCGAGTTTGAAGACGTCGGCCAGTGGAAACGCCCGTGGTACTTCCCGCGTAACGGTGAAGACCTGCACGCCGCCGTCAAACGCGAATGCCTGGCCGTGCGCGACAGCGTCGGCCTGCTGGATGCGTCCACCCTCGGCAAGATCGACATTCAAGGCCCGGATGCGCGCGAGTTCCTCAACCGCATCTACAGCAATGCCTGGACCAAGCTCGACGTGGGCAAGGCGCGCTACGGCCTGATGTGCAAGGAAGACGGCATGGTCTTCGACGACGGCGTGACCGCCTGCCTCGCTGACAACCACTTCCTGATGACCACCACCACCGGCGGCGCCGCGCGCGTATTGCAATGGCTGGAGATCTATCAACAGACCGAGTGGCCAGACCTGAAGGTGTACTTCACTTCGGTCACCGACCACTGGGCAACCATGACCCTGTCCGGCCCCAACAGCCGCAAGCTGCTGGCCGAAGTGACTGATATCGACCTGGACAAGGACGGCTTCCCGTTCATGACCTGGAAAGAAGGCCTGGTCGGCGGCGTGCCGGCGCGGGTGTTCCGTATTTCGTTTACCGGCGAGCTGTCGTTTGAGGTCAACGTGCAGGCCGACTACGCCATGGGCGTGCTCGAGCAGATCGTCGAGGCGGGCAAAAAGTACAACCTGACCCCGTACGGCACCGAGACCATGCACGTGCTGCGGGCCGAGAAGGGCTTCATCATCGTCGGCCAGGACACCGACGGCTCGATGACCCCGGACGACCTGAACATGGGCTGGTGCGTAGGCCGCACCAAACCGTTCTCTTGGATCGGCTGGCGCGGGATGAACCGTGAAGACTGCGTACGCGAAGAGCGCAAGCAACTGGTGGGCTTGAAGCCGATTGATCCGACGGTGTGGCTGCCGGAAGGCGCGCAGCTGGTGTTCGATCCGAAGCAGACGATCCCGATGAAGATGGTCGGCCACGTGACCTCAAGCTATGCGCATAACTCGCTGGGTTACTCGTTTGCGATGGCGGTGGTGAAGGGCGGTTTGAAGCGCATCGGCGAGCGGGTGTTCTCACCGCAGGCCGATGGCAGCGTGATCGAGGCGGAGATTGTGTCCTCGGTGTTCTTTGACCCGAAAGGTGAGCGGCAGAACATCTGATAGACCGAGGTGCCTGCATCGGGGGCAAGCCCCTCCCACATTGTGAAATGCATTCCCCTGTGGGAGGGGGCTTGCCCCCGATGAGGCCAGTAGCCGCACAACAGAATTCAGATAGGTGCTTTATGACAGCAGCCAATGTTTACCAACAACGCCCCACCGCCGGCGCCAAGGCCGAGTCGTCGCTGCACCATGCCGACCTCGCCAGCCTGGTAGGCAAGGGCCGCAAGAACGCCGGCGTGACCGTGCGTGAAAAGAAACTGCTCGGCCACCTGACCCTCCGTGGCGATGGCCACGATGCGGCCTTCGCTGCCGGCGTGCACAAAGCCCTCGGCATCGAACTGCCTGGCGCCCTGCAAGTCATCATCAACGGCGAAACCAGCCTGCAATGGCTCGGCCCGGATGAGTGGCTGCTGGTGGTGCCAAGCGGTGAAGAATTCGCCGCCGAACAAAACCTGCGGGCTGCCTTGGGCGACCTGCATATCCAGGTCGTCAACGTCAGCGGCGGTCAGCAGATCCTCGAACTCAGCGGCCCGAATGTGCGCGACGTGCTGATGAAGTCCACCAGCTACGACGTGCACCCCAACAACTTCCCGGTGGGCAAGGCGGTGGGCACGGTGTTCGCCAAGTCCCAACTGGTGATCCGCCACACGGCTGAGGACACCTGGGAACTGGTGATTCGTCGCAGCTTCTCGGACTACTGGTGGTTGTGGCTGCAGGATGCCTCGGCCGAATTCGGCTTGAGCGTCCAAGCCTGATCGAATGAACACCAGAGGGCTGTTGTGGCGAGGGGGCTTGCCCCCCGTTGGAGCGCGCAGCGGTCCCAGGATTCGCGTATTTTTTCTGAAACAGCCGAGTGGCAGGTTTTGGGGCTGCTTCGCCGCCCAACGGGGAGCAAGCCCCCTCGCCACAAGGGCCTGAGGATTCACTATGAGCCGCGCACTTGATACATGGATTTTGACCGCCGACTGCCCCAGCGTGCTCGGCACGGTGGACGCGGTCACCCGCTACCTGTTCGAACAGGGCTGCTACGTCACCGAGCACCATTCGTTCGATGACCGACTCTCGGGCCGGTTTTTTATTCGCGTGGAATTCCGCCAGCCCGACGGGTTTGACGAGCAGGCGTTTCGCGACGGCCTGGCCACGCGCGGTGAAGCGTTTGGCATGATCTTCGAGCTGACGGCGCCGAATTACCGGCCAAAAGTGGTGATCATGGTCTCCAAGGCCGATCACTGCCTCAACGACCTGCTGTACCGCCAGCGCATCGGCCAACTGTCGATGGACGTGGTCGCCGTGGTGTCCAATCACCCTGACCTCAAGCCATTGGCCGACTGGCACCAGATTCCCTACTACCATTTCCCCCTCGACCCCAACGACAAGCCGTCCCAGGAGCGTCAGGTGTGGCAAGTGATTGAAGAGACCGGCGCCGAACTGGTGATTCTTGCGCGCTACATGCAAGTGCTGTCGCCAGAGCTGTGCCGCAAGCTGGATGGCAAGGCCATCAATATCCACCACTCGTTGCTGCCGGGGTTCAAGGGCGCCAAGCCGTATCACCAGGCCTACAACAAGGGCGTGAAACTGGTTGGCGCCACCGCGCATTACATCAATAACGATCTGGATGAAGGCCCGATCATCGCCCAGGGCGTGGAGGTGGTGGACCACAGCCACTATCCCGAGGATTTGATTGCCAAGGGGCGGGATATCGAAGGGCTGACGTTGGCCCGGGCGGTGGGGTATCACATTGAGCGGCGGGTGTTCTTGAACGCCAATAGAACGGTGGTGCTTTGACTGACGCCATCGGGGGCAAGCCCCCTCCCACCTTTGATAGGTGAATGCAGTCAAATGTAGGAGGGGGCTTGCCCCCGATGAGGCCCTGACAAACAACGCAAACACAGCATCTGTAACCCGAGCACTTAAACGCGCTGCCTGCCTGGGCAACGCGGTTCCATAAAAACAACAGCGAGGTGAAAGCATGTCTGGTAATCGTGGTGTCGTGTATCTCGGCAACGGCAAGGTCGAAGTACAGAAAATCGACTACCCCAAAATGCAGGACCCCCGTGGCAGGAAGATTGAGCACGGCGTCATCCTGCGCGTGGTCTCCACCAACATCTGCGGCTCCGACCAACACATGGTGCGCGGCCGCACCACCGCCCAGACCGGCCTGGTCCTGGGGCACGAAATCACCGGCGAAGTGATCGAGAAGGGCAGCGACGTCGAAAACCTGAAAATCGGCGACCTGGTCTCGGTGCCGTTCAACGTCGCATGCGGCCGCTGCCGCTCCTGCAAAGAACAACACACCGGCGTGTGCCTGACCGTCAACCCGGCCCGTGCCGGTGGCGCATACGGTTATGTCGACATGGGCGACTGGACCGGCGGCCAGGCCGAATACGTGCTGGTGCCGTACGCCGACTTCAACCTGCTGAAACTGCCGGACCGCGACAAGGCCATGGAGAAAATTCGCGACCTGACCTGCCTCTCCGACATCCTGCCAACCGGCTACCACGGCGCCGTCACCGCTGGCGTTGGTCCGGGCAGCACGGTGTATATCGCCGGCGCCGGCCCGGTTGGCCTGGCCGCGGCCGCTTCGGCGCGGTTGCTGGGCGCCGCTGTGGTGATCATCGGCGACGTCAACCCGATTCGCCTGGCACACGCCAAGGCGCAGGGCTTTGAAATTGCCGACCTGTCCAAAGACACGCCGCTGCACGAACAGATCGCCGCACTGCTGGGCGAGCCCGAAGTTGACTGCGCCGTCGATGCGGTGGGCTTCGAAGCCCGTGGCCACGGCCATGAAGGCGCCAAGGCAGAAGCACCGGCCACCGTGCTCAACTCGCTGATGGGCGTGGTCCGCGTGGCGGGCAAAATCGGTATCCCTGGCCTGTACGTCACCGAAGACCCAGGCGCCGTCGACGCCGCCGCGAAAATGGGCAGCCTGAGCATTCGCTTCGGTCTGGGCTGGGCTAAATCCCACAGCTTCCACACCGGCCAAACCCCAGTGATGAAGTACAACCGCCAGCTGATGCAGGCAATCATGTGGGACCGCATCAACATTGCTGAAATTGTTGGTGTGCAGGTCATCAGCCTGGATGACGCGCCGCGTGGGTACGGCGAGTTCGATGCGGGTGTGCCGAAGAAGTTTGTGATTGATCCGCATAAGTTGTTCAGTGCGGCGTAAGGCTTAGGCCAAACAAAAGGGCGACCCATGGGTCGCCCTTTTTGCGTCGAGTGCTTAAGCCTGCAAGCGCCGTGAGCAGGTCGTCTGGCCGACGAAGATCAAAATGTGGGAGCTGGATTGCCTGCGATGGCGGCGGGCCTGTTGACCTATCCTTGGCTGACCCACCGCTATCGCAGGCAAGCCAGCTCCCACAGGTATCGAATGGTGTCAGCGAGAGGCCAGTGCGCCTTGGTACAACACCGGTCCGGTTGGCTGCCCGGTCGGCGAGCCGCCTTGCGGCTCAAGGCTGACGGCGAGGGTCACGGGTGCAGCCAGCAGCGCTTGCTGTTCCTGGCTCAGCTGGATTCGGCCTTTACCCGAGCTGGGCACCAACCCCAGAGAAACCGGTTTGCCACCGGGCGCAATGACCCACAGTTCCAGCGCGCGCGTCGGCTCTACCGCCGCCAACGTCAGCGGCTCCACTTGCAGGTGATCGCCAAACGCCTGGATCTGCATTGCCGGTTGCTGGTTAGCCGCGACCAGCGTGGCGTTGTACTCGGCGCCGATATCACGCTGATAAAGCACTCCGACCAGCACGGCAACCACGACTGCGCAGGCAGCCGCCAGCAGACGCACGTTCATCCAGAACGGTTTCTTCGCCGGCACATGCAGTACTTGCGGCTCGATCCGTGCCTTGATGCCTGCCCATACATGATCGGGCACCGGCCGTTCGGGCAGCGCGCCGGTCAGGCTGGCGAGGGCATCCTGCCAATGGCCGAGTTCGACGCGCAGCGCAGCGTCTTCCAATAACAGGGCGTCGAAGCGCCGACGGGCGGTAGCCGGCATCAGGCCGATCGCGTAGTCGGCGGCGAGGGCGCGGCGCAGGGCGGTGGTTTGGTAGTTCATGATTCAAGGCACCTGCGCAGGCGCTCCATGCCGCGGCGAATCCAGGATTTGACCGAGCCCAGGGGCGCCGCCAAGTGGTCGGCCAATTCCGAGCACGACAGGCCCTGGAAGTAAGCCACGGTGATCGATTGGCGCTGCATGCCATCGAGCGTGTCGAGGCAGCGGTTCAGGGCGCGGGCCTCGCGCTCGCTGTCGAGTTGCTCGTGGGCGCTGGGGCTGTCGTCAAGCATTGCGTCCTGCTGGCCATCGGCCAAGGGCTGTTCACGGTGCTTGCGCAACTGGTCGATGGCCAGGTTACGGGTGATATTCACCATCCAGGTCATCGGCGCCGCCAGGTGCGCCTCGTAGCGCGAAGCGTTGTACCAGATGCGCACAAAGGCTTCCTGCAGGACTTCTTCAGCCAGGTCCTTGCGGCCCATGAACCGGAACGCAACACCGTGCAGGCGTGGCGAAACACTGCGGTAGAGGGTCTCGAACGCCTGGCGGTTGCCCAGAGCGCACTGCGCCAGCAGGGGCTGCAAGGGGTCAGCATCGTTGATCGAAATAGGGCTTCTCCAGGCTCTCGAACGAGGGCGACGGGACTGCGCACGGTAGGCAGAGGGTAGTCCAGCTTGAGCATTCATTCCATCCGACTCCGAGCGGTGCATGCTGGGTATACGCGCGGGCGGGTAATTTGGATGCAGCTTTTTCTGAACTAATCTTCAGGTGGGAACAATCCTTCGGGACTGTCAGTCCAACGCCTGCTTTTAGCTCCTACATTCAGAGGTTGTCTTAATGAAGATTTCACGCGGTTTTGCCCTGTCCTGCCTGATGACCGTGGCCGCCAGCCCGGTGTTTGCCGCAGGTTTCAGCCTCGGTGACGTGGCCAACGCCGTTTCCGGCGCCCAGGGCAGCAACAACAAGGCGGCTGCTGCAGCGCCAAGTTCCCAGACCGCAGGGCTGCTGAGCGCCCTGACTTCGCAACTGAACGTCACCCCTGAACAAGCCGTCGGCGGCACTGGCGCCATGTTGGGCCTGGCCAAGAACCAATTGAGCAGCACCGACTATTCGCAATTGGGCAAAAGCGTGCCCGGCCTGGACAAACTCTCGGGGAGCAACTCTCTGGGCAGCCTCGGCGCCTTGAGCGGGATGCTCGGCCAGAGCGGCGGCAGCAAAACCAGCGGCCTGGACAGCGTGCTGGGTAGCGTGAAGAACACCAACGACCTGAACACCGCCTTCAGCGCGCTGGGCATGGATAACAGCATGATCGGCAAGTTTGCGCCGGTGATCCTGCAATACCTGGGTGGCCAGGGCGCCAACGAGTCGGTGCTGGGCAAACTCGCCTCGGCCTGGGGCACTGGCAGCTAAATAGGCTCCGCGCGCAGTTGTGTGATGCGCGCGTCCTTCTCCCTCCAGAGCTGGTTCACCCAGTTCTGGACGGTCTGGCGAAAGGCCGGATCATTCTCGTAATCGCCCTGCCATAGCGCCGGGTCGAGTTCACGGGTGCGAATGTCGATGATTACTTTGGGCACCGCGCCGCTGATCAAATCCCAAAACCCCGGAATTTTTTGCTGCGGATAGACCACGGTCACGTCGAGCACGGCATCCAGCTGTTCACCCAGCGCTGCCAGCACAAACGCCACACCGCCCGCCTTGGGTTTGAGCAACCGGGCATACGGTGAGTCCTGCTGCTTGTGTTTGGCCGCGTTGAACCGCGTGCCTTCGAGGTAATTCACCACGGTCACCGGCTGGCGCTTGAACAGCTCGCAGGCTTGTTTGGTGATTTTCAGGTCCTGGCCTGCCAGCTCCGGGTGCTTGGCCAGGAATGCCTTGGTGTAGCGCTTCATGAATGGGTAATCCAGCGCCCACCAGGCCAGGCCGAGGAAGGGCACCCAGATCAGCTCTTTTTTCAGGAAGAATTTGAAGAACGGCGTGCGCCGGTTGAGCGCCTGGATCAGCGCCGGAATGTCGACCCACGACTGATGGTTGCTGATCACCAGGTAAGAGGTGTCGCCACGTAGCTGCGCGCCACCGCGGATGTCCCATTGGGTGGGGATGCACAGCGAAAAAATCAGCTTGTCGATTTCAGCCCAGGTCTCGGCGATCCACATCACCGCCCACGAGGCATAGTCGCGATAGCGCCCGGGCGCCACCAGCTTGAGCAGGGCAAACAGCATCAACGGCCCGAACAGCACCAGGGTGTTGAGCAATAGCAGCAGTGTGACGAAACAGCCGGTGAGCAGGCGGCGCATAAGTAACTCTTGCAATCCTGTGGGCGGGCCATGATAAGCAAGCTGAGTCTAGAGGCCAAATCGCAAATCGCTGGACGAATGTTTCACAATATTCCGGGTATGGTTGAGAACTAACTAAGTGCTGCCTTTGCGGTCTAGAATCCGCCTACTTCTTTCGAGGAAATCACTTCGTGAAACTGCTCCTTGCCGCGTTCGCCCTCGTTCTTCCTGTTGTGGCTGCCCAGCCTGTCCTGGCCGCCGAGCCGACCCTTTACGGTCGCTACGAATACATCCAGTTGCCGGAGATCGGCGAAACCTTCAAGGCCAAGATGGACACCGGTGCGCTGACCGCCTCGCTGTCGGCCCGAGACATCGAGACCTTCACCCGTGATGGCGACGATTGGGTGCGCTTCCGCCTTGGCGGCAAGGACGCGACCAACAAGGTCTACGAACACAAAGTCTCGCGCATCAGCAAAATCAAAAGCCGCGCTGACGAAGACGATGACAAGGACGAAGCCACCGTGGCCAAGCGCCCCGTGATCGATCTGGAAATGTGCCTGGGCAACGTCAAGCGCACCGTTGAGGTCAACCTTACCGACCGCAGCAGCTTCAACTACCCGCTGCTGATCGGCGCCAAGGCGCTGCGTGAATTCGGCGCAGCGGTGAACCCGGCGCGTCGTTACACTGCAGACAAACCGGACTGCTGACGGACCCACATGCCGCATATCCTGATTGTCGAAGACGAAGCGGCGATAGCCGATACGCTGATTTTCGCCCTGCAAGGCGAGGGCTTCACCACCACCTGGCTGAGCCTTGGCCAGGAGGCGCTGGCCCATCAGCGCCAGTCGCCCGCTGACTTGATCATTCTCGACATCGGCCTGCCGGACATCAGCGGCTTTGAAACCTGCAAGCAATTGCGCCGTTTCAGTGAAGTGCCAGTGCTGTTCCTCAGTGCGCGGGATGCCGAGATTGATCGGGTGGTGGGCCTGGAGATCGGTGCCGACGATTATGTGGTCAAGCCGTTCAGCCCGAGGGAAGTGGCGGCGCGGGTGCGGGCCATCCTCAAGCGTGTCAGTCCAGGCGCCGCGCCTGCCGTGTTCCAGGTTGACCTGGAACGCATGCAAATCCATTACCGCGGTCAGCCTCTGAGCCTGACGCGTCATGAATTCCGCTTGCTGCAAAGCCTGCTCGAGCAACCCGAACGCGTGTTCAGCCGCGAGCAATTGCTCGACGCGGTGGGCGTGCCTGCCGACGCTGGCTACGAACGCAATATCGACAGCCATATCAAAAGCCTGCGCAGCAAACTGCGAAGCGTGGCCGCCGACGCCGAGCCGATCCAGACCCACCGTGGCTTGGGTTACAGCTACAGCCCGAGCCATAGCTGATGCGCCTGGGGCTGCGGATTTTTCTGGTGTACGCGCTGTTTATCGGCCTGACCGGCTATTTCGTGCTTAACACCGTGATGAAAGAGATCCGCCCCGGCGTGCGCCAGTCCACCGAAGAAACCCTGGTGGACACGGCCAACCTGCTGGCCGAGATCCTGCGGCTGGACGTGAAGAACGGCACCCTCGGCCAAAGCCACTGGCCGGAGCTGCTCAAGGCCTACGGCAGCCGCCAGCCGGGCGCGACCATTTGGGGCCTGCCGAAAAACCAGGTCAACCACCGTATCTACGTGACGGACGCCAAGGGCATTGTGTTGCTCGATTCCACGGGCGAGGCGGTCGGCCAGGACTATTCCAAATGGAACGATGTGTACCTGACCTTGCGCGGCGAATATGGCGCGCGGTCGACCAAAAGCGAACTGGATGACCCCAACTCGTCGGTGATGCATGTGGGCGCGCCGATCCGCGATAACGGCCAGATCATCGGCGTGGTCACCGTGGCCAAGCCCAACAGCTCGTTGCAGCCCTATGTCGACCGTACCGAGCACCGGCTGCTGTGGTACGGCGCCGGGTTGGTGATCCTCGGCCTGCTGCTCGGCGCAGTATTGTCGTGGTGGCTGAGCGTGGCGCTGCATCGGCTGACGGCGTATGCCCAGGCTGTGAGCGAAGGCCGGCGCGCCGAGTTGCCGCATTACCGTGGCGGCGAGCTCAAGCAGCTGTCCACCGCCGTCGAGCACATGCGCACGCAGCTGGAGGGCAAGGCCTACGTCGAGCGTTACGTGCACACATTGACCCACGAGCTGAAAAGCCCACTGGCGGCAATTCGTGGCGCGGCGGAGCTGTTGCAGGGCGACATGACCCGTGAGCAACAGCAGCGTTTCGTCGGCAATATCGACAGTGAAAGCGCGCGCTTGCAACAGTTGATCGAGCGCCTGCTGAACCTCGCCCAAGTGGAGCAGCGCCAAGGTCTGGAAGAGCAAGTCAGCATGCCGTTGGCGGCCTTGGTCGACGAGGTGCTCAAGGCCCAGTGCGCGCGCATTGAAGGCGCCGGCTTGCACGTCGAACAGGCGATTGCCGCGGATGTGAAGGTATTTGGCGAGCCGTTCCTGCTGCGCCAGGCCTTGGGAAATCTGCTCGATAACGCCCTGGACTTCACGCCGCCCGGTGGCACCTTGAGGTTCAGCGCACACACGCAGCACAACGACGTGCAGGTCAGCCTGTTCAACCAGGCTGCAGCCATTCCCGACTATGCCTTGCCGCGCCTGAGTGAGCGTTTCTACTCGCTGCCACGCCCGGCCAGCGGGCGCAAAAGCACCGGCCTGGGCCTTAATTTCGTGGAAGAAGTGGTGAAGTTGCACGGCGGCGCGTTGCAGATCGGCAATGTGCAAGGCGGCGTGCAAGTGGTGCTGCATCTCCACACAGTCTCCACATTGCCCACATAAATCTCCCATCTGCGCGGTTCACGCTCTGCCCATCAAAACAGGGAGAGACCCATGAACCGCAGCCTGCTTTTCAAACTTGGCGCGATTGCGCTACTGATTCTGCTGTTGCTGATTCCGTTGCTGATGATCAACGGCATTATCAGCGACCGCCAGCAACTGCGCGATGGCGTACTGATGGACATCGCCCGCAGCTCCAGTTACAGCCAGCGCCTCACCGGCCCGGTGATGGTGGTGCCGTATCGCAAGACGGTCCGGGAGTGGAAGCTCAATGAAAAACTCAACGAGCGCTACGAGCAAGTCAGCGAGGTGCGTGGTCGTCTGTATTTCTTGCCGGAGCAGTTTGAACTCGACGGCAAGGTGCAAACCGAGCTGCGTTCGCGGGGCATTTACCAGGCGCGGCTGTTCCATGCCGACAACCGCATCAACGGGCGGTTTGTGCTACCGGAGCAACTGGGTATCAAAGAAAACTTTGCCGATTACCGCTTTGATCCGGCGTATCTGGCGGTGGGTATCAGTGACATTCGCGGCATCGAAAATGCGCTGAAACTGGAGCTGGGCAGCCAACGCCTGGAGTTCTCGCCAGGCACTCAAGTGGCGTGGCTGGGCGAGGGCGTGCACGTGATGCTGCCCGAGCAAGACAGCAAAAAGCCGGCGCCGTTGGACTTCGCTTTTGACCTGCGCCTTCAAGGCACCGAGCAGCTGCAAGTGGTGCCGGTGGGCAAGATCAGCCAGGTCAAACTGGCATCGAATTGGCCGCACCCCAGCTTCATTGGCAACTTCCTGCCGGCCCAGCGTGAGGTCAGCGCGCAGGGCTTCAGCGCCAATTGGCAGACCACGTTTTTCTCCACCAACCTGGAAGAAACCCTGCGCGGCTGTGAGTGGGACAAAGTGTGTGACGACTTCAATAGCCGCAGCTTCGGCGTGAACTTCATCGACCCGGTGGACCAGTACCTCAAGAGCGACCGTGCGATCAAATACGCGCTGCTGTTTATCGCCCTGACGTTTGCCGGCTTCTTCCTGTTCGAAGTGCTCAAGAACCTGGCGGTGCACCCGATCCAATACGCGCTGGTGGGCGTTGCCCTGGCGTTCTTTTACCTGCTGTTGTTGTCGTTGTCCGAGCACATGGGCTTTGGCCCGGCGTACCTGTTGTCGGCGAGCGCCTGTGTGTTGTTGATCGGCTTCTACGTGTGCCACGTGCTGCGCAGCATTGCCCATGGGCTGGGCTTTTCGGTGGGGCTGGCGGCGTTGTATGGCCTGTTGTATGGGCTGCTCAGTGCCGAGGATTACGCGCTGCTGATGGGCTCGCTGTTGCTGTTCGGGCTATTGGGCACGGTGATGGTGCTGACGCGCAAACTGGATTGGTATGGCGTGGGCAAGCGCAAGGTGCAGTTTGACCTGGAGGCGGTGCAATGATTGGGTTACGGGAAGATCAGCAGTTGGGTGAGCAGTTGGCCGCCAGCATTGTCATTTTCCTCAACTCCACCACCTTCCAATCTGGGAGCGGGCTGGCCCGCGAAGGCGGTGGGTCAGAAACAGATGCGCTGAATGACCCGCCGCAATCGCGGGCAAGCCCGCTCCCACAGTAGGTTGGGGTGAGTATCAGACCGGCGGCTGGGTCTGCAGCATCGAAGGCCGCTGGCTGACCTTGGCGTACCAATCGGCAAGCTGGGGGGTCGCGGCGCGCCATTGCAGGTCAGGGTGGCGGAAGTCGAGGTAGCCCAAGGCGCAGGCCACGCTGATCGACGCAATGTCGAAGTGGCTGGCCAGCTCGGCAATCGCATTGGCTTCCAACTCCGCCAGGGTGCGACGGATCTTGTTGCGCTGCTCATTCAGCCATTGGTCCCAGTGCTTTTCTGCCGGGCGCATGGCGGTTTCGTAGCGCACCAGCACGGCGGCGTCCATGATGCCGTCGGCCATTGAGGCCAGGGTCAGGCGGCGCCAGCGTGCCGAGCCGTCACGAGGAATAAGGGGGTTGCCGACATGCTGGTGGTCGAGGTAATCGAGGATCACCCGGCTGTCGTGCAGGGCGCTGCCGTCGGCCAGGCGCAGGGCCGGGATCTTGCCCACGGGGTTTTCGTGCACCAGCTGCGCGTCCGGGTTGACCGGTGTCGGCATGCAGCCTTGCAGGGTCACGCGGTCCTGCTGGCCGGTTTCGATCAGCAGCACGCGGACTTTACGAACAAAGGGTGAGGCTGGGTTGTGAAACAAGGTCATGCTGGGCGCGGACATGGGCATTCCTCGAAATGGGCAGTGGCTAGCCTAGAGGGTTGCGCGGTGGCTGGCGAGGGGGCTTTTGAATGTTTTTGAGGGCGCTATCGCAGGCAAGCCAGCTCCCACATTTTGAATTGTGAACGCAGTCAAATGTGGGAGCTGGCTTGCCTGCGATGAGGTCTTCAGCCACGCCGCTTGAATAATGCCCAAACACCAATGACCGCAGGAATCCCCAAACCGACCCAGCTCAATGAATCCCACAGCCCATCCCCGAGCAACGCGGCAAACAACCCGGCCGCGCTGAGCACGCCAATCCCCAGCGGAATGCCAAACACCTTCCAGAAGTTCGACTGACGCGGCTTCATACCTTGGCCGCCTTGCGCCGCACGATCCACAGGTAAACGCCGCTGCCCAGCACGATGATGGTCAGCACATCGAGCACCGCCCAGAGAATCTTCATCGGCATGCCGCCGTAGTCACCAAAGTGCAATGGCTGGGACATGCCCATGGCGTCCATGTACCACGGCCGCTCAGCGATGGCGGTGACGGCCAGGGTGCTGGCGTCGATCAGCACCGGCGTGAGCAGGTGCGAGGTCAGGTGCGTGCTGCCCTTCATGAACACCGCGTAATGGTGCTCACTGGAAAAACGCGTGCCGGGGAAGGCGATAAAGTCCGGCTCCATGCCGGGCGCGGCCTTGGCGGCAATGTTCAGCAGCTCGGTGGCCGGCGCGCGTTGGGTCAGTGGCGGCGCGTTTTTGTAGGGTTCGATCATCGCGCTGAGGCTGTCCTGGCGCCAGGCGGCGATGATCAGGTCGGCGCAGGCGCTGATCACGCCGGTCACGCCCACCACCAGCGCCCAGGTCAGCGTGACCACGCCGATCAGGTTATGCAGGTCGAGCCAGCGCAAGCGCGTGGACTTGTCCTGGCGCACGGTGGCGAACTTCAAGCGGCGCATGAACGGCAGGTACAACACCGTGCCCGAGACAATCGCCAGCACAAACAAAAGGCCCATGAAGGCCAGCAGCAACTTGCCCGGCAGGCCGGCGAACATGTCCACATGCAGGCGCAGCAGGAACAGTGTCACGCCGCCATTGGCCGCTGGGGTTTCGACGGCTTCACCAGTGCGCGCATCGAGCATGAAGGTGTGCGACGAGTTGGGTTCGGTGCCGGCCGTAGCGGCCATGATTGCGATCACGCCGTTCTTGTCGTCTTCGTCCCACGCCAGGTATTGCATCGCCTCACCCGGGCGATGCGCCTGGGCTTTGGCCACCAGTTGCTCAAGGTTCAACTGCGGGGTGTCGGCGGGCATCTGCGCCAGTTCAGGCTCATTGCCCAGCAGGTGATCGATCTCATGGTGAAACACCAGCGGCAGGCCGGTCAGGGCGAGCAACAGGAGGAAGACTGTGCAGATCAGGCTGGTCCAGGTGTGGATGAAGGACCAGCGGCGGATGGTTTTGCTTTTCATTTTCTAGCCTTCAGACACACCGAAGCCGCCCCGGGGGACGGCCTGGTTATTAACTCAGCCAATTACCACTGGTAGGTAGCGCTGGCGACTACGCTGCGCTGGTCACCGAAGTAGCAGTAGTTGCCGTCGCAGGTGGAAAGGTAGTCTTTGTTGAACAGGTTGGTGGCGTTCAATTTAACCGATGCGCCTTTCAGGCTGTTATCCAGGCGGCCCAGATCGTAATGCACCGAACCATCGAACACGGTGTAGGCGTTGGCCTTGCCCAGCCAGGTGTTGGCCTGGTCGCCATACGTGTTGCCGGTGTAGCGGGCACCAAAACCGATACCGAAACCGTCAAGTACGCCGCTGTGCCAGGTGTAATCGGTCCACAGCGAGGCTTGCTGGTTTGGCATCAATGTCAGGCGGTTGCCTTTGTAGATGCCTTTTTGCACCTCGGATTTTGCCAGGGTGTAGGCGGCGATGACCTTGAGGTTCTCGTTCACGTCAGACACGGCTTCCAGTTCCAGGCCCTTGACCTTCACTTCGCCGGTCTGGCTGTTGATTTGCTGGCCGCCTGGGCCGAGGTTAGTCACCTGCACGTTCTTCTGGGTCAGGTCGTAGACCGCCGCGCTCAGCAATGTGTTGGAGCCGGGCGGCTGGTACTTCACCCCCATTTCCCATTGCTTGCCTTCGGTCGGTTTGAACGTCTTGAGCGCATTGGTATCTGCGTTGCTCGCCGGCTGGAACGACTCGGCGTAAGACAGATACGGTACGAATCCTGAATCAAACACATAGCTCAGCGCCGCGTTGCCACTGAAGTGTTTGATGCGATCGGTGTTGGTTGCATCGTTGTCGTTGAAGTAGGTGGTGCCTTGATGCACCCAGTCTTCACGCCCGCCCAGGGTCAGGCGCCACTTGTCCAGAGCCATCTGGTCCTGCACGTAGAGGCCGGTTTGCACGGTTTTCTGGTTGTAGTCGTAAAAAGGTCGGACATCCGTCGGGCGCAGCGTCGGCTGGGTATTGATCGGGTTGAAAATGTTGATACCCGACGCTGTACCGTATATCGCGCGGTAAGAGGTATCGGTACGTTGGTGATCCAGGCCCAGCAGCAGGGTGTGGGCAATGTCGCCCGTTGCGAAGTCAGCCTGGAAGTTGTTGTCGATCGCCAACTGGCCGATGCTTTCGTCAACATTGGTGGTCGACCGGCTGATATTGCCCGCCGCATCGGCCGGGGAGTAAGCAAAGGAACCCACGGTCAGTTGCTGGAAATCCAGCTCCGACTTGGTGTAACGCAGGTTCTGCTTGAACTGCCAGGTATCGTTGAAACGGTGCTCGAACGCATAGCCCATTGCGTAGTAGGTGCGGTCGTAGAACTCGTAGTCGGGATCGCCGAGGTTCTTGTGGTGGGAAACGTCGCCCAGCGGCGATTTGATCTTGGTGCCCTGGATCGGCATGAACTGGCTGGTGGTGCCGGTATCGTCGCGGGTGAACTGCGAGAGCAGGGTCAGCTTGGTGTCGGTATCAATATTCCAGGTCAGGCTCGGCGCGATGTTGTAGCGCTTGTTGTCGATGTGATCGACCTGGGTGCCGGCATCGCGTACCACGCCGCTGACGCCATACAGGAACTGGCCTTCATCATCGATTTTGCCGGTGCTGTCGAAGTTGATCTGGCGGTAGTTGTCACTGCCGTATTGCAACTGGATAGCATGGCTCGATTCCTCGCTGGGACGGCGGCTGACCATGTCCAGCAGGCCGCCTGGTGGTGTCTGGCCATAGATCGACGAGGCCGGGCCACGCAGCAGGGCGAGGCGGTCGAGGTTCCAGGTTTCGGCTTTAGGGTTGGCGTAAACGCCGCGCGGCAAAGGCAGGCCGTCGAGGAATTGAGTCGGTTCGAAACCGCGCACGCGCATCCAGTCGTAACGGGTGTCGCTGCCGTAGCTGGACGATACGATGCCGGGCATGTATTTGACGGCATCATCGAGGTTCTGGACGTTGCGGTCCTGCATCTGCTCGCGGGTCGCCACAGAGATCGAGCGCGGTGCTTCAACCAGTGCGGTGTCGGTCTTGGTGCCGGCCGCAGTGCGCGTCGCCAGGTAGCCAGTGACCGGGCCCCATGCAATTTCAGTGTCGCCTTGCGCAGTGATACTGGTCTCAGCCAACGCCACGACGCCTTCCGGAATCGCCACCAGCGTAAACGTCCCCGCGCTGCTTTGCTCCAGCTGCAGCCCGGTGCCACGCAACGCCTCTCGCAGCGCGCCCTGCGCATCGAACTGGCCGTTGACCGGTGCCGAGGTCTTGCCCGACGCCAACGCTGGGTTGAGGGTCAGCGCAAGGCCGGCCTGGCTGGCGATCTGGTTCAGCGTGCTGGCCAACGGTGCAGCCGGCAGGTTGTAGGCGCGCACGCTGGAAGCCTGTTCGGCGGCGATCAGCGTGGTGCTCGCCAGCGGGGCGCTGAGGGCGATGGCCACGGCTAACAGGCTGGGGCGCAACAAGGTGTCTAGCGTGCGGGACATAGGGCGGCTCCTGAATGGAAACATTTCTCAATTGCCTAGGTGCCGGACGAGAATCAAAAAGTGATAGGGCCAAGCGAAAATAAATCTGCGAAGGTGCGCAACTGATCGAACGGCATGGCCCTCAAGGCTCAGGGTAGCTGGGTTTTTCAGCCGACTGCCCACTGTAGTTTGTCGGCCAGGGCGTCGGGGTAATGATCGGTCTGGGCGATTGCCGCGCGTGTGGCTGCGCCATGACCGAAGGCTTCGATCAACACGTCAACCTGTGTGGCCAGAAAGTCGCTCAGCGAATCAAGCCGAGCCTCAAGGGCGCGGTAGCGGGCGATGTCCATGAGGCCCTCGCTGATGAACCAGGCGGCATGCTTGTTCAGGTATTCCAACACGTAAAGGCCGCACAGCGCGTTGCCCAGTTCCTTGGCCAACCCGTGGGGCAGCAAGCTGCCGGCGCGAATTGCGCTGTCGATGGCAAGACGCTGGGCGTAAGCCTCTCCTGCGCGGGCAACGACCATCAACTGCGCGTTCCAGACCTGCATGTCGTCCTCTCCCTCGCCACGGTGCCGGGCAATATGGTCGGCCACGTGCTTGAGCAAACGGTACTCCAGGGTGTGAGCCATGGCTTGCCAATACCCGGCGTCATCCAGCCCGGCCTGGGGGTTGGGGGGTGTGGGTTCGCTCAAGGGTTGGCCGATCAGTACCTTGGCGGCGTCCAGCAGGATCATGCGGTTATTGCCACCGGCATCCTGGTAGATTTTGGCCATGCCTTCGTAGTCGGCGAAGCGATTGAGGTTGAGCGCACCGGCCACCCCGCAGCGCAACCGACACTCTGTCGCCAGCGCCTCGGCGGCGGGTGCACACAGCGCCTTGGTCAGCGCCAGGGTTTGGCTGATGGCGGCCCACGGTGTCCACGTCACGTCGCCTGTGCCGGTGGTGTGCAGTGACGCCTGACTGGCCGTGCCTTCAATCCACCGGCGGGCGGAGTCGTTGGCAAAGCACTTCATGACATACGCCGTGGCCAGGCAACCGAACAGCGCGCGGCGTTGGGTGCGAAAAGCCAACAGGCCGGTGCCGTTACCGATCCGCGCCTGGGTCGTGCGTCGGTTGGCATGGGTCAGGGCCAGGGTTGAACAGGCAAGCATCACCGAACTCAAGCCGACGCCGACCATCGCCCACACATTCTTGGGCGCAAACAGTGAGCGAATCAGGCGACGGTCCGTACTGCCCAATGGGTCGTGGAACTGGTTGGACGCGTCGATCGAAGCGCCATCGCGCAGCCACGCGTCGAAGGGCAGGCGCACGTTGTCAAAGCTCGCCAGGCCGTAATCCAGCGGTACTGCGCGGATTTCCGCCGGTGACGACATGGAAACTCCCGGGCGCGGGCCGTTGGCGTCACTCAATGGCAGCATGAACGCGAAGACGCCACAGGGCTGGCCCTGAACGATCACTTGGGCAAACACCACGCCCAGCTTGTCCAGGTTGCTGATCCCGACGTTGGCAAATTTAAGCGCGGCCTTGTTGGGTGTGTTCAGCACGAAGGTGCGCGTGTCGGCGTCGAATACTGCCTCGACACACGCGCCCATGTGGGAGTTGCTGCGACCTATCTCGGTCAGCGCGTAAACCCCCAGACTCTCACCGGCCTCCAGTTTGCGTCGCCACTGGGTGGCGCTCGGGTGATCCTGCTCGAACGCCAGCAGCGTGCCGATACACAACCCCTGCTGAATCACGCAGCCCATGAACAGCGAGGGATCAGTGAGCGCCGCGTGGGTAGCCTCGGCCATCAATAACTGCGGCTGCGCAAAGCCATGGATACCGTCGGGCAGCTGGCGCATCAGGTGCTGCAAGCGCTGGTAGGTGTGGCGATGGCCGTCATGAAAACTCTGGTTGGCGCGAGGATGGAGTTCGGGGTCGCTGAAAATCTTCGCCATTTGCGCGTGAACCTCGGCATCGACGGGCCCGTTGGCCAGCTGGCGCAAGTCAACCACGGCCTTTTGCGCGGCGGGCGCGTTGACCAGCAAATGACGCAGGGTTTCGATGGGTTGCGCCAGCGGCGCGTAGGTCTGTGCGGGATGCAGGCTTTTGCGTATGCACACCGACAGGCCGCTGTTCACCCCAAGGTCGATAAACACGGTGTGTTTGTCCGTCGGCAGTTGCGCCAACGTGTAGGGCAGGTTGGTGGGTTGCGTGACGCCCAGGGTAAACAGGTGATGCAAATCGTCCTCGGGCTCGTAGCGACGCCCCAGCACAGTTGAGTAGATCGGTGTTTTGAAGGGTTTGGGGGCCAGCGGCTGCAGGTTTTCGTGAAGTCGCCGGGCGACCTCCGTGTGAGGCGGATAGTGCGACGCGTAAGCGATCGAGACCGGGCGCAAGGGGTGTGCGCTGTCATCGTGGTGAGCAAGCAGGTGCTCCAGGTCTGCCTTCTCGCCGCTGATGATGCATTGGGCCGGCGCGTTGACGGAGCCCAGCACCAGGTTCGACTCGGGGTAGCGGTCCAGCAGTGCTTGCGTGTCCTGCGCTGAAAGGTTGACCAGCAGCATGCTGCCTCGGCCTTCCTCGCTGCGGTAGGCGGCGTTGAGGGCACAGACCGCGCGGGCACCCTGCGCAATGTCGAGCACGCCGCCACACACCCTGGCAGCAATTTCGCCGAAGCTTTGCGCAACGATCAGGGAGGGAACAATGCCCGTGGCCTGCAGCAACTGGTTAAGCACCACCGCAGCGCCGTACAGCGCCAGTTGCGCCACACCCGAAGGCAGCGGCAGGGCGTGATCGCGGGTCAATAGAACCTGGGTAACCAACCCTGGATGGGGATCAGGTTCGTGCGCCGCCGCCTCGGTTTCGATGATTGCCAGAATCGTGTCAATTGGGTCCCGGGCTTCGGGTACATGCTGATACAGCTCCGCCAGAGCGCCGCACGGATCGCTCCCTTGGCCAGGAAAGGCGAAGACATAGTTCTGACTGTAGATGTTGAGTTGGGTTGACATGGGTCCATCCTCGTTAGCCGAACAGGATCGCTTCACCAGCAAAATGCTGGAAAAAACGAAGGCTCATTGGATGGCAAAAGACAGGGCTGCGTACCTGTGAGAAATGACAGTTTTTTGTAACGTTTCGAGATAGTCTCGATTCAATTATTGCTAACCGACCCGCCTTGCGCCGGCCTTGCGACCACCTGGGTCCACCACAGTGTGTGCTGCTCGATCTGTACCGGCAGCGTCGGCAGCAGCGCGTTCAGCGCCAGCGTCGTGTCGTGCAGCGGGAAGCTGCCGGTGATGCGCAGATCGGCCACGGTTTTATCCACACCCAGATACCCGCTGCGGTAGCGGCTGAGTTCTTCGACCACATCGCCCAGGCGGGCGTTGTCGACCACCAGCATGCCGCGCGTCCAGGCGTCGGCGGCGGGAGAGACGGCCAGCGCAGGGTCGAGGCCGTCACTGCGCATCAGCACTTGCTGGCCTTCCTTGAAAATCTGTTCCTTGTGCAGCGCCTGGGGCTGGGCAGCCACGGCGGACTGCAGCACGCTCAAGCGTGTGGCGTGGTCTTCGCGCTTGACGATAAACCGCGTCCCCAGCGCTCGCAGGTTGCCATCGCGGGTTTGTACATAAAACGGGCGCGCATCGTTGTGGCCGGTTTCGACCAGAATCTCGCCTTCCTGCAACACGATCAGCCGGCGTGTTTCGTCGAAACGCACGTCGATGGCGGTGTGGGTATTGAGGTTGATCAGCGTGCCGTCCGCTAGTTTCAGCGCGCGTTGCTCGCCGGTGGCGGTGCGCTGGTCGGCCAGCCAATAATGGATCGGCACATATCGCTCACCGGCAAACAACGCCAGGCCGCAGAGCAGCGCGATGCTTGCCACGCCGCGTCCAAGCTTGCGCACGCGCTGGCGAATGCCTTCGCGCGAGTGCAGCAGCGCCGCGCGCGCGGGGCCCGAGGCCACGCTGAAACGCTGGTCGAGCATGCCCAGCTGGCGCCAGGCGCGTGCATGTTCTTCATCGCTGGCCAGCCATTTGGCGAACTCTTCCTGTGCAACGAAGTTGCCGTCACCTGAGTCCAGGGACAGTTGCCACGCAATCGCGGCATCCAGCACGCGCGCCGAGACCGGCTTGGCGCTGACCACGCTCACAGCGGCTCGCCATACAGTGCGATGTAACACTGGCGAATGCCTTGCGCCAGGTACTGGCGCACGCGGGGCACCGACACGCCAAGACGCTGGGCAATGTCGGCGTGGCCCAGGCCGTCGAGGCGGTTATAGAGGAAGGCGGCGCGGGCCTTGCTCGACAGTTTGCCGAGCAAGCGGTCGATGGCCTTGAGGTCTTCGAGGATCAGTTGCTGCTCTTCCGGCGAGGGGTGTTCGCTTTCCGGGATCAGCATCAGTTCAGTGAGGTAGGCCTGTTCCAGGGCCGCGCGCCGGAAGTAGTCGAACAGCAGCCCCTTGGCGATAGCCACCAGAAATGCCCGTGGCTCGCGGGGTTCGCGCAACTCGTCACGGCCCAGCAGGCGCATGAACGTGTCCTGGCTCAGGTCTTCGGCGCGGCTCGGGCAGGCCACGTTGCGCCGCAGCCACGCCAACAGCCAGCCACGATGGTCGCGATACAACGCGCCAACAAGCTCAGTGTGTGGGGTCTGGACCGACGACAAGGCATCACCGAATAAACAAGGGGTTTAAACTAACGAGAATTATTCGCGATTGTGTCAGAGGCAAGGAACGCGCGCAATTGGCGTCTGTCGGGCGGTGCTATTAAAACGATGGCGCTTGTTTGCGCCGTTTCCATTGGCTCACGCGTGCTTGAAGCGCCTGCGGGGAGTCGATGTGCTGCGCACGCGCACGGCTCAACAGGATGAGCATCAACTCTGCCGTGGCCAGGGCGTCGGCGCTGGCGTGATGGCGCTCACCGACCTGCAGCTTGAAGTGGTTGATCCAGTCGTCCAGCCCGGCTTCACGGATATTCGCGTCGGGGCACAGCAGCGGGGCGATGTCGGCGACGTCGAGGAACGGGTGCACCAGGCGATAGCCCAGGCTGTCCTTGAGCGCGCGGCACAGCATGTGTTGATCGAAGGGGGCATGGAACGCCAGCAGCGGGCTGTCGCCAACAAACGCCATGAAGTCCAGCAGCGCCTCGACCGGGTCGGTGCCGGCGGCGATGGCGCTGGGCCCCAGGCCGTGAATCAGCACGCTGGGGCTCAGCTTTGTTTCGGCACGGTGCAAGGTGCGTTCGAACATTTGCGAAAAATCCACCGCACCGTCCTCAATCACCACCGCGCCAATGGACAGCACTTGGTCGCGGTTGAGGTTAAGGCCGCTGGTTTCCAGGTCGACGACTACCCAGCGCTGGTTGCGCAAGGCGCCATCCCCCAGCACGGCAGGTGCGGGCAACTGCGCCAGGCGCATGAGCTGGGTAGCGTCGAGCCCTGGCTTTTTCGCACGCAGCCAACTGAACAAACTCACAGTTGGTACCGAAAGGTCAGGCTGCTTTGCAGGCGCTGCGCCTGCCGCAGGGATTCACGCAGGATGCGCCGGTCCAGGTGGTTGAGGCTGTCAGGGTCGACGCGGTTGGAATACGGCTGGTTCTCGCGGGTTTGCAGTTGGTGCTGCTGCATGCGGGTTTGCTGGATAAAGTGGTAGGCCTCTTCATACGCGGCGCCGTCTAGTCGCTCAATGACCGCCTTGTCCACCAACTGGCGCAGCCGCTCCAGGGTGTTGTTGGCGTGGATGCCGTTGGCCAGGGCCAGCAGGCGCGCGCCATCGACAAAGGGCGTAAGGCCCTGCACCTTGAGGTCGAGGGTGGCCTTTTCGCCACCTTTGCGCGTCAGCACAAAGTCGCGGAAACGCCCCACCGGCGGGCGCTGACGCAAGGCGTTCTCGGCCAGCATGCGTTGGAACAGCCGGTTGTCCGCGACTTGATCGAGAATGCCCTGGCGCAATTGCTCGCAGCCCTGTTCATCGCCCCACACCACGCGCAAATCGAAATAGATGCTCGACCCCAGCAGGTTCTCCGGCGTGGCCTCACGGATAAACGCCCCGAAGCGCCGCGCCCATTCGGCCCGCGACAGGCACAGTTCGGGGTTGCCGGCCATGATATTGCCCTTGCACAGGCTGAAACCGCACAACGCCAGGCTCTGGTTGATCTGCTGTGCCAAGGGCAACAAACGGCCACGGATCTCGGCGGCTTCGGCGGCATCCTTGGCGTCGAACAGGATGCCGTTGTCCTGGTCGGTATACAGCGTCTGCTCGCGGCGGCCCTCGCTGCCGAAACACAACCAACTGAACGGCACGCCGGGGTCGCCCTTGTCGGCCAGGGTCAGTTCGATCACACGGCACACGGTGTGATCGTTGAGCAGCGTAATAATGTGGGTAATCTGGGTGGACGACGCGCCATGGGCGAGCATGCGTTCGACCAATTGGCCGATCTCACCGCGAATCGCCACCAGGTTTTCCACGCGTGGCGCATTGCGGATGGTGCGCGCCAGGTGCACCAGGTCCACCCGCTGCAGGGAAAACAGGTCGCGCTCGGACACCACGCCACACACGCGCTGGTCTTTGACCAGGCACACGTGGGCGATGTGCCGTTCGGTCATGGCAATGGCGGCGTCGAAGGCGCTGTGGTCCGGGCTCAAATAGAACGGCGCCTGGGTCATATGGGATTCGATGACCTGATTGAAGTCACTGGTGCCATCGGCCACTACCTGGCGCAGGTCGCGCAAGGTGAAAATTCCCAGGGGCGCCTTGTGCGCGTCGACGATGACGATGCTGCCCACTTGCTGCTCATGCATCAGCGTGACCGCCTCGCGCAGCGGCGTGCTCGGGCTGCAAGTGACGGGATGGCGCATGGCCAATTCGCCCAGGCGCGTGTTCAACGAGTATTGGGTGCCGAGGGTTTCCACGGCTTTTTGCTGCACCTGTTGGTTCACTTGGTCCAGCAGGCTGCTGACGCCGCGCAGGGCGAAATCGCGAAACGGGCTCGAAAGCGCGAACAGCTTTATAAAGGCCGGCTTGTTCAGTTGCAGGCAGAAGGTGTCTTCGGCGGCCTTGTGCTCGGTGCGGGTCGCGCGTTCGCCCAGCAACGCGGCCAGCGGGAAACACTCGCCGGTGGTGATTTCAAAGGTGGTTTGCGTCGCGTCTTGATTGAGCAACGGGCGCTCGCCGACCACGCGGCCTTGCTTGACGATGAAGAAATGCTCCACCGGCCCACCCGACGGCTTGAGGATGCTGTCGCCCTGACTATAGAAGCGCAGTTGGCACTGTTCGACCAGATACGCCAGGTGTGCGTTTTCCATCTGGTTGAACGGGGGAAAGCGTTGCAGGAATTGCAGGGTGCCGTGGATGTTCTGCAACACGGCGGTTTTTCCCGCCTGCGTGAAAGCATCAGCTTTACTCATAACAGTGACCGCAGTTTCTTGTCGTTATCGTCCTTTATGGTCGGCCCCCGTGCCCTGGGTGCCCATTGGACGTAAGTCTAGGTAGCGGTCAAACCATTGGCGACTAGGGAAAAACCTTACATGGCTACCGTGCAAACCCCGTAGAACGCCCACTAGTCAAACTTTCCGACGAAGTGCACATTGTTCGCCCTTCCGCAGATGTCTGACGAGTGTGCTGCGAGATTGATGAGAACTGCTGAGAAACGTATGCCCGACCACGATATTTTGAGTGATGCAGAGCGCGAGGCACTGAGCGCTGTGATGCTGGAGCCTGATTTACCGCCACAACGTGTGTTGATCGTCGATGACGACAAAGATGCGCGCGAATTACTGGCGGAGATTCTGGGCCTGGACGGCATTCGCTGCATGACCGCCGACAGTGGAGAGGCGGCGTGGGATTTGTTGAGCTCCAGCAGCTCCATCGGTTTGCTGATCACCGACCTGCGCATGGCGCCGAGCAATGGCCTGGAATTGATTCGCCAAGTGCGCAGCTCTACTCGGGCGGCGCTGCCAATCATCATCATGTCCGGGGACGCTGAAGCGCCGGATGTCATCGATGCGATGCACTTGAGCGTGGTGGACTTTTTGCTCAAGCCTATCGACAGCGTGAAGTTGGCGAAGATGGTCAAGCGCGAGCTGGGAATGGCGCAGTAACGTCCACTGGTCGGTATCAGCTAAGCACTGTCAATTCTGACAGTAGGCAAGCAATAGGTGGGGCGGTTTACTGGATGAGTGCGCGGCGATCGGGAACGGTTGCCCCCTTCATTCACCACCAGGAGTCAGTCATGAAAATAGCTGGCAAGATTAAAGCGGATATTTTCCACAACGGTAAGCTTTTGCGCACCACCAGCTCCACGAGCGTTTCGGGTGACAGTAATCACTTTCAAAGTACAGATTCTGCGACCCGTACGTCAGTCTCAATGTCATTTGTTCCCGCCATCGAGGATGGCACCACGACGTACAAGTTCGAGGAGGCTGATTCGAAATTCGGATGCAGCTTGGGCGATATCCTTCTGCCTATTGCCGGAACGGTTGAAGTGACCTCCACCAACTCAACCGACAACTTGAAATATACGTTCAGTGGGAAGTTCAACGATGGAAGGCGCGACCTGGAGATCAAGGGGACGGCTGAGTTGAACTACCTCTATCCATGATCTGAATGCCCCTGCAGGATCAGTCCCTGATCTTTTGATCAGGGACGTCTCCCTTCGTTAGTTACACACCCATTTTGGCTTTGAACTCACGGCGCCGACGGTGCAACACCGGCTCGGTATAACCATTGGGTTGCTTGGTCCCTTCAATCACCAACTCCACCGCTGCCTGGAACGCGATGTTGCTGTCGAAATCCGGCGCCAAGGGGCGATACAGGGCATCCCCCGCATTTTGACGGTCTACCACCGGCGCCATGCGCTTGAGGCTTTCCATCACTTGGGCTTCGTTGACGATGCCATGGCGCAGCCAGTTGGCGATGTGCTGGCTGGAGATGCGCAGGGTGGCGCGGTCTTCCATCAGGCCCACGTCATTGATGTCCGGCACTTTCGAGCAGCCGACGCCTTGATCGATCCAGCGCACAACATAGCCAAGGATGCCTTGGGCATTGTTGTCCAGCTCGTTGCGGATTTCCTCGTCAGACCAATCGGTGTTGCTGGCCAGAGGAATGGTCAGGATATCGTCCACCGACGCGCGCTCGCGTTTGGCCAGTTCGGCCTGACGCGCGAACACATCGACTTTGTGGTAGTGCAGCGCGTGCAGTGCAGCCGCCGTGGGCGACGGTACCCAAGCGGTGTTGGCGCCGGCCAGTGGGTGAGCGATTTTCTGTTCAAGCATCGCTGCCATCAGGTCGGGCATCGCCCACATGCCTTTACCGATCTGTGCACGCCCTTGCAGGCCGGTGCTCAGGCCGATATCGACGTTCCAGTTCTCGTAAGCGCCGATCCATTTCTCGGCCTTCATGGCCGCCTTGCGCACCATCGCGCCAGCTTCCATGGAGGTGTGGATTTCGTCGCCGGTACGGTCGAGGAAGCCGGTGTTGATAAACACCACGCGCTCGCTGGCGGCCTTGATGCAGGCCTTGAGGTTGACCGTGGTGCGGCGCTCCTCGTCCATGATCCCGACTTTGAGCGTGTTGCGCGGCAGGTTCAGCACGTCTTCGATACTCCCAAACAGCTCGTTGGTGAACGCAGCTTCTTCCGGGCCGTGCATTTTCGGTTTAACGATGTACACGGAGCCGGTGCGGCTGTTCTTGCGGCTGCTGGTACCGTTGAGGCTGTGGATCGCCGCCAGGCTGGTGAGCAAACCGTCGAGAATGCCTTCCGGTACTTCGTTGCCGTCTTTGTCGAGGATCGCGTCGATGGTCATCAAGTGGCCAACGTTGCGCACGAACAGCAGCGAACGGCCGTGCAAGGTCACGTCCTGGCCATCCACGCCGGTGTAGACACGGTCGGGGTTCATGGTGCGGGTAAAGGTCTTGCCGCCCTTGGCCACTTCTTCGGCCAGGTCGCCCTTCATCAGGCCGAGCCAGTTGCGGTAGATCACCACTTTGTCATCGGCATCAACGGCGGCGACGGAGTCTTCGCAGTCCATGATGGTGGTCAGCGCGGCTTCCATCAGCACGTCTTTGACGCCGGCCGCATCGGTCTGGCCGACAGGCGTGCTGGCGTCGATCTGGATTTCGAAATGCAGGCCGTTGTGTTTCAGCAAAATGGCGATCGGCTGGTCCGCCGGCCCCTGGAAACCGATCAGTTGTGCATCGTCGCGCAGGCCGCTGTTGCTGCCGCCCTTAAGGCTGACGATGAGCTTGCCATCAGCGATCTTGTAACCGGTGGAATCGACATGGCTGCCAGCGCTGAGCGGCGCGGCTTCGTCGAGGAAAGCACGGGCGAAGGCAATCACCTTGTCGCCCCGCACTTTGTTGTAGCCCTTACCCTTTTCGGCGCCGTCGGCTTCGCTGATGGCGTCGGTGCCATACAGCGCGTCATACAGCGAGCCCCAACGTGCGTTGGAAGCATTAAGGGCGAAACGGGCATTCATCACCGGCACAACCAGCTGAGGGCCGGCCATGCGGGCGATTTCGTCATCGACGTTTTGGGTCGAGGCCTGGAAGTCTGCGGCTTCTGGCAGCAGGTATCCGATGTCTTGCAGGAAGGCTTTGTAGGCCACCGGGTCGTGGGCCTGGCCGGCGTGGGTCTGGTGCCAGGTATCGATCCGCGCCTGGAAATCGTCGCGTTTGGCGAGTAGGGCTTTGTTCTTCGGTGCCAGGTCGTGAATGACCTTGTCGGCGCCGGCCCAGAACTGGTCGGCAGTGATGCCGGTACCGGGAATGGCTTCGTTGTTCACGAAGTCGAACAGGACTTTGGCGACCTGCAGGCCACCGACTTGAACGTGTTCAGTCATTGCTTGCCTCACTCTGCGGAGCTTATGCGCTTTTCAGCTTTTCAATTTACCAATGAAGCCTCTGGCCATTTAAACCACGAACCCGATCCCCCAGTACATGCCGTTAAGGCGGCTGGGCTGGCGGGTTATCGCGATACGTTGGTGCCTTGGCAGACATCGACCTAACGTTATGTAGTGCGCGGTTTTGCATACTACATGATGAGTTGCGGTTGTGAAAATTTGACTAAATACGTCGTTTAGCGACCCACTTTGGTCATGCGGTCACAGTGGGGTATTGGATGTTCTCAAAAAACTATCAGATTGTTCCAGATAAATATAAAAATGGTACACGATTTGTTTTCGAGGGCGCCTGCGTCCACCTTGTAGATTGAATTCAGAGGGCTTCGCCATGGACCATCTTGTACTCACTATTATTGCCGCCGACAAACCCGGCCTGGTTGAACGCATTGCGCAGAATATTGCCGCCCACGGTGGCAACTGGCTGGAGAGCCGAATGGCGCACATGGCCGGGCAGTTTGCCGGGATCCTGCGGGTCAGCGTTCCCGCCGAAAGTCGTCAGGGTTTGGTGAATGCGCTGGAGGACTTATCCACACACGGCATTCGCGTGCTGGTGGGTGAGGGCAGTTCAGGGCAGACCGCGGCGTCCAAGGCCATCCTGATGACGCTGGTGGGCAACGACCGTTCGGGAATCGTGCGCGAGATCACGGCGCTGTTGAGCAAACAGGGCGTGAACCTTGAAAGCCTGAGCACGGATGTGCGCCCGGCGCCCATGAGCGGTGATCCGTTGTTTACCGCCGAGGCATTGTTGCAGGTGCCCACCGCGTTATCCCTGGATACCTTGCAACTGTCCCTGGAAACCCTGGCGGATGACTTGATGGTGGAGTTGCACCACGAAGAATAACGGCCTGCCCACAGGGTTATGCATGGAAATCTTGCATGGGCCTGTGGATAACCTGTAGAGACCCGGCGCCAGGCCACGTCGGCCGGGCTTCTCCTTTAGTTGAGCAAAAAACGAGCAGTTTCAAGGGCTTGTGCACAAATGGCGGGGATCAGGTTGTGGATAACCTTGGGGTGGATGTCTGCAAGCCAGGCCTGCTGTGGCTTGCAGAGCTTTGTACGTTATTTGATCAGCGTTTGCGGATCGTCAGCCAGGCGTCCAGGCTGTAAACCACCAGGCCGGCCCAGATAAACGCGAACGCGATCAGCGTGCTGGTGGCCAAGTGTTCACCGAACAGGGACACCGCTTCCAACAGCACCAGGGTAGGCGCCACATACTGCAAAAACCCTAGGGCGGTGTAGGGCAAATGCCGCGCAGCAGCGTTGAAACACACCAACGGGATCAGCGTGACCGGGCCGGCCGCTACCAGCCACCAGGCTTCGCCAGTGCCCCAAAATTCAAGCTGTGCGCTGTGTGCCGACGGGTTGAACAGCAGCCAGGCGACAGCGATCGGCACCAGCATCCAGGTTTCCACCACCAACCCCGGTAGCGCCTTGACGGGCGCCTGCTTGCGGATCAGCCCGTAGAAGCCAAAGGTCAGCGCCAGCACCAGCGACACCCACGGCAAACTGCCCACCTGCCATACCTGTTGCGCCACACCCACCGCCGCCAGCCCGACGGCCATCCACTGCAAGCGCCGCAGGCGTTCGCCGAGAATCAGCATGCCCAGCAGCACATTCACCAGCGGGTTGATGTAATAACCCAGGCTCGCTTCGAGCATGCGCCCGCTGTTGACCGACCACACATACGTCAGCCAGTTGGCCGCAATCAACGCACCGCTCAGTGCCAGAATCGCCAGGCGCTTGGGGTTATCGCGCAGTTCACGAAACCAGCCCGGGTGTTTCCACACCATCAACAGCACAGCGCCAAACAGCGCCGACCACAGCACGCGGTGCACGATGATTTCGGCGGCGGGAACGCTGGCGATGGCTTTGAAATAGATCGGGAACAGGCCCCAGATGACATAGGCGCTCAGGCCCAGGATGTAACCCTTGCGGGGGTTGGCGGGTTGCATTGCAGAATCCTTGCATAGGCAGCTAACAAAGGCGCAATTGTAAGGATTTTTGTCAGACGATGGGATGCTGCTTTTCTGTGGGAGCTGGGTTGTCGGGTCGCCAGCGCCCACTAGGCGTCGCGGCAGTGTCAGAACAGTTTCAGCGGTTCTTCATTGAGCGCCGACAGTTGCTCACGCAACGCCAACACCTGATCGCCCCAATAACGTTCGCTGCCGAACCACGGGAAGCTGTGGGGGAACGCTGGGTCATCCCAGCGGCGTGCCAGCCAGGCGCTGTAGTGCATCAGGCGCAAGGCGCGCAAGGGTTCGATCAGCGCCAGTTCGCGCGGGTCGAAGTCGTGGAATTCCTGATAACCGTCCATCAATTCCGACAGCTGGCCCAGACATTCCTGGCGATCACCGGCGAGCATCATCCACAAATCCTGTACGGCCGGGCCCATGCGGCAGTCATCCAGGTCGACGATATGAAACATCTCGTCGCGGCACATCATGTTGCCGGGGTGGCAGTCGCCGTGCATGCGGATGTTCTTGTGCGGTGTGGCTTTGTAGACCTCTTCCACGCGCTTGAGCAGGTCGCGGGCCACGGACTCGTAGGCCGGCAACAGGCTTTTCGGAATGAAGTTACCTTCCAGCAAGGTCGTGAGGGAGTCGTGACCGAAGTTTTTCACCCCTAACGCCTCGCGGTGTTCGAACGGGCGGGTCGAGCCGACGGCGTGCAAACGGCCGAGCAGCTGACCCAGGCGATACAGCTGATCAAGATTGCCCGGCTCCGGCGCACGGCCACCCCGGCGCGGAAACAGGGTGAAGCGGAAACCCGCGTGTTCGAACAGGCTTTCGCCGTTGTGGATCAACGGGGCGACCACCGGTACTTCGCACTCGGCCAATTCGAAGGTGAAACGGTGTTCTTCAAGGATCGCTTCGTTGGTCCAGCGCTGCGGCCGATAGAACTTGGCGATCAGCGGTTCAGAGTCTTCGATACCCACTTGGTAGACGCGGTTTTCGTAGCTGTTGAGCGCCAGAATGCGAGCATCGCTGAGGAAACCGATACTTTCGACAGCGTCGAGAACCAGGTCGGGGGTGAGTGTTTCAAACGGATGGGCCATGCGAACTCCTGCGCGCAGCAGGGCGCCGCGTCCGGCCCGGTATGGTAACGCACACGGCGATAGATAGGTGGCGTCTGTACTGGTCGCATCGGGGGCAAGCCCCTCCCACGAAGACCGCGTTTGACCTGTAGGAACGCGGTCAAGCGTGGGAGGGGGCTTGCCCCCGATTGGGGCCTATCAGGCGCCGACGATCCCGCCATCATCCCGCCGAATCGCCATCACCGACGAACGCGGTTTGCCGTTCGGCAGATGCTCCGGCCAGCTCGAGCCGCCGGTTTCGCCCGGGTGCTGAATCCCCACAAACAGCGTCTTCTGATCTGGCGAAAAGCTGATCCCCGTCACCTCGCACGCCACTGGCCCGACCATGAACCGGCGGATTTCCCCGGTGCTCGGGTCGGCGCACAGCATCTGGTTGTTGCCCATGCCGGCGAAGTCACCCGCGTTGCTGTAGTCGCCATCGGTGAGAATCCACAGGCGCCCGGCCTTGTCGAAACCCAGGCCGTCGGGGCTGTTGAACATGTTTTGCGGGTTGATATTGGACGAGCCACCCTTCGGCGTGCCGGCATGCACACCGGGGTTGCCGGCCACTACAAACAGGTCCCAGGAGAACGCGTTGGAGCCATGGTTATCGGCATCGGCTTTCCAGCGCAGGATCTGGCCGTAGACATTTTTCTCTCGCGGGTTCGGGCCGCCTACCGGCTGGCCTTCCTCGCCACGCTTGGCGTTGTTGGTGAGGGTGCAATAGACCTGACCATCCGTGGGGCTGACCACGATCCATTCCGGGCGGTCCATGCGCGTGGCCTTGACCACGCTGGCGGCCAGGCGCGCGTGGATCAGCACTTCGGCCTGGCTGGCGAAACCGGTGCTGGCGTCAATGCCGTTTTTGCCATGGGTGAGTTCGACCCATTGGCCGGTGCCCTTGGGGTGGTCGGCGTTGCCGTCGCCTGCGTCGAAGATCGCCACATACAAGGTGCCGTGGTCGAGCAGGTCTTTGTTGGCCTTGGGGTTCTTGTGGTTGATCTTGTCGCGGCTGACGAACTTGTAGATAAACTCGCCGCGCTCGTCATCGCCCATGTACACCACGGCGCGGCCATCGCGGGTTTCAGCCAGTGCGGCATTTTCGTGCTTGAAGCGGCCCAGGGCGGTGCGTTTGGTCGGCGTGGATTGCGGGTCGAACGGGTCGATTTCTACCACCCAGCCATGGCGGTTGAGTTCATTGGGGTGCTTGGCCATGTCGAAACGCGGGTCGTGTTGATGCCAGTTGATCTCTTTGCTGGCCGCCACCACGCCGTAGCGCTTTTGCGCGGCGTCGAAGGCCTGTTGTGGGTTGCTGCTGCCAAAGCAGTCGGTGAAGTTCTCTTCGCACGTCAGATAGGTGCCCCATGGGGTCTTGCCGTTGGCGCAGTTCTGGAAGGTGCCGAGGACTTTTTTACCGGTTTTGTCGGCGCGGGTTTTCAGCCAGTCGTGACCCGCCGCCGGACCGCTCAGGCGGATCGGCGAGTTGCCGTGGATGCGCCGGTTGTAGCGCGAGTCCTGCACGAACTGCCAGGTGTCGCCCTTGCGCCGCACTTCGATCACCGACACGCCTTCACTGGCCTGGGCCTTGTGCACGTCCTCGGCCGATTGCGGCGCGCCGCCGTGGGCGTAGAGGTAACGGTAATTGGTGTATTCGTTATTGATCGCCATCAGCGCGCGGTTGTCGTCACCGGGGAAGGCGAACAGGCTCATCCCGTCGTTGTTGTCACCGAACTGTTGCTCCTGGGCCTTGGCGCTGCCGTTGCCGGAGGGGTCGAACGCCGGGGCATTTTTGTGCAATGGCTGGCCCCAGCTGATCAGCACTGAGGCGCTGTAGCCGGGGGGCAGGGTGATGGCGTCGCGGGTGGCGGCGGCGATGCTGGGGAACCCCAGCAACGGGCTGGACGCGGCGTTGACAGCCAGGGCGCTACGGCTCAGCAGGTTGCCGCCGAGGAACATCGCGGCGCCGCACAAAGCCCCCGCGCCGATGAAACGGCGGCGGGTGAGGCCGACCATCTGTTCAAGGTCGGTGGCTTGGTTGTCTTCTAATAGGCTCATTTCGGGCTCCCTGCGGTTTTTGCAGACACCTTAAGGAGCACGCGTGACGAAATTGTTGCAGTTTGAAGTAGCCCTCGCGCTACACCGGCGTGCCGAGCAACACGTTGCTGGGCGAGAACTGCACCTGAATTGGCTGGCCCTCGGCGGCCTTCAGCGCCTTGAGCGCGGCGGGCTGCGCCAGGGCGCATAAAACCTGGCCGTTGGGCAGGGTGATGCGCACCTCGCTGGGGCCGTCGTCGGCGTCGAGAATCGTCTCGATCACGCCGCTCATGCAATTGTGTCCAGGTGTTGCTACCTGCCCCAGGGCGAGCAATTCCAGCCAGCCGGCCTTGATCAAGGCGACCACTTCCACGCCGGTCTCCAGTTCCAGGCGCAGCGTGCTGTCGTGGGTGATCTGCGCGCTCAGGCTCAAGGCGCCCGACAGTTGCAGGCGGATCATGTCATTGCGGCCATGGCTTTCAATCGCGATGACCTGGCCGTGCAGTTGGTTGCGCGCGCTGGTGCGCAGCATCAGCCGGCCGAGCAGGTTGAAGTCGCTCGCGTCTTCGTCCGAGCCCAGCAACTGGGCCTGCAACACTTGCAAACGCTGGTAAAGGCGCAGCACGCGCTCACCCTCGGCCGTCAGCTTGGCACCGCCGCCGCCTTTGCCGCCGACGCTGCGTTCCACCAGGGGTTTTTGCGCCAGGTTGTTCAGTTCGTCGATGGCATCCCAGGCGGCCTTGTAACTCAAACCGGCGCTCTTGGCCGCGCGGGTGATCGAGCCTTGCTCGGCGATGTGCGCCAGCAAGGCGATGCGCTGGGGGCGGCGGATGATGTGTTGGCTGAGCGAGGTCGGCAGAGACATGTGGATACGCTTCGATAAGGTCAGCGGACGTTGCAGGCGTGGCGCACGCGAGTCAAGTCATGCCCCGGGTTTAGGTGTGCGTGCCAGGCAGTACACGTCGACTTGCCGCGCTCCCGCGTCCATCAACAACCGCGCCAGGCTGTGGGCGGTGGCGCCGGTGGTCAGTACGTCGTCGACCAGCGCCAGGTGGCGGCCTTGCACCTGGGCGTCGGGAGCCAGTGCAAACGCGGCCAGCAGGTTGCGTTTGCGCGTTTTGGCGTCGAGGGCTTGTTGCGCGACGGTTTCATGGGGGCGTAACAACAGATGGTCATCGTGCGGGATAGCAAGCTGTTCACTCAGCCAGCGTGACAGCATCAGCGCCTGGTTGAAGCCACGTTCGCGCAGGCGTTTACGCGCCAGGGGCACGGGCAGCAGGCAGTCGGGGCGCTCAAGTTCGGCGTTGTCAAAACGGTGTTGCAGGTGATGCCCCAGCAGGCGCGCGAGCAGATGGCCGAGAGGCCAGCGTGACTGATGCTTGAAGCGGCTGATCAGGGTGTCGACGGGAAAGCTGAAGGACCACGGCGCGACGACGTGTTTAAACGCAGGCGGGTTTTTCAGGCATTGGCCGCAAATCAAACCGCTGGTTGGCAGCGGCAAGGCGCACACCTCGCATTGTTCCAGCAACCATGGCAGCTCTGTTTCGCAGACGTTGCACACACAATCGGTCGATTCTGTGGCTTCATCGCAAATTAAACAGGTCTGGTTGTTTTTTAGCCAGATGTAAACCTCGTGTTTGTATCCAGGTTGACAGCGCATGAATCTTCCTTAAATATGCCGAGCATCCGTGTCGTGACTGTGGGTATTGCCCTTCCCGCAGCGAAAGCCCAAGCATAATCAAGGAATCGCCCATGAGCGCCAGCACCACTGCCAACCTGCGTCACGATTGGTCCTTAGCCGAAGTCAAAGCGCTGTTCGTGCAGCCTTTCAATGACCTGTTGTTCCAGGCGCAGACCGTGCACCGCGCGCATTTCGACGCCAACCGCGTGCAGGTGTCGACGTTGCTGTCGATCAAAACCGGCGCCTGCCCGGAAGATTGCAAATATTGTCCGCAGTCGGGCCACTACAACACTGGCCTGGAAAAAGAAAAGCTGATGGAAGTGCAGAAGGTCCTCGAAGAGGCCGCCCGCGCCAAGGCCATTGGCTCGACTCGCTTCTGCATGGGCGCCGCCTGGAAACACCCGTCGGCCAAAGACATGCCGTACGTGTTGGAAATGGTCAAAGGCGTGAAGGCCATGGGCCTGGAAACCTGCATGACGCTCGGCCGTCTCGACCAGGACCAGACCGAGGCCCTGGCCCAGGCCGGCCTCGACTACTACAACCACAACCTCGACACCTCGCCTGAGTTCTACGGTTCGATCATCACCACGCGCACTTACAGCGAGCGCCTGCAAACCCTGGCCTATGTGCGCGATTCGGGCATGAAGATCTGCTCGGGTGGCATCCTCGGCATGGGCGAGTCCCTCGACGACCGCGCCAACCTGCTGATCCAGCTGGCCAACCTGCCGGAGCATCCGGAGTCAGTGCCGATCAACATGCTGGTGAAGGTGGCCGGTACGCCGCTGGAAAACGCCGATGACATCGACCCGTTCGACTTCATCCGCATGCTCGCCGTGGCGCGCATCCTGATGCCGCAGTCGCACGTGCGCCTGTCGGCCGGCCGCGAAGCCATGAACGAGCAGATGCAGGCCCTGGCGTTCTTCGCCGGCGCCAACTCGATCTTCTACGGCGACAAGCTGCTGACTACCGCAAACCCGCAGGCTGACAAGGACATGCAGCTGTTTGCGCGCCTGGGCATCCTGCCGGAAGCCCGTGAAGAGCATGCCGATGAAGTGCACCAGGCGGCCATCGAGCAGGCGTTGGTGGAGCACAAGAGCAGCGAGCAGTTCTATAACGCGGTTGTTTGACGCCGATCCTCCTATTGGAATGCACTCCAAATGTGAGAGCGGGCTTGCTCGCGAATGCGGTGGATCAGTGAAAGATAGGTTGACTGACGCACCGTATTCGTGAGCAAGCCCGCTCCCACATGTTTGACCGAGTTCACCTGCTAATCCGAGGCCTGCATGTCTTTTGATCTCGCCGCGCGTCTCGCTGCCCGTCGTGCCGAACACCTTTACCGTCAACGCCCTTTGCTCCAGAGCCCGCAAGGCCCTGAAGTCGTGGTGGACGGCCAACCGTTGCTGGCGTTCTGCAACAACGATTACCTGGGCCTGGCCAATCACCCGCATGTGATCGAAGCCTGGCGCGCTGGTGCGTCCCGCTGGGGCGTGGGCGGTGGCGCGTCCCACTTGGTGGTTGGCCATGCCACGCCGCACCATGAACTGGAAGAAGCCCTGGCCGACCTGACCGGGCGCCCACGCGCGTTGCTGTTCACCACCGGCTACATGGCCAACCTCGGCGCTGTCACGGCGCTGGTGGGGCAGGGCGACACGGTGCTGGAAGACCGTCTCAACCATGCCTCGTTGCTGGATGCCGGTTTGCTCAGCGGTGCGCGGTTCAACCGCTATTTACACAACGACGCCGCCAGCCTGGCCAAGCGGTTGGAGAAGGCTACCGGCAACACGCTGGTGGTCACCGACGGCGTCTTCAGCATGGACGGCGATCTGGCCGACCTGCCCGCGCTGGCCCGTGAAACCAGGGCCAAAGGCGCCTGGTTGATGGTGGATGATGCTCACGGCTTCGGCCCGCTGGGGGCCACTGGCGGCGGGATCGTCGAGCATTTCGGCTTGAGCCAGGAGGATGTGCCGGTGCTGGTCGGCACGCTGGGCAAAGCCTTTGGCACGGCCGGGGCGTTTGTGGCGGGCAGCGAAGAGCTGATCGAAAGCCTGATCCAGTTCGCCCGGCCTTACATCTACACCACCAGCCAGCCGCCGGCGTTGGCCTGCGCAACTTTGAAAAGCCTGGAGCTGCTGCGCACCGAGCATTGGCGACGCGAGCATCTCAATGGCCTGATCCGCCAGTTCCGTCAGGGCGCCGAACAGCTCGGCCTGGACCTGATGGACAGCTTCACGCCGATCCAGCCGATCCTGATTGGCGACAGCGCCCGCGCCGTGCGCCTGTCGCAGTTGCTGCGCGAGCGCGGCCTGATGGTCACCGCGATCCGCCCGCCCACCGTGCCTGCCGGCGGCGCGCGTTTGCGCGTGACGTTGACGGCGGCCCACAGCGCGGCGCAGGTGCAGCTATTGTTAAACGCATTGGAAGAGTGTTTCCGCTTGTTAGGCGCCACGGAGCCCGACCATGCGTGATCGACTGATATTGCTGCCCGGCTGGGGCCTTGGCGTATCGCCACTGGAGCCCTTGGCCGCAGCCTTGCGCGGCCTCGACGAACACCTGCAGGTGCAGATCGAGCCATTGCCAACGCTGCAATCGAGTGACGTGAGTGAATGGCTCGACGAACTCGACGCCACGCTGCCCGACAACGCCTGGCTGGGCGGGTGGTCCCTGGGCGGCATGCTCGCGTCGGAGCTGGCGGCGCGGCGCGGCGAACGTTGCTGCGGCTTGCTGACGTTGGCGAGCAACCCGTGTTTCGTCGCCCATGCCGGCTGGCCCAGCGCGATGCCGGCTGAGACATTCGATGCGTTTCTCGCCGGCTGCCATGCCGACTCCCAGGTCACCCTCAAACGCTTCGGCCTGCTGTGTGCAAAGGGTGCGCAAGACCCGCGCGGGCTCTCGCGTTTACTGGTCAGCGGCGCGCCGAATACGCCTTCCAGCGAATTGATGACCGGCCTTGAGTTGCTGGCTCAACTGGATACCCGCGAAGCTTTGCTCGGCTATCGCGGCCCACAGTTGCATCTGTTCGCAGGCTGGGATGGTCTGGTGCCCGCGCAGGCGGCTGGCGACCTGCTGGCGCTGCTCCCCGATGTAGAAATCGGCCTGATTGAACAGGCCGGTCACGCTTTTCTTCTGGAAGACCCTCACGGTGTAGCGGGGGCCATCCAGGCTTTTTTGCACGAGTGCGTTGATGACTGATTTATCCCACCCAACACTGCCGGGCGCCTTGCCGGACAAGCGCCAGGTGGCGGCGTCTTTCTCCCGTGCCGCCGCCAGTTACGACAGCGTGGCCGCGTTGCAGCGCGCCGTGGGCCACGAGCTGTTGGCTCGCCTGCCGACGGGCACCGCGCCGCAACGCTGGCTGGACCTGGGCTCGGGCACCGGTTTTTTCAGCCGCGTGCTGGGCGAGCGGTTGCCCGCCAGCCAGGGCGTGGCGGTGGATATTGCCGAAGGCATGCTCAACCACGCGCGGCCATTGGGCGGCGCCGAGCACTTTATTGCCGGTGATGCTGAACGCCTGCCGTTGCAGGGCAATAGTTGCGGGCTGATCTTCTCCAGCCTGGCGGTGCAGTGGTGTGCGAATTTCGACGCCGTGCTCAGCGAGGCTTATCGCGTGCTGCAACCCGGCGGGGTATTGGCGTTTGCGAGCTTGTGCGTGGGCACCCTGAGTGAGCTGCGCGAAAGCTGGCGGGCCGCGGACGGCCTGGTGCACGTCAATCGCTTCCGCACTTTTGAGGCTTATCAACAGCTGTGCGCCGCCAGCGGCTTGCGGGTGGTGAGCCTGGAGCGCCGGCCGCACGTGTTGCATTACCCGGATGTGCGCAGCCTGACCCATGAACTCAAAGCATTGGGCGCGCACAACCTCAACCCGGGCCGCCCGGGAGGGTTGACGGGGCGCGCAAGGATTGTTGCACTGGTGGACGCTTACGAGCAGTTCCGTCAGGCCCAAGGCCTGCCCGCCACCTACCAAGTGGTGTATGCCGTACTGGAGAAACCTCTATGAGCGCCGCTTACTTCATCACCGGTACCGACACCGATGTTGGCAAGACCACCATCGCCGCCGGCCTGCTGCACGCCGCAAGGCTTGCGGGTAAAAGCACCGCCGCTGGCAAGCCCGTGGCTTCGGGCTGCCAGGTCACCCCCAAAGGATTACGCAATGCCGACGCCTTGGCGCTGTTGGCTGAGTGTTCGTTGCCGTTGAGCTATGCCGAGGTCAACCCGGTGGCGTTCGAACCCGCGATTGCGCCGCACCTGGCGGCGCGGGAGGCGGGCGTGGCGTTGACGGTGCAATCGCTGTTGAAACCGATGCAGCAGATTCTGGCGCGGCAGGCGGATTTCACCTTGATTGAAGGCGCGGGCGGCTGGCGGGTGCCCCTGGCCGATCAGGACAACCTGTCGGACCTGGCCAAGGCGCTCAAGCTGCCGGTGATCCTGGTGGTGGGCGTGCGTCTGGGCTGTATCAGCCATGCGTTGCTCACCGCAGAAGCCATAGCGCGAGACGGTTTGCCGTTGGCAGGCTGGGTGGCGAATATCATCGACCCCAAGACCTCTCGTCTGGAAGAGAACCTCGCCACCCTGGCTGAGCGGTTACCGGCGCCTTGCCTTGGGCGCGTGCCGAAACTCAAGCAGGCCAGCGCCGAAGCCGTGGCCGAATACCTGGAACTGGACCTGCTTGACTGATTTTGGCTATCGCTAAGGCATTATGCCATTAGTGTTTTTGACGGGCGTTTTGCCGGGATGTCTGCTTCAATTCAGGTTCACGATTCTCTAAAGGCAGGCTTACGCCATGGAAATCTCTGGAAGCAGCGCGTTTTATTCGGGGCTGAGCACGATTCAGGCCGGGCAGAACCGCGTCGACCAGGCGGCCGGTAAAATCGCCGGCGCCGCGACCACCCAGCCCTCAGACGCACAAAGTGACCGTCTACAAGCCAACGACCGCGCCCAGCCATCCAACTCGGCGAGCAACATGGTTGAAATGGCCCAAGGCAAGTTTCAAGTCGAGCTGGGCGCTAAAGTCGCCAAGGCTTCGGACGAAATGCTGGGCACGCTGATCGACACCTACGCTTAAACCCCCTCTTTGCAGGTATGCCGGCGCTTCTGTGGGCACTGGCTTGCCTGCGCTAGCTTCTATTCGGTCCCCTTGGTACACCGCGGCGCCTGTATCGCAGGCAAGCCAGCTCTCTATTTGTCCTGCTTCTTCTGACTGATCTTCTACACCCCTCAATCATGTGGCGCCTTGCCGCAGGCGTTGCCGTGCCTGATGTTGATCCGCGTCATGACAAATGGCAGCGGGACGATGCTTGACAACCCCAGGTCGTAAACGTATGTTTCAAACACCTGTTTGACCGCCACAACGCATCCAGGCGGTTGTTCATCCCAGATACATCAGCAGAGGTTTATCGCTATGCCTGACTACAAGGCCCCCTTGCGTGATATTCGCTTCGTTCGTGACGAACTGCTCGGTTATGAAGCGCACTATCAGAGCCTGCCGGCTTGCCAGGACGCTACCCCGGACATGGTTGACGCCATCCTCGAAGAAGGCGCCAAGTTCTGTGAGCAAGTGCTGGCACCGTTGAACCGCGTGGGCGACATCGAAGGCTGTACCTGGAGCGAGTCAGGCGTTAAGACCCCGACGGGTTTCAAAGAAGCCTACAAACAGTTCGTTGAAGGCGGCTGGCCAAGCCTGGCCCACGACGTGGAGCACGGCGGCCAAGGCCTGCCGGAGTCCCTGGGCCTTGCAGTCAGCGAAATGGTTGGCGCTGCCAACTGGTCGTGGGGCATGTACCCGGGCCTGTCGCACGGTGCGATGAACACCATCTCCGAGCACGGCACCCCTGAGCAGCAAAATGCCTACCTGACCAAACTGGTCTCGGGCGAGTGGACCGGCACCATGTGCCTGACCGAACCCCATTGCGGCACCGACCTGGGCATGTTGCGCACCAAGGCTGAGCCTCAGGCCGACGGTTCCTACAAAGTCTCCGGCACCAAGATCTTCATCTCGGCCGGTGAACACGACATGGCCGACAACATCGTCCACATCGTGCTGGCCCGCCTGCCGGACGCACCGGCTGGCACCAAAGGCATTTCGCTGTTTATCGTGCCTAAATTCCTGCCAAACGCAGACGGTTCGATTGGCGAGCGCAACGCGGTGTCCTGTGGCTCCCTGGAACACAAGATGGGCATCCACGGCAACGCCACCTGCGTGATGAACTTCGACGCGGCCACCGGTTTCCTGATCGGCCCGGCGAACAAAGGCCTGAACTGCATGTTCACCTTTATGAACACCGCGCGCCTGGGCACTGCCCTGCAGGGCTTGTCCCACGCCGAAATCGGTTTCCAGGGCGGCCTGAAATACGCTCGCGATCGCCTGCAAATGCGTTCGCTGACCGGCCCGAAAGCACCGGACAAAGCCGCTGACCCGATCATCGTGCACCCCGACGTGCGCCGCATGCTGCTGACCATGAAAGCCTTCGCCGAAGGCAACCGTGCGATGGTGTACTTCACCGCCAAGCAAGTGGACATCGTCAAATACGGTACCGACGACGAAGCGAAGAAGCAGGCCGATGCCCTGCTGGCCTTCATGACTCCGATCGCCAAGGCGTTCATGACCGAAGTCGGTTTTGAATCCGCCAACCACGGCGTGCAAATCTACGGCGGCCACGGCTTCATTGCCGAGTGGGGCATGGAGCAGAACGTTCGCGACAGCCGCATTTCGATGCTGTACGAAGGCACCACCGGTATCCAGGCGCTGGACCTGCTCGGCCGTAAAGTGTTGATGACTCAAGGCGAGGCGCTCAAGAGCTTCACCAAGATCGTGCACAAGTTCTGCCAGGCCAACGAAGGCAACGAAGCCGTGAAGGAATTCGTCGCACCGCTGGCTGCACTGAACAAGGAATGGGGCGAGTTGACCATGAAGGTCGGCATGGCCGCGATGAAAGACCGTGAAGAAGTCGGTGCTGCTTCGGTGGATTACCTGATGTACTCCGGTTACGCGTGCCTGGCTTACTTCTGGGCCGACATGGCACGCCTGGCGGCCGAGAAACTGGCGGCCGGCACCACCGAAGAGGCGTTTTACACCGCCAAGCTGCAGACCGCGCGCTTCTACTTCCAGCGCATTCTGCCGCGTACCCGCACTCACGTTGCAACCATGCTGTCGGGCGCCAACAACCTGATGGACATGAAAGAAGAGAACTTCGACCTGGGCTACTAAGCCTCGGCGGGTTCATGAAAAAGCCGCCGCTCTTTCGGGAGCGGCGGCTTTTTTGTGGGGGCCAGCAACGCGGCGCTTAAGGTGTCGGGATAAAAGGCGCGCCGTCGCAATAGGTGTTGCCCGGCAAAACGCCTCTGACTGGAATGTCCGTCGGTGGCGACTGAAGCAATTGCCCGGCGGCATTCTGCGTCGTGTAGCTGAGGTACATGATGCCCCTGCCGATCACCCGCATGGTGGCCGAATACTGCAGGTACACGGTTTGCCCAGTGGTGGAAGCCGAGGCAGCCCACACAATCGGGAACGTCAGTGGGGGCGCAATGGGGATTGAACCGTCATCCTGACGGCTCATTACGCACGTCAATGTTCCCGCCGTGTTGGCACGCAACAGCGCAGAGGGCGGAATAAATACACCGATAGACCGGTTTAGAAAGGTCAGGCTCGTAGGCTGTGGCGAGGCGCAGGTGAGATTGCCGCCGATAAGGTTAAGCACCTGCGGCTGCGCCAGCGTCATCAACGGCGAGAAGTTCAGGATGATATTCCTGGTAGGTCCCTCCACGAAGGTGGTCCCCCGGGTGATCCGGAATTTTATCTGTGTGGGCGTGTTGTTGCTGGCGGCGCCCGGAAGGATGGCCAGTAATTGCGCCGTCGTGATCACAAGGCGCAGCGGCAGTGGTTGGCCCACGTAAACCACAGGTGGCGCCAAGACGGTATTCGTGCCCACGACAACGGCCACAGCGTCGTTGATCTGCAAATTGGTGACACTGTCCAGCCAAACCTCCATCCCGCCTTGCCCGCTCAAGTCGATATCGGCCTGAGTCACCGTGTTGTCGGGCGCAATCGCCTGTGTCACGCGCGGAGCGGCAATGTTTGAAGGGGTCAGTTGCAGCGCGACCCTGAGTTCCAGAATCAACGAATCACGAGAGCGGTTGCCCAGTCGGTCCAGGAAGCGGTAGGTCAGTTGCATGAGGCCGTTGCCGCGTTCGCGAATCACGGAGGCCGGTATGGAGAGCACGCGCGGGGCCGGATAGTCGGGCAAGGTAACAGGGCCTGGAAGTGCAAACGGAAACTGCATGTGCCGGTCGGTAATGCCGTAGTAGGGAATGACCCTCAGCGCGACCTGGGTGTTGATCTCTGCGTGCTCGGGAATCCGGAAGACAACCGGGTCATTGCTGGCCAGATACTCTTCGGTAATCATCGCAGTCGCCAGGTTCAATGGCAGCAGCGGGGCCGGCGGTGTGATGGTCAGGTAACCAAAAGGTGGCGTTTTATGCACCCGCAGCGGCGTGCTGGCAGTGGCACACAGCACGTTGTCGCCGGCTTCCAGGATGTAGGTCAGCAGATAATCGCCCTCACTGCTCACGAAGCGGCGCGGCACTGGCATCTCAATGTCTGCTGTGGGGTAAGACGGCAACCGGAGGTAGGCGATGACTTGGTGTTCATGCGGTGGGGGCAGTTCGGCGTACACCCGGATAGCGGGCTGGGCCCCGGCAGGCCCGGGCTGCGGCAACGCTGGAATCCGAATGCGCAGGTCACGTTCAGCCGTCGTCAGAGGCACCATGCCGCCCGTCCCGGGCAGAGCATCCACCACGATCAGGGGCGGCAGCGCGGGTATTGCGTTACGAATCAGGAACTGAGAGCTGGTGCTCACGAGTTCGGATACCAAGGTTTCCATGAGGGTCACTCCCATCGTGTTTAAGGGACACTCCCTGTCCCGAATACTCGCTGGGCGGTATTGAGTGGTACGCGCAAGTAAACATGCCAATTCCCTCGACGACTACTGTCATAACTGACAGTACGAGGTGGCCTGCGCATTGCATCCGCCTCTTTTATCGCGCAATGGCATGTAAAAAAAACCGCAGCGCAACACTCAGGGATTAGGCCGAGCGGCCGTTAAAGTGATGGCAATGTGATACACCTCACATTGAATGTGCTTAACTGTACGCAGTGAAGGCACTGTGCCATCTTTTTGAGTGGGTCGGAGCTTTACCCTTGTCACGCGCGTCCGCTGTACGTTTCAGTCATTTCCTACCTTCACTGCTGTTACTGCTGGCGGGGCTGTCGGCTGCGTACGTGAAGGACCTCAATGTGTTCTTCACCTCGCTCTTCAACGTGCTGCCGACCTTGGTGCTGCTGCTGGGCGGCTCGTATTGCGCGGTGTATCGGCGCCAGCGTGAACTGTTTCTGATGATCACGGTGTACGTCGTTTATTTCCTGTTGGACACCCAGACCGATTACTACCGCGACAATGGCCGAGTCCGGGAAGACGCGGCGGTGGTGTTTCATCTGTGCTGCCTGTTGCTGCCGTTATTGTTCAGCATCTACGCGCTGTGGCAGGAGAAAACCCACCTGTTTCGCGATTTCGTGGCCCGTTGCGCCGTGCTCATCGCAGTCGGCAGCGTGGCCCTGGCGCTTGAGCAAAGCTTCCCGCAAGCCCTGTTGAGCTGGCTGGCGGAGATTCGCTGGCCGGCCTTGCACGGCAGCTGGATGAGCCTGATCCAGCTGTCGTACCCCATGTTCCTGATTGGATTTGTCACCCTGGCGGCGCAGTACTGGTATCAGCCGCGCCCGTTGCATGCCGCGCAACTGGTTGGCTTGCTCGGGCTGTTCTGGATGTTGCCGCAGACCTTTATCCTGCCTTTTACCCTGAACATCATGTGCAGCCAGGTGATGCTGATGATTGCCGCGGGCGTGGCGCATGAGGCGTATCAAATGGCCTTCCGTGACGAACTGACCGGCTTGCCGGGCCGCCGTGCGCTCAATGAACGCATGCAGCGCCTGGGGCGCAACTATGTGCTGGCGATGAGTGACGTCGATCACTTCAAGCGTTTCAACGACACCCACGGTCATGACGTCGGCGACCAGGTATTGCGCCTGGTCGCCAGCAAGCTCTCCAAGGTCAATGGCGGCGGGCGTGCCTACCGCTACGGCGGTGAAGAGTTTGCAGTGGTCTTCGCCGGTAAAACGCTGGATGAGTGCATGCCGCACCTCGAAGAAATTCGCGAGATCATCGCCCACTACGACATCAAGCTGCGCAACCCCGACCGCCCTCATGACGACCAGCAGGGCCGCCAACGCCGCGCGGGCAGCGGCGCGTCGAGTGTGTCGGTAACCGTCAGCATCGGTGTGGCCGAGCGCCAGGCCGAACAGCGCACCCCGGAAGAAGTGCTCAAATCCGCCGACGAGGCGCTTTATGCTGCCAAGGGCGCGGGACGTAACTGCGTGGTCGCGGCCGGGCAAACCCGGCGTGGCGCGGTGCGCATGGCGAGTGCTGCCGGCTGAGTGATGGCGACGTATTCAGCGGTTCTACAGTGATTGTCCGAGACCGTGGCCGGCAGTAGGTTTAAACCATCTGCTGCCGGAGACATCGCCATGCCTGACTACAAAGCTCCCCTGCGCGACATGCGCTTTCTGATCGACAACGTGTTTGATTTCCACGGCCACTACGCGGCCCTCGGCGCCACAGACGCCAGCCCGGATATGGTCAGTGCGATCCTCGAAGAAGGCGCCAAATTCTGCGAAAACGTGCTTGCGCCGCTTAATCGCAGCGGCGATGAGGAAGGCTGCCATTTCGACAATGGCGTTGTCACCACACCCAAGGGCTTCAAGCAAGCCTTCGCCCAGTACGTGGAAGGCGGCTGGCATGGCGTGGCAGCGGACCCAGCCTACGGTGGGCAAGGCTTGCCGCACTCGCTGGGGCTGGTGTTGAGCGAAATGATCGGCTCCAGCAACACGTCTTGGGGCATGTACCCGGGGCTGACCCATGGCGCAATGTCGGCGATCCACGCCCATGGCACCGAGGAGCAGAAAGCCACCTACCTGACCAAACTCACCGCAGGCGAATGGACCGGCACCATGTGCCTGACCGAAGCCCACTGCGGCACCGATCTGGGCCTGATCAAGACCCGCGCCGTGCCCCAGGCCGACGGCAGTTATGCGGTCACCGGCAGCAAGATCTTCATCTCGGCCGGCGAGCATGACCTGAGTGCGAACATCATCCACTTGGTGCTGGCCAAACTGCCGGATGCGCCGGCGGGCACCAAAGGTATCTCGCTGTTTATCGTGCCCAAGTTCCATGCCGACTCGGGTGAGCGCAACGCGGTGCACTGCGGCTCCATCGAGCACAAGATGGGCATCAAGGCCTCGGCCACATGCGTGCTCAACTTCGACGGTGCCAAGGGGTTTCTGATTGGTGAGGCGAATAAAGGCCTCAACTGCATGTTCACCATGATGAACCACGCACGGCTGGGGACTGGCATGCAGGGCCTGTGCAATGGCGAGGCGAGCTTTCAGGGCGCGGTCAAATACGCCAATGATCGCCTGCAAATGCGCTCGCTGACCGGCGCCAAAGCCCCGGAAAAGGCCGCCGACCCCATCATCGTGCACGCTGATGTACGCCGCATGTTGCTGACCATGAAAGCCTTCAACGAAGGCAACCGCGCGCTGGCGTATTTCACCGCGCAATTGCTCGACACCGCGCACCTGAGCAACGACGCGGGCCAGCGCCAGGAGGCTGAAGACCTGTTGGCGTTTCTCACGCCGATCTGCAAAGCCTTTATGACCGACACGGGCCTGGAGGTGACCAACCACGGCATGCAGGTATTCGGCGGTCACGGCTATATTCGCGAATGGGGCATGGAACAGCTGGCACGCGATGCGCGGATCGCGCCGATCTATGAAGGCACCAATGGCATCCAGGCGCTCGACCTGCTGGGGCGCAAGGTGCTGGGTAGCCAGGGCAAGCTGCTGCGTGGTTTTACCAAAATCGTGCATAAATTCTGCGCGGCAAATGCCGAGCACCCGCAGCTCAAGGCCCATGTGGCGCAACTCGATCAACTGAACCAGCAATGGGGCGAGCTGACAATGAAGGTCGGCATGGCCGCCATGAAAAACCCCGACGAAGTGGGCGCGGCGGCTGTGGATTACTTGATGTACAGCGGCTACGTGATCCTGGCCTACCTGTGGTTGCGTATGGCGATAGCGGCTCAAGCACACGACGATACCGAGTTTGCCCAGGCTAAGTTGGCGACCTGCGACTTCTACTTCAAGCGTTTGCTGCCGCGCACGGCCACGCACCGGGCCGCGGTGGAGGCGGGCAGCGAGTGCCTGATGAGCCTGCCTGCTCAGTTGTTTGCACTGTAGGCGGCTGATTGTTCTGCAGGTAACTGCGTGCGGGCTTGTGTGGGAGCAGGCAAGCCAGCTCCTGCATTAGATCTGTGCGTGACTTATAAATACTTAATAGTCACGAACGGACCCTATGTGTCTGAAAAGTTGTTCGGGTACACTCGGAGCCTGTAAAACCGATCCTACCGACTTACTTTTCACGTTCTCACGAGGTTTGCCATGGCTGATTACAAAGCGCCGCTGCGTGATATGCGCTTCGTCCTCAACGAAGTCTTTGAGGTCGCCACGACTTGGGCCCAATTGCCGGCATTGGCAGACACCGTGGATGCCGAAACCGTCGAGGCGATCCTTGAGGAAGCCGGCAAGGTCACCGCCAAATCCATCGCACCGCTGAGCCGCAATGGCGACGAGCAAGGCTGCCGTTGGGCCGATACCGTGGTCAACACGCCGGATGGTTTCCCCCAGGCCTACAAAACCTACGCCGAAGGTGGCTGGGTGGGTGTAGGCGGCGACCCTGTCTTTGGTGGCATGGGCATGCCCAAGGCGGTGTCGGCCCAGGTCGAGGAAATGATCAACTCGTCGAGCCTGGCGTTCGGCCTGTACCCGATGCTGACCTCTGGCGCCTGTGTGTCGATCAACACTCACGCCAGTGAAGCACTCAAGGCCACCTACTTGCCGAAGATGTATTCCGGCGAGTGGGCCGGCTCCATGTGCCTGACTGAAGCACACGCGGGCACCGACCTGGGAATTATCCGCACCAAGGCTGAGCCGCAGGCGGACGGTTCCTACACCATCAGCGGCACCAAGATCTTCATCACCGGTGGCGAACACGACCTCACCGAAAACATTATCCATCTGGTGCTTGCCAAGCTGCCGGATGCGCCGGCCGGTCCCAAAGGCATCTCGCTGTTCCTGGTGCCCAAATTCATGGTCAATGCCGACGGCAGCCTGGGCGCGCGTAACCCGGTGAGCTGTGGCTCGATCGAACACAAGATGGGCATTCAGGCGTCTGCGACCTGCGTGATGAACTTCGACGAAGCCGTGGGTTACCTGGTGGGCGAGCCGAACCGTGGGTTGGCGGCAATGTTCACCATGATGAATTACGAGCGTCTGGGGGTGGGTATCCAGGGGCTGGCATCCGGCGAGCGCTCTTATCAGAACGCGATCGAATATGCGCGTGATCGCCTGCAAAGCCGTGCACCGACCGGCGCCCAGGCTAAAGACAAAGTGGCCGACCCGATCATCGTGCATCCGGACGTGCGCCGTATGCTGCTGACCATGAAGGCTGCGAATGAAGGCGGTCGCGCGTTCTCCACGTACGTGGCAACGCAATTGGACATCGCCAAGTTCAGCGAGGACGCCGCCGCCCGTGAGCGTGCGGACAATCTGGTGGCACTGTTGACGCCCGTCGCCAAGGCGTTCCTCAGCGACCTGGGCCTGGAAACCACCGTGCTCGGTCAGCAAGTGTTTGGCGGCCACGGCTACATTCGCGAGTGGGGCCAGGAGCAATTGGTGCGTGATGTGCGCATCACTCAGATCTACGAAGGCACCAACGGCATTCAGGCGCTGGACTTGATGGGCCGCAAGATTGTCGGCAGCAACGGCGCGTTCTATACCTTGTTCGCTGACGAGATCCGTCAGTTCATTGCCACCGCGGGCGCCCAACTGGGTGAGTTCACCCGTCCGCTGAGCGCGGCGGTGGACAACCTGGATGAGTTGACAGCCTGGGTGCTGGACCGCGCCAAGACCAACCCGAATGAAATCGGTGCAGCGTCGGTGGAATACCTGCACGCCTTTGGCTACATGGCGTACGCCTATATGTGGGCCCGCATGGCGAAGGCTGCGTGGGGCAAAGAGTCGGAGGAAGACTTCTACGCGAGCAAGCTGGGCACGGCGCGTTTCTACTTTGCGCGCCTGCTGCCGCGTATCCATTCGCTGAGTGCGTCGGTGAAAGCCGGTAGCGAATCACTGTTTTTGCTGGATGAGGCACTGTTCTAAGGGCTTGGAGGGCGTGTAAGCATTCTCTTACATGACGTGCTGCTATTCGTCCTCTATCGCCAAATTGGATCCACGGATAATCTACTTCACATGGACGTCGCGCAGGAAGCGCAAAGCAACAACACGGACACGTAGGATTCTGCCAGGACGGCGGAGTGAAATGGATGTCAGGGAAACAGTCTGCAAAACCCCGCTTCGGCGGGGTTTTCTTTTGCCCGTGAAAAAGTCAGGCAGGCGCCTGCGGGGCATTCATCACGTCTTCCAGCAGCGTGCGCAATAACACCACCGTTGCTTGCTGGCGCTGTACGTCGCGGCACACCAAGCCCACTTTCAGCGCCACCCTGGGCTCGCTCAAGGGTTTCCACAGCAGCGCCTTGCTGTTGTGCTCATCCTGGGAGCGCCCGGGCAGTACCGTGGCCAGTTTGGTATGGGGCAGGCTGTCGAGAATCCCGACCATGGTATTCAGTTCGGCCTGCACCTGTGGGCGGCGCCCGAGGTTGGCGAGCTGGCCCTGCCAGATCTGCCGCACCTGAAACTCCTCTCCCAGAAGCAGCATCGGTAATTCGGCCGCCTGTTTCAGCGAAACCTTCTTGAATTCGCGCAGGGGATGGTCTTCGGGGATTACCACCTTCAATTCGTCTTCATACAACAGCACGCCGTGCAGCCCTGGCTGGCGCGGCGGCAGGTAGCTGATGCCGATGTCCAGCGAGCCATTGAGCAAGCGCCGTTCAATCTCCAGGCCGGTCAATTCGTAGATCTGCACCACCAGATGCGGTTGGGCCTTGCGCACGCGCTCAAGCATTTGCGGGACCAGGCTGGTGTGCACCGTTTGCAGCACGCCGATGGCCAGAGTGCGCATGGCCTGGCCCTTGAAGTTGCGCAAGGCTTCGACGGCTTGTTGCATACCGTCGAGCAGCGGCAATGCGTGGTTGTACAAGGTATGCGCGGCCAGCGTCGGCAGCAGGCGCTTGCTGCTGCGCTCGAACAGGCTCACATCCAGGTTCTGCTCCAGTTGGCGAATCTGTTGCGACAGGGCTGGTTGTGAGATCGACAGACGCTCCGCAGCGCGGCCCACATGGCCTTCCTCATACACCGCGACGAAATAACGCAGTTGCTTGAAATCCATAAGACTTACTTATCGAAAAAGCTGGAAAATCGAAATGGCCGGTGGGCCCCGAGACGCCTAGTCTAGCGCCTATTCGCAAGGCTTACAGGGCCGGATCTGGCAATGAATAGCGTTTATGTTGATGGCGTTTACATAGGCAAGACAAAAAACCTCAAGGCAGTCTTTGTAGAGGATTACGACCAAGGTCAGGTTGCCATCGGGGGTGAGGTGTGAATCTGTTTCGCCGCCCTGCACCAAGTCTGGACGATCTGATCCTCGACGCGCCGCACGAGGATCTGCCCAGCGATGCCCTGATGCCCACCGTTGCAAGGCCTGCGCAGGTCTTCGTGCGCGGCCAGGGCTCCTGGCTCTGGGACAGCGAAGACCGTGCGTACCTTGATTTCAGTCAGGGCAGCGCCGCCAACAGCCTGGGCCACAGCCCGCAGGTGCTGGTCAAGGCCCTCGCCGATCAGACTCAGGCGCTGATCAACCCCGGCAATGGCTTGCACAATCGCCACCAACTGAACCTCGTCGACCGGTTGTGCCATCACACGGGCAGTGATCAGGGATACCTGCTTAATAGCGGCGCTGAAGCCTGCGAAGCTGCGATCAAGCTGGCGCGTAAATGGGGCCAACAGCACCGCGGCGGCGCGTACCACATCATCAGCGCCAGCACCGGTTGCCATGGCCGCAGTTTCGCGGCGATGGCGGCTTCGACGGGGGCGGGTGGCAACCGTTTTGAACCGCAATTTCCGGGTTTCAGCCATGTGCCTTTCAACGACCTGCCTGCGTTGCACGCGGCGGTGGATGCGCAGACCGTGGCCATCATGCTGGAGCCGATTCAGGGTGCAGCCGGCGTTATCCCCGCCACCGAGCACTACCTCAAAGGTGTTGAACGCCTGTGCCGCGAGCTGGGAATCCTGCTGATTCTCGATGAAGTGCACACCGGGATCGGCCGTTGCGGCACCTTGCTCGTCGAACAACAGTACGGCGTGCGCGCCGACATCATCACCCTTGGCAAAGGCCTGGGCGGCGGCGTGCCGTTGGCGGCCCTGCTGGCGCGCGGCAAGGCTTGTTGCTTCGAGGTGGGCGAGCTGGATGGCACCCACCATGGCAACGCGTTGATGGCAGCGGCCGGGGAGGCGGTACTGAAGACGGTGGTGGAGGAGGGTTTTCTGGAGCAGGTGCGCGAGTCCGGCCTTTACCTTGGCGAAGGCCTTGCCCGCCTGGCTTATCGCTACGACCACGGCCAATTGCGCGGCCATGGCCTGATGTGGGGCCTGACGTTGTCGGATGATTCTGCAGATGCCGTCGTAAAAGCAGCATTGCACGAAGGATTGATCCTTAACGCCCCGCAACCCAACTGCCTGCGCTTCACCCCAGCCTTGACGGTCAGCAAAAGCAATATCGACGAAATGCTTCTGCGCCTGGCTCGCGCCTTCTCCCGAGTGCGCACCGCGCAGTTGCAATGCCGCAAGGGCATCGCCGTTTAACCCACATTCCAGAACCGTCTCGCGGCCTACGCGGCGCCCTCAGCCTGATTCTTTTGGCTGGGGGCGTTTTTTTGTCTGCGCACTTCAAGGTGGCCCAGTGCCAGATCCCACTGAACCCTCACGAATGCTCAAGGTCGATTAGCTACACGGCTCACACGAGCCGACTTTCTGGAGCTGACCCATGGACATCATTCGCATCATCATCGCCATTCTGCTGCCGCCACTGGGTGTGTTCCTGCAAGTGGGTTTCGCCGGCGCGTTCTGGCTGAACATCCTGCTGACCCTGTGCGGCTACTTCCCGGGCATCATCCACGCCGTGTACATCATCGCCAAACGCTAAAACCGTCAGCCTTTTGCAATGAGCCGCGAGTTGCGCTCGTTGCGAAAGGCCAATTGCTCGATGGTTTGGGTGGCGTGCTCGGCTTCTTCCCGCGCTTGCAGGATGATGCCGTGCTGCTCGGACTTGCTGCACACCGGGTCGGCGTTGCTCGCGTCCCCCGTGAGCATGAACGCCTGGCAGCGGCAGCCGCCGAAGTCCTTTTCCTTTTCATCGCATGAACGGCACGGCTCGGGCATCCAGTCGTAGCCGCGAAAGCGGTTGAAACCAAACGAGTCGTACCAGATGTGCTGCATGCTGTGGTCGCGCACGTTGGGAAATTGCACCGGCATTTGTCGGGCACCGTGGCAGGGCAGGGCAGTGCCGTCCGGCGTTACTGTAAGAAAGATACTGCCCCAGCCGTTCATGCAGGCTTTTGGGCGTTCTTCGTAGTAGTCCGGTGTAACGAAGATCAGCTTGCACGGGTGACCTTGGGCTTCGAGCTTGGTCCGGTATTCGTTGGTGATGCGTTCGGCGCGCACCAGCTGTTCTTTGGTCGGCAACAACCCCACACGATTGAGCTGCGCCCAACCGTAGAACTGGCAGGTAGCAAGCTCGACGAAGTCTGCTTCCAGTGCGATGCACAGTTCGATGATGCGGTCGATCTTGTCGATATTGTGCCGATGCGTGACGAAGTTCAGCACCATCGGATAGCCATGCGCCTTCACCGCGCGGGCCATTTCCAGCTTCTGCGCGAAGGCTTTTTTCGACCCGGCCAGCAGGTTGTTCACTTGCTCGTCGCTGGCTTGGAAGCTGATCTGGATATGGTCCAGGCCGGCTTTCTTGAAGTCGCTGATTTTCTGCTCGGTGAGGCCGATGCCGGAGGTGATCAGGTTGGTGTAGAAGCCCAGCTTGCGCGCTTCGGCAATCAGTTCGGCGAGGTCCTGGCGTACCAGCGGTTCACCGCCGGAGAACCCCAGTTGTGCCGCGCCCATCTCCCGGGCTTCGCGAAACACTTTGATCCATTGCTCAGTGCTCAGTGCTCAGCTCCTTGCCCTGCTCGGCGAAATCCAGCGGATTTGAGCAGTACGGGCATTGCAACGGGCAACGGTAAGTCAGCTCGGCGAGCAGCCACAGCGGCAGGCCAACAGGTGGCTTTTCAGGCAAGTTCGATCCAGTGCTCAGCACGGGCGACCTCCATGAAATCCTCGATGTCTTGACCGAGTTCAGGTACGCCGGGGAATTGTTTATCCAGCTCAGCGATGATGGCAGCCACGTCGCGTTCACCATCGATCAGACCACCGATCAACGCGGCGCTGTCGTTGAGCTTGATCATGCCTTCGGGGTAGAGCAATACGTGGCCTTTTTGCGCGGGCTCGTACTGGTAGCGATAGCCCTGGCGCCAGGTCGGTGTTCTGCTGCGATCAAAGCTCATAGGGTGACCCCTTTATGCCACACACGCTGATCAGTCACGCTGTGATACGGCGGGCGGTTCAGTTCGTAGGCCATGCTCATGGCATCCAGCATGCTCCACAAAATGTCGAGTTTGAACTGGAGAATCTCCAGCATGCGCTCCTGACCTTCGCGAGTGGTGTAGTGCTGCAACGTGATCGCCAAACCGTGCTCCACATCGCGACGGGCCTGGCCCAGGCGAGTGCGGAAATACTCATAACCGGTTGGGTCGATCCACGGATAGTGCTGCGGCCAGCTGTCGAGGCGCGACTGGTGGATCTGCGGCGCGAACAGCTCGGTCAACGAGCTGCTGGCGGCTTCTTGCCAACTGGCACGGCGGGCAAAGTTGACGTAGGCATCCACGGCAAAACGCACGCCGGGCAGCACCAGTTCATGGGACCGCAGCTGGTCCGGGTCCAGGCCAACGGCCTGGCCCAGACGCAACCAGGCTTCAATACCGCCGTCTTCACCGGGAGCACCGTCGTGGTCGAGCAGGCGCTGGATCCATTCGCGACGGATTTCACGGTCCGGGCAATTGGCCAGGATCGCGGCGTCTTTCAGCGGGATATTCACCTGATAGTAGAAACGGTTGGCGACCCAACCCTGGATCTGCTCGCGGGTGGCGCGGCCTTCATACATCGCCACGTGGTACGGGTGATGGATATGGTAAAAGGCGCCCTTGGCACGCAAGGCATGCTCGAACTCGGCGGGCGTCAGCGGTGTGTCAGTCATGTGGTCTGCTCCTACAATTCAATGCTCATGCCGTCGTAAGCCACTTCGACGTTACGCCGTGCCAGCTCGGCGCGTTCGGGGGAGTCTTCATCGAGGATCGGGTTGGTGTTGTTGATGTGGATCAGCACCTTGCGCTGCTCGGGTAACTGCTCCAGCACTTCGAGCATGCCGCCGGGGCCGTTCTGAGCCAGGTGGCCCATCTCGCGACCGGTGCGGGTGCCGACGCCACGGCGCTGCATTTCATCGTCGTCCCACATCGTGCCATCCACCAGCAAGCAATCGCTGCCGGCCATGATCTCCAGCAACGGCGCGTCGACCTTGCCCAGCCCAGGGGCGTAAAACAGTTTGCCGCCGGTGCGCAGGTCTTCGACGATCAGGCCGATGTTGTCGCCTGGGTGCGGGTCGAAGCGGTGCGGCGAGTAGGGCGGCGCGGCGCTGCGCAACGGCAGCGGCGTGAAACGCAGGTTGGGGCAGGCCGGGATGGTGAAGCTGGCGTCCAGCTCGATGCGGTTCCAGGCCAGGCCGCCGTTCCAGTGCGTGAGCATGGTGAACAGCGGGAAACCGGTACTCAAATCTTCATGGACCATGTCGGTGCACCACACCTGGTGCGGGCAGCCTTCGCGCAGGCTCAACAGGCCGGTGGTGTGGTCGATCTGGCTGTCCATCAGGATGATCGCGCTGATACCGGTATCGCGCAGCGCGCGGCCGGGTTGCATCGGGGCGAAGCCTTGCAGTTGCGCGCGGATATCCGGCGAAGCGTTGCACAGTACCCAATTCACGCCATCGTCGGAGATCGCGATGGACGACTGAGTGCGCGCCTGGGCCCGCAGGCTGCCGTCACGAAAACCTGCGCAGTTCACGCAGTTGCAGTTCCACTGCGGGAAGCCACCGCCGGCGGCGGAACCTAGAATCTGGACAAACATGATTGCTCCATCACGCAAAGCTCAAAACAAAAACGCCCCGGGCGAACCGAGGCGTTGTATTACTCAGCCAATCAACGGCTGGCGAAGTACATGGTGACTTCGAAACCGATACGCAGATCAGTGTAAGCAGGCTTGGACCAGGTCATATTCATACTCCTACGAAGGGATGGGACGTTCACTACTCATACATATAGTCCACCTCCAATCGGAGATGTTCAGAGGTGTGCGTATGAATGTTACGCAATTCTTTTCAAGTTAGCGCTGTCTTGGTGGCAAAAGCCTTTTGCAGGGCCAGCAATGATCAGCCTGCCGTTTGCCAGGAACCGTCGATGGGCGGGCCGTTAGCCACACAGCGCCAACCGCCTGCAGCGTCATTGAGCTGTCCTGCGGCACGTTGCAGATCCTCGCGCGTGCAGGTTTGGATCAGCTGCTGAAGCGGCGCCAGATAACCCGACGAATGGCCAGCCAACTGCGCCTGCCAGAGCAGCTCGGCGGCTTGGGCAATCGGTAATGCCTGGGCCGTGAATTGCTCTGCCAGGGTTTGGTTGCCCAGTTCGGCGCTGTTGTCGATCAACGCCGGAAGCTGCGCCAGGAAGGTCTTCACGTGCTCGAAGATCCCGGCCAAGGAAACGCTTGGGGATTGCACGCCAAACAGCAGGCCGGTTTGCCCGTTGATCTGTCGGATGCCGCTGAACACGGCGTAGCCGACTTGCAGTTCGACCCGCAGTTTTTGGTAAAACGGCCCCTCAAGCAGATGCCCGAGCAGTCGCCATGCCGCTTCATCGGCCAGGGATTGGCTTGGCGTTGGGCAAAACAGCAGCAACGCGGCTTCGCGGGCGTCGGTGTTCACTTCGTGCCAGAGTCGCTGGTCGTCGAGGCTTTTCGGCGTATGTTCGAAGCTTGCCGGCTGGCCTGGCAATCGCGTGGCTGCGGTTTTGATCGCCGCTTCACTGGCGGCGGGCAAACCTGTTCCCAGGCCCTGCCAGCGTGCGGTGGTCCATGATGCTGGCGTCTCGCCGGCCCCGGAAGCGATGCCGGCACAGCAGGCAGGCAACGCCTTGAGCAGTTCCCGAATGGCAATCATCGGTGTTTGTGCGGGTGACGACAGCGGCCCACCGGACTGGCTCAGGTTAAGCGCCAGCGCCTCGACCATAGCCGCGATTGGTTGGTGAAGGCCGACTATTTTCACCCGCCAGTCATTGGCGAGGGTTTCGAAGGCCAATTCGACGCCCGCCTGACGCGCCTGCTCACGCAACGGCTGCAACGCATTTTCCAGGCCTGCGGGTACCAACGAATCAAAGCGCCATTGCAGGTACAGCGCGCCTTCATCGGCGCTATCCGCCAAGGCCTGGCTGAAAGTCAGCGCCGCCACTTCCCGTCGTCCCCGCGAGCGATCCTGGGCGAACGTGCGCAAGCCACGGTGGGCGCTGGTCTGGCCGCGAATCAGGCCGGCGCGCTCTTGCTTGACCGCTGGGCGCAGAAAGGGGTTATTGGGCGGCAACTGCCAAGCGTGCTCGGAGGGCGGCAGGTGCAGTGACTCGAGCAGGTTCTTCAGGGCCGCCACGCCCTGTTCCGATAGAGCCTCGCTGTCGTTCCGAGCCAGGGCCAGGGCGCCCTGGATTTGCTGCTGGCGAGCGTTCAGCAAGGCGAACTCTTCTCGCAACGGCGTCCAGTCGCTCTGTGCGAAAAAGCTCAGCCAGTCGTGCAATAGCGTTTCGATCTGAGTAGCTGACCCGTCTTGAGCGATGAGGGAAAAGTCGATATCCAGCAACGCTTGCCCGGCGAAGTGATACAGCACGGACGCGCGCAGTGCGTGGGCCAGGTTTCGCGTCCGCAGCTCGGCCAGTAACCCGCCGGGCGCTGAGGCGTTCAGCCAGGTGCAGAGAAAATCCAGCGCTTCGCGGGGCACGTCACAGGCAATGACGTGGTGCCGATGATTATCGGCGGTGTATTGGTAACTCACGGCTTGATCGGGCAACAGCGCAGGCGGCTCGGCCTGTGGGTGCAAAGGCCCGCAGGCCAATGCCTCGCTGAATCGCTGCGCCAAGGCTTGCAGCTCGTCCAGCGGCTGCGGGCCGGCCAGGCTCAACGTCATCTGCCCGCTCTGATAGAAGTGCGTGTGAAATGCGCGCAGTGCTTGCTGAAAAGCCTCACGCTCCACCGGCAGGCTGTCTCGGTTGCCGGCGTGAAAGCCGCGCAGTGGGTGATTGGCGGCCAAGCCCTCCAGCAGCGCAACCTGCTGCTGAGCCTGGGCATCCTGGGACCATGCAACAAACTCTGCGTGCAACACTTCGCGCTCACGCAACTGGTCTTCAATTGCCAGGCGCGGGTGGGCCAACATATCCGCAAGGCGCTCCAGCCCGTCGGCAAAGGTCGCCAGCGGCAATTCAAAGAAAAAGTCCGTCGTACGCTCCTGGGTACTCGCGTTGACCTGCCCGCCATGGCGCTGCACGTAGGCCATCAGCCCTTCATGTGCAGGAAAACGCTGTGTGCCGAGAAACAACAAATGCTCAAGAAAGTGCGCCAGACCCGGCCAGGCCAAGGGCACGTCATGACTGCCGGCAGCCACGCGCAGCACCGCAGCGCAACGCTTCAGACGTGGCGCATGGCGCAGGGAAACCCGCAGGCCATTGGCCAGGGTCAGGTGAAGGTGATGAGGGTGGGCCGGCGCAGGCATGGGCACTTCCGAAACGTAGGAGGTGGCCATGTTATCAAACCGCTGACGAACCGGCTGGGTCAGGGCTTGTGCAGTGCGCCGTACAGCTCGGGGCGGCGGTCTTGCAGGTAGTGGTTGGCGGCGCGGGTGTCGAGGATGGACTGGCGGTCCAGCACACCGACGATCAACGTCTCATCCAGCCCGGCCTGGGCGATGCGCTGGCCGTTCGGCGCGGCGATGCTGCTTTGCCCGCAATACTGAATCTCGCCTTCCTGCCCGCAGTAGTTGGCGTAGGCCACATAACACTGGTTTTCAAAGGCCCGCGCCCGCACGGTGACGTCGGCGATAAAGTCGAACGGCACCATATTGGCAGTCGGCACCAGGATCAGCTCGGCACCGGCCAGCGCCAGGCGACGGGTATTTTCCGGAAATTCCAGGTCGTAGCAGATCAAGAAGCCAAGCTTCCAGCCGTTCAATTCCACCACCGGGAAATCATCTTCCCCGGCACTGAACATCGAGTGGTCCAGGTCGCCAAACAAGTGGGTCTTGCGGTAGTTGCACAGGCGCTGGCCGTGGGCGTCGATCAACTGCACGGCGTTGTAGATCTGCCCGTCCTCGGCCCGCTCCGGGTAGCCGTACAGAATCGCCAGCCCGGCGCTTTTGGCCAGTGTGGCAATCGCTTGCGCAGATGGCCCATCCTGAGGTTCGGCAAGGGCGCCGACCGCTTCGGCGCCGATGTTGTAGCCGCTGAGAAACATCTCCGGCAGCACCAGCACATCGGCATCCGAGGCCTCATGCGCCAGTTGGTGCAGGCGCTTGAGGTTACCGGCCACATCCAGTGGCAGCGGCGGGCATTGGTACAGGGCAACGCGCATGCTCAACTCCTTAATCGGCCAGGGCGATCGGGCCGATTTCGTCAAAGACATCACCTGGCCCTGGGTTCTCGGGATGCGTGCTGCCGCCGAAGTGGGTCATGATGCCCCACACCGCGTTCAGCGAGGTTTGCACCGCGCCTTCGACCCAGGCAGGCGTCCAGGACACGTCGTCACCGGCGATGAAAATCCCGCGTTGTTCGGCGGGCATGTCCTTCTGCATGAAGTGCGCATACATCCGCTGGTTGTAACGATAGTGGCCGGGCAACGCGCCCTTGAAAGCCCCAAGGAAATGCGGGTCGGCTTCCCACGACACGGTGATCGGGTCGCCGATGATGCGCGCCTTGATGTCGACTTTCGGGTAAATCTTTTTCAACGCATCCAGGGCCAGCTTCACGCGCTTATCGATGGGCTGCGGGAGCATTTTCAGCGCGTCGCTCATCCACGAATACGACAGGCAAATCACGCCGGGCTTGTCGTCGCCGTTGTCGAACAGGTAGGTACCACGGGTCAGGCGATCGGTGAGCGTCATGCTCATCAGGTCGCGACCGGTTTCCGGGTCTTTGTCTTTCCAGAACGGGCGGTCGACCATCACGAAGGTTTTCGACGATTGCATGTAGCGTGTGCGGTCCAGGGCCATCCACATTTTCTGCGAGAACAGGGTTTCGTCGCATTCGATTTGGGTCGTCAACAGCCAGCTTTGGCAGGTGGTCAGCACGGCGGCGTATTCACGGGTGTCGCCGTAGTTGTCGGTCACGGCGAAGCGGCCATCGGCGGCGTGGGCTATGCGGCTCACACCGGCCCGCGGCGCGCCGCGATGCAACGAGCTGAGGCTGGTGCCGGCCGGCCAGTGCGCACAACGCTCGGGTACGTGGCGCCAGATGCCCATGGGCACTTGCGCCACGCCGCCGACCACCAGGTGCTGGTGGTCATCGCAGTTAGTCATCACTACGCGGAAGATTTCCAGCATCGAGTTGGGGAAATCCGAGTCCCAGCCACCCGTGCCGAAACCTACCTGGCCAAACACTTCGCGGTGCGCGAACGAGAGTTTGGCAAAGGCCTTGGATGTGGCGACGAAGTCATAGAAGGTGCGGTCGTCCCACAGCGGCACCAGCTTGTTCCACAGCGCTTTGAGGCGCGGCACGTCGCGGTCGCGGATGGCTTGCTGGATGTCACCGAACTGCGAACCGGCTTCCAATGCATCGGCCCAGGCGTCGGCAACTTCCTGGAACAGCACCGGCAAGTCGGAGAGTTTTTGTGCGTAGTGGGTCTGGCCTTCCAGATCGATCACCGTGCTCCCGGAGGCCGGCGTCAGCGGGTTGGGGAAGGGTTTGGTCTCTAGGCCCAGCTTGTCCACATAGTGATAGAACGCGGTCGACGACACCGGAAAACGCATGCCGCCCAACTCGGCGATGATGCCCTCGGCGCCTTCAAACGCTTGGGAACGCAAGCGGCCGCCCATTTTCGAGGCCTCGTACACCACTGGCTTGAGGCCCAGCTTCATCAGCTCGTAAGCGGCCACAAGACCCGCGATCCCCGCACCGACAATCGCCACTTCAGCGCCATGGTTGGCGGCCGGGATACTGCCCAGGCCGGCCGGATGCTCAATCCAGTCATCAAAGGCAAACGGAAAGTCCGGGCCGAAGATGGTGATGGGTTTTTTACCGTCGGCGGGGTGGCGATGGGTCTTGCTGATGGTGCTGGACGGAATGCTCATGGCTGACCTTACTGGCGACTCGGCGGGATGTGGCCCGTTGAGTATAGGAAAAGATGGCAGCCAGTTTAGGGAGCGTAGCGTTCGTTAATAAGACGCAAAGTGTCGTCGTATTGGATTGTTTTCAGTCAGAGTGACGAAGAAGGTGGTCAGACTGGCTGACCACGGTCCAATTTGTTACTGAGGATGATCGACGTGGTGGTTTTTTCCACGCCATCGACACTGCCGATCTGGTCCAGCAATTGATCCAGTTGCTCCGGTGAATCGGTGCGCAGCCAGGCCACGTAATCAAATTCGCCACTCACCGCACACAGCTGCTGCACCTGCGCCATTGCACTCAACCGACGCAACACTTCCTTGCCCGAGCGCGCTTGCACGGTGATCCCGACATACGCCTGCAAGCCACCATCGACCACACGCTGCCCGAGGCGCACGCCGTAACCGGTAATCACCTGGGTTTTCTCCAGGCGCGCCAGGCGCGACGTCACCGTGGTGCGCGCGATGCCCAACTGTCGGGCGAGCATGGCCACGCTTTCACGGGCGTTGATCTGCAAGGCGGCGATCAGTTGGCGATCGATTTCATCGAGGACGGGCAAGGGCAGGGCTCCAGTGCGGGCGGCAATGGGTCGCCATGTTACAGGCTTGTGCCCGTCTAGAGCGCTGTGATCTGCGAGATCAAGGCGCCTTGCAGACTTTCGCGGCGGCGGGATCGTTCGGGATAAACGAGTCCGGCGCGCCAGGCTTGAGCACTGCGTAGCCACGGCGCCACGGTTGGTCGTCGATCAGGTTCCAACGATGGCCGGTGCCGGTGTTGTCTTCGGCAACCAGCACTTCACCGGGGCGCAGAGTGAACGTCTCGCCGCCTCGGGTGGCGAAGGCCAGAGTGCCGGACAGCGTCATGACGTATTGCGGCTCGGGATCGTTATGCCAATCGTAAGAAGCGTGCGCCGGGGTGGTCTTGAAATGAATGGCAGTGACCTCGTTGCGCATGCTCTGGTCGATGGTGCCCTCCAGCACGTGCGAGGCGTTATCTGCGCCGGTGCAGAGTTTGTACGCCTTGATGGTGGCTGGAGCGGGCGATGCTGCGTGTGCGTTGCCCAGGGTTGCGAGGGTGATGGCAAGAGCGCCTGCGGTGCGCAGGCTGAGGGTAAAAATAGACTGGACTAAGGCGCGGGGTGAGCGGTTGGCGGGTGGCATGGAGCCGGGTTCCTCGTGCTTGTTGAGTGGCCGGCCATGGTCTGTGCCGCAGCAGTTGACGACAATTAACAAATCTTTCATTGCAGACAATTGCGTGAGAGCCAGCGTCGCCTTTTCCAGACGCCAGACACGCGAAAGCCGCGCAATGCGCGGCTTTTTTGTTTGGTGGGCCCACACGGACTTGAACCGTGGACCAAAGGATTATGAGTCCTCTGCTCTGACCAACTGAGCTATAGGCCCTTGTAACAGGTCGCGGATTATAACGATGGTTTCCCTGCTGTGCCATCCGAAAAGTCTGAAACGCTCAGATGAAGAAAAGCCTCGGCAAAAAGCTCGGGCGGCAGGGGCAGGCTGACGATGTAGCCTTGCATCTGTTCACAGCCCTCGGCGGCAAGGAAGGCTTGTTGCGCGGGGTTTTCCACGCCTTCGGCGATGATGGTGAATTGCATGCTGTGGCCCAGGGCGATGATGGCGCGCACGATGGCGGCGTCGTGCGGATCGTCGGGCAAGCCGCGCACGAAGGACTGGTCGATCTTGAGGAAATCCAGCGGCAGGCGCTTGAGGTAGCTGAGGGATGAATAGCCGGTGCCGAAATCGTCAATCGCCAGCTGCACGCCCAGGCGTTTGAGTTGGTGCAGCACTTCCAGGGCTTCCTCGGCCTGGCTCATGATGAAGTTTTCGGTGATCTCCAATTGCAGGCAGCCGGGCTCCAGGCGGTAGTCGCGCAGCAGCTGTTCGATGCGCGCGAGCAGGTTGGGGTGGCGCAGTTGTGCGCCGGCAAGGTTAACCGACAGTGGGCCGAAGCCCTCATAAACCGTTTGCCAGGCGTGCAGCTGTTGGCAGGCCTGTTCCAGTACCCAATCGCCGATCTGCAGGATCATGCCGTTTTCTTCGGCGAGGGCGATGAAATGCTCAGGCGGCACGTCGCCAAAGGTTGGGTGGCGCCAGCGGATCAGGGCTTCGGCGCCGATCAATTCCTGCGTGATCAGGCTCAGCTTGGGTTGGTAATACAAAAATAACTCTTCACGCTCGATGGCGCGGCGCAGTTCGTGTTCCAGGGCCACGCGCTCGTTGGCTTGGGCGGTGAGGTCACGGGTGTAGCTTTCGACGCGGTTGCGGCCCTTGGCCTTGGAGCGGTACATCGCCGCGTCGGCGTTTTTCACCAGGGTGGCGACGTCAGTGCCGTCCTGCGGGTACAGGCTGGTGCCGATACTCGCGCTGATAAAGAATTCGTGCTCGCCGGCCTGGAACGGCGGCGTGAAGCAGGCCAGCAGCTTATTGGCCAGGTGCCCGGCATCGCTGGCGTGTTGCAGGCCGGGCAGCAGGATGATGAACTCATCGCCGCCCAGGCGTGCCACGGTGTCGACATCGCGCAGCTGCTCCTTGAGGCGCACGGCGATGTCCTTGAGCAGCAGGTCGCCGACGGGGTGGCCGAGGCTGTCATTGATGTGTTTGAAACGGTCCAGGTCGAGAAACAGCACCGCGCCTTGGTTGCCGCTTTCCTGCTGGCCATTCAGTGCGGCCTGCAACCGGCTTTCGAACAGGTTGCGGTTGGGCAATCCGGTCAGTGGGTCATGGTGTGCCTGGTAGTCGAGGCGCGCCTGGGCGTGCTTGAGGCTGGAGATGTCGGCAAACACGGCGACAAAGTGGGTGATCAATTGCTCATGGTTGCGCACGGCACTGATGGTCAGCCAACTGGGGTACAGCTCGCCGTTCTTGCGGCGGTTGGAAATCTCGCCCTGCCAGTGCCCTTGGGCGGTCAACTGGTGCCACATGGCCGCATAGAAGGCGCTGTCGTGCAGGCCGGAGGCGAGCAGGCGCGGCGTGCTGCCAAGGGCTTCGGCTTCGCTGTACCCGGTGATTTCGCTGAACGCGCGGTTGACGGCACTGATGTTCTGTCGGGTGTCGGTGATCAACACACCCTCGGCAGTGCTCTCGAATACCGTGGCGGCCTGTTGCAGTTTTTCCTGCATGAACTGGCGTTCGGTGATGTCTCGCGCAATGGTCAGCATGCATTCTTCATCGCCGATGGGCAGCGGGCGACTGGACACTTCGCAGAGGCGAATCTGCCCGTCGTTGCGGCGTATATGGCAGACGAAATCGCGCACAAAACCATCGCGACGCATCAGTTCCAGCATGTGCTTGCGCTCGTTCAGATCGACCCAGATGCCCAGGTCCAGGGTTGACTGGTCGAGCGAGGTCACACTGGTGAAACCGGTAAGTCGGCTGAAGCCCTCATTCACTTCAATCAGCAGCCCGTCACGTTGACGGCTCAGCAGCAGGCCATCGGGTGAGGCGTGGAAGGCCTTGGCGAATTTCTCTTCCGAGGTTTGCAGTTGTTGCTGGGTTTCCTTGAGCTGGGTGATATCGCGCACCACCACCACCAAGGCCTCGGTGGTGTCGAGTTGGAACGGTTCCGCCGAGATCAGCCCGGTAAACGCCTGGCCATTGCTGCGTCGGAACGACATCTCGAGGTTGCGGATGCTGGTGGTCTGCACGCGTTGCAGCAGGTCGGGCCCGACGCCCGGAATGCCCCAGATATTCAATTCTGTGGCGGTCTTGCCCACCACGTCTTCGGCGCTCAGGCCGATCTGGTCTTCGAACGCCTTGTTGACCTCCAGCAGGCAGCCATCGGACATCCGCGCAATCACCAGGATGTCCGGACATTGCTGGAACACCGAGGCAAATTTCTGCTCGGATAGCTGCAGGGCTTCTTCGGTGCGCTTGGCTTCGCTGATATCGATCATCAAGCCGCGCAGCACCGGCTCGTGGCCGTGCTCGATAAGGCTGACAATGTCGCGTACCCACAGGCAGCGCCCGTCGGCGGTGATGACTCGGTAATCGAGGCTGTGGTCGCGGTTGGCACGGGTTTCTCGGTAGCAGTAGGCCTCGGCGCGGGTCAGGTCGGCGGGGTGGATAATGTTGCGCCAGAACCCTGGAATCAGCCAATGCGCGCGGGGGTAGCCGAGCAGGTCCTCGGCATGCGGCGACACGTAGCTGTAGGTGAAGTCTGTGATGCTGGCTTCCCAGGCAATGGCGGACAGGCTCTCCACCAGGCCGCGGTAGTGGTATTCGCTGCTGCGCAGTTCTTGCTCAAGGGCCACCCGCCGGGATATTTCCGAACTGAGCCGACGATTGATCCGAATCACGATGGCCAGCACGGTACTCAACAGCAGCACGGCTGGCAGGCCGTACATCAGCAGGTCGGCCCAGAACGTGCGGTGATCGGTGAAGCTGCCTACCCAGTGTTGCTGGATGGCGTCGGTTTCGTCCGAGCTGAGGTCCGCGAGCACCTTGTCGAGGATACCCACCAGCATTTTCTCATCGCGCGGAACGCCCATTGCCAGTTGATAACGGTAGGGCGTTTCACCGCTGACGTATAACCCATCGAGTTTGAGTTGGCGCAGGCTCCAGACGCTGGAGGCGAGGTCGCCGACGACCGCATCCACTTCATCAGTGGCCAGGGCTTGCAGCGTCGAGCTGACGTTGGGCATGGCCACCAGATTGAGGTCGGGATGGTGGGTGCGCAGCAGTTCGTGGGGTGCGTAGTTTTCCACCACGGCGATCTTCAGCCCGTAAAGGTCCTTGAGGTCGCGCGGTTTGGCGCCGCCTTCGTGGGCGAGGATGACGATGGGAAAGTCCAGATAAGGCCGTGTGAAGGCCAGGAAACCCTGGCGCTCCGGGGTGGACATGGTGCCGGGCAGCAGGTCGAGCTGGTTGTTTTTGGCCTGTTCGAGCACGGCGGTCCAGTTGGCGGGCTCGATCAGTTTGATCCTGACGCCCAAGCGGTCCTGGATCAGGCGTACATAGTCGGCGGCAAGGCCCTGATAACGACCATTTTCGTCACGGTATTCGAAGGGTGGCCAAGAGGTGTCCACTCCCAGTCGCAGCTCCTGATGGTCCGCCAGCCAGCCACGCTCTTCATCGGTGAGAGTCAACGCGCCAGCCGTTGCGGTCCAGGTGAGCAGCGACAGCAGTATCACGGTCGGCAGTCTGGGCATAACGGTCTCGTTATGGCACGGGGAATGTTTCGAGTGTAGACGGGCATTGCGGGGAGGGGTGTTGCGCGGCAGTTAATCTGTAGAAAGTGATCTGCACAAAGCAAAACCCCCGGCCTGGGCCGGGGGTTCTGGTATCACTCGTCGAGGAAGGAGCGCAGATGCTCGCTTCGCGTCGGGTGGCGCAGCTTGCGCAGTGCCTTGGCTTCGATCTGACGGATCCGCTCACGGGTCACGTCAAACTGCTTACCGACTTCCTCAAGGGTGTGGTCGGTATTCATGTCGATGCCGAAACGCATGCGCAGTACCTTGGCTTCACGGGCAGTGAGGCCGGACAGTACGTCGCGAGTCGCTTCTTTCAGGCTCTCAACAGTGGCGACATCGATTGGCGACTGCATGGTCGAGTCTTCGATGAAGTCACCCAGATGGGAGTCTTCGTCATCACCAATCGGCGTTTCCATGGAGATCGGCTCTTTAGCGATCTTCAATACCTTGCGGATTTTATCCTCAGGCATCTCCATACGTTCGCCCAGCTCTTCCGGGGTCGGTTCGCGACCCATTTCCTGCAACATCTGCCGGGAAATACGGTTGAGCTTGTTGATCGTCTCGATCATGTGCACCGGAATACGGATGGTGCGGGCCTGGTCGGCGATCGAGCGAGTGATCGCCTGACGGATCCACCAGGTGGCATAAGTCGAGAACTTGTAGCCGCGACGGTATTCGAACTTGTCCACAGCCTTCATCAAGCCGATGTTGCCTTCCTGGATCAGATCGAGGAATTGCAGGCCACGGTTGGTGTACTTCTTGGCGATGGAGATCACCAGACGCAAGTTCGCTTCAACCATCTCTTTCTTCGCGCGGCGGGCTTTGGCCTCACCGATCGACATGCGACGGTTGATGTCCTTGATTTCGGCAATCGTCAGACCGGTTTCAGTCTCAAGCGCAGTCAGCTTCTGCTGGCAACGGATGATATCGGGCTGCAGACGACCAATGGCTTCGGCGTATTTCGCCTTGCCTTTGGCCAGTGCGTCGGTCCAGCTTTCGTCAACTTCGTTGCCCGGGAACTGGCGCAGGAAGTCAGCACGCGGCATGCGCGCATCACGTACGCACAGCTGCATGATTGCGCGCTCTTGGGCACGCAGACGCTCAAGGGCACTGCGAACACGCTCAACCAGGCCTTCGAATTGCTTCGGCACCAGCTTGATCGGCATGAACAGCTCAGCCAGGGCGATCAGCTCGGCAATGGCCTGCTTGTTGCCACGACCGTGCTTTTTCAGGGCCTTGCGGGTGATTTCCATTTGATCGGAAACCGCACCGAAACGCTGGGCAGCGATGATCGGGTCCGGACCGCTTTCAACTTCATCTTCGTCGTCGCTGCTGGCTTCAGCATCGTCGTCTTCGGAATCGTCGTCGGCTTTCGCGGCTTTCGCATCGACAGGCGGCGGTACTTCGGCAGCAGGCGGCGCAATGCCATCGTCCGGGTCGATATAACCGCTCAGAACGTCGGACAGGCGGCCACCTTCGGTGGTAACGCGGGTGTACTCGGAGAGAATGTGGTCAACCGTGCCAGGGAAGTGCGCAATTGCGCCCATCACTTCACGGATGCCCTCTTCGATACGCTTGGCGATTTCAATTTCGCCTTCGCGTGTCAGCAACTCGACCGTACCCATTTCACGCATGTACATGCGCACAGGGTCCGTCGTGCGACCGATATCGGTCTCCACTGCTGCCAACGCTGCTGCTGCCTCTTCGGCCGCGGCCTCGTCAGTATCGGCGTCGGCCAGCATAAGGGAATCCTTATCTGGCGCAGTTTCGAATACGTTGATCCCCATGTCGTTAATCATGCGGATGATGTCTTCCACCTGCTCTGGATCTGAAATATCCTCAGGCAGGTGGTCGTTGACCTCGGCGTAAGTCAGGTAACCCTGCTCACGACCCAGTGTGATCAACTCTTTGATACGAGACTGCTGTTGCGCTTTTCCGGACATAACACCCTATCCACTGAAGGTCTTGGCGGGCAAAAAACAAGCCGAGGATTATACCCGAGCTATGACCTCACACGCCAGCTGAGGTCGGGTTTGATGCGGAAACATTCTGTTTTAAGAGGTCGCGCATCTGTTTTGCTATCTGAATCTGCTCTTCAGCCGATAATCCCGGCTGCCTTGCTCTCTTGATGAGTTCATCGAGGGTCTGCGTGTGCTGACCCGCGGATAACCTAGTAATGGTGTCTAAAAACTGTTGTTCAAGGTTATCGCCGTCAATTAGCCACTCCTTTTCTGCGAGTGCTTTCAAGAGGCGGCCTTGTTCGGTGCCATGCCAGCGAGCCATCAACTGAATTGAGTTTAGCTTAGGATTTTTCTGTACCGCCTCGATCAAGGCGATCAGTACCTGAGCGTACGTGTTGCTCTCGTTGGCAAAATGATCGGCGCTCTCAACTTTCTTCGCCAATTGCGGGTAGTGGATCAGCGTGCGCAACGCAATAAGCGTCGGGGCCTCCACCGCCACCGGCGTGCGTGGCGCGTAGGCTTCATCGCGATCACCGCGCTTGCCGTTCTTGCTCCAGGGTTTCTTGTCCCATTTCTTGCCGCCGGCGCCGGGTTTCTTCGGTGTCCACTCCTGCTGGGGCGCGTAGGCCTCCTGCGGTTGGTGAAAGTCCGAGTAATCCGGCATGGCGTCGTAATCCATGCCTGGGTCGTAAGCCGGCGGTGCGTCTTGCGGTGCGTTGTGCACCAGCTGGCTGACGGCCTCGCCACTCAAGCCGGTGATTTCCAGCAGGCGCATGCGCATCAGTGATTTCAGGTTGGCGCCCGGCACTTTGTCGATCAACGGCGCCGCGAGCGTGGCCATGTGGGCCTTGCCTTCAAGAGAGCGCGGGTCGGCTTCTTCGGTCAATTGCTGGAAGAAATAGTCCGCCAGCGGCTGCGCATGTTGATTGATGCGCGCGCGGAACGCGTCGGTGCCTTCGGAGCGCACCAGGGTGTCCGGGTCTTCACCTTCCGGCAGAAACAGAAAACGCGCACGGCGGCCATCCTGCAGGCTCGACAGCGTGGCCTCGAGCGCACGCCAGGCGGCGTTGCGGCCGGCCTGGTCGCCGTCGAAGCAGAACAGCACGCTGGGCACCACGCGAAACAGGCGCTTCATGTGTTCTTCGCTGGTGGCGGTGCCCAGGGTGGCCACGGCATTGCGCAGTCCTTGCTGGGCGAGGGCGATCACGTCCATGTAGCCCTCAACCACGATGATTTCATCAAGGTTGCGGTTGTTTTTACGCGCTTCGAACAGTCCGTAGAGTTCCTGACCCTTGTGAAACACTGGGGTTTCCGGGGAGTTCAGGTACTTGGGCTTATCGTCGCCGAGCACGCGGCCGCCGAACGCGATGATCCGGCCACGGCTGTCGCGGATCGGAAACATCACCCGGTCGCGGAAGCGGTCATAGCGCTTGCCGGTCTCGGCGTTTTCCACCAGCAGGCCAGCGTCGATCATGGCTTTCTGCTGCAGGGTGTCGCTGCTCAGGTGCTTGTAGAGGTTGTCCCAGCCTGGCGGCGCGAAACCGAGGCCGAAGTCCCGGGCAATTTCACCGGTGAGGCCGCGGCCCTTGAGGTATTCGACAGCGGCCTTGCGCTGCGGATGGCTTTTGAGCGCCTGACGGTAGAAGTCGGCAGCGGCCGTCAGCAGCGGGTACAGCGGCGAGTCGGTGGGTTGCCGCGGTTTGTGCGGGCGGCCACTTTCTTCGCGGGGGATTTCCATGCCGGCGGCTTTGGCCAGGTCCTCGATAGCCTGGGGGAAGTCCAGGTTGTCGTGGTCCATGAGAAAGCCCAGGGCATTGCCGCCCGCGCCGCAGCCGAAGCAGTAGTAGAACTGCTTGTCGGGGCTGACGCTGAACGAGGGGGTCTTTTCTTTGTGGAACGGGCAGCAGGCGGTGTAATTCTTGCCGGCTTTTTTCAATTGCACGCGCGAGCTGACAACATCGACGATGTCGGTGCGGTTCAGAAGGTCGTCAATAAAGCTCTGGGGAATTAGCCCGGCCATGGCGTTCTCGTCATCACTGCGTATCAATGAGGCCCGCGAAGTGCTCAGGCGCACACATTGTGCGGCTCGATCAACTGTCGTCTGGTTGGGCTGTCAGGGAGTGTATCTGCCGAACATTCACTGACGTTAATTTCTATCAGTGTTCGGCCTGGAAATGTTGCCCGAGCGTCCGGTGTTGGCCAATGGCGGGCCTCGGAAACGCATCGTTGGGCACAGCCGACACAGTTGATCGTCTGTTTGAAGAATGAGTGTGCTCGTCAGTAGCCTTGTTAGGCTCGTCAGAAGAGACGCGCACCGCTGGCAAAAGAGCCAGTCCTGACGTGTGAAGCAGTGTCTCGGTCGCGTGTGCGGCGTCGACGGTGAAGCATCAAGCGATATCCGCAAATGCCAATAGCCCGGCTGAGGGCCGGGCTTGGCAGAAGCTTGCTACGTAAGTCTGTGTATTAGTACAGACGAACGGCGCGGCGCTGCTCGCGCTGAACTTTCTTAGCGTGACGCTTAACAGCGGCTGCTGCTTTGCGCTTACGCTCAGAAGTTGGCTTCTCATAAAATTCGCGGCTACGAACTTCAGCCAGAACACCGGCTTTTTCGCAGGAGCGCTTGAAACGACGCAGAGCTACGTCGAAGGGTTCGTTCTCTTTTACTTTGACGGCTGGCATCCAGAGCTACCTTCTTTCATTACCGGGAATCAACGTTCTCGTCGCAAAAAATTCGCGGCTGAGGTCGTCGGTTTTTAAGGGTTGCGGATGTTAACCCCTCATTGCCCGGAATGCAAAGCCTCTGATCGAAAACCGCTAGTCGGGAGGGGGAGTGACGACTATTATGCGCGCCTTCGAATTCAGCCTCTACAAGGCGCAAACCCATGCTAGTACTGGGACTTGAAACCTCCTGCGACGAAACCGGTGTCGCACTTTACGACAGTGAACGCGGGCTTTTGGCCGATGCACTGTTCAGCCAGATCGACCTGCACCGCGCCTATGGCGGCGTGGTGCCGGAGCTCGCCAGCCGCGATCACGTCAAGCGCATGCTGCCGTTGATTCGCCAGGTGCTGGACGAGGCCGGCTGCGTGCCGACCGAGATCGACGCGATTGCCTACACCGCCGGCCCCGGATTGGTCGGAGCCCTGCTGGTTGGGGCTTCTTGCGCCCAGGCGCTGGCGTTCGCCTGGGGCATTCCGGCCCTCGGCGTGCACCACATGGAAGGCCATTTACTGGCGCCCATGCTGGAAAAAACACCGCCACAGTTCCCGTTCGTCGCTTTGTTGGTTTCGGGTGGGCATACGCAGCTGGTTCAGGTCGATGCGATTGGCCAATACACGCTGCTGGGTGAGTCTCTGGACGATGCCGCCGGTGAAGCGTTCGACAAGACGGCGAAGATGATGGGCCTCAATTATCCCGGCGGTCCGGAAATTGCGCGTCTTGCCGAAAAAGGCGTGCCGGGCCGTTACACCTTCCCGCGTCCGATGTGCGATCGCCCGGGCCTAATGTTCAGCTTCAGCGGCTTGAAAACCTCCGCACTGAACACCTGGCAGCAAAGCGTCAGCGCCGGGGACGACAGTGAGCAAGCCCGTTGCGACATCGCACTGGCGTTCCAGCAGGCCGTGGTGGAGACTTTGACCATCAAGTGCAAGCGCGCCCTGAAACAGGCGGGCATGAAGCGCCTGGTGATCGCAGGCGGCGTCAGCGCCAACAAAGCGCTGCGCACCTCGTTGGAAAAAATGCTCGGCGACATGCACGGCGACGTGTTTTATGCGCGCCCTGAGTTCTGCACCGACAACGGTGCAATGATCGCCTACGCCGGTTGCCAGCGTCTGCAAGCCGGGCAGCACGAAAGCCTGGCGATCAGCGTGCAGGCACGCTGGCCGATGGAGCAACTTTCACCGCTGTAAGGGCTCACGTGAGCCGGGCTCATCGAACGTATTTAAAAATGCCGTTCGCGCCCGGCAAACAGGTCGCGTAAATTGCCGCGGTGGCGCCAGACGATCAGCAGCGTCAGCACGCTCATCGGCAACAGCGCTGCAGGCGCCTGCCAGGCCAGCAATGGCAGGGTGAGCGGCGTGGCGATCAGTGCGGCCAGCGAGCTGGTGCGGGTCAGGTAGAACGTCAACAGCCAGGCCAGCACCGCCAGCAGCGCCGCTGGAGGGTAAATCCCCAGCAGCATGCCGGCCGCCGTGGCGACACCCTTGCCGCCGCGAAAGCGGAAGTAAAGCGGAAACAGATGGCCGAGGACAGCGCACACGCCCACCCAGGCCTGCTGTTGCAGGGTGAGGCCGGCGAGGCTGGCGATGAGTACGGGCAACAGGCCCTTGCAGATATCGCCCAGCAGCGTCAGCACGGCGAGTTTTTTGCCGGCCAGGCGCAACATGTTGGTAGCACCGGCATTGCCTGAGCCACTCATTCGCGGGTCGGGATTTCCCGTCAGGCGGCTGAGCAAAATGGCGAAGGACAGCGAGCCGAGCAGGTAGGCGAGAATCGCCAGTGACCAAAACATGCTAACTATTCCGGGCGAGGACGCCCTGATTCTAACGGGGCAACGCGCCCTTGTCGTGCTGCGGAGAAGAGCTTGGACAGAGTGTTTATCGAAGGCCTGGAAGTCGACACCGTGATCGGGGCCTACGACTGGGAGCGCGGCATCAAGCAATGCCTGCGCCTGGACCTGAGTTTCGCCTGGGACAATCGCCCTGCCGCCGCGGGCGACGACCTGACCCTGGCGCTCGATTACGCCAGCGTGTCCGCGCGTATTCAGGCCTTTGCCGAGCAGTCCCAGTACCAGCTGGTAGAAACCTTCGCCGAACGCCTGGCTGAAGTGTTGATGAGCGAATTCCAGATTCCCTGGTTGCGCCTCAAGCTGACCAAGCCGGGTGCCGTGCCGGCAGCCAAAGGCGTGGGCGTGGAGATCGAGCGCGGATGTCGCTAACTCAGGTTTACCTTGGCCTTGGCAGCAATATCGAACGCGAGCGCCATCTGCGCGCCGGCCTGGATGCATTGGCGAGCTTCTTGACGGATGTGCGCTGCTCACCTGTGTTCGAAAGCCAGCCGGTGGGGATCAAAAGCGGACCGTTTTTCAACCTGGTGGTGTCGGCCTATACCGACTTGCCGTTGATGGAGCTGGATCGCCGGTTGAAATTCATCGAGGCTGACAATGGCCGCTATGCACCGGACCGCAAAGGGCTACCGTTGGACATCGACGTGCTGTTGTACGGCGAATTAGTCGGGAATTTTGACGGCTTGATCCTGCCGCGCGCAGAAATCCTCAAAAACGCTTTTGTGTTATGGCCGCTGTCGTTGATGGCGCCGGAGCGCGTGCATCCTGAGGTGGGCAAGACATTGGCCGAGCTGTGGCGCGATGCGCAGATCGACCAGGTGCTGGCACCTGTCGCGTTTGAATGGCAAAACCAGCCACTCACCCCGAAAAATCTCCTGTAACGCCCGTCTGCCCGGATTCAAAGGTGGACGCCGGCTCGCAAATCCCAGTGGCGAGCGGGCTTGCCCCGCGTCGGGCTGCGTAGCAGCCCCACAACAGGCGCTGAGTTTTACCAGCAAATTTCAACGCCTTTACTGGGGCTGCTGTGCAGCCCAACGCGGGGCAAGCCCGCTCGCCACAAAGCTTGCTTGCTACACGTTGTAGTGTGCCTTGTAGGCTTTCAGCGCCTTGAGCCGCTCGCGCTTGAGCGCCTCGCCCAGCGCAGGTCCCTTGAAGCCTTTCTCCAGCAGGGGCGCCACCGCGACTTCGCGCGCAACCTTGGCCGCGCCGCGCAAATAATCCGCCTGTGGATAACTTCGTTGCTCAAGGCCCTTGCGGCCGCGTGCATCCATTTCACAGCTCACCACGAACTCCTCAAACCGCTGAGGCCGGCGATACACGTCAAAACTCTGCAGCAGTTCCAGCAATGTCGAGGCCTTGAGTTCCAGAGCGCGGTGGCCATGAGTGTGATATTGGCCCACCAGCAGTGCCAACTCCTGGCAATCCTTTGGCACCTTGAAGCGTTCGTTGACCGCCTTGATCAGCTTCAAGCCTGTCTGTTCATGAGCAATATGCTGCGGCAACTTATCCACAGCCGTCAGGCCCTTTCCCACGTCATGCAGCAGGCAGGCCCAGCGCACGGTGAGGGGTTGTTTGTGCAGGGCGGCCTGTTCCAGCACGCTCAAGGTGTGCAGGCCGGTGTCGATCTCGGGGTGATGGGCCTCCGGCTGCGGCACGCCGAACAACGCGTCCACTTCCGGCATCAGGGTTTTCAGCGCATGGCAGTCGCGCAGCACCTGGATGAACACCTGAGGTTGATCTTCCATCAAGGCCCGGGAGATTTCCTTCCAGCTACGCTCGGGCGTCAGGGCTTCCAATTCGCCGGACTCGCTGAGTTGGCGCATCAGGCCGAGCGTCTCAGGCGCTACCGTGAAACCCAGATGGGCATAACGCGCTGCGAAGCGCGCAACACGCAGTACACGCAGTGGATCTTCGGCGAACGCCGGGGAAACGTGACGCAGAATGCGCGCCTGCAGGTCGCGCTGGCCGTGGTACGGATCGGTCAGGTTGCCGTCACCGTCCTCCGCCATGGCGTTGATGGTCAGGTCGCGACGAATCAGGTCTTCTTCCAGCGTGACCTCGGGGCTGGCATGAAACACAAAGCCGCCATAACCCCGGCCACTCTTGCGCTCGGTGCGAGCCAGGGCGTACTCGTCGCCGTTTTTCGGGTCCAGGAATACCGGGAAGTCAGCACCCACCGGCTTGTAGCCCTTGGCGAGCATTTCTTCAGTGGTTGCGCCGACGACCACGCGGTCGATGTCGGTGACCTCGATGCCGAGCAGGCGATCACGCACCGCGCCGCCGACTGTGTAGATTTTCATGAAAAAGCCTCCATTAGCGGCACAGGATACCGCCTGTGCCTGACCAATGGAGGCTTTGCTGTTTCAGAGATGAACGACGGCCAGGTCCAGGCGGCCGTAGTCGTTGTCGCTGTGATCGCTGCGCGGTGGCACATGGTGAGTCTTCATCACCTGGTCGCCCTGCAGGGTTTCCAGGTGAATATCGAAGCCCCACAACCGATGCAGGTGCTTGAGTACCTCCTCAGTGGATTCGCCCAAGGGTTTGCGGTCGTGCTGCTGATGACGCAGGGTCAGCGAGCGGTCGCCGCGCACATCGATGCTGTAGATCTGCACATTGGGCTCGCGGTTGCCCAGGTTGTATTGCGCCGCCAATGTCTCGCGGATGGTGCGGTAGCCGGGCTCGTCGTGAATGGCCGGCACCAGCAGGTCGTCCTTGAGGTCGTCGTCCATGATGCTGAACAGTTTGAGGTCGCGAATCACTTGGGGTGACAGGTACTGCAGGATGAAGCTCTCGTCCTTGAAGCTGCTCATGGCGAACTTGATGGTCGACAACCAATCGCTGCCGGCGATTTCCGGGAACCAGCGGCGATCCTCTTCGGTGGGGTGTTCGCACATGCGCCGGATGTCGCGGTACATGGCAAAGCCCAGTGCATAGGGGTTGATGCCGCTGTAGTACGGGCTGTCGAAGCCGGGTTGGAACACCACGCTGGTATGGGAGGTGAGGAACTCCATCATGAAGCCGTCAGTGACGAGGCCTTCGTCGTACAGGTCATTCATCAAGGTGTAGTGCCAGAACGTCGCCCAGCCTTCGTTCATCACCTGGGTCTGGCGCTGTGGATAAAAATATTGGGCGATTTTGCGCACAATACGCACGATTTCGCGCTGCCACGGCTCCAGCAGCGGCGCGTGTTTTTCCAGGAAATACAGGATGTTTTCCTGAGGTTCGGCGGGGAAGCGTGCATTGTCTTTATCGCTGTTTTTCCCGGTTTTCTTCGGAATGGTGCGCCACAGGTCGTTGATCTGCTTCTGCAGGTGCTCCTCGCGCTCCTTCTGGCGCAGGCGTTCTTCCTCGGCAGAAATCGGGTACGGGCGTTTGTAGCGGTCAACGCCGTAGTTCATCAGCGCATGGCAGGAGTCGAGCAGGTCCTCAACCGCGTCGATGCCGTGGCGTTCCTCGCATTGCATGATGTACTGCTTGGCGAACACCAGGTAATCGATGATCGAACTGGCATCGGTCCAGGTGCGGAACAGGTAATTGCCCTTGAAAAAGCTGTTGTGCCCGTAGCACGCATGGGCAACCACCAACGCCTGCATGCAGATGGTGTTTTCTTCCATCAGGTAGGCGATGCACGGGTCGGAGTTGATGACGATCTCGTAGGCCAGGCCCATCTGGCCGCGTGTGTAGGACTTCTCCGTACTCAGGAAGTGTTTGCCGTAGGACCAATGGTGATAACCCAAGGGCATGCCGACTGAGGCGTAGGCATCCATCATCTGTTCGGCGGTAATCACTTCGATCTGGTTGGGGTAGGTGTCCAGGGCATAACCCGCCGCGATACGGCTGATTTCCCGGTCATAGGCCTGGATCAGTTCAAAGGTCCACTCGGAGCCGGTGGAAATGGGTTGGCGCTTATGCTCTTTTTTGGCGGTCATGTCACTAACCTGCGCTGGAAGAGTTCACGGAAGACCGGGTAGATATCGCCGGCCGAGACCAGTTGCTGTTGGGCGAAAGTGTCGGCAAAGGCTTCACCGATACGCTCATATTCGAACCACAGGGCTTGGTGCTCACGGGGAGTAATTTCGACGTACGTGTAGTACTGCACAAACGGCATGATCTGGTTGATCAGGATATCGCGGCAGATCGGCGAGTCGTCGTTCCAGTTGTCGCCGTCGGACGCCTGAGCCGCGTAGATATTCCATTCATTGGCCGGATAGCGCTCGGCCATGATCTCCTGCATCAACTTCAACGCACTGGACACGATGGTGCCGCCGGTTTCCCGCGAGTAGAAAAACTCCTCTTCATCCACTTCCCGGGCGCTGGTGTGATGGCGGATGAACACCACGTCGATCTTGTCGTAGTTCCGCTTGAGAAACAGGTACAGCAGGATGAAAAAGCGCTTGGCGATGTCCTTGGTCGCCTGGGTCATCGAACCGGACACGTCCATCAGGCAAAACATCACGGCCTTGGAGCTGGGGTTGGGTTGTTTGACCAGCAGGTTGTATTTCAAGTCGAAGGTGTCGAGGAAAGGCACGCGGTGAATGCGCGCGCTGAGTTTCTCTATTTCTGCCTCGATGGCCTGGATATCGCCGAAGTTGTCTGGTTCTTCGCGTTTTAAGCGCGCCAACTCTTCCTTCGCTTGTTTCAATTTGGCGCGGCTGCTGCCTGACAGCGCGATACGCCGGGCATGGGCCGAGCGCAAGGTGCGGATGATGTTGATCCTGGACGGGTTGCCTTCGTTGCTGATGCCGGCGCGAACGGTCTTGAAGGTGTCGGTGCCGGTCAGGTTGCGTTTGACCAGGTTGGGCAGCTCCAGGTCTTCGAACATGAACTCCAGGAATTCCTCCTGGGTGATCTGGAACACAAACTCGTCCATGCCTTCGCCGGAATTGCCCGCCTTGCCTGGGCCTTTACCGCCGCCACCGCCTTGGGGGCGCTGGATATGTTCGCCGGTGGTGAACTCCTTGTTGCCGGGGTGCACGACGGTCTGCTTGCCGCCGCGACCGTGGTGCAGCACCGGTTCGTCAATGTCGCGTCCGGGAATACTGATTTGCTCGCCATGCTCCATGTCGGTGATGGAGCGGCGGCTGACGGCCTCTTCAACGGCCTTTTTGATGTGGTCACGGTAACGCCGCAGGAAACGCTGGCGGTTTACCGTGCTCTTGTTCTTGCCATTGAGGCGTCGGTCGATCACATAGCTCATGGGGAGCCCTCCGGGCAGCTTCACGTTACAAGCTTCAAGCCGCGAGCTGGAAGCTTAGAGACAAGCGGTCAGCTGCCAGGCCAAAGGCCCGGCAGTACACGCCTGTCGCTGCCTTACTGTGATTTACGAACCCGCAGGTACCACTCGGAGAGCAGCCGTACCTGTTTGTCGGTGTAGCCACGCTCGACCATTCGAGTGACGAAGTCGTTGTGTTTTTGCTGGTCCTCCTTGCTGGCCTTGGCGTTGAAGCTGATGACCGGCAGCAGATCCTCGGTGTTCGAGAACATTTTCTTCTCGATGACCACCCGAAGCTTCTCGTAGCTGAGCCAGGTTGGGTTCTTGCCGTTGTTGTTGGCGCGGGCGCGCAGCACGAAGTTGACGATTTCGTTGCGGAAATCCTTCGGATTGCTGATGCCGGCGGGTTTTTCGATCTTCTCCAGCTCCTCGTTGAGGGCAACGCGATTGAGGATTTCGCCGGTTTCCGGATCGCGGTATTCCTGGTCCTGAATCCAGAAGTCCGCATACAGCACGTAGCGGTCGAAGATGTTCTGGCCGTATTCGCTGTAGGACTCCAGGTAGGCGGTCTGGATTTCCTTGCCGATGAACTCGATATAGCGCGGCGCCAGGTATTCCTTGAGGAAGCGCAGGTAGCGCTCGCGGGTTTCGGCCTGGAATTGCTCCTGTTCGATCTGCTGTTCCAGCACGTAGAGCAGATGCACCGGGTTGGCCGCGATTTCGTGCGGGTCGAAGTTGAAGACCTTGGACAGGATCTTGAACGCGAAACGAGTGGATAGGCCGTTCATGCCCTCGTCCACGCCTGCGGTGTCGCGGTATTCCTGAATCGACTTGGCCTTGGGGTCGGTGTCCTTGAGGTTTTCGCCGTCGTACACGCGCATCTTCGAGTAGATATTCGAGTTCTCCGGCTCTTTGAGGCGTGACAGCACGGTGAACTGGGCGAGCATCTTCAAGGTATCGGGCGCGCAATGCGCCTTGGCCAGCGAGCTGTTGAACAACAGCTTGTCGTAGATCTTGATCTCATCGCTGACGCGCAGGCAGTAGGGCACCTTGACGATGTAGATCCGGTCGATGAAGGCTTCGTTGTTCTTGTTGTTGCGGAAGGTGTGCCATTCCGATTCGTTGGAGTGGGCCAGCAGAATCCCGGTGAACGGGATCGCGCCCAGGCCTTCGGTACTGTTGTAGTTGCCTTCCTGGGTGGCGGTCAGCAGTGGGTGCAGCACCTTGATCGGCGCCTTGAACATCTCCACGAATTCCATCAGGCCCTGGTTGGCCCGGCACAGCGCGCCCGAGTAGCTATAGGCGTCGGCGTCGTTCTGCGGGAATTCTTCGAGTTTGCGGATATCGACCTTACCCACCAGCGCCGAGATGTCCTGGTTGTTCTCATCGCCCGGTTCGGTTTTTGCCACGCCGATCTGATTGAGGATCGACGGGTAGAGTTTCACCACGCGGAACTGGCTGATGTCACCGCCAAACTCGGCCAGGCGCTTGGTGGCCCAAGGCGACATGATGGTGTTGAGGTAGCGCCGTGGAATGCCAAAGTCTTCCTCGAGGATCGCGCCATCTTCCGTGGCGTTGAACAGGCCCAGAGGCGACTCGAAGACCGGCGAGCCCTTGATCGCGTAGAAGGGCACCTTCTCGATCAGCTGTTTGAGCTTTTCAGCCAGAGACGACTTACCGCCGCCGACGGGGCCGAGCAGGTAGAGGATTTGTTTCTTCTCTTCCAGGCCTTGGGCGGCGTGGCGGAAGTAGGAGACGATCTGGTCGATGCATTCTTCCATGCCGTGGAAGTCTTCAAAGGCCGGATAGCGGCGGATCACCTTGTTGGAAAATATTCGCGACAGGCGCGAATTATTCGCGGTTTCCACCAGCTCCGGCTCACCAATCGCCAATAGCAGACGTTCGGCGGCAGACGCGTAGGTACTGCGGTCCTGCTTGCACAGCTCGAGATACTCTTGCAGCGTGAGTTCTTCCTGCTGTGTGGACGCGAAGCGTTGTTGGAAGTGGCTAAAGATACTCATGACGTCGTCACCTCGCTCGATACGTGGAGCCGACGCCGGGTCAATCAGTCGATGCTGGCAGTCATTGGTGATCAACCAATGGCCGTTTTCCCCCCAAACACCCTGAAACGCTACCGATGACCCGCACGCCGGTGTACCGGCTCTCCCCTGATTCGGATGGCCTGCGCTTAAGGATAGTTCGGAATCCGGGAGGTCAAGGTGGGATACGTAATTAGTTTGGCTGCGCCGTTCGTCAGAAACGGCGCGAGCCCAAGCGTCACGCGGGGTAGCGGGGTGTGAAAAAAATTATTGCGAATCGCCTGAGGCAATTTCTGCAGGATAGGTCGCACGCCACAGCTCAAAGCCGCCGTCCAGGCTATACACGTCAGAGAAGCCCTGGCTGATCAGGTAGGCGGCCGCGCTCTGGCTGGAGTTGCCGTGGTAGCAGGCGACGATCACCGGCGCGTCGAGGTCGGCGGCACGGATGAAGTCGGCAATGTTGGTGTTATCCAAATGTTGCGCACCGCTGATGTGCGCGGCGGCATACGTCGGCTGATCGCGGATGTCGACCACCACCGCGCCTTGCTCGCGCAGCGCCTGGGCTTGTTCGGGAGGGATACGTTTGAATTCGCTCATGGCGGGCTCCTATGGCTTGGCGGCCGGCTGTGTCACAGAAAGGGGGGATTCGCACTGGCAGCTCAGGCGCTCGCCGGTGTCGATGTTCATCAGGGTCATGGCGCCGCCCCACACGCAGCCGGTGTCGAGGGCGAACACGCCGGGTTCATCACATTTGCCTTCCAGGGCCGCCCAGTGGCCGAAGATGATCTTCGTGTCACGGGTCTTGCGCTCCTTGTGGGCGAACCAGGGTTTGTAGCCGGGCAGGGCGGTGTCGGCGCCTTCCTTGCTCTTGAGGTCCAGCTTGCCTTCGGCGGTGCAAAAGCGCATGCGGGTGAAGTAGTTGGTGATCACGCGCAGGCGGGCCACGCCGGTAAGGTCGTTGTCCCACTTGACCGGCTCATTGCCGTACATGCCGTCAAGAAAGGCGGTGTAGAGGTTGTCATCGGCCAGGGCGCTCTCGACTTCGGCAGCGCACTTGAGGGCTTTTTTCACCGTCCACTGGGGCGGGATGCCCGCATGGACCAAAGCCATGTTGCGGCCTTCGTCGTAATGCATGAGCTTTTGCCGACGCAGCCACTCCAGCAGCTCGGTGCGATCCGGCGCTTCGAGGATCTCGCGCAGCGTGTCGCCTTTTTTCAAGCGCTCGATGTTATTGCCGGCCGCCAGCAGGTGCAGGTCGTGGTTGCCCAGGACGCAGACCAGGGAATCACGCAGGCTATATAAGTAGCGCAGGGTTTGCAGGGATTCGGGCCCACGATTGACCAGGTCACCCACTAACCACAGGCGGTCGCTCGCCGGGTTGAAGGCAACTCGCTCCAGCAAGCACTTGAGGGGTTCCAGGCAGCCTTGCAGGTCGCCGACCGCGTACGTCGTCATCAGTGCAGGGCTCCCGGCACGGCGAGGCGGAAGGGCGCGATGACAGCGTCGAACAGTTTGCCGTCAGTGGCTTTCATCTGATAAGTGCCCTGCATGGTGCCGACTTTGGAGGTCATCACTGTGCCACTGCTATACGTATGGCTGGCGCCGATGTCGATCAACGGTTGCTGGCCAACCACGCCGGCGCCGCGCACTTCCTCGACCTGGCCGTCACCGTCGGTGATTACCCAGTGGCGCGACAGCAGCTTGGCCGGCACCTGCCCGTTGTTCTTCACCGTGATGGTGTAGGCAAAGGCGAAACGGTTGTGTTCGGGTTGCGATTGGTCCGCCAGGAAGCGGGTGACGACGCTGACGTCGATCTGGTAGCGAGGATCGGACATGCAAGAGGCCTTAAAAGCAAAAGCGGAGGACAGCAGATGCGGATCAGTCTAGGCCATGAGGAGGGCACTAGGCCAGACATGTGTCGGGCAGCTGGCAAGCGTTATCGGTATAACGCTGAGCAAATGTGGGAACGGGCTTGCCCGCGAATGCGCAGTGTCAGTCACTGAATGTGTAACTGATGCACCGCCATCGCGGACAAGCCCGCTCCCACATTTGTATCGAGTTACAGCTTATTCCACGGTCGGCGCGGGCTGGATCGCAAGCTGATCAGCCAGGCGCACAAACGCGGCCAGGTCCAGTTGCTCGGGGCGCAGGCTGCCATCGACGCCGGCGGCTTCGATTTCGGCATTGCTGAGCAGGGCCTTGAGCGTGTTGCGCAGGGTTTTGCGGCGTTGGTTGAACGCCTCGCGTACCACGCGCTCCAGCAGTTTGTGATCCTTGGCCGGGTGCGGCAGCACGGCGTGAGGCACCAGGCGCACGATGGCCGAGTCGACCTTCGGCGGCGGGTTGAACGCGCCAGGGCCAACGTTGAACAGGTGCTCTACGCGGCAGTGGTACTGAACCATGATCGACAGACGGCCCCAATCACCACCACCAGGGCCCGCCGCCAAACGCTCAACCACTTCTTTTTGCAGCATGAAGTGCATGTCGCGGATGATTCCTGCGTTGTTCAGCAGGTGAAAAATCAGCGGCGTGGAGATGTTGTACGGCAGGTTGCCCACCACCCGCAGGCTGCTGGGCGCAGCGTTGAGGCTGTTGAAGTCGAACTTCAGCGCATCGCCCTGGTGCAGGTTGAAATTGGGTTTGTCGGCAAACTGCTGGTTGAGGATCGGGATCAAGTCCTTGTCCAGCTCCACCACGTCCAGTTGCCCGCCACTGGCCAACAGGCCTTGGGTCAAGGCGCCCTGGCCCGGGCCGATTTCCAGCAGGCGGTCTTCCGGCTTGGCGTGGATGGAGCGCAGGATGCGGTCGATTACGCCAGCGTCGTGCAGGAAGTTTTGCCCGAAGCGCTTGCGCGCCCGGTGTTGGTAATGCTCAGTCATATACGGGTCTCGGCCATCTGATAGGCGGTTTCCAGGGCCACGTGCAGGCTGCCGGTATCGATCTTGCCGCTGCCCGCCAGGTCCAGGGCAGTGCCATGGTCCACGGAAGTACGGATGATCGGCAGGCCCAGTGTCACGTTGACTGCGGCGCCGAAGCCTTTGTATTTCAGCACGGGCAGCCCCTGGTCATGGTACATCGCCAGCACTGCGTCGCAGTGCTCCAGATACTTGGGGGTAAACAGAGTGTCTGCAGGCAGTGGGCCACGCAGGTCCATGCCTTCTTGGCGCAGACGCTCTAATGTCGGTTCGATGATGTCGATTTCTTCATGGCCCAAATGGCCGCCTTCACCGGCGTGCGGGTTGAGCCCACAGACCAGGATGCGCGGTTGGGCAATGCCGAATTTCTGTTGCAGGTCAGCGTGCAGGATGCGCGTGACGCGCTCCAGGCGCTCGGCGGTGATCGCATCGGCCACATCACGCAACGGCAAATGCGTCGTTACCAGTGCAACGCGCAGGCCGCGTGTGGCCAGCATCATCACCACTTGAGCGGTATGGGTCAGCTCGGCGAGGAATTCGGTGTGGCCGGAAAAGGCGATGCCGGATTCGTTGATCACGCCTTTGTGTACCGGCGCGGTGATCATGCCGGCGAAGTCGCCGTCGATGCAGCCTTGACCGGCGCGCGTCAGGGTTTCCAGTACAAAGGCCGCATTGGCCTTGTTCAGTTGCCCGGCAACCACCTTGGCGGCAAGCGGAGTGTCCCAAACGTACAGGCTGCCCGCAGGTGCCGGCAGGTCGGGCCAGTTGCCCGGTGACACGTCCAGCAGGTTAACGGCCACACCCAGCTGCGCGGCCCGCTCAAGGAGCAGGTCACGGCTGGTAATGGCAATCAGGGGGTGTGGCTGAGGGTGCGAGGCGAGCAGCAGGCACAGGTCAGGACCAATGCCGGCCGGCTCGCCGGGTGTTACCGCGAAACGCTGGGGTTTCACTGTGCTGCCTGGTCGGTGCCTGTTTGCTCGGCGCCTGGCAGCTTGTTTTCCACGTAGGCTTCGTCACGGATCTGACGCAACCAGGTTTGCAGCTCTTCATCGTATTTGCGGTTACGCAACACGGTCAGTGCTTGCTGCTCGCGGGCCTGCGTGGTGTTGTCAGTGGCGCGACGGCCAAGGACTTCCAGTACATGCCAGCCATATTGGGTCTTGAACGGCTTGGACAGAACGCCTTGCGGGGTCTTGGCCATCACGTCCTGGAACTCAGGCACCAGCGCTTTCGGGTCGATCCAGTTCAGATCGCCACCGTTGAGGGCCGAACCCGGGTCTTCCGAGAAACTCTTGGCCAGCGTGGCGAAGTCTTCACCGCCTTCGATGCGGTCATAGATCTTCTGGGCCAGTTCCTTGGTTTGCGCTTCGGTGCGGATCTCGCTTGGTTTGACCAGGATGTGACGAACGTGCACTTCGTCTTTCAGCGAGGTCTCGCCGCCGCGCTTGCCGAGCAACTTGAGGATGATAAAGCCGCCTGGCGTACGTGCTGGCTGGGTAATGTCACCCACGTTCATCGCACTCAGCTCACGGTCGAACGGAGGTGGCAGTTGAGCAGCTTTACGCCAGCCCATGTCACCGCCGTCCAGAGCGTTGTCACTGCCGGACACGGCAATTGCCGTCTGGGCAAAGTCAGCACCGGCTTTCAGGCGGTCATAAACAGCCTGGGTTTTTGCGGCGGCAGCATTGAGCTGTTCGGCGTTGGCGCTGTCAGGCGTCGGGATCAGGATGTTGGCCAGGTGCAGTTCTTCGGAGAGCTGCATCTTGCCCAGGTCCGATGCCAGGAAGTTCTTCACTTCCTGCTCGGACACCTGCACACGCTCGGCCACACGGCGCTGACGCACACGGCTGATGATCATTTCACGGCGGATCTGGTCACGGGCGTCCTCATAGGACAAACCGTCGTGAGCCAGTGCCGCGCGGAACTGGTCAACGCTCATGTTGTTGCGTTGAGCGATAGTACCGACCGCCTGGTTCAGCTCTTCGTCCGAAATACGGATGCCGGAACGATCGCCGATCTGCAGTTGCAGGTTTTCGACAATCAGGCGCTCCAGAACCTGTGGGTCCAGCACGCTGGTAGGTGGTACGCCGCCGCCACGCTTGGCGATGGTTTGCTGAACTTCCTTGACCCGTTGGTCGAGTTGGCTCTGCATGATCACGTCGTTATCGACGATGGCCACAACCTTGTCCAGCGGTTGAACCGCAGCGTGTGCCGAAGCGGTCCCCAGGAACAGTGCGCCCAGCACGAGTGGGCGCAGACAATCAGAAAGCTTGATCTTCACGTTCACGATAACCTTGAATGCCTTTGTCGAGGAAGCTCTCTACCTTGGCGCCGGTCAGGCCGCCGAGTCCTTTAAGGACGATCTGGAAGAAGAGCCCGTGGTCACCCTTTTCGTTCAGCGGGGCGATCTGGCTGTATTCGTCGTTGGAAACCCAGTAACGGTTGATGACGCGCAGTTTCCAGCAGCAGTTGTCGTACTCGAAACCACCAAAGGCTTCCAGGGTACGGTTGCGGGCATAGTCATACTGCCAGCGGGTGATCAGGTTCCACTGCGGAACGATCGGCCACATCATCGAGAAATCGTGTTGCTGGATTTTGTAGTAATCCTTGATGAAGTTCGGCTGCCCCTCGGTGCCGTAGTCGCCACCAAACTGCCATTTGCCGGTCAGCTGGTTGTAGACCACTTGGTCGTTGCGGTAGCGGTAACCGACGTTGATGATCTTGTTCGGGTTGTCTTCTGGCTGGTAGTGAAGCATCGCGCTGCCGGAACGAACGCTGTGCTCCTCGGTATCCCAGTTGTAGTCGGCGGTTGCGCGCCAGTCGCGGTTGTAGCGGTATTCGTATTCCAGAGCGATAGGGGAAACGTCAGACTGTGCATCTGCACGGTCGGACGCAAGGACGCCTGGAAGTTGAACCTGTCGATCCTTGAAGTACACCGCCTGGCCCACGGACACGCGCTGACGCTCGAAACCGTTGTCTTCGATCCAGCGACTGGTTACGCCCAACGACAGCTTGTTCTCGTCGCCGATCCGGTCGGAGCCGCTGAAGCGGTTATCGCGGAACAGTGAGCCGTAACTGAACGAGTATTCACTGGTGTCAAATACCGGGATATCGCTCTGGTCCTTGTTAGGCACATAGAGATAGTAGGCACGTGGTTCCAAGGTTTGGCGATAGTCTTTGCCGAACCAGTTCGTGTTGCGGTCGAAGTACAGGCCGCTGTCGATACTGGCAACTGGAATGGCGCGATCTTGAGAGCTCTTGAACACGCCGCCGGCATAGGGATTGGCCGCCGTCGCTGCCGCCTGTTGCGCGATGATCTGGTCTTTGCCTGTGCTGTCCAGGTCAAGATCGTACTTGGTGTAGACATACTTGAGCTTCGGCGTAATGAAGCCGTAGGTCCAGTTCATCGGGTATTCAACAGCCGGCGCAACGTTCAGACGAGTACCGTTTGCACGGGTCAGGCCTGTGACGAATGTGTCGAGTCGATTCGAAACCAGGCCATCTTCATCGGTGAAGGTGCCCTTTTCCAGGCTACGTTCAAACCGGACAGCTTCCGTCTCGTAGGTGAAGTTCACGCCACCCGGGTGGTATGGCAGCATCCCGTTGAAGGTGATCTGCGGCAACCGGTCATACGGAGTGATCTGAGAGATCGTCGCCAGCTGGTAGGCCTGAAGGTTCAGGCGCGCCTGGAAATCGTCGCCACGATAAGCTACGGAACCCTGTTGGTTGACGTAGTCTCGCGGCTGAACACCTTCTTGGTAGGTCTTCAGATCCTGGAAGAAGTAAGGGTCGCTGATGTTGGTGTAGTCGACCTGCGTCGCTACACGTGAATCCAGACCGCCCTTGTGCTGCCAGTTGACCATGTAACGGTCTTTTTCGTAGTCGCTCTGACCTTTACGCTCGTCGCTGTCATCGTTCAGGTACGCGCCGCCGAACTGACCTTCGCTGGACTTGGTGAGGTAGCGGAATTCGCCTTCCACCATCATGCCGCGCTTGGTCATGTACTGCGGATACAACGTGGCATCGTAGTTCGGTGCCAGGTTGAAGTAGTACGGCGTAACCAGGGTAAAGCCGGTTTCGCTGCCGGTGCTGAAGCTTGGCGGCAGGAAGCCGGATTGACGACGGTCGTCGATCGGGAAATAGATATACGGGGTGTACAGGATCGGAATGTTCTTGACCCGCAACGTCGCGTTGGTCGCCGTACCGAAGCCGGTGGCCGGGTTCAACGTGATGTTGTTGCCTTTGAGCTGCCAGGCGTTGCTGTCCGGCTCGCAGGTGGTGTACGTACCGTCCTTGAGACGGATGATCGCGTTCTCGGCACGCTTGGCGTACAGCGCGTTACCGCGGATACGCGATTTGTGCAGCACGTATTCGGCGTTGTCGATCTGGGCGGCACCGGTGTCGAGCTGGACCTGGGCATGGTCGCCCACGATCAGGGCGCCGTTGTCGCGCAGACGCACGTTGCCGTTCAGCTCGCCACGGTTCTCGGCCTGATACAGGCTGGCTTCCTGAGCCTCCAGCTGCATGCTGCCCTGACGCATGACAACGTCACCGGCCAGGGTCGCGACCTGTTGTTCCTGCTCATAACGCGAGGCCTTGGCACCGATGAAGGTCGGCGCATCGCTCTTGTTCGTCTTGTCGTTCATGCCAGGACGAACCGGTTCGATGTACGCGCCGGAGCAATAAGGACCGGTTTCAGCCAGTTGGGCTGCGGTCAGCTTCTCGCGAGGCACCCAGTCCAGGTGGCTGTAGTCGGCGCTGCGCGAACGCAGGCCACGGCCCTTGGCTTCGGTGACCAGAGCGGTCTTCGGTTCGGCCTCGGCGCTGCCGTCAGCATTGGCTTGCGCCGTGCTGCCGGCCGAGCTGACGGCTGCGCCGTCATGCACCGGGCGTGGTGGCAACGGGGCTGCGGCGGTTTTCGGCGCGCAATCCCAGGCACCCGAAGCAGAGACTGAGCAGTCATACTGTTCCGCGGCGACCACGAATGAGGTGGCGAAAGGTTGCATGGCCAGCAGACTGCCGGTTACCAGCAACGGAAATTTTCTACGAAACGCGGGGGATTTCAATGCCATCTTATTAGTCCGGGCTTCCTGCGTGCCATCTGCCCGCGGTGTGGGCCGCACGCCTCTCGATGGTCTGAAAAAGATGCGTGATAATAAAGCATGACCCGCTTGACGGCTAGCGCCGTCGGAGACCCTTGTAATGCCCGAGCAAGATCTACGTTTACAACAGCTGAAAGTCTGGCTGGATGAGCAGTTGCCGATCCTTTTCAACGCTCAGGACTGGGGCGCCGTACCCCCGGCCACATTGACCGCGGCCAGCAGCGACGCGAGTTTCAGGCGTTACTTCCGGTGGGAAGGCGGTGGGCAAAGTTTCGTCGTAATGGATGCGCCACCCCCCCAGGAAAACTGCAAACCTTTCGTCGATATCGCTGATTTGCTGGCGAAATCAGGAATAAATGTGCCAAAAATTTATGCAGAAGATTTGCCGCGCGGCTTTCTTTTGCTTAATGACCTGGGCAAAAAAACCTATCTGGACGTGATTGACGAGCAAAACGCCGATCCATTGTTCGCCGATGCCATCGATGCATTGCTGGCTTTTCAGCAATTGCCGATGGACGCGCCGCTGCCCAGCTATGACGTCGCCTTGTTGCGCCGCGAGCTGGAACTGTTTCCGGAATGGTACGTTCGCCGGCACTTGGGTATCGAGTTGGATACCCAGCAGCAGGCCTTGTGGCAGCGCGTCAGCGATCACTTGATCGACAGCGCCCTGGCCCAGCCTAAAGTGCTGGTGCATCGCGACTATATGCCGCGCAACCTGATGATCAGCGAACCGAACCCCGGTGTGTTGGATTTCCAGGACGCCGTCTACGGCCCGGTCACCTACGACATCACGTGCTTGTTCAAGGATGCCTTCCTCAGTTGGCCGAAAGCGCGCGTACGCGCGTGGCAACGGGGCTATTGGGAGCGTGCCGGGCAGTTGGGCATTCCGGTACAGGCCGATTTCGAAGAATTCCAGCGTGCCAGTGACTTGATGGGCGTGCAGCGTCACCTCAAGGTGATCGGTATTTTCGCGCGTATCTGCCATCGCGACGGCAAGCCACGCTACCTGGCGGACGTGCCGCGCTTCTTTGCTTATATAGAAGCGGTGCTGGCAGACCGTCCTGAGCTGGCCGAGTTGGGCGAACTGCTTGCCAGCCTGCGCCAACCTGTCGAGGCGAGCGTATGAAAGCCATGATCCTGGCGGCCGGCAAGGGTGAGCGCATGCGCCCGTTGACCTTGCACACGCCCAAACCCCTGGTGCTGGCGGGCGGCAAGCGGTTGATCGAGTATCACCTTGAGGCGCTGGCCAAGGCCGGCTTCAGCGAAATCGTGATCAACCATGCGTGGCTCGGCCAGCAGATCGAAAGCTACTTGGGCGACGGTGCGCAGTTTGGCCTGCGCATCCAGTATTCGGCCGAAGGCGAGCCGCTGGAAACCGGCGGCGGGATTTTCCAGGCATTGCCGTTGCTGGGTGACGAGCCCTTCCTGGTGGTCAATGGCGATATCTGGACCGACTACGACTTCACCCAATTGCGCCGGCCACTTCAGGGGCTGGCGCATCTGGTGATGGTGGATAACCCGGCGCATCACCCCTCCGGCGGCGATTTCTACCTGGATCAAGGGTTGCTTCATGATGCGGCGCCCGGTGCCGATAACCTGACCTTCAGTGGCATTTCAGTGCTCGACCCTCAATTGTTCGCGGGTTGCAGTGCCGGTGCCTTCAAGCTGGCGCCGCTGCTGCGCACGGCCATGGCCAAAGGTCTGGTAACGGGGGAACACATGACGGGACACTGGATTGATGTCGGCACGCTGGAGCGTCTGGCGCAGGTTGAAACCTTGCTGACTGCGGGGCAATAAGATGTTGTGGCCAGGGACACTGATCGGTGCCGGGGCTGGCTTTGCCATTGCCAGTATTCCGGGGGCCTTGTTGGGAGCATTGCTGGGGCAGGCGCTGGATCGCCGCCTTCAGCTGCAAAGTTGGGCGCAACTGCGCGAGCGCCTGGGCGGGCGCCCGGCGTTGCGCAATGACGAACTGCTGTTCGTGCTGTTGGGGCGCCTGGCCAAGAGCAATGGCCGCGTGGTGGATGGGCATATCCAGCAGGCGCGCCAGGAGATGTGTGCGCTGGACATGACCGAGTCGGCCCAGCGCCGGGCGATCAGCGCGTTCAATCGAGGCAAGTCCGGTTCCGACCGAGTGCGCCATTACCTGCGCGTGCTCAAGGCCCAGCCCCATGCCGCAGAGGGTTTACTGCGCGCCTGTTGGCGCATGGCCTGGGCGGACGGCAAGGTGGATAACGCCGAGCGCGACTTGATCGACCTGTGGGGCAAGTGGCTCGGCTGGACGCCTCAGCAGCTGCAGGCGCTGGCTGCCGATTACGTGCAGGAGCGCAAGCCGTTGGCCAATCGCGCGGGCGCCTATCAGGACGCGATGCGGATTCTGGGGGTCACGTCCACCAGCGAACCGAGTGTGATCAAACGCGCCTATCGCCGCCTGCTCAGTCGCCACCACCCGGACAAGATTGCCGGCACTGGCGCCAGCGCCGCACAGGTGCGCGAAGCGACCGAGCGAACCCGTGAGCTGCATAACGCTTACGCGTTGATTCGCGAGCGCCGGGATTTTCGCTAACCAGCACAAATCCTGAGTTGCCAACTCCATTCGTGTGGGCGCTGGCTTGCCGGCGATAGCGGTGTGTCAGCTAAACAGTTGTCACTGACAGCCCGCTATCGCAGGCAAGCCAGTTTCCACAGTTGATTGGGTTATCAGATCAAGGTTACTCAGCAGCAGTCTGCGGGTTCAACCACCCGCGAACCCGCCGATACAACTGTTCCTGCTCAGCCGAACTGTTGCCGGGCAAGGTCTTGAGTGACACCTGTTTATAGCCGGCATTCTTCCCACGCTTGGCGGCCTGGATGCGGGCCAGTGCGTTTTTGCGCTCCTGAGCGCCGTCCTGGTAGAAAACATCCGCCGTTGGCACCTTCAACGCCGGGGCCAATTGTTGCAGGTCTGGCTGCCTGGCCGCCGGCGTCTTGCCTGCCACCATCACCAGCTTTTGCACCTGGGACGGTTGTTTCTCGCTCAAGTAACGCGCCGCCCACCAGGCGCCCGTGCCGTGGCCGAGCAGCACCACGCTGCGTGCGCTCTGGGTCTGGGCAAAGGCAACGGCGGCATCGATGCGGTCGAAGATGCGTTTGGCGTCGGTCTTGTCTTGTTCATCGGCGCCCGGCACTACCGCAGGGTCGGTGCCTTCGGCTTCGGCGCTGGCGGCTTGTTCGATGGGTTTGGCCGCGGTGCTGCCGTCTTTGCTGCTGGTATCGACGGCGGCCTTGGGCGATTCCAGGACGCGCGGCGGCAAGGTGTCGACGTTCACGTCCGGCAGCGACAGGCTCAGCGTGGCCCAGTTGGCGTCGGGTAATTTGCGCCGCAACGGTGCGATTGCTTGCGGCCAGTCAGCGCTTTCCCCGGCGCCCGGTACGATAATCACCACGCCTTCGGGCTCGGCGCTGTTGGCCGGCCTCCACAGGGCCAGGAATGAATCGCTGCCGGCCTGCAATTGTTGCTGTTCCTGTTGCGGAACCTGACGCTCCAGGGCGCTGGCTTCTTCCTGGCTGCGCTCGGGCAGGGGTTGGCGTTCAGCCGGTTTTTCGGCGGCGGGTGCAGGCGCGTCGGCGGCCTGCACAGAAAAGGCGCTGGTAAATAGCAGCGACAGGCACAATGCTGGCAGTGCCGAACGGTGGATAAAGGGCATCGTTAATTCCCGGCCAGAAGTGATTCCAGCAGCCTAATGGGTTGGTCAGTATTTGTCAGTGATGTGAGACGTGGATCATGGGTTTTCGCTGTCTGCTGGTTATCGGCGGTTTGTGCTTTGCCTTGATGGCGAAGGCTGCGCCCGCGCCTGCCATACCGCAGGCGCCGCTCAATGCGCAGCAGCGTGAGTGGCTGGCCCAGCATCCGGAGCTGCGCGTGGGCCTGGTATTGCAGGCGCCGTACGCGCAATACGATCGGCGCCTGCAGCGCTTGTCCGGGGCCAATGTCGAGCTGATGCAATGGTTGGCCAAGGCGCTGAACATCGAGCTGACCTGGCGCAACTTCCCCAGCCAAGAGCAATTGGACGCTGCTGTGCGCGACGGCGAGGTGGATATCGCCCCCGGCCTGCAGCAAACACCGGCCGGCTTGCGCCTGTGGTTATTCAGCGACCCTTATATGCGCGTGCCCCAGCATATCGTCGGCATCCGCGAAGGCGGCGGCGCGGTAGAGCTGGAAAAACTCGACGAGCTTTCTCGCGTTGCCGTACGCATGCCCAGCACGGTGGCCGATTACCTGCGCAGCAACTATCCCAACCTCAACCTGCAAGGCGTGCCCATGGAGCGCCAGGCCCTGCAATTGCTGGTGAGCCAGCAGGCGCGTTATGCCGTGGTGGATGAGGCGCAATTGAGCCGCTTGGCCGGTGAGGCCGAGTTTGCCGGGCTGACGGTGGTCGGCGACATCGGCCTGCCGCAATTGCTGCGCGTGGCCACCCGCCGCGAATGGCCGGAACTGGCGGGCATCATGCAAAGCGCGTTGCGCGCGATACCGGCCCGCGACCTCGACCAATTGCACAGCCGCTGGCTGCAACCTAAATACCCGCAACTGACGCAATCGCCGGGCCTGTGGCAAAACCTCAGCCTGCTGTTGGCGATGTTTTTGCTCGCCAGCCTCGCAGTGGTGTTCTGGCAACGCCGCCACCAGCGCGTGCTCGAACACCACCTGCTGGCTGCCCGTGAAGAAAGTGCCGCACGCGCTGCCGGCGCCGAGGCCTTGCGGCTGACGCAATTCTCCATCGATCAAAGCACCGTCGGCATCCTGTGGGTCAATTGGGACAGCCATGTGCGTTACGCCAACCGCGCCGCCGAAACCATGCTGGGCTATGGGCCGGGCGCGCTGATCGAGCGACCGCTGATCGATTTCGACCCGACCCTGAACATGGACCGCTGGCTCAATGTGTGGAAGCGCGCGCGTGCCAGCGAGGAAGGCCCGCAAACCTTCGCGACCGATTGCGTGCGCGCCGACGGCAGCATCCTGCCGGCCGACGTGTCGTTGAGTTTCCTGCGCTTTGCCGATGCCGAATACCTGGTGGTCTACCTGAATGACGTCACCGAGCGCCGCCGTTATGTGGCCGCCTTGCAGCAAAGCGAAACACAACTGCGCGAGCTGTCGGCCCACCTGGAAACCGTGCGCGAAGAAGAAAAGGCGCGTATCGCCCGTGAGGTGCACGACGAACTCGGGCAGATGCTCACGGTACTCAAGCTGGAAACCTCGATGTGCGAGCTGGCCTATGCCCAACTGGACCCAGGCCTGAACGAGCGCTTGAACAGCATGAAGCGGCTGATCGCGCAGTTGTTCCAGCTCGTACGCGATGTGGCGACCGCGCTGCGCCCGCCGATTCTTGACGCCGGCATCGCTTCGGCCATCGAATGGCAAGCCCGGCGCTTCGAGGCCCGCACCCACATCCCCTGCCTGGTACAAGTCCCGGAAAACCTGCCGGCCCTGAGCGATGCCAAGGCCATCGGCCTGTTCCGCATCCTGCAGGAGGCGCTGACCAATGTGATGCGCCATGCCCAGGCGCATACTGTCGAGCTGACCTTGAGCGTGGAGGGCGCCGACCTGCGGCTGACCATCAGCGATGACGGCGTCGGGTTCGTCGAAACCCAGGGTCGCCCGGTCTCCTTTGGCGTCGTCGGTATGCGCGAGCGCGTGCTGATGATGGGCGGGCAACTGAGCCTGCACAGCGAACCGGGGGAGGGCACCACCTTGAGTGTCACGGTGCCGTTGGATGCATAACCACAAGAGGAAGCCCCTGTGATTCGCGTATTGGTAGCCGAAGACCACACCATCGTCCGTGAAGGCATCAAGCAATTGATCGGCCTGGCCAAAGACCTGCTGGTGGTCGGCGAGGCCAGCAATGGCGAGCAATTGCTGGAGACCTTGCGCCATGTCGCGTGCGAGGTGGTGTTGCTGGATATCTCGATGCCCGGCGTGAACGGCCTGGAAGCGATTGCGCGTATCCGCGCGCTGCACAATCCGCCGGCGATTCTGGTGCTGTCGATGCACGATGAAGCGCAGATGGCCGCCCGCGCCTTGAAAGTCGGCGCGGCCGGGTACGCCACCAAGGACAGTGATCCGGCGCTGCTGCTGACGGCGATTCGCAAAGTCGCGGCGGGCGGGCGTTACATCGACTCGGACCTGGCCGACCGCATGGTCTTTGAGGTCGGCCTCACCGACGCGCGGCCGCTGCATTCGCTGCTGTCGGAGCGTGAATTCTCGGTGTTCGAGCGCCTGGCCCAAGGCGCTAACGTCAATGACATCGCCCAGCAGTTGGCGCTGAGCAGCAAGACCATCAGCACCCACAAGGCGCGTTTGATGCAAAAGCTCAACATCACCTCATTGGCTGAGTTGGTGAAGTACGCCATGGAACACAAACTGTTGTGACCCATGATGATTTCCACGCGCAGCGTGAGAATGATCGGTGGCAGGCGGCATGCCCAATAACGACACCGCGAAAATACCGCCGCGCCCATTCTTGCCGCTTGTAGCCAGCCCCTTGTAGCGGCCCTGTCCCATCCCCGCCATCGGTGTAGGGCAATCCCTACCCCGAACCTTCCATCCTGCTGATGCAAATCTCTCCTGGCCCCCGATTTCCGGGGCCTCGCGCCTGGACTACGCTTGTGCCACAGCCGTCCAAAACAAAAGGTGTGGGTATGAGCGAGGTGGATTCAAATGATGTGCTGGTCAGCTTTCGTGGCGTGCAGAAGAGCTACGACGGCGAGAACCTGATCGTCAAAGACCTCAACCTGGAGATTCGCAAGGGCGAGTTCCTCACCCTGCTCGGGCCGTCCGGTTCAGGCAAGACCACCAGCCTGATGATGCTCGCCGGTTTCGAGACCCCGACTGCAGGGGAAATCCTGCTGGCCGGGCGCTCCATCAACAACGTGCCGCCGCACAAACGCGACATCGGCATGGTGTTCCAGAACTACGCGCTGTTCCCGCACATGACCGTCGCCGAGAACCTGGCCTTTCCACTGTCGGTGCGTGGCTTGAGCAAGACCGACGTCAGCGAGCGGGTCAAACGGGTGCTGAGCATGGTTCAGCTCGATGCCTTCGCCCAGCGTTACCCGGCGCAACTCTCCGGCGGCCAGCAACAGCGCGTGGCCTTGGCGCGAGCGCTGGTGTTCGAACCCCAACTGGTGCTGATGGACGAACCCCTCGGCGCCCTCGACAAGCAACTGCGCGAACACATGCAGATGGAGATCAAGCACCTGCACCAGCGCCTGGGCGTCACCGTGGTGTACGTGACCCACGACCAGGGCGAAGCGCTGACCATGTCCGACCGCGTGGCGGTGTTCCACCAGGGCGAGATCCAGCAGATTGCCGCGCCGCGCACCTTGTACGAAGAACCGAAAAACACCTTTGTGGCCAACTTCATTGGCGAGAACAATCGCCTCAATGGCCGCCTGCACAGCCACACAGGCGAGCGTTGCGTGGTGGAGCTGGCGCGCGGTGAAAAGGTCGAGGCGCTGGCGGTGAATGTCGGCCAGCTCGGCGGGCCGGTGACGTTGTCGGTGCGCCCGGAGCGCGTCAGCCTCAATGGCTCCAGCGAATCCTGCGTGAACCGCTTCTCCGGGCGCGTGGCCGAGTTCATCTACCTGGGCGACCACGTGCGTGTGCGCCTGGAAGTCTGCGGCAAGACCGATTTTTTTGTGAAACAACCGATTGCCGAGCTGGACCCAGCCCTGGCGGTCGGCGACGTGGTACCGATTGGCTGGCAAGTCGAGCACGTTCGCGCACTCGACCCACTTCTAGAGGCGAATTAATCGCCCCATGGCTTCACCAACCCTGCACGTGGAGAGAACAACAATGTTGAGATCCCTTAAATATTCCGCCCTGGTCATCGGCTTGATGGGCGCGACACAGGCCATGGCAGGCCCGGACCTGACGGTCGTGTCCTTTGGCGGCGCGAACAAGGCGGCCCAGGTCAAAGCCTTCTACGCACCGTGGGAAAGCGCGGGCAACGGCAAGATCGTCGCCGGTGAGTACAACGGTGAAATGGCCAAGGTCAAAGCCATGGTCGACACCAAGAGCGTGTCCTGGGACCTGGTCGAGGTGGAATCGCCGGAACTGTCCCGTGGCTGCGACGAAGACATGTTCGAGCCCCTCGACCCCAAGCTGTTCGGCAATAGCGCGGACTACGTGAAGGGCGCGATCCAGCCGTGCGGTGTGGGCTTCTTTGTGTGGTCCACCGTGCTGGCCTACAACGCCGACAAGCTGACCACTGCACCGACCAGCTGGGCGGATTTCTGGGACACCAAGAAATTCCCGGGCAAGCGCGGCCTGCGCAAAGGCGCCAAATACACCCTGGAATTCGCCTTGATGGCCGACGGCGTGGCGCCGAAGGACGTGTACAAAGTGCTGGCCGGCAAAGACGGCCAGGACCGCGCGTTCAAAAAGCTCGACGAGCTCAAGCCGTCGATCCAGTGGTGGGAGGCCGGCGCACAACCGCCGCAGTACCTCGCCTCGGGTGACGTGGTGATGAGCTCGGCCTACAACGGCCGCATTGCTGCCGTGCAAAAAGAAAGCAACCTGAAAGTGGTGTGGAACGGCGGCATCTACGACTTCGATGCCTGGGCCATTCCCAAGGGTCTGGCCAAGGACCGCGCCGAAGCGGCGAAGAAGTTCATCGCCTTCTCGGTACAGCCGCAGCAGCAGAAGACCTACTCGGAAAACATCGCCTACGGCCCGGCCAACACCCAGGCCGTGCCGTTGCTGGCCAAGGATGTGCTCAAAGACATGCCGACCACGCCGGAAAACATCGCCAACCAGGTGCAGATCGACGTGAGCTTCTGGGCGGATAACGGCGAGCAGCTCGAGCAGCGCTTCAATTCGTGGGCGGCCAAGTAACCAGCAACACCGCTAAATCCTGTGGGAACCGGTAAGTGTGGGAGCGGGCTTGCTCGCGAATGCAGTGTGACAGTCAACACTTGAGGCGACTGATCCACCGCATTCGCGAGCAAGCCCGCTCCCACACAAGCCCGTTCCCATGTGAGATTCGCTGTGTTGGGCAGAGTGCTTTCATTTCAAGTTCCGGAGTTTGCCATGGTTATCGCCATTCCCAGCCCCACCCTCAAGCAGCGCCTGGCGCGTGCCGAGCGGCTCAACCGCTGGAAGGCCCAGGCCTTGATTGCGCCGCTGGTGCTGTTTTTGCTGCTGGTGTTTCTGGTGCCGATTGTTGCGCTGCTCTACAAAAGCGTCGGCAACCCGGAAGTGGTAGGCGGTTTGCCGCGTACCGTGGTGGCGGTCAAGACCTGGGACGGTCGTGGTCTGCCGGGTGAGCCGGTCTACCAGGCGCTCAGCGAAGACCTGGGCGAAGCGCGCAAAAACCAGACCTTGGGCGACCTGTCCAAACGCTTGAACATGGAACTGGCCGGCTACCGTAGCCTGCTGACCAAAACCGCGCGGGCGCTGCCGTTTACCGAAGCGCCTGGCTCTTATAAAGAAGCGCTGGAAGGCCTCGACGAACGCTGGGGCGATCCGGCGTACTGGCAGGCGATCCGGCGCAACACCAGCAGCCTTACGCCGTACTACCTGCTGGCGGCGGTCGATCACCGCATTGACGACCTCGGCGAAGTGGCCCCGGCCACGCCTGATCAGGCGATCTACCTGGACATCTTTGCCCGCACGTTCTGGATGGGCCTGGTGATCACCTTTGTCTGCCTGCTGCTGGCGTATCCATTGGCCTACCTGCTGGCCAACCTGCCAGCCCGTAAAAGCAACCTGCTGATGATTCTGGTGCTGCTGCCGTTCTGGACCTCGATTCTGGTGCGGGTGGCGGCGTGGATCGTGTTGCTGCAGTCCGGCGGGCTGATCAACAGCGCACTCATGGGCATGGGCCTGATCGATCAGCCTTTGGAGTTGGTGTTCAACCGCACCGGGGTGTACATCTCGATGGTGCACATCCTGTTGCCGTTCATGATTCTGCCGATCTACAGCGTGATGAAAGGCATCTCGCCCACCTACATGCGCGCGGCGATTTCCCTGGGTTGCCATCCGTTCGCCAGCTTCTGGCGCGTGTACTTTCCGCAGACCTACGCCGGGGTGGGCGCCGGTTGCCTGCTGGTGTTCATCCTGGCGATTGGTTACTACATCACCCCGGCGCTGCTCGGCAGCCCGAACGACCAGATGGTCAGCTACTTCGTCGCGTTCTACACCAACACCAGCATCAACTGGGGCATGGCCACGGCCTTGGGCGGTTTGTTGCTGCTGGCGACCGTGGTGCTGTACTTGATCTATAACCGGTTGGTGGGCGCCAGTCGCCTGCGCCTGAGCTGAGGAGACCTTGCGATGCTGAGCCCTTATATGTCACCGGTGGAGCGGGTGTGGTTCTACAGCTTGCGGATCCTGTGCGGCTTGATCCTGCTGTTCCTGATTTTGCCGGTGTTGGTGATTATCCCGCTGTCGTTCAACAGCGGCAGTTTCCTGGTGTACCCGCTGCAAGGCTTCTCGCTGCACTGGTATCAGGATTTCTTCGCCTCGGCCGAATGGATGCGCGCGCTGAAGAACAGCATCATCGTCGCCCCGGCCGCCACGGTGCTGGCCATGGTCTTCGGCACGCTGGCGGCGATTGGCCTGACGCGCGGCAATTTCCCCGGCAAGGCGCTGGTGATGGCCCTGGTGATTTCGCCGATGGTGGTGCCGGTGGTGATCATCGGTGTGGCCAGTTACTTGTTCTTTGCGCCGTTGGGGCTGGGCAACAGCTTCTTCTCGTTGATTGTGGTGCACGCGGTGCTGGGCGTGCCGTTTGTGATCATTACCGTGTCGGCGACGTTGCAGGGCTTCAACCATAACCTGGTGCGGGCGGCGGCCAGCCTGGGCGCTTCGCCGCTGACCGCGTTTCGCCGGGTCACCTTGCCGTTGATCGCGCCGGGGGTGATTTCCGGGGCGCTGTTTGCCTTTTCCACCTCGTTTGACGAGGTCGTAGTGACGCTGTTTCTTGCCGGCCCTGAGCAAGCGACCTTGCCGCGGCAGATGTTCAGCGGCATCCGCGAAAACCTCAGCCCGACGATTGCTGCAGCGGCCACGCTGTTGATTGCCTTCTCGGTGCTGCTGTTGCTGACGCTTGAATGGCTGCGCGGCCGTAGCGAAAAACTGCGTACCGCCCAGGTCTAAAGCCCAGAGGAGATCAAAATGTGGGAGCGGGCTTGCTCGCGAATGCGGTCGATCAGTAACACATACACTGACTGACCTACCGCATTCGCGAGCAAGCCCGCTCCCACATTGGTTATGTGTTGAGTCGGGAATAACCATTCAGACCCTGAATGCTAGGCAACCCAAAATACCCAGCTACTCTTGTGCCAGCCCATCATTAATAAGAGGCCGCGCACATGAGTACTTCCTCATTCAAGATCGCCCACAAACTGCTGACCGGCGCTGGCGCCATCGAACAGCTGGCCTTTGAGCTCACGCGTCTGGATGTAGATAACCCGCTGATTGTCACCGACGCCGCGCTGGTCAAGTCCGGCACCGTGGCGCTGGCGCTCGAACACGTGGGCGAGCGTACCTATGAAATTTTCGACCGCGTGCTGCCCGACCCGGAAATCGCCATCGTCGAAGACTGCATGCGCGTGTACCGCGAAGGCGGGCATGACGGCTTGATCGGCGTGGGCGGTGGCAGTGCCATCGACATTGCCAAGAGCGTCGCGGCCTATGCCGGTTACCACGGCGCGCTGGCGGATTTGTTCGGCGTCGACCAGGTGCCGCGCAAAGGCCCGCCGCTGATTGCCATCCCGACCACGGCCGGCACCGGCTCGGAGGTGACCAATGTGGCGATCCTCTCCGACAAGGCGGCACAGCTGAAAAAGGGCATTGTCAGCGATTATCTGCTGCCGGATGTCGCGCTGATCAGCCCGCAAATGACCCTCACATGCCCGCGCAGCGTCACCGCCGCCAGTGGCGTGGATGCGTTGGTGCATGCCATCGAATCCTACCTGTCGCTGAATGCCTCGCCGATCACCGACGCCCTGGCGATTGGCGCGATCAAGCTGATCGCCAACGCGCTGCCCAAAGCCTACGCCAACCCGGCCAATCTGCAGGCCCGCGACGACATGGCCACCGCCAGCCTGATGGCCGGCATGGCCTTCGGCAATGCCGGGGTCGGCGCCGTGCACGCCCTGGCGTACCCGCTGGGCGGGCGTTTCAATATCGCCCACGGCGTGAGCAACGCGCTGTTGCTGCCCTATGTGATGCACTGGAACAAGTTGGCGTGTGTGGAGCGCATGCAGGACATTGCCCAGGCCATGGGCGTGAATGTCAGCAGCTTGAGTGTCAACGATGCCGCCGACCAGGCCGTCGAGGCGATGACGCGACTGTGCGCTGCAGTGGAGATCCCGGCAGGCCTGCGCAGCTTCGGGGTTCCCGAGGACGCGATCCCTGCCATGGCCACGGAAGCAGCGGGCATTGAACGCTTGATGCGCAACAACCCGCGCAAGCTCAGCGCGGCGGATATCGAGAAAATCTACCGGGCGGCTTACTAACCGTTGAGTTAGGTCACGGTGCGCGCAGCAAAGCATGAGGTATACAATGCGCGCCATCGTGATTTAGCTCAAAAAAGGTGCGTCATGCAGCCCTTCGTTATCGCTCCATCGATTCTCTCCGCCGATTTCGCCCGCCTGGGTGAAGAAGTGGACAAGGTGTTGGCCGCCGGCGCCGACTTCGTGCACTTCGATGTCATGGACAATCACTACGTGCCCAACCTGACCATCGGCCCGATGGTCTGCGCGGCGCTGCGTAAGTACGGCATCACTGCGCCGATCGATGCGCACCTGATGGTCAGCCCGGTGGACCGTATCGTCGGTGACTTCATCGAGGCCGGCGCGACCTACATCACCTTCCACCCGGAAGCCACGCTGCACGTCGACCGCACCTTGCAACTGATCCGCGAAGGCGGCTGCAAGGCGGGCCTGGTGTTCAACCCGGCCACGCCGTTGAGCGTGCTTGAGTACGTGATGGACAAGGTCGACATGGTCTTGCTGATGAGCGTCAACCCAGGCTTTGGCGGGCAGAAATTCATTCCCGGCACCCTGAACAAACTGCGTGAAGCCCGCGCGCTGATCGATGCGTCGGGCCGTGACATCCGCCTGGAAATCGACGGTGGGGTCAACGTCAACAATATCCGTGAAATCGCTGCCGCCGGCGCCGACACCTTTGTGGCCGGTTCGGCGATCTTCAATGCGCCGGACTACCAGGCCGTCATCGACACGATGCGCGCCGAACTGGCGCTGGCGCGTCCATGAGCGGCTTTGAGCAGCTGTTCCCCGGCAAGCTGCCACGGCTGGTGATGTTCGATCTGGACGGTACCTTGATCGACTCGGTGCCGGACCTGGCAGCGGCGGTGGACCAGATGCTGCTCAAGCTGGGGCGCAAGCCTGCAGGGATCGAGTCGGTACGCATGTGGGTCGGCAATGGCGTGCAGATGCTGGTGCGCCGGGCCTTGGCCAACAACATCGATGCCGAAGGTGTCGATGATGTGGAGGCTGAGCACGCCCTGGAGTTGTTCAACGCGGCCTATGAAAACGGCCACGAGCTGAGCGTGGTTTACCCCGGCGTACGCGACACGCTCAAGTGGCTGCACAAGCAGGGCGTGGAAATGGCCCTGATCACCAACAAGCCGGAGCGTTTTGTCGCGCCATTGTTGGATCACATGAAGATCGGCCGTTACTTCCGCTGGATCATCGGTGGCGATACGTTGCCGCAGAAGAAACCCGACCCGGCGGCGCTGTTCTTCGTGATGAAAATGGCCAATATCCCGGCCTCCCAGTCGTTGTTTGTCGGTGACTCGCGCAGTGATGTGCTGGCCGCCAAAGCTGCGGGCGTGCAGTGTGTGGCCCTCAGTTACGGCTATAACCATGGCCGACCGATTGCCGAAGAAGCGCCGGCGCTGGTGATTGATGACCTGCGTCTGTTAATCCCCGGTTGCTTGGGAGCGGGCGCTGAGATAACGTTGCCCGACATCGAATCAACCCCTTCTGGAAACCCCATCGTGGTGGTCACTCGCAAACTCTGGATGAAAGTCATCAAGGCCCTGGCCCGCTGGCGTTGGCGCGCCTGACTGATCCTGGCCGCGCTGCGGCACGTTTGCACACCTGACCGTTTGACCCTCAAGCCACGAGGCACCTCATGATCCGCGAAGAATTCCTGCGTTTGGCCGCTGCTGGCTATAACCGTATCCCGTTGGCCTGCGAAACCCTGGCCGACTTCGATACGCCGCTGTCGATCTACCTGAAACTGGCCGACGAGCCCAACTCCTACCTGCTGGAATCGGTACAAGGCGGGGAGAAGTGGGGCCGTTACTCGATCATCGGCCTGCCGTGTCGCACGGTGCTGCGGGTGCACGACCATCATGTGAGCATCACGCTCGATGGCGTCGAGATCGAAAGCCACGACGTTGAAGACCCGCTGGCCTTCGTCGAGGCCTTCAAGGCGCGCTACAACGTGCCGACCATCGCCGGCCTGCCGCGCTTCAACGGTGGCCTGGTGGGTTACTTCGGCTACGACTGCGTCCGCTACGTGGAAAAACGCCTGGGCAAATGCCCGAACCCGGACCCGCTGGGCGTGCCGGACATTCTGCTGATGGTCTCCGACGCGGTGGTGGTGTTCGACAACCTCGCCGGCAAAATGCACGCGATTGTGCTGGCGGATCCTTCCCAGGCCGATGCCTTCGAGCAAGGCCAGGCCAGCCTTGAAGCCTTGCTGGAAAAACTGCGCCAGCCGATCACCCCGCGCCGTGGCCTGGACCTCAGCCGTCCACCGGCTGCCGACCCGGTGTTCCGCTCCAGCTTTACTCAGGATGACTATGAGCGCGCGGTGGATACCATCAAGGAATACATCCTCGCCGGTGACTGCATGCAGGTAGTGCCGTCGCAACGCATGTCCATCGACTTCAAGGCCGCACCGATTGACCTGTACCGCGCGCTGCGTTGCTTCAACCCGACGCCGTACATGTACTTCTTCAACTTCGGCGACTTCCACGTGGTGGGCAGTTCGCCGGAAGTGCTGGTGCGCGTCGAAGACAACCTGATCACCGTGCGCCCAATCGCCGGCACTCGCCCACGCGGCGCGACTGAAGAGGCCGACCTGGCGCTGGAAGAAGACCTGCTGAGCGACGACAAGGAAATCGCCGAGCACTTGATGCTCATCGACCTGGGCCGCAATGACACCGGCCGCGTCTCGGAAATCGGCTCGGTAAAGCTCACCGAGAAGATGGTCATCGAGCGCTATTCCAACGTGATGCACATTGTCTCCAACGTTACCGGCGAGCTGAAGGAAGGCCTGACCGCCATGGACGCGCTGCGCGCGATTCTGCCGGCCGGCACCTTGTCGGGCGCGCCGAAGATTCGCGCGATGGAGATCATCGACGAACTCGAACCAGTCAAGCGTGGTGTGTACGGCGGCGCCGTGGGGTATTTCGCCTGGAACGGCAACATGGACACTGCGATTGCGATTCGTACGGCGGTGATCAAGGACGGTGAGCTGCATGTGCAGGCGGGTGGCGGGATCGTCGCCGACTCGGTGCCGGCGCTGGAATGGGAAGAAACCCTGAACAAGCGCCGTGCGATGTTCCGGGCGGTGGCGTTGGCTGAGCAAACCCCGCAAAACTAAAGCCAGATGTAGATCCAACTGTGGGAGCGGGCTTGCTCGCGAAGGCAGAGTGTCAGTCACTGGATGTGTCGCTGATACACCGCCTTCGCGAGCAAGCCCGCTCCCACATTGGTTTTTCGCTGATCTTACAAGCAGTTTAGAAATCCAGACTCACCCCCACACTCACCCCTTGCTGGGTCAAATTGTCATCCTTGCTCACGTTATACGCCGCCCGTAACGCCAGCTCCTGCGTCAGCTTGTGGCTGAAGCCCAGACTTAAGCGATCCGAATTGCTGCGTGGCGTGTAGCCGTCCAGCTTGAAATCGATCCCTGGCACGCTGTTGAGCGACATCTTCACTCTCTGTGTGTCGTTTTCGAACTCATGCTCGTGGGCCACTTCGCCAAACACCTGGGTTTGCGGCGTGACGCGATAGCTGCCCTGCAAGCCGACGCCCAGGCGCTTGGAGTCGCGTTGTTGATCGTCAAAGGTCAGTGCGGTGGAGCGACTGTCCTTTTCCGAATAGCCATCGACCTCGACCCGTGCATAGTCGGCGCTGACGAACGGTGACAGGTGCCAGTCGCTGCCGGCGCCGGCAATGTCGTAACCCACGCGGCCGCTGAGGGCCCAGAGCCAGCCGTCGGTGTCGCCTTTTTCGGAGCCTTCGCTGACGCCCAGGGCGAACTTGCGCTTGAGGCTGTCGAAGTCCAGTTTGCCGCCGGTCAACGCCGCGTCCGCCCACCAATGGTTTTGCTGGTATTGGGCGAAAGCGGTGCCCATGTAGCTGTTGAGCTTGTAGTCCGAATCGCTGGCGCCGGCTTCAAGCGTCTGCCGATACAGGCCGGCTGCCACGCCTACGCGCCAGTTTTCGTCGAGCCGGTAGCTGCCCCCGACATTCAGGTTGTAGCCATTGCCGTCGCCGCTGGCCGAGCTGTTTTGATCATCGAAGTTCAGGCGCTGGCCGCCACCGGCCACGATGGCACGCCATTGGCCGACGGCTTGCCAATTGCCGTTGTCCGCCTGCCATTGGTTGCGCAGTTCGTCCTGATGGGCGCGCAACGTGCCTTGGGCCATCTCCGGCAGCAAGGTCAGTTCCCACGGCGCCGCAAGCAGTGAGTAGGCGTAGTCGGCGATCAAGCGTTGCCCGGCGATGGTGGGGTGGACCGAGTCGTTGTAGATCAGCTTGGTCGGGTCCGGACTGGTGCCGCCAATGCCGTAGGTCGGGTTGGCGGTGCAGCTGTTACCGCTGAAACAGGTACCGGTGAGGTTTTGTCCGGTCGCCAGGCCAAAGCGCGCCGGGCTGGCGAAGGCTTCATTGAGCAGCAGCGGAATATTCAACGGGATGATCTGCGCATCGATCTGAGACAGGCGCTGCACCAGTGACTGGTTGAAGAGGTTGCTCAGGGCCGAACTCGACGCCTGCAGCGGCGTGCCGTTGATGGCTGGAGTCAGGCCCAGGTCGGGCAGCATCCACACCATGATGTAGCGCGCGCCGGCCTGTTGCAGCACTTGGGCACTGTCGGCCAGGCGCCCGCCGGCGGCAACAGCCTGGCCTGGGCTGAGGACGCGGCCTTGCAGGAAGTCATTGCCGCCACCGGACAGGAAATACAGCGCATTGGGGTCGGCTCGCCCGCCGTTTGCCGGCAGATAACCCTGGCGACTGCGCAACACCGTACCGCCACCGGGGTTGCCAGGCGGAATCGCCGCGTTGGAGACCGAGGTAATGGAATCCAGGATGTTGTCGGTACGGTAGCCCCCGACTGCCCAGTTGTTGCCGTCGGGCAAGCCTTGCGCCGCGCGAACCGGCGAGGTGGAGGCATTCAGGTCGTTTGGCGCAACACCCAGCCGGGAACCGAGCAAAGTCGACGAAACCAGGCCGTAATCGCCCTGGAAGGTCGGGCCGGTGCGGTTGGTAAAGCGCAGCGTGGCGCCATTTGAACCATCCGGGAACTGACCGGCATCGGCCAGGCTGTCGCCGAAAACGACCATGGTTGAATACGGTGAGGAGGCTGCGAACGCCTGCGCGCAGGCCAGTGATAAGAGGCAGCCGGCAAGCGGTGCGAAAAACGGAGGTCTGAACATGCAAAATTCCATTTAGTTGTTTTTGTATCGGAAGCGAAACACTAGCAATGTAGTGAGGGTTCTCTGTGAAGAAAACAGTTTTTTCCTATAAAGATTTCGTCGTGATTACCCCGTATTCGCGGCTCCATATTGCACCGCTGGCGAGGCTACGTTACTGTGCCTGAACGTATGAATGAGACCCTCCCCGTGTTGATCATCAGCAAACTCTTGATGCGAGTAGTCAAGGCACACGCCCGTTGGCGTTGGCGCGCCTGACATTTTTCTCTGCCGGCTTGGCCGGACCTGTACCGATTTGCCTTCTTCACCCGTTGTTTTGACGCCCCTTGCCGGCTAACCCTGGCAACCGGAACGTGCGTCTGGCAGCGGGTCACTCTCGGAAGGCGGTCATTCGAAATCAGTGAATTCAAGAGGTTTGAACCCACATGTTGCTGATGATTGATAACTACGACTCCTTTACCTACAACGTTGTGCAGTACCTGGGCGAGCTCGGTGCCGAGGTCAAGGTCGTGCGCAACGATGAACTGACGGTCGCCGAAATCGCCGCCCTGAATCCGGAGCGCATCGTGGTTTCGCCAGGCCCTTGCACGCCGACCGAAGCCGGTGTGTCCCTGGAGGCAATCAAATATTTCGCTGGCAAGTTGCCGATCCTGGGCGTGTGCCTGGGCCACCAGTCCATTGGCCAGGCCTTTGGCGGTGATGTGGTTCGCGCGCGCCAGGTGATGCATGGCAAAACCAGCCCGGTGTTCCATAAAGACCTGGGCGTATTCCACGGCCTGAACCTGCCGGTAACGGTCACCCGCTACCACTCGCTGGTAGTCAAGCGTGAGACCCTGCCCGAGTGCCTGGAGCTGACCGCCTGGACCCAGCTGGAAGACGGTTCGGTCGATGAGATCATGGGCCTGCGCCACAAGACACTGAATATCGAAGGGGTGCAATTTCACCCCGAGTCGATCCTGACCGAGCAGGGCTACGAGCTGTTCGCTAACTTTCTCAAGCAGAGCGGCGGCACGCGCTAAGGACTTTCCATGGATATCAAGACTGCCCTGAGCCGTATCGTCGGCCATCTGGACCTGAGCACCGCTGAAATGAGCGATGTGATGCGCGAGATCATGACCGGCCAATGCACCGAGGCGCAGATCGGCGCGTTCATGATGGCGATGCGCATGAAGAGCGAAAGCATCGACGAAATCGTCGGCGCTGTGTCGGTTATGCGTGAGCTGGCCGACAAGGTCGAACTCAAGACCCTCGACGGCGTGGTCGATGTAGTCGGCACCGGCGGTGACGGCGCGAATATCTTCAACGTGTCGACGGCTTCCTCCTTTGTGGTCGCGGCGGCCGGTTGCACCGTGGCCAAGCACGGTAACCGCGCGGTGTCTGGCAAGAGCGGCAGTGCCGACTTGCTGGAAGCGGCCGGGATCTACCTGAACCTGACGCCGGTACAAGTGGCGCGCTGCATCGACAGCGTCGGCATTGGCTTCATGTTTGCTCAATCCCACCACGGTGCGATGAAACACGCCGCCGGCCCGCGCAAGGACCTTGGCCTGCGCACCCTGTTCAACATGCTCGGCCCGCTTACGAATCCGGCCGGTGTGAAACATCAGGTGGTGGGTGTGTTCAGTCAGGCGCTGTGCCGCCCCTTGGCCGAGGTGTTGCAACGCCTGGGCAGCAAGCACGTGCTGGTGGTGCATTCCAAAGACGGTTTGGACGAGTTCAGCCTGGCAGCCCCGACCTTTGTGGCGGAACTGAAGAACGACCAAGTCACCGAGTACTGGGTCGAGCCCGAAGACCTCGGCATGAAAAGCCAGAGCCTGCATGGCCTGTCGGTGGAAAGCCCGGCCGCCTCGCTTGAATTGATTCGGGATGCCCTGGGGCGTCGCAAAACGGAAAACGGCCAGAAAGCTGCCGAAATGATCGTGCTCAATGCCGGCGCGGCACTGTATGCCGCCGATCACGCCTACAGTCTCAAAGAGGGCGTGGCCCTCGCACATGATGCATTGCACACCGGGCTCGCTCGCGAGAAGCTCGAAGAACTGGGTGCCTTTACTGCGGTGTTCAAGATGGAGAATGAAGGATGAGTGTTCCGACCGTTCTGGAAAAAATCCTGGCCCGCAAGGCTGAAGAAGTCGCCGAGCGTCGCGCCCGCGTCAGCCTGGCCGAGTTGGAAGCTCAGGCGAAGATCGCCGATGCGCCGCGTGGTTTTGCCAATGCCCTGATAAAGCAGGCCAAGGACAAGCAGCCCGCGGTCATTGCCGAGATCAAAAAAGCCTCACCCAGCAAGGGCGTGATTCGCGAACTCTTTATTCCTGAAGAGATTGCCAAGAGCTACGAGAAGGGCGGCGCGACCTGCCTTTCGGTCCTGACCGACATCGACTACTTCCAGGGCTGCGACCTGTTCCTGCAACAGGCCCGCGCGGCGTGCAAGTTGCCGGTGATCCGCAAAGACTTCATGGTCGACCCATACCAAATCGTCGAAGCCCGTGCCTTGGGCGCCGACTGCGTGCTGCTGATCGTCTCTGCACTGGATGACGTGAAGATGGCCGAGTTGGCAGCCGTGGCCAAAAGTGTTGGCCTGGATGTGCTGGTGGAAGTCCACGATGGTGATGAGCTGGAACGTGCACTGAAAACCCTCGATACACCGTTGGTGGGGGTCAATAACCGCAACCTGCACACTTTTGAAGTCAGCCTGGAAAACACCCTTGACCTGTTGCCGCGAATTCCGCGCGACCGTCTGGTTATCACCGAGAGTGGCATCGTTAACCGCGCCGATGTGGAACTGATGGAAATCAGCGGTGTGTACTCGTTCCTGGTGGGCGAAACCTTTATGCGCGCCGAGAACCCGGGGGCGGAACTGCAGCGTTTGTTCTTCCCTGAGCGTGGCGTGGCGGTCAGCGGCTCCACATTAGACTGATTTGGAATGCGGTCAACAATGTGGGAGCGGGCTTGTGTGGGAGCTGGCTTGCCTGCGATAGCATCACCAGGGTGTAACTGATACACCGAGGTGCCTGTATCGCAGGCAAGCCAGCTCCCACATTGGTTTTGTGTCTATTCAGAGAAGTAGGTGTTTGATGATTCAACCCCTATCGATGACCGTAGAAGCCGGCCTCGCTGCCGAACAAGACCTGTTGGCGGCCGTTTGCGCTGGCGAGCGAGCGTTCGGGCTGCTGTTCTGGCAGCCCAGCGACCAAGCGCTGGTCATGCCGCGTCGCTTGAGCCGCTTGCCCGCGTTTGAAGCCGCGAGCCGCGTATCAGCCGATGCCGGTTGGCCGGTGTTGCTGCGTGAAACCGGCGGTGAGCCGGTGCCGCAGTCTGGCGCTACCGTCAATATCGCCCTGGTGTACGCGCCGCCACGCAGCGAAGGTGATCAAGGGCGCATCGAAACCGGTTACCAGCGTTTGTGCCAGCCGATCTGCGACTTATTGATTGAGTTGGGCGGTGACGCGTCCGTCGGTGAAATCGACGGTGCGTTTTGCGACGGTCGTTACAACGTCAACCTCAACGGTCGCAAGATGGTGGGCACCGCCCAGCGCTGGCGACAGAGCGGCGGCCGCCCGGTGGGGTTGGTGCACGGTGCCCTGTTGCTGGATGACGATCGCGAGGAATTGATTGCAGCGGTCAACCGTTTCAATGAAGCCTGCGGCCTCGACCAGCGTGTACGTGCCGACAGTCATATCGCACTGCATGAAGCCTTTCCCGCGCCGGATGCGATCAGCCGGCTGGATACCTTGTACCGTCAGATGCTGGCCGGCTTCCTGGCGGGTTAACGCGTACCGAACACCACCATGGTCTTGCCTTTGACGTGCACCAGGTTGCGCTCTTCCAGGTCCTTGAGTACGCGACCGACCATTTCCCGTGAGCAGCCGACAATGCGCCCGATTTCCTGACGCGTGACTTTGATCTGCATGCCGTCCGGATGGGTCATGGCATCCGGTTGCTTGCACAGCTCCAGCAGGCAACGGGCCACGCGGCCGGTGACGTCAAAGAACGCCAGATCACCGACTTTGCGTGTGGTGTCGCGCAGGCGCTGGGCAATCTGGCCGCTCAGGGCGTAAAGGATGTCGGGATCATGCTGGGCCAATTCGCGGAATTTCGCGTAACTGATTTCGGCAACGTCGCATTCAATCTTGGCGCGCACCCAGGCGCTGCGTTCCTGCTCTTTGCCGGCTTGCTCGAACAGCCCCAGCTCCCCGAAGAAATCGCCGGTATTGAGGTAGGCGATGATCATCTCGCGACCGTCTTCATCCTCGATCAGGATAGTGACCGAGCCTTTGATGATGAAGAACAGCGTTTCGGAACGTTCGCCCGCGCAGATGATGTTGTGCTTGGCCGGATAACGCCGGCGCTGGCAATGCATCAGCAGCTTGTCGAGATTCTTGATCTTGGGTGTGGGAGTAAGAGCAACCATGGTTGTATCCCGGAAAGACTGCACGGTGTGGTTGGATTTATTTTTTTATCCAGCGATGTCGGCATTGATACACGCTGTACAAAGGATGGCAATGCGCCATTGAATTGGCGCCAGCTTACCAGACACATTCTGCCTCGATTAAGGAATTTACCGAGCAAACGCTGTCATTGATCGCTTTGAAGGCAGGACGCTGCGGTTCCAAGGCCCTGTGCTAAGCTGGCGACCCTTTTTTAGCAGTGGAGTCTGGGCGATGAAGGCACGCATCCAATGGGCGGGCGAAGCCATGTTCCTCGGTGAGTCGGGCAGTGGCCATGTGGTGGTCATGGATGGCCCGCCGGAAGCCGGTGGCCGTAACCTGGGCGTACGTCCGATGGAAATGCTCCTGCTGGGTGTCGGCGGTTGCAGCAATTTCGACGTGGTCAGCATCCTGAAGAAATCCCGCCAGGCCGTGGAAAGCTGCGAAGCCTTCCTGGAAGCCGAGCGCGCCACTGAAGACCCGAAGGTGTTCACCAAGATCCACATGCATTTCGTAGTGAAGGGCCGGGCGCTGAAAGAAGCCCAGGTCAAGCGTGCCATCGAGCTGTCGGCCGAGAAGTATTGCTCGGCGTCGATCATGCTGGGCGCGGCCGGTGTGGCAATCACTCATGATTATGAAATCATCGAGTTGGGTTGATCGCCAAGCGGCAAAAGAAAAGGGCGCCTGTGTGGCGCCCTTTTTTGTGGGTCAGATTCAATGCACTTAGATGCGATAGGTGCTCTTGGTCATGACTTTGGCCAACAGGCTCATGCCAAACCGCACCGGCGCCGGGAAGCGAAAGCCGCCCGCATCCAATGCGCTTTCTGCGTGGTGTTCTTCATCGATGCGCATCTGCTCGAGAATGGCCCGGGACTTTTCGTCTTCGGCCGGCAGCTGTTCCAGGTGTTCATCCAGATGTTTGCACACCTGATGTTCCGTCGCTGCGACAAAGCCAAGGCTGACCTTGTCACTGATCAGGCCGGCAGCAGCGCCGATACCAAACGACAAACCGTAAAACAGTGGGTTCAGCACGCTCGTATGGCTGCCCAACTGACGAATGCGCTGCTCACACCAGGCCAGATGGTCGATTTCTTCCTCGGCGGCATGTTCCATCGCCGCGCGCACCTGCGGCAGCTTGGCGGTCAGCGCCTGGCCCTGGTACAGCGCCTGGGCACAGACTTCGCCGGTATGGTTGATGCGCATCAGGCCGACGACGTGGCGGGTGTCGGTCTCGCTCATCTGCGAATCCGGCTGCACGATTGCGGGCGATGGGCGGTACGGTTGGCCGCTGAACGGCAACAGCGTGCGCATGGCCATGTCGGCTTGCAGCAACAGACGGTCAATCGGCGAGTAGTGACGTTGGGTAGTCATGCTGACCTCCGGGAAGAATCTCGGCGGCCAGTTTACCGCAAGAGAGGGCGAAGCGTTTGCGTTGAGTCAAGGGCATGAAGTCGCAGCACTGGGCCGCGACCTTTGCAGGACGGCTGATCAGCCCGGTGGCCAGTTCATCTGGCGCTGCCCCAGTACGTGCATATGAATGTGATAAACGGTCTGCCCGCCTTCTTCATTGCAGTTCATCACCACGCGAAAGCCTTTCTCGCAGCCCTGTTCCACAGCCAGACGCTGAGCGGTAAACAGAATATGGCCGGCCAGGGCTTTATCGTCTTCGGTGAGGTCATTGAGGGTGCGGATCGGCTTTTTTGGAATGACCAGAAAATGCACGGGCGCCATCGGGGCAATATCGTGGAAAGCGAGGACCTGGTCATCTTCATAGATGATCTTCGCCGGTATTTCCCTGTTGATGATCTTGGTGAACAGAGTATCCACAGCTGTTTCTCCATTGTGAAAGTGCAGGGGAGTGTACCCAGGCCGTCAACGTGGGCAATAGGCCTTGTTGATCGCGCCGGCAATCTTGCGGGTCAGCCAGCGGGGGCTCAGGCGCGGGCTGAACGCCAGCCAACGGTTGCGCCGCCCGGGAATGATGATGGCTTTGTTTCTTTCCAAGGCTCGCACGGTATAAAGCGCGACTTCTTCCGGGCTCATCAGTTGTTGGCTGCGGTCGAGTTTGGCGGTGTCCATTTGCGCGGTACCAAAAAAGGCTGTGCGCGTGGGGCCGGGGCACAGCACCGAGACCTTGATGCCACAACTCTTCAACTCTTCGCGCAGCCCTTCGGAGAAGTGCAGTACATACGCCTTGCTGGCGTAATAGCTGCTCATCCATGGGCCCGGCTGAAACGCGGCGACCGAAGCAACGTTAAGAATCTGCCCGCCGCCATGCAGCGCCATGGCATTGCCCAGGGCATGGCACATACGGGTCAGGGCCAGGATGTTGACTTCGATCAGGTCTTGTTCGGTCATCCAGTCCTGGGCCAGGAACGGTCCGCTGGTGCCGATGCCGGCGCAGTTGACCAGCAGGTCGATCTGCCGCTCGCCCTCTTCAAGCTCCAGCAGGAACCCGGACAGGCGCAGCGGCTCGCCCAGATCGCAGGCGCGAAACAACACCTCGACGCCAAAGCGTTGAGTCAATTCGATTGCAATGCTTTCCAACTGATCACGCTGGCGGGCCACCAGAATCAAGCTGCGGCCGCGACGGGCCAATGCTTCGGCCAAGGCCAGGCCGATGCCGCTGGAGGCACCGGTGATCAGAGCGTAACGGGTCATGCCTTTCTCCATCGCAACGCCGCCGGGCCTGTGACAGAGGCATCACAGGCGCCGGGCGTTTCTCACTGTTCTGGAGAGTCTACAGGTTCGGCTGCGTCGTCAGCACTTTGCGCGCCGTCTTCTTCATCGACGATGACGCTTTGATCGGTGTCGTCATCGGCATTGATGGAGCTGCTTTCGTAGCTATTGCTCATATTGGCTTCGAATTGATTCAGGTAACCGTTCATGCCCAGCGTGACCAGGATGGCGAGCATCACCGGAATGAACGCCAGCCACATGGCAGCCAGCACCTTCACCGCAGTAGAGTTGCGTGGTGGCGGAGGGCCGTATTGGTTGGCACCTGGATTACCGGGCAGCACCAGCAGCAACAGCGGGAAAACGCTGTTCACCAAGGGCACCAGGTTCAGGAAGTACAGCCAGCCAGACCAGCCCAGATCGTGCAGGCGTTGCACGCCGATTTGCACGCTGACCCAGACCAGTGCAACAAACAGCGCGAAACCCAGCAGCGAGCCGAGAATAGCGCCGGCTATTGGCGAGGCGGTGGCGACGGCGAAACTGGCGGTGCTGATAATGCCCGCGGCGACCAGCATGGCGACGGTCAATACCAACGTCCAGGCCAGGTAGCGCAGGCGACCGATACGCCCGTGAATGGTGAAAACCTTGAGCGTTGCGAATTCCTCGGTGCTATCCCCCACGGCTGCACGGGGTGGCGCGTAAGGCGAGGCGGCGGCGCGCGAAAAATCAGCAGCGCTGGTCTGCGTTTCATGGGTTTCGGCCAGGCTGAACGCCACGGGCTGCTCATCTTCGATGCGGGCATCAACACCGGCGTTTTTCAGCGCAGTCAGGTAGGTCTCTGCATCCGCGCGCGACAGGTCACGCTTGAGCGCAACGGGGCGTCCGGTGAAGAGCTTTTCGATCGACTCGACATCGCTCTTGAACAACTCGGCGAGGTTGAGTTTGGCCGTGGTGCTTTCGACACCCGGGAGCAAGGCTCCGTCAAACACGATCTTGAAACGGTTGTCGCTCATGCGGGCATCCTTGTCACTGGTAAAGGAGGGGAGTTGCCGGCCCGCTTCAATCGGCAGGCCTGGCGAGTGTATCAGCGTGGCCAGCGCAGTTGTGTCGCCTGTTCGCGGGCCTTGCGGTATTCGGCATCCAGGCGGGCAATCAGTTCATCGACGCCGGGCAGATCGTCAATCTCACCGACGCCCTGGCCCGCAGACCACACCGTTTTCCATGCCTTGGCCTCGTCGCTCAACGGCTTGAGCTTGGAGCCGAAGTTGACTTCGCCTTTGCCCTGTAAGGCTGCGAGGTCGAAACCGGCGTTTTCCAGGCTCTGGCGCATAAAGCTGGCGGGCACGCCGGACACTGCGGGAGTGTGCACGATGTCGGCGGCACGCGATGTGAGCAGCATCTCTTTATACGCATCCGGGGCATGGCTTTCAGTGGTGCCGATAAAGCGTGTGCCGAAGTAGGCGAGGTCTGCGCCCAACAGTTGGGCGGCAAGGATCTCGTGGCCATGGTTGAGGCAGCCTGCCAACAGCAGGGTTTTGTCGAAGAACTGCCGAATCTCGGCGATCAGCGCGAACGGACTCCAGGTGCCGGCATGGCCCCCGGCGCCTGCAGCCACGGCGATCAGGCCGTCAACACCAGCCTCTGCGGCTTTCTCGGCGTGGCGCCGGGTGGTGACGTCGTGAAACACCAGACCGCCGTAGCTGTGCACGGCATCGACCAGTTCTTTCACCGCACCCAGGCTGGTGATGACGATCGGCACTTTGTGCGCCACACAGATCGCCAGATCGGCCTCCAGGCGGGGGTTGCTGTTGTGCACGATCAGGTTGACGGCATACGGCGCGGGGTTATCCAGCTGCGCCAGGCCCGCTTCGATTTCTTCCAGCCAGGCCTTGAAGCCGCTGCTTTCACGTTGGTTCAGTGCCGGGAAACTCCCGACCACGCCATTGCGACAGCAGGCCAGTACCAGTTGTGGGTTGGAAATCAGGAACATCGGCGCAGCCACCACGGGCAGGCGCAGACGTTGTTCAAGCAAAGCGGGCAGCGACATTGGAGGTACCCCGAGTGATTGAAGTTAGAACGGTTTGACCACGACCAAAATTACGATAGCCAGCAATATCAGAACCGGTACTTCATTGAACCAGCGATAAAAGACATGGCTGCGGGTGTTTTCGCCACGGGCAAAGCGTTTTACCTGTGCGCCGCACATATGGTGGTAACCGATGAGCAGCACGACCAGGGTCAGTTTGGCGTGGATCCAGGCACCGGATTGAAAGATGGCAGGGTTGAGGTAGATCAGCCAGCCGCCGAATATCAGCGTGGCGATCATCGCCGGGCCCATGATGCCGCGGTAGAGCTTGCGCTCCATGACGCTGAAGCGTTCTTTGCTGACGGTGTCTTCACTTTGGGCGTGATAGACGAACAGGCGGGGCAGGTAGAACAGCCCGGCAAACCAGCAGACGATAGCGACGATGTGGAAGGCTTTGATCCATAGATAGAGCATTTCTAGTTATTCCCAGGTTCACGGTAACTGAAGATAGTAGTGGCTCATGCGCCCGTACGTCACGTTGACGGTTGTCGCAGGGCGATGTGGCCCCTATTATCGACGGCTTTCCAGTGGGTTCGTTGAGGGCAGGTTTATGGTCAAGGTCGGTATCGTCGGCGGCACGGGTTACACCGGTGTCGAATTGCTGCGTCTGTTGGCTCAGCATCCGCAAGCTGAGGTGGTGGTTATCACTTCCCGATCCGAGGCCGGACTGGCCGTGGCCGATATGTACCCCAACCTGCGAGGCCACTACGACGGCCTGGCGTTCAGCGTGCCGGACATCAAGACCCTTGGCGCCTGTGACGTGGTGTTTTTCGCAACGCCTCACGGGGTGGCGCATGCACTGGCCGGTGAACTGCTGGCGTCGGGGACCAAGGTCATCGATCTGTCAGCCGATTTCCGTCTGCAGGATGCTGACGAATGGGCCAAATGGTACGGCCAGCCGCACGGCGCGCCTCAATTGCTGGAAGAGGCGGTATACGGCCTGCCTGAAGTCAATCGCGAGCAGATCAGGCAAGCACGCCTGATCGCGGTGCCGGGTTGCTACCCGACTGCCACGCAGCTGGGTTTCCTGCCATTGCTCGAAGCCGGGCTGGCGGACACTTCGCGCCTGATCGCAGACTGCAAGTCGGGTGTGAGCGGCGCCGGTCGTGGGGCAGCTGTGGGTTCGCTGTACTCCGAAACGTCCGAAAGCATGAAAGCCTATGCGGTAAAAGGGCACCGCCACTTGCCGGAAATTCGTCAAGGGCTGCGGCGTGCCGCTGGCAAGGAGGTCGGTCTGACGTTCGTGCCGCACCTGACGCCGATGATTCGTGGCATTCACTCCACGCTGTACGCAACCGTGGTCGATCGTTCGGTAGATCTGCAAGCGCTGTTTGAAAAGCGTTATGCCAACGAACCGTTCGTCGATGTAATGCCAGCTGGCAGCCATCCGGAAACCCGCAGCGTGCGTGGTGCCAACGTCTGCCGTATTGCCGTGCACCGTCCGCAGGATGGCGACCTGGTGGTGGTGTTGTCGGTCATCGACAACCTGGTCAAGGGCGCCTCGGGCCAGGCGGTGCAGAACCTGAACATCCTGTTTGGCCTGGATGAAAAGCTGGGCCTGTCCCACGCGGGCATGCTGCCGTAAGGCTTGCCTGCTGCTGTGCAAAAGGCCCGTTGATCGGGCCTTTTGTGTTTTTAATGGCGGCAACGCAGATTGATATACCGTAACAATAGTTGACCGCTTTTCTAGGAGAAGCGGATAATGCCCGCCATTACGCATATGGCGGCGGTACGCCGGGAGATTATCAGCATGAGCGTTGAGTCCTTCACCCCCACGGCTTTGCAATTCACCCACGGTGCTGCGCACAAGGTGAAGAGCCTGGTCGATGAAGAGGGTAATGATCGCTTGAAGCTGCGCGTATTTGTTACGGGCGGCGGTTGTTCAGGGTTTCAGTACGGTTTTACCTTCGATGAAGATGTGGCCGATGATGACACTATCGTCGAGCGCGAAGGCGTTAGCCTGGTCGTGGACCCGATGAGCTTCCAATACCTGGCAGGTGCCGAGGTGGATTACCAGGAAGGTCTGGAAGGTTCGCGTTTCGTGATCAAGAACCCGAATGCCACCACGACGTGTGGGTGCGGGTCTTCGTTCTCGATCTGATCCATAGCAGATAAAAAAACGCCGCTTGGCTTTGAAAGGCCAAGCGGCGTTTTGCTGTCTGGGAGTCAGGCCGGGTAAATCGCGCCCAGTACCCGCAGCCCACGTGCGCCGGTGACGCTGGGGCGGTTGGCGGCAATGCCTTCAAGGCAGCAATGGGCCAGCCAGGCGAAGGCCATGGCTTCGACCCAGTCGGGATCGACGCCATAAGTGGCGGTGCTGCTGACCTGGGTGGACGGCAGCAGCGCCGTCAGACGGTTCATCAGCGTGGCGTTATGCGCGCCGCCACCACAGACCAGCAGCGTTTCAGTCGCGGACTGTGCGGTTTGCAGGGATTCAACGATGGTCAGCGCCGTCAGTTCAAGCAGGGTTGCCTGTACGTCCTGAGGCTTAAACGCGGGTAATGTGCCGAGGTGTTGCTGCAGCCAGCTCAGGTTGAAGACTTCACGTCCGGTACTTTTCGGGCCTTTGGTGAGGAAGAAGGGGTCGCTGAGTAGGCGGCTGAGCAACTGAGGCTCAACCTTGCCACTGGCGGCCCACTGCCCGTCGCGGTCAAAGTGCTCGCCGCGCCGTTGGTGAATCCAGGCATCCAGCAAGACGTTTCCGGGGCCGCAGTCGAAGCCGGCTACCGGCTTGCCGGTCTCGATCAGGCTAAGGTTGCTGAACCCGCCTACGTTTAATACGGCACGGTTGCCGGCACGCTCACCGAACAACGCCTCATGAAACGCTGGCACGAGCGGCGCGCCCTGGCCGCCGGCGGCGACGTCGCGGCTGCGGAAGTCGCTGACCACGGTGATGCCTGTCAGCTCGGTGAGCAGCGCAGGGTTACCGATCTGAACGGTAAAGCCACGGGCCGGTTCATGGCGGATCGTCTGCCCGTGGCTGCCAATGGCGCGAATGTCTTCCGGCTTGAGGTTCTGCTGTTGCAGCAAGGCGTGGATGCCCTCGGCGGCGAGCGTTACCCAATGTCGCTGGGCCATCGCTGAACGTGCGATCTCATCCGGGCCGCTGGCGCACAGGCTTAGCAACTCGGCGCGCAGGGTCTCGGGCATCGGGATGTAGTGCGTGGCGATCAAGTTGATCGCCGGGTCTTGTTCGATCAGGGCGATATCCAGGCCATCAAGGCTGGTTCCGGACATCACACCTATATAGCGCGGCATACCTTAGCGCTTCGCCGAGGCCAGCAGGGTAGAGCGCTCCTGGTCCATGCGGGCCATCAGCGGCTGGCTTTGCTGCAGGAAGCGTGCGCGTTCGGCTTTGGCGATCGGGTCGGCCATCGGCAGCTTCTGGCCCAATGGATCGACGTGAACGCCATTCACCTGGAATTCATAGTGCAAGTGCGGGCCAGTGGACAGGCCAGTGGTGCCGATGTAGCCGATCACCTGGCCTTGCTTGACGTTACTGCCTGTGGACACGCCTTTGGCGAACCCTTGCATGTGGCCATACAGCGTGCGGTAGGTGTTGCCGTGCTGGATGATCACGGTATTGCCGTAGCCACCGCGACGTCCGGCCAGCAACACCTTGCCATCGCCGGCTGCTTTGATCGGCGTGCCACGCGGGGCGGCATAGTCGACGCCTTTGTGAGCGCGGATCTTGTTCAGGATCGGGTGTTTGCGGCCCATGGAGAAACGCGAGCTGATGCGAGCGAAATCTACCGGCGTGCGGATGAACGCCTTGCGCATGCTGTTGCCATCAGCCGTGTAGTAGCTGGTATTGCCTTGTTTGTTGGTATAGCGAACGGCGGTGTAGGTCTTGCCACGGTTGGTGAAACGCGCCGAAAGGATGGCGCCGGTGCCGACCACTTTGCCGTTGGCGACTTTCTGCTCGTAGATCACGTCGAATTCGTCGCCTTGGCGAATGTCCTGAGCGAAGTCGATGTCGTAGCCAAACACACTGGCCATGTCCATGGTCATGCTGTGGGACAAGCCGGCGCGGGCGGCCGATTGCGACAGCGAGCTGTTGATCACGCCATGTATGTAGGCGGAGCGCATCACCGGTTTGGTGGTGATGCGGTTGAAGGCAAAGCCTTTGGCGCCTTTGGTCAGCGAGATGCTTTCGAGGTCGCTGACATTGCTGTGCAGGTTGTTCAGCTGACCGTTGGGTGCCAGCTCGAACTGAAGCTTCTGCCCGTGCTTGAGCTGAGTGAATTGTTTGGCTTGTTTATCGCTCGCCAACACCTCATTAACAGTAGAGGCGGGCAGGCCCACTTTCTCGAACAGCGTTGAGAGAGTGTCGCCTTTGGCCACGATCACTTCGCGGTGCAGGGGGTTCTTGTCCGCAACGGCCGCAGGCGGCTCTTGAGTGGCTTGTTGAGTGTCTTCGGGAGTGCTTTCTATCTGCGCAAAGGGTGATTCGGTTGGTGCATTTGTGGCTTGTTGCGCTTCAGCAGCGTCTTGATCTTGTGTCAGTTGTTCAACTGGACTTTCCAGGTCAAGGCTCAGGGATGTTCGTTTGGCTTCTACGTCACTGGAAGGGAATACCAGGAGTGCCAGGCTGAGAAGAGCGGCGATACCACTTGCGGCGAGCAGGTGGGTCTTCGGGTAAAGCGGCGGCGCTTTAGACGGTTCTGTGGTCATAAGTAATTTTGACTTTGAAGATGAAATGGAAAAGATGAATGACATGATGAAGATGAAATAACTGTATAAAATATAACCAAATCATCTGTGGCGCAAGCTTGCGAACGCTGGGCTTGCTGAACGGTGTCCGTGCGCAGGGCAAAACTTGTAATTAGTCCCTGATCTTGTATGGTTGGTTCCCTTTTGAATCTGAGCCTTGCGGGTCTGTTATGAAGTCGGTTGAAGAGCAGCTAGCGCTGATAAAACGTGGTGCGGAAGAACTGTTGGTCGAGGCCGAGCTGATCGAAAAGCTCAAGCGTGGCCAACCCCTGCGTATTAAGGCTGGCTTCGATCCAACGGCGCCGGATCTGCACCTGGGTCACACCGTGCTTATTAATAAGCTGCGTCAGTTCCAGGAGCTGGGGCATCAAGTCATCTTCCTTATAGGTGACTTTACCGGGATGATCGGTGATCCAAGCGGCAAGAGCGCAACGCGCCCGCCGCTGACCCGTGAGCAGGTTCTCGACAATGCCGAGACCTATAAGACTCAGGTGTTCAAGATTCTGGATCCGGCCAAGACTGAGGTGGCCTTCAACTCCACCTGGATGGACAAGATGGGGCCGGCTGACTTTATCCGCCTGACATCCCAGTACACCGTGGCGCGCATGCTTGAGCGCGATGACTTCGACAAGCGCTACTCCACTAATCAGCCGATCGCGATTCACGAGTTCCTGTACCCACTGGTTCAAGGGTATGACTCGGTGGCGTTGCGCGCGGACGTTGAGTTGGGGGGCACCGATCAGAAGTTCAACCTGCTGATGGGTCGTGAGTTGCAGCGTGCGTATGGGCAAGAGGCGCAGTGCATTCTGACCATGCCGTTGCTGGAGGGGTTGGATGGCGTCAAGAAGATGTCCAAGTCCTTGGGTAACTATGTAGGTATTCAGGAAGCGCCGGGTGTGATGTACGGCAAGCTGGTTTCAATTCCGGACGCGTTGATGTGGCGTTACTTTGAGCTGTTGAGTTTCCGCTCGATGGATGAGATCAATGCGCTGCGTGCTGACGTCGAGGCGGGTGCCAATCCGCGTGACGTGAAGATCAAGTTGGCCGAAGAGATTGTGGCGCGCTTTCATGGCGAAGAGGCTGCGGCAAGTGCTCACCGTGCGGCAGGCAATCGCATGAAGGATGGCGAGTTGCCGGATGATCTGCCGGAGATCGAGCTGACTGCTGCTGAAGCGATGCCGATCGCTGCAGTGCTTAACAAAGCTGGCTTGGTGAAGAACTCGGCGGTTGCGCGTGACCTGTTGGGTTCCGGTGGCGTGCGTATAGATGGTGAGGTTGTTGATCGCACCTTTATATACGAGCTGGGCGCTACCCACGTTTGCCAGGCCGGTAAGAAGGCATTTGCGCGTATTACGCTTAAATCCGAATAAACCTGAAATTAAGTGTTGACGGCGTTTTATATCTGTCTATAATTCGCCCCACTTCCGGCGCAGTCGAAACGGAAAACTCCTTGGTAAACAAAGAGTTACGCAGAATTCGACAGCGAGTTGCTTCAGTTCATCGAAGCCCAGAAGGAGTTGGTAGAGCAGTG